>NZ_AXAC01000033.1 GCF_000472665.1 Acetobacterium malicum subsp. dehalogenans DSM 11527 | reverse complement strand
GCTGATGTGGCTCAATTGGCAGAGCAGCTGATTTGTAATCAGCAGGTTAACGGTTCGAGTCCGTTCATCAGCTCCATTTTTTTGTCAAAAATCAAGTGGGAGAATGCCCGAGTGGCTAAAGGGGGCGGACTGTAAATCCGTTGACGACGTCTACGATGGTTCGAAACCATCTTCTCCCACCAAAGCTTTATCCCAATTTCAGGGATGAAATTGGTCGGAAGTTGAGCGGTAGCGAAACGACAGTGATAAAGCAAACGCATTTTTAATAAAAACTCATCCAATCAGGATGAGAAGAGTTTTTATTGAAAATACGAACCTTTAATACAACATGACCCATTAGCTCAGTTGGTATAAGCAGAGAACCAAAAATGCACGACCGTAGGAAGTGAACATTTTTGAGTGAATCGCTTAGTCTGGCAAACAAATGGATCATACAAACCTATGAAGACAAACAATNACTTAATTTAATTATGACCCATTAGCTCAGTTGGTAGAGCATCTGACTTTTAATCAGGGTGTCGGGCGTTCAAGTCGCCCATGGGTCACCAATTTTTAAATTTAACCGCAGTTTATGCGGTTTTTTTGCGCCTGTTTTGAGAAGTAGGTTTGAGAGTCTCAAATTTTCCCTGCAATTATTAAAAAAATACTGTTAAAAAACAGATGTGTCCATTTAAATTTCTTCTTAACATGATATAATGGTTCAATAATCTTGAATGAATATAAAGACATAAAGAAAAGGTGGCATTTAATGGAAAATATCTTAAATATGAATGAAGGAAAACTGAGAATTATCCAGGAAACAGTTCCGGGTAAACAGGTAACGTTAGCACATATTATTGCCAGTCCAGATGAAATTGTCTATAAAAAACTGGGCTTGAATCCCAGCGTCGATTATCAGAAAGCAGCGATCGGGATACTGAGTATGACACCATCAGAAATATCTGTCATTGCCGGAGATTTAGCTGTAAAAACGTCGGTTATTGATCTGGGCTTTATTGATCGATTCAGTGGTACTCTGATGTTTACAGGCAGAATATCAGAGGTGGAGTCAGCTATCAAAACTATTTTAGCCTATTTACAAAATACCTTAAAATTTACAATTTGTGAGATTACAAAAACCTGAGAATGAAGGCATAACATGAAAAAAATGATATTAGTCGGTAGAAGTGAATGTGGAAAAACCACATTAAGACAAGCCTTAAAAGGAAAAGAAATTCGTTATGAAAAAACCCAATATATCAATCATTATGATGTCGTGATTGATACACCAGGGGAATATGCAGAGAATAGCAGCTTAGCTCGTGCGTTGGCTCTTTACTCGTATGAGTCAGATATTGTAGCTTTGCTGATCAGTGCCACGGAACCCTATTCCCTTTACCCGCCATGTGTCACTGGGGTTTGTAACCGTCCGGTTATTGGTATCGTAACTCAGATTGATGCACCAGATGCAAATATTGCGCAAGCTGTTGACTGGTTAGAGTTAACCGGCTGTGAAAAAATATTTGAGGTCAGTTCATATACCGGAGAAGGGGTCTGGGAAATTCTGGACTATCTCAAAGAGGAAGGTGATATCCTGCCCTGGGATAAAAAATCTGACGCTGAAAAACCAAGAAACATCGTATCAACTAAAATGATGTAGTAACAATGATATTTTAGCTTCGAAGTGTTGGGATACGAGCCAATAAAAAAATGCATTAAGAGAATTAAATCCTTGCAGTGTGCTAAATTTATTGTTATAATAGTAGCGTTGCGGAAGTGGCTCAGTGGTAGAGCACTGGCTTCCCAAGCCGGGGGTCGCGGGTTCGAATCCCGTCTTCCGCTCCATATAAAGATAATCGAGCCATCTAAACCATAAGTGTAAAGCTGCGTAAAGTAAGCTTTGCACTTTTTTATTTGTTTCCTGAATAGTAGATCTGTATGAGGGTGTATAATTGAAGCCTGGCAGTGAGGGTTAACTGAAATTCAAAAATAAGATCGCTTCGTGAAAAATTATCCTAATAATTAAAAGGGTAAGCAAAACTATAAAGAATTTGCAGTGGTTTAAACAGTAATCAGATTTTACTGTCATTTGATTACTCCTGATGAGGGGTATTTTTTGTACGGGTAAATTTATCGACGTTTAAATTTCGTTAGTTATATCACAAACAAATGATTTTAACCAATCCTATTTGGTAATTGTTTTTGAAAAGCGTTACATAACCCCGCAGTGAGGGGATTCGCAGCTATTCAGAAATGAATAAATATACAATTCTTAAATGAATATCTTAAAAAATTTTTTTGACAAAAAAACATCAATGACAAATTTAATGTTATAGAATATAATGGAGACCTAAAAGAAGGGAGAAATAATTTTATGATTAATTTGACAATTGATGGACAAAAAGTTAGTGTCGAATCAGGAACTACAATACTTAAGGCAGCTCGTTCCATAGGTATCGACATCCCGACATTATGTAATTTTAAAGACTTCACACCAGAAGGCAGCTGCCGCATGTGCCTCGTCGAAGTCGTTGGAGCAAGAAGACTCGAAACTTCCTGTTCAACCCCAGCAGCGGAAGGTATGGTGGTTAATACCAATACGCCGGAGGTTAGAGAAGCGCGCCGATTTGTATTAAAAATGCTCATGTCAGATCATACCTTTGACTGTATGACATGTTATAAATATGGTTGTTGTGAATTTGTGGAATTTAATGCAAATTGTATTGAATATGATGCGGTTAAGGCATTTGGTACCGAACGGGTGATGGCGAAACCAATCGATGATTCAAATCCGTTCTATACCTACGATCCAAATAAGTGTGTGCTCTGTAATCGATGTATCAAAGTGTGCGAGCATCTTCAGTGCAACCACATTTTAGCGCAATGTGACCGCGGTTATGAAACCAATATAAACCCGGTTTTTGAAACACCCAGAGGTAAATCAGAATGTGTCAGCTGTGGTAATTGTATCGCTGTCTGTCCAACTGGTGCTTTGGCACCAAAACAGTTTAAACCATTTGCATATGCGAAAACAGTTCAGACCGTCTGTCCTTACTGTGGTGTGGGCTGTACCTTGAATCTAAAAGTAATCGACAACAAAATTACTGACGTTTACAGTACTGAAGGAAATGTCAATGATAATCTGTTATGTGTCAAAGGGCGTTTTGCCTATGATTTTGTCAGCAGTCCAGACCGTCTGACAACTCCGTTAATCCGAAAGAATGGGGTATTGGAAGAAGCCAGCTGGGAAGAAGCATTAACATTAGTAGCAGAGAAGCTTAAAGAAGCAAAAGCAGAAGGTCCTCAAGCGGTGGCAGGTCTGTCATCAGCACGATGTACAAATGAAGATAATTATGTCTTCCAGAAGTTTATCCGGACGGTTGGAGAAACCAATAACGTGGATCACTGTGCCCGACTTTGTCATGCATCAACCGTTGCCGGTTTGGCCAAATCCTTTGGTAGTGGTGCAATGACCAATAGTATTGATGAGATTGATATCATGGATGTCATGTTTGTTACTGGTTCAAATACGACCGAAACCCACCCGGTAATTGGTGCAAAAATCAAACAGCGCCAACAAAAAGGGGCTGCTTTGATTGTTGCTGAACCGCGACGAATCGAGTTGGCGAAATACGCTGATGTATTCCTGCAAATCAAACCAGGGACAAATGTACCTCTTTTGAATGGGATGATGCGGGCAATTTTGGATGCCGGCGTCGAAGCGATTGATTTTTGTAAAGAGCGTACTGAAGGCTATGAGGAATTCCGTGAATTCATGGATACCATCACGGTTGAAGGTTGTGCTGAAATTTGTGGAGTTGATCCTGAAGATATGCGTAAAGCGGCACTGCTCTATGCAACCAAGGATAAAGGCGGCATCTTCTATTCGATGGGTGTTACCCAACATAATTCTGGTACTGACGGCGTTATGTCGGTTGGTAATTTAGCAATGCTGACCGGAAAAATCGGTCGGGAAGGTTGTGGTGTAAACCCACTTCGAGGCCAGAATAACGTTCAGGGCGCCTGTGATATGGGAGCCTTGCCAGGGGATCTGCCTGGATATCAGAAAATTGCAGTTCCCGAAGTTGCTGAAAAATTTGAAAAAGCCTGGGGTTTGAAATTACCGACAAACACCGGAAAAACCCTGACCGAGATTATCAATGGAGTTGGTGATGGAACGGTTAAATTCCTATATGTTATGGGTGAAAATCCAGTCGTTTCAGATCCGGATACGAATCATGTCAAGCATGCATTGGAAAAAGGAAACTTCGTAGTAGTACAGGATATTTTCTTAACGGAAACAACTGAATATGCGGATGTTGTCTTGCCGGCTTTTGTTTATGCTGAAAAAGATGGGACCTTCACCAATACTGAACGTCGGATCCAACTATTAAGAAAAGCCGTAGAAGCGCCTGGCGAAGCAAAAAATGACTGGGAAATTATTTCGTTAATTGCCCAGAAGCTGGGTTCTAAAGGCTTTGACTTTACCAATGCCGAAGAAATCATGGAAGAGATTGCCTCAGTAACCCCAAGCTACACTGGTGTTTCCCATGAACGACTGAGAAATGGGGATCGAATTCAATGGCCTTGCTTAAGCAAGGATTCTGAAGGGGCCAGATTCTTACACAAAGGTTTATTTACACGTGGTAAGGGTTGGTTCGCGATTGCGGATTATATTCCACCGCAAGACCAGGCCGATGAAGACTATCCACTGATCTTAATGACTGGGAGAATTCTTGAGCACTATCATACTCGAACGATGACCATGCGTACGCCTGGTATCCAGGAGATTGCTGGTGAGCCATTTGTTGAAATCAATCCTGAAACAGCAAAAGGTTATGACATCAATGAAGGTGACTTCATTACTGTTACATCACCAAGAGGAAGCGTTTCAGCCAAAACGCGATTTAACCCAGGCGTAATGGAAGCTAACCTTTTCATGCCGTTCCATTATGGAAATAACGGGGCGAATCATTTGACCGGAGGGGAACTGGATCCAGTTGCCAAAATCCCGCCGTTTAAAGTTGTTAAAGTTAATATCAGTAAATAAGGTTTCACTAAACCAGGAAGAGGGTGCGCAAGCACCCTTTTTCGATTAAAGGAGGAAGGGTTTGAAAAAATTTGGTACAGCTGTGATCTTGTCAGGGGGGCTCAGTCGACGCATGGGGTATGATAAAAAACAATTGCGGATTGGTGGTGAAAACATTATTAACCGTATTGTTAAACAGCTTTCCGTTGATTTTGATGATATTATCATTGCCGGATCAAAACCGGAGGATCTGCCAGGTGTTTCGGGAGTACGAGGTGTATATCCGGATGCAGTCGAGCTGTCAGCATCGCTGGTTGGTATTTACACCGGTCTTTTGCACGCCCGATCCCAGTATCTATATGTAACTGCTTGTGATATGCCGGTTTATAATCACGATTTTGTGGTATACATGCAGCGTCTTATTGAGGACAATCCTGGAATTGGCGGCTGTGTCACCCGTTATGAAGAATGGATTGAACCCTTTAATTCTTTTTACCATGTTGAACTGGCATCTAAAGTAGCATCATTTTTAGAAACCGGACGTAAAAGTATTTATAAGTGTTTTGAACGTGAGAATCTATATTACATTGATGAAAAAACAGGCCGGGAGTTTAGTCCCGATTGGGATATGTTCTGTAACTTAAACACCCCCAGCGAATTAAAAAACCATATCAAGAAACGACGAGACTTGATTTAATCGATATTATCCGGCATAATATGAATCGGAAGGTCGGACCAGGAAACGGTTCAGATAGAGGACCTTGCGAAAAAGGAGCAGCATGAGTTTTAATTTATCGCTTGTCAGTTTTTTTGTCCTTATAATCGCTTATTTTATTGTGGTGGAGATATTCACCGTGCTTTTTCGTCTTACCGGTTTACGGGAGGATAAAGCCCGTTTCCAGGCGGTCTCCTGTATGACTAACAGTGGCTTCACCACCCGGGAAAGTGAATTGATTCTTAATTCGGCGGCCCGGCGTAACCTGGCCCGGGTGATGATGCTGTTTGGTTATCTTTTTGCAGTGTCCGGGGTTTCGCTTTTAGTCAATTTGTTTATTCGTTCTTCCGGCGACCAGATCAATTGGATGACGATTCTCTATTCGTTTATTTTTCTCGTGGTGATTCTGGTGATAACCCGGTCCAAATGGATTGTCAGAAAATTTGATGAGCTGGTGGAACGGTTGGCCAAAAACAAAACAAAAGGGGCATTTTGCAATAATGTCCGGATTTTAGAAATGTTTCACGACAAACTCATCGCTGAGGTTTTTGTAACCTGCATTCCCCCAGAGATCAGAGAAAAAACCTTGCTGGAAATGAATTTTCGCCACACCTACAAATTAAATATTTTATTAATTAAGCGAGGTAATACGATTATGGATCATGTCATTTCATCTGATGAGATTAAACAGGGTGACCGGGTTTTAATTTATGGATCCAAGAGCAATATCATGGAGCTTTTTAAAGATAGCATCGAATAAATAAAAAATAATTAAAAAAAAAGTCAAAAAAAGTTTCTGAACGGGTTGACAAAACCCATATGTTTTGTTATTATAATCAGGCACGTTACAGAAAACAACATTGCTTAGCGGATGTGGCGGAATTGGCAGACGCGCTAGACTTAGGATCTAGTATCAATTGATGTATGGGTTCAAGTCCCTTCATCCGCACCAGTCATATCATAAGCGGAAGTGGCTCAGTGGTAGAGCATCGCCTTGCCAAGGCGAGGGTCGCGAGTTCAAATCTCGTCTTCCGCTCCAAAATTTAATAAATTTGAAATGACTTGAGTATTACTCTGGTCATTCTTTTTTAATCTACTTATGTGCGCCCATAGCTCAATTGGATAGAGTGCCTGGCTTCGAACCAGTAGGTTGGGGGTTCGAGCCCCTCTGGGCGTACCATTTATATCCACAACCAGAGAAATCTGGACATGATCACCATCGCGGATGGTGATTTTTTTTATGTGTTTTTGAAAACACTTCTTCAGCTCCAGCTCATCCATGGTGCGGAGGTTATCGCAGGCGATGTAATATTTAATTTCGTCCAGGGACGGAACTTTATCGTCCATGGTATTTTCATACGCGTAGATTTCTTTTTCGATGCATGACTTTTTCTCTTCCAGCGATGTCAATTTCTCTTTCATCGACTCATGAAACATCCCACCCATGATAGAATCAATTAACCGATCAATTTGATCTTTGACCTTTTCATACTGCATCTTAGACGCTGAAAGCTTACTTGAATTTTGCATGCTGTTGGAGATTGCATAATCCCTTACGATTTTGGCCGTTGCTGCAATTCCGCTTGAGGTGTAGAGCCGGGCTTCGATTACTTTTTTTACAATTTCTTCGAGATGATCTTTTCTGATGTCTTTGGCATTGCATTGGCCATTATTTTTTTTATTGCTGCAGATATAATAAAAATAATCATGACCTTTTGCCCGGCGCCGCTCACCGCAGTATGATGCTCCGCAATGGCCGCAGACAATTAACCCGGACAATGGATAAACATATTTATTCTTATATCTTCCCGATGCTCTTCTATTTTTTTCCATCTTCTCTTTTACCTTCACAAATTGTTTTTGTTCGATAATGCATGGCATACCATCTTTTATTTTAATCACGTCATCGGCGCTCTTCAAATTGTGGGAATTATTGCCTTTTTTACGCCTGTTTTCGATGCGGTTATAAATATATGTCCCGGTGTACTTTTCGTTGCGTAAAAGCTCATATATGGAGTTTTTACCGAACGGTTTACCACGCTTTGTTTTACGGCCGGCTGCATTTAAGCTCCGGATGATATCAAAGTAGCCATGATCGTTTAAATACATGTCGTAGATAATCTGGACGGTTTCAGCTTCATATACGTTTATTTCGTACTTTTTAGACTGGGGGTTAACATCATACCCAAGTGGTGGCGTTCCCCCGTTGTGGAGGCACTGAAGGGCATTTTCTTTTAATCCCTTAAAGGTTTCCCTGGCCAGGTTCTCGCTGTAATATTCTGCCATCCCTTCCAGAACCGATTCAAGGATGATGCTTTCCGGGCTATCATCCAGACGCTCCAGGACTGAAAAGAGACGAACCCCGCATTTTTTCAGTTTACGCTTATACAAGGCACTATCATATCTGTCCCGGGAGAAGCGATCCAGCTTATGAACAATGATCGCCTGGAATTTATTCTTTTCGGCATCATCGATCATTCTTAAGAAACCGGGGCGCTCGTCCGACAGTCCGGATCGGACTTCATCGGTATAAACATCGACCAGTTGATAACTTTCTTTTAAACAAAATTCTTTAATGGCCCGGAGCTGGGCATCAATACTCTCAATTCTTTGGTTATCGCTGGAAAAACGGGCATATGCAACTACATTCATTTTCTTCATAATGTTTTCTTCTCTCTTTCAGTTTTCAAGATATTTTGGGACGCAATCGGTTATAAATTCGATAGGTACGCCGTAAAGCTCTGATAATTCGTAGGGGTTATATAATTTCGTATCAATTCTAAATCGGCTAATCGGCAGCAAAAAATAAACAGAAAAGGCAATCGCCTGACATTCATATCGCCCTTGCATGGTTTTATCCAGCCGGTGGATATCGCAGTTATGACAGAGAATATGGCCTAATTCATGGCTCAGGAATACACGGCTATTAAAGTCGTAGGTATGAGGCATAAAGACTGAATTTTTAATAACGCATGATTTACAGAGATTCTTTGAGATGACAATATCAAAGCCCTGGTCAATGATGGCCTGCTCAATTTGCCACAGTGGGATGGGGAAGGAATTGATTTGATATCTTTTTTTCATTAAGTTAGATTTTTTGAATGCAAGATCATTCATACACACCTCCTAAACAGAACGTTTGTTTATTATAGCATGTTTAAAGAACGGGTGTTCTATAAAAAGCGGGTAAATATTTGCGAAGAAGGTTAAGAAGATGGGGAACCCATCATGGGTTCCCGTGTAAAATATGGATATTTTTAGCAGATGTCAGTAATTTACATATGTGATATGGGTTTTCCCAAAATTAGAAATGAAAAAATACTATTTTCTTAATGATCATATCATTAGAATTATGATATACTGAAAAAAACACGATTAAAATAGGAGGCACATAATGAAAAAAGCATTAGCGGACATTCAAAGTCAATTGTTAAAAAAACAAATCAGTACTGGAGACAAATTGCTAACTGTTTTCAATGATAATTTTTTCTCTGATGGGAAAGAAGAAATAGATAAAATGCAATGCGAATTATCTAAATTAAAAGAGCAGAGCCAATCCCATCAACGGATCAGTTCATTTAGAAAAACTATTCGACATAAATAGCAATGGGGGAGATAACATAAGGTTTTTTGCTAAAATCGACGACAAGGGCTTGCATCATGCTTAAGAATAAATCATCTATTGCCTCATAGGTTACTTCTAATGCATCTGGTGTGATATCCATTAGTTTATTCATTTCTTTATTATGGCCTAGCTGCCTATTCACCTTGCCAAGGATGGTTATTTTCCCAGAATATTTGAATAACAACTCATTTGACTTTTCTCTTAAAGCCCCTTCTTTTAAAGGAACAATATAACTATTTGAATATAAGAATGATTTGTAGGGAAGTAGTTGAATCAATAATTCTATTGTGTTGAACGGATTCAATAATTGGCCGTCATTGAGTTTAGCATCTTTTTTTAAGCCGGGAGTTATTTTCTGCATGTGTCTATTGTTAAATATTTCAAACATGTAATTTAAGTCCATGATTCTAAAATCTATAGATTTAAAGAAAAATTTGTTCAAAGTTGGATTTTCGAAACACATTCCATTTTCTTGTAAATAGCTAAAGAATGCATTGAAAGCATCATCATGCACAGTCTTTGTAATGATACTTTGTCCAATTTCAGTTTCAGCGAAAGAAGATACGGATGTCGGGGCTTTCCATGTACCTTTTGTTTTTCCATTCCCTTTTATTCCTGTTATGCCTGGAATACCAACTTTACCCTCAATAGCTGCTTCTGTTTCTATTCCTTTTTCTGAGCCTGATGAGGTAGTTGTGGCTTCATTCTGATCCGTGATTGAATCAGATGTGCGCTCAATTAATCCGTTGTTAATTTGAGATAAATAAGAATCCAGATAATCTGTGTCTAAATATAAAAAATCTTTCATTGGTTCCTCCTAAAAATTCAGAATCTTTCTATTGATGCTCCAGGATCATATCATAAAATACGCTTTCAGAAATAATTTCGATGTCCTGACCTTCAGCCTTTAATTTCTCAGCTCTTTTATGTTTGCCGGTTTTACCGTCTTTGATGGTATCACAGTAACTGTAATCACCCATTATCAGGTAGTTTGTTTTTTTCGTTACACTGTCACCGCAGCAACCTCCTATATTGACAACGAACTGCATAGCTTCTTCCCGGGTGCATTTTGATAATTTGCCTGTGAATACACACGTCGTTTCATAAAATGGATGTGTTGGATCCACTTCGTCCGTACTTCTAGTGATGTCACAGGCTTTCACGGTTTCATAAATGCTCTTGGAGTATCTTTTTATGGTGCTTTTAAATAGTGACTCCGGGTCGGGGTGGCATGATGCGACTTCCTTACACATTTTGTAACAAATATTTGTTATCTCACAGTCAAAATCTGCCCGATGTGCTCCAGAAGTATCAAATCCAAAACTTGATGCAATAGTAGAAAGCTTGTAATTTTCTAAACCAGGCACGATCTTTTTAGCAATTCTATTTAAGTCAACGTAATCATTTTCAATAGAATAAACTCCGTCCCCAAATTGATATATGTAGGAATCATGAATGAAATTAATATCAAAATATACGCATTGGCCCAGGATTATATCATTACCGACAAAGCTATGAAACTCTGGAAGGACTTCATTGATTTTAGGTGCTCCGATAACCATTTCATTTGTTATACCGGTAAGGTTCGTAATGTGTTTAGGTATGTTATTATCTGGGTTTATAAATGTGTGTATTTTTTCGACAGGTTCATGATCAACGCATTTTATAGCGCATATTTCTATGATTTCATTCCAATATGGATCATACCCGGTTGTTTCGAGATCGAGTACAATATACTCGCTTGGAAGCGCCAGAAGACTTTTCCCTTTTTTTCTTTCCTCAGCCATAATTTTTGTTCTCATATCAAATAACCCCTTTCAAGAATGACTATACATTTCTATTCTCACCGTAAAATATCCGGCCATCATTTAAATTCTTTTTATAGTAGCAACGGTTTGAAAATGTCACATTTTGTTGGATGCATTTCTTTTCATCACTGCATTCATTGTATAAATGGCAGCAACCAAATTCACTATTATCACTATAATCAGATTCAAAAAATAAGTATAATTCGGAAAAAGAGTCCTTGAAATGGTTCAATGACTCAAAGTCGTTGACCAGGTATCGGCTCCAGTTTTTTACTGGGGGCATTGGTTTAAAAGAACCAGAGGCAAAGAATTCTGAATAATCATCTGGTATTGCAATGAAGTAAGATTTCAAAGATTTGGAAAATTTGATTTTGGCGATTAGATTTTTAAAGAAGTAAATGCTGATCCCGTCCAGATTATCAGCTTTTCTGATCCACTTTGAAAATTCATATTTGTCTTGATTGAATAAATAGATGCTTCTATAGATGCTTTCAGCCGTTAGGTCATTTGATTCTTGCTCACACATTTTCATAAAATATACCTTAGCCCCCTTGTTTAATGAAATCATTAACAAATGTCAAAGATTTTTTAAAATTGGCAAAATAAAAAGCAGACTCTAATAAAGCCTGCCGCTATTCTTTCTTATTCAATTTTCTCAACGCTTCCTGCCCTTTTAAAATACTCAACAGGTTTCTTTTTTCTTCTTCGGACCAGTTTTTGTAATCATAAAACATGGACGACATTTCATCATCCTTCAGGAAGTCATCCAGCTCTTTATTGTAATCATGCTCATCGTGCAGATCCTGGTCGACGTCACGCACCGGTAGTGGATCGTCGGTTCGGCCGAGGAGATAATCGGTGGAGACATTAAAACTTTTTGCAAGGATTACCAGAGTGTCATAATCTGGAGATCTGCGATTATTCTCGTACTGGTTGTATCTTTCTCTAGAGACGCCAATTTCTTTAGCAATATCTGCTTGTGTTAGGCCCCGAGCTTCTCTTAGTTGTTTTAATTTATTACCAAGCATGATAGTCCTCCAATTAGATATATGGCTATTTTAACACGTAACTCAATGTTACACAACTAAAGTAACGAAATGTTAATTTAGTTCTTGACAGTATCAATCTGTTACGTTATACTTTTGTTAACAGTATGTTACTAAGAGGGAGGTGAGGATATGAAAAAATGGTTGATCGAATATCGCGAAAAAAAGAAACTTAGTCAAAGTGATTTAGCCAGTATGGTTGACGTCTCAAGAGAATACATATCAATGATTGAAACCGGGAATAGAAATCCTTCCGTTGCGGTTGCTAAGAAAATTGGAAAAGCCCTTGGATTTAAGTGGGAACTTTTTTTTAAAGAAAATAGTAACGATGCGTTACACGACGAAAGCAAAAAACCAAGTTAGGAGGTGAGAAGGATGCTAAAGATCATATGCCCTGAGTGCATGAGCGATGATATCGCTTATACCGCTACATTAGAAAATGGTGATGATTTTACAGAGACATTTTTATGTAATGAATGCGGTGAGGATTTCAGTGAAGGCAGAATATATTTTGAGGAGGTGAAGAATGCTTAAAGAAATAGTCATTGAAGCAACCATCAGCACCGGGGAAATGAAGGCGATCAGCGAAAGGACCATCCCCGGTGAGTTGGAAGTAACTACCGATTATTGCAGGATGATCTTGGATCGTATTGCGAACGATAAAGAAAAGGAGGTACAGAAATGAACGAATTTATTAAAGAGAGTTTCGAACTTGAAAAAAAGAAAGAGCTGGCAAAACAAATTGCAATCCTTTGCCTTGAAATTAATTCCATTGGTGATGAAAGAAAAAGCAAACAAGGGAAACCATGCGTATTTTTAAACCTGTCCGGCCATGTTGGTAATATCGATGTAGCTATAAATGAAAAGGGCTGGGAATCAAAACGTCGCCCGGATATAATGTTCCGACTCAATGAGTATTCGCCATTATCAGAATTTACGGATTGTCTGGCCTATCTGAATGAGTTATATCTAAGCCAGACAATGGAATCGGAGACAGAAAAGAATGGGGATGAGGAAGGTAAAGAATTAAGCGTGGATATAGATCAGGCTGTCGGAGCTTGAAGGGTGAGAGATCAGTGAGTATTACAAGTTAATTTTAAGCGAAGGGATCAGAAAAGAACATGAAAGAATCATGCAAAAGTATTTATCGGATCTGTAGAGATCGTGCCGGGTTAACCCAGGAAGTAGCAGCCCCAAAGCTGGGAGTGTCTGTCAGGGCCCTTGGAAACTATGAAGCCTATTCACTGGAGGTTGGGAAGAACATGCCTCCGGAAGATGTTGTGCTATGCATGGCAAAAGTCTATGGTACACCATGGTTACCATTGCTGCATTTGAAAGAAAACACCTTAATTGGAAAGGCAATATTCCCGGATGTGGAGTTAACAAACCTACCGCTGGCGTTTTTAAAGTTTCAGGCCGAAATCGGTGATATTCAGCCGTTAGAGAGCGAAATGCGAAAGGTTATCCTAGATAATCGTATTGATGAACATGAGCTGGAAACCTCGGAAATATTTATAAAGGAGCTCATGGAAGGCATCATGTCCGGATGGAGCCTGATTTTCTCAGCAATAGAAAAAAGACCGTTGCTCGAACAACGATCTCAAAATTTTACCCTGGTCAGGTAAAGATTCTTTTATCAATTTTAGCATATCTATATGCGTTTGTACAGTGGGGAAAGGGTGGGATGAAAAAAATAATAAACAGGATGATCGAATCAGGCATTCAAGAATATTGGAACTGCAGGAAAAGGAGTCAACCCGGCAAAGGGGCGATGATAAATTTAGAAAAATGATTAACCGGTTCCGGGAAAGTTTAAGCTTGGAACCGGAATATTTGGAGGATGAAACATGAGTTATTCAAAACAGAGAGTAATTGAAATTTTAGAGAAAAAAGGCTTCGTGGCTGAGGAATCGGAGCAATTTGATGTGCTCCATTTTATAGCCCCGGGATACAAGGAAATCAAGATGAAATCGGACGGTATTAAGCATTATTTCAAGGTGCTGACCAAATTCACTACCAACTTAAGAACCGCTTTGGAATGGGCAGGGGTTGAAAGGCTGGAGGATGTGGCGTGAATTATAGTTTTGACATAGATGTAGCTGAAAAGCTGGGGGTTAATGCTGCCATTGTTGTTCAAAACCTTCAGTTCTGGATTAAAAAGAATGAAGCCAATAACAAGCATTTCCATGATGATCGCTACTGGACATTTAACAGCATTAAGGCTTGGAAAGATTTATTCCCATTCTGGTCAGATCGTCAAATCCGGAAAATTCTGGATGATCTGATCGAAAAAGGAATCATCATAAAAGGCAATTATAATGAATTAAAGTATGATCGAACTTTGTGGTATGCATTTACTGATTATGGCATTTCCATTTTACATAATTGTCAAATGAAAGTGACAGATTTGTCAAATAGAAGTGACAGGAATGTCGAACCTATACCAGATATAAACACAGATATAAACACAGATGTAAACACAGATAGAGAGAGTACCCCAGAAATTACTGAAATAGCAATAGCAGTAAAGGGTGAACGGAATGAAGTGATTGATGAATTCAATCGTGTCGTTACCAGATTGCCAAAGGTAACAGTCCCGACACCAAAGCGTCAGGGTGCCATCAAACAGCGGATCAAAGAGCATGGCCGGGATGCCGTCAGCGTTTGCTTTGATAAAGCTGGAAAAAGTGATTTTCTCTGTGGGGTCAATGACCGGGGCTGGATGGCCAGCTTCGACTGGATCATGAAGCCTGAGAATTTTGTCAAGATCCTGGAAGGGAACTATGATAATAAAATTCTGGTTTCCCAAAATGTGCCTTGTCAGCCGTATGAGTATGATTGCAGTTTTAATCCGGAGGACTCACTATGACGGAGTTAATTAACATTGAGGAAATCAGCAAGACGTGTGACGTTGTGGACATTAACGATTATGTCAAAGATGGTCTGATCTACTGCCATAAATGTGATAGTCCGAAAGAAGTGATTCTTCATTTTCTGGATAAAACACGAAAAGTATTTTGTATTTGCGAATGTGAAAAACGGGAACGCGATTTGATCGCAGAAGGTTTTGTTGTTCTGCAAGAGAAAGAAAATATTCGTCGTTTGCAGACCATGGGCATTCAGGATGATGCCTTCAAGAAATGGACGTTCGATCAGGATGATGGTGGACAACCAAACTTAGAAATGGCCCGGATCTATGCTGATAATTTCATGAACGACTTTTTTAAAACGGGTATGGGGATGATATTTTGGGGGAATGTAGGGCGTGGAAAAACCTTTACGGCGGCATGCATTGCCAATCAATTGATCGAGAATAATGTCCCTGTTATGATGACCAGCTTTGCGAAAATTGTGGATGATATCTTTTCAATTCAGGACAAGGCGGCATATTTTAAGGAGTTCAACCGGTATAAGCTCCTGGTCATCGATGATCTGGGAGCCGAACGACAAACAGATTATGCGATGGAACAGGTCTACAAGGTTGTCGATGATCGGTATAAAAATAATCTGCCAATGATCATCACCACAAATTTGACGATCAATGAGCTGAAAAATCCGAAGAAGGTGGAGTATTCCAGAATCTACGACAGAATACTGGAGAAATGTGTGCCCGTCTCATTTACAGGCAAAAACTACCGTCAGGAAATCAGAAATGATCAAGTTGAATGGGCAAAAGCAAAATTCAGGAAAGAAAAGAAAATAGGCGCATGATCTACCTGATTGCAGACACGAGTAAATATGAATGGCCCTTGGCCACCGCTGGCAGCTTGAATGAACTGTCTGAGATTTGCAAAGCTGAGATCCCGGTGATCTGCAGGGTGATCCGGAAGAACCGGACCACAAAGTTATTTCATGGTGTGCCGGCAAAGATTTATAAGTTTCAGGAGGACGAAGCATGAAATATGATAATTGGGAAAATATGAGCGAGACGGCTAAGGTAAGAGCTGTTCGGCACGAGCTTGAACTTGAAACCCACAACGGGACAACCAAAGCAGATTTGCTACTCTTGCTGAAATGGCTGTTTGATCAATTTGAGGTAGTGGAATGATCAAAATTGACATCGAAATGAAAATAATGCCGAAAAGCTGCCATGTTTGCCCGTTGAAGCATTATGTTAAGTCGGAGGCTGATTCTGGATATTTTTGCTACAAGACAAAACAATTAATTCAAAAGCAGTCAAATAAAAGACCGCAATATTGCCCATTAATGGAGGTGTAGGAATGAACCCTGATCAGATAGCAGATTTCGAAAAGAGATATCTCGAAAAGTTCAAAGATGCGGTTAGTGTGGAGCATAAAGGGTTCAAGGAAATAAAATGCCTGATATTGGGCGATGCAGAATCAAAATCTAAAACCGTTGAGGGTTATGACATTTTTAAAATAACAAACGCAGATGGGACCACTAAGGAAGAGAGGGTGTGTTGAAATGGTTAAGATTGACATGGAAATGCCGGAAAGCTGTGTGAAATGTTGGTTTAGAATGTGGTATGAATTTCGCTCAATGTATTATTGCGGCGCTAAACGTGATATTTCACTTAATACAGTTGCTGAAAAAGACAGGCATGAGAGTTGCCCGTTGATCGAGGTTAAAGAAAATGAAAACTAAAAAGTGTTTTGGAACGGGGGAACATAAAATAAAACGAAAAAAACTGAGCAAATCAGAAAGAATTGAAATACATAATAAAACTGATGGACATTGTGCCTACTGTGGGTTTCCATTAAAAATTACTGACATGCAAGTTGACCATGTTATTCCGCTAAACCGAGGCGGATTGGATGAAAAAGAGAATATGTTGCCAGCTTGCCGTTCGTGTAATCATTATAAATCGACGTTCGATTTGGAAGATTTTAGGGAAGAAATTGGGAAGTGGCATGATCGCCTTATCCGGGATAGCGTTACATATAAAAACGCCGTTAGGTTTGGACAGATTATTCCGACTCCAAGGAGAACAATTTTTTATTTTGAAGCAATAAACAATGGGGTGGAAAATGAGTGACTTTTTAAAATTCTTTGAAGAGAAAGTGGAAAACTATCCAATGCACATGGAAATATATTATTCAAAAACCATGGATTGGTGTATTCACATCTGGAAATTACTTGATGTAAGAATAGAGATCGCTGAAGTTCAGGGATCTGATATGGAGCTTGTTTTTGCAAAGGCTCACGTTGAACTGAAAGAATGGTTGCTGGAAAATGAGGGGGGATATTGAGATGACGAAAGACGAACTGTTATTAAAAATATATCAAAAGCCACTTAATATGAAAATTAAAATGACCGTTCATGAGCGATGCGAGTTGCAGAAACTATTAAAAGAAGCTTTGAAATATGAGCTCACTGAAAGAGATCTTGAGAATTTCCAATTTCATCATGATCATTTTGAGGATGATATTTTACTAATGGTAAGTGATCTCGAAATGAAAGTGGCCCAAGAACTGGCAACCATCGCAATGGCATCAGGCAGGATCGCCGAAAAGTTTAATGTAAGGATGATGGAAAATGAATAAATACCGAAAATTACAGACGATCAAACATGCTCTGCAGTATTACATAACCCGGCCGGATGCCGATCCCAAGGACATTGAGCAGGAAAAGGCCCTGCTGGAAAAGGTTAAGGGTGAGATTCGGGCGGTAAAATCAAAGTGGTATGGAGCCGGGACCAAATGATGAATTGGATCTGTGATGGTTGCAAGCATATTGCCGATGCGCCTTATATTTGCATATGGGGTTGTCCCAAAAAGAAAGAGAAAAGCGGGATGAGATGGATTTTATCAAACGGATTTATAACTTTCAATCAGAAGGCCGTGATCGGAAAGCCGGTTTCGAGGTAGAAAGTGACCAGTTTATTGGGTTGAGATACATTATCAAGGGTGATAGCCTGGTGATTACTTCAGCCAAAAACGGAGCCTTTGCGGTGGATTTGGAAAAGGGCAAATTATTGGCCCAGGAAATAATGGAGATGGTGGAATATTATGAAAAGTAAATATGGAAGTGAGTATTATGGTTTTATCGAAATTCTGTATCAAGATGGTACCAGTGATGCCTTTTATGCTGGAGCTGGTTTGGCTCAAAAAATAGGGCTGGAAGTGATGAAAGGGGACTGTCTGATTAATATCCCATGTCGGCATGGAAAGAGCATTGAGTTCTTTTCTTCAACAGTCAAGAAAGTCACCATGGTTATTGGCGGGCGGATCATATTGAAGCGGGTGAGCGCATGATGGACCTGAGTAAAACCTACTACTTAGCCCATCCCTGCACCACGGGTGGCAAGAGCATTGAAAAAAACAAAGAGTCCGAAAGATGTGTCTTTGAAAAGCTTCAGAAGCATTTCCCGGGCATCAAAGTTGTCCGGCCATTGGTGCTGATCCCGGAAGAGATGGAGCATCAGGAAGCGATGCTGAAATGTTTCAAGTTGCTAAAAAGCTGTGATGCTGCAATATTTGCAGGCCATTGGATGATCAGTAAAGGGTGCATGATGGAATTTGCATTCTGTGTGGATAATGGAATCGGGGCGATTGAAATTGGCAATTTGTTTAGCGAGGTGGCGGTATGATGGAAATATTGATCAATATTGCATCAATTAGTTTCTGGTTTGCCTTGGCCACTTCTGGAATTGCAGCGGCACTGATCGGATTGTTTTTCCTGAGTGCGGTGGTGTGTGGAGTTGCTGGTGGCGTGGTCGGTGGGATTTTTAAGAGAAGAAAATAATTTGAGCTTTGGAGAGAAAGTATGGGTTTGATTATTGATAATTTTGCAGGAGGTGGCGGAGCCTCCGAGGGAATTGAGCAAGCCATGGGCAGGCCGGTTGATATTGCGATCAATCATGATCCCGGGGCAATTGCAATGCACAAAGTAAACCATCCGCATACGAAACATTATTGTGAATCAGTGTGGGATGTCGATCCAATTAAAGCTTGTGAAGGGCAGCCGGTGGATCTGGCATGGTTTAGCCCTGATTGTACTCATTTCAGCAAGGCCAAGGGCGGAAAACCGAAAGATAAAAACATCCGGGGTCTGGCATGGGTAGCGGTCAAATGGGCGATGCAGGTACGGCCAACGGTGATAATTTTGGAAAACGTGGAAGAATTTAAAACATGGGGCCCGCTGGGTGACGACAACCAGCCGGATAAAAACAAAACAGGTGAAACTTTTAATAGTTTTGTTGAACAGTTGAAAATTATCGGGTACCAGGTAGAGTTCCGAGAGCTGATTGCAGCCGATTATGGGGCACCCACCAAGCGGAAAAGGTTCTTTATGGTTTCCCGTTGTGATGGATTCCCAATATCGTGGCCAGCTAAAAGCCATGGACCGCGGAACAGTAAAGAGGTGGCAATGGGGATTTTAAAACCTTATACCCCGGTTTCTGAGGTGTTGGATTTTTCAAAACCTTGTCCATCGATATTTGATACTAAAGATGAGATCATGGAAAAACATGGGCTGCGAACAGTACGGCCGCTGGCAGACAAAACCATGGAGCGGATCGCAAGGGGGCTTGAAAAGTTTGTAATAAATAATGCAGATCCTTTTTTAATCCAAGTTAATTACAGTGGAGCAAAATGGCATTATTGCAATAACCTTGACGATCCGCTGCCTACAATCACGGGAAAACATGGGTTTGGGATAGTTACACCGTCGATCATTCAGTACCATTCAGAGACGTTAAAAAAAGAAGTTCGTGGACAAGCGATTGATGAGCCGATCATGACGATCGATGGAAGTCCAAGATATGCGCTGATATCATCACATATTATCCAGATGAATAACCACATGATTGGCACTGATTCCAGAGATCCAGTGAATACCATTGTTGCTGGCCCCGGTCATCTAGGAGAAGTCAGAGCGTTCTTAATAAAATATTACGGTCAGGGGATCGGTCAGGATCTAAAAGAACCCTGTGGAACGGTTGTAAGTCATGATCGTTTTGGATTGGTGACGGTCCATGGAACTGATTATCAAATAATTGACATCGGAATGCGGATGCTAGATCCCCGGGAGCTGTTTACAGCAAATGGGTTCCCGCTGGATTACATCATCGATTATGACGCTGATGGTAACAAAATCACCAAAACAGAACAGGTTAAGCGGTGTGGGAATGCTGTACCGCCGATTTTTGCAAAGGAATTGGTATTAGCCAATGTGGTTGAAATTGAAAAGAACATGGCTTCCTAAAATTAAAGAAGACATAAAAAAAAGGAGCTTTCGCCCCAAGTTGCTCGTAAACATATTTTAACATGGGGGGAAGAGAATGTCAAAGATTCAGAGTATTACAGAGATGATCAAAATAGAAACAAAATGCCGGGATAATTTAATCAGGCGGAAAATAGGCCTGATGGTTAAGTTATCCCCGGATGTTATTAAAACCAGCTGCATAACTAACGATGCGGAGTGTATCCACGGGAATTCCTCAAAAGCTTTTGAAGATATTCTCCCAGAGATCATGGTGCTGCAGCAGCAGATTAATGAGCATGATAAAGAAATAAAAATATTAAAAAATCTCAAAGATCAGATCATTGAGCATATTGAGGGGATCGATAATGTAAATATGAAGGTTAAATACCTCCGGGATCAGGTTGGTTACAGCTTACAGGAAATTGCGTTGGTATTGGATTACAGCTATGGATATGTAAGAAATATATCGGTTAAATTAGGCAATATTGACGAAAAATGACAAAATGTGTGACAGCAATTTTTTTTAAACCATGATATTATCTAAAATAGAAAAGTGTGTAAAGAATTGAGCAGCCAAGTTTGGTTGCTTTTTTATGCCAAATTGCAAAGGAGTTCCGAATGTTCAAATATACCGAAAATGGGGAATACCGCAATTACTTTGATGTAAAAAAAATGGATAGTGGTCAAACAATAAAGATTGAATTCCAGGAAGAATGGACGAAAAATATCGTTTATTTTAATATTTTTTTAGTCATAAAGCACAAGAATAAATCTACCTATCCGGCCCTCGAACAAACAGGTAAAGATGGATTGAAGGGTTTAATCTGGGCGAAAAATAAAGTGTTGGAATTTGAAAAATTTATAAAGTCACTACCTAGATACAAAAACTCTAAAGTAATAATAATATGCCGGTGGGATGACAACCGTCGTAGAAACGCATATTATTACGGGTTAAGCAAATTCGGATATAAATACGGGATGATTTATGGTTCTAAGGCTATTGTAAAGGAGCTTTGAAAAAATGGATAATGGATATAAACATATGTTTATGTATCAGCACCTTGCCGAAATTAAAGGACAAAATAACCTTTGTGATTGTAAGGGCTGTAATCATAATCGCTCTGGCCAATGTCTTGATAAGCCTTTGCTAAGTGATCCATTCAAACAGACTGGATGCCTAAAACCGGCAACAGTCTCGCAACGGGAGGTCGAAAAATGAAGTGAGAAAACAACCATCGAAACCAATCAAGCGAACCCAGGACGTTCTTGATATGCAAGATTATTTAAAAGCGGCATCCAACAGAACGGTTGAGGGCAGACGCAATTACATTTTATTTTTAATTGGTATCACAACCGGCTATCGTGCCGGTGATTTAGTTGGCCTAAAGGTTAGGGATGCCAGGGAAGCGATCCGGCATGGTTATTTTACAATCAATGAGGGGAAGAAATTCAACTCAAAGAATATCAGAAAGAAAAACCGGAAACCCCGGCAGGCTGAGATTCTTCCCAAGGTGGCCAAGGAGTTGAAATTATATATCACGGATAAGCGGGATTATGAATTTCTTTTTCCATCCCGGAAGGGTGGAGCCATTGGTGTTCAGGCAATCAGCAATATTTTGAAAGATGCTGCAACTTACTTTGGGATCAAAGGGATCACGGCGCACAGTATGCGTAAAACCTATGCTTATAAGATTTACATGGACAGCGGGAAGGATGTTGTGGCAGTAAAAGAACTGCTGGGACATTCCTCTATTGAAGAGACAAAACTATATTTAGGACTGGATAAAGAGAAGTATCACGAGTATTCAAAGGCATTATCTGACTTTGTACGGTGAGCTTTTTTTATTTTTTTGATGTTGAATGTTTAAAAAATGAGTGGGTGAACATTGAAGGTCTGAGTTTCTTATACTCTAGTAAGTAGAGAGATGAAAAACTGAATGTGTGATTCACTAAGATAATTAAACATTCAAACAGAAAAATCCGAACGATAAGAGTGACAATAGTCAATAACGTTCGGGTTTTTATTTGAAGAATTGAGGTGATTTTTTTATGAAGATTGATCCAAGCAAATTTATTGTGGAAGCATACGTTGGTGAGAAGTGCAAACCTATCGATAATATTTTAGATATTGAATATACAGTAGAGATACTTAGACGAGATGGTGAGATTGTGAGCCACAAGATTAAAGATGTATTGATTGAATACATAGATGATTACGGAATACTTAAAACAATTTATGGGCCTGGCTTAATGTTTCGGTTTACAAAAGTAAACCCACTGGTTCCAAGAAAACAGAAACACTGAAATGGCTGGTGCATTTGCAAAGAAGATTTACAGTTCCAAACGCTGGATTACCAAACGGAATTATATATTCCAGAAAAGGTTTGGTATCTGCGAGCGTTGTGGAAGACCAGGTGAGGAAGTCCATCATAGGATTTACCTGACACCTGAGAATATCCATGATCCTGAAATAGTTTATGGCGAGGATAACCTTGAGCTGCTGTGCCGGGACTGTCACTTTGATGAACATCGAAAGACTAACCCGCTGGGTGATAACTTCAAGCGTCGGGTAAGGCTGACAAACAATGGCGTTTACTTTGATGCTGCTGGCAATCCTCAGCCGGTTAAGCGGTGGCTGGTCTGTGGTGCTCCGGCATCTGGCAAGACAACCTATGTGATGGAGCATATGGACCATGGAGATCTGGTCATTGACTTTGATCTGCTTGGTCAGGCGCTCAGTCTGCAAAGCAAGGATGGGCTGCCGGACAATCTGGTGGAGACTGTGGCCAGCGTTCGTGATCATCTGTATCAGTTGGTCGAGACTGAGAAGGTTGATGCAAGAAACATTTGGATCATTGCATCACTTCCTAAGCAGAACGAGCGTGAGCTGATAGCCGAGCGATTAAAAGCATCTATCATTGCGATTGATGTGGATTATGAAACCTGTTTGGGTAGAGCAATGCTGGATGATAGCAGAAATGACAAGGAGTTGCAGAAGCAAATCGTCATCCGGTACTTCCGAAACCACAAGGGGTAGCCCCCCTAAAAAAATGTGGGGTGGGGTCGAAAAGGACCGTCGGAGGTGGAAGAATTCTGTTCCTCCACGGGAAAATTTCAAAAAAGGAGGGGGGTATATTTTTGGGCATAGCCGAACAATTGGAAAAAGAAAAGAAGATCAGGGCTGAAAAAAACCGTATTGCCAAGATTTATAAAAATATCAACATGGATAAAGACATTACTAAAGTTCTGGACGGGCTTATTTCTGATGCTGCTTTTATGAGGGTGTCACTTGAAGAAGTCAAACTGAAATTGATCAAAGAAGGGCTGATGGAAAAATTTAAAAATGGATCTCAGGAATTCATGCGGGAAAAACCGGAAGCCAAACTGTTTCTTAATTTCATGAAGCAGTATTCCAACACCATGAAGCAGCTTATTGACTTAATGCCAGTCCAGGTGAAGGATGAAGAGCAGGATCAGCTAATACAGTTTTTCCAATCCGGAAAGGAAGCCGTTAAAAAATGAGCCAGGCAGAATTCATTGAGGAATATTACGATGCCATCATGTCCGGGGACATTGTGGCCGGGCGCCGGATCAAACAGGTTTATAGCAAGCTGATGCATGACCTTAAGCACCCGGGGCAGTTTGTCTTTGATGAAGATCTAGCCAACCGGCCGATCGATTTTATTGAGACCTTCTGCAAGCAGGCCCAGGGCGTTTTAGGCGAGCCGCTTAAGCTGATGCTTTTTCAGAAAGCAAAGTTTCAAGCAGTATTTGGTTTTGTTGAAAAGGACACTGGGTTCAGAAAGCATCGGGAAGTGTTGGATATCCGGGGTCGAAAAAACGGTAAAACCACCGAGTTATCGGCTACTGGCATTCATATGACCGTGGCCGATGGGGAAAGTGCAGCTGAAAATTACTTCATTGCGACTAAACTCGATCAATCACAGAAAGGTTTCAATGAAGCCTGGAACATGATAGCTCAGAGCAAAGCCTTGTCAAAACATATCCGGAAACGGAAGTCAGATCTTTACTTTGAATCCAATTTTTCATTTATCAAAGCGTTATCCAGTAACCGCAATGGTCTTGATGGACTAAATGCGCACTGTGTAATTATTGATGAGCTGGCGGCTATTAAAAACCGTGATCTCTACGATTTGATGAAACAATCAATGTCTTCACGACGGCAACCACTGTTAACGTGCATTACAACCAATGGCTTTGTACGGGAGTGTATTTTTGATAGCCAGTATGAATATGCTTGTAAGGTTCTCGATGGCAAAATAATTGATGAATCGTTTTTGCCATTTATTTATGAGTTGGATGATCGGGACGAATGGGATAAAGAGGAATGTTGGATAAAAGCGAACCCGGGTCTTGGCGTGATTAAAAACGTCCGGGATCTTCGGGATAACGTCAACAAGGCTAAGAATGATCCGGCCTTTAAAGCCACGGTCATGGTCAAAGATTTCTGTGCCACAGAAAATGCAGCCACCGCATGGCTCCGCTGGGAAGAACTTTACAACCCCGAAAAATTCGAGGTTAAGGAAATGGGGTTTCGCTATGGCATTGGCAGTTTTGATTTAGCCGAGACAACAGACCTTGCAGCCGCAAAAGTGGCCTGTAAAAGAAGGGATGATGGCAAGGACTATTATTTATCCATGTACTGGCTGCCAGAAGAAAATTTGAATAATAAGGAGCTGCTGGATCAGGTGCCCTACCTGTTATGGGAAAAGCAGGGCTTACTCCGGGTATGCCCGGGAAACCGGATTAACCCGTATCATCTTTTGGAGTGGTTCATTGAGGTTCAGGAGGAATATGACATTTATATCCCTTGGATTGGGTATGATCCATGGCATGTTGATACCAGTTTGCTGCAGGCATTCCAGAATTATTTTGGCAAGCAGTCGATGATTCCGGTGCGCCAGGGTGTTCATACCTTATCCATGCCGATGAAGGAGCTTAAGGCTGAACTGATTGCCAAACAGTCAGTTTATAATGACCACCCGATTGATAAGTGGTGCCTGAAAAATCTGGAGGTGAAGGTAGACATTAACGGCAATATCCAACCAGTGAAAGGTGTGTCCCAGACACAGAAAATTGATGGCGCTGTGGCCATGATCATTGTCAAGGTGATCCTTCGGGATAAAATGGCAGAGTATTTAAATATGATTTAGGAAGAGGTGGTTGAGTGTTTGAAAAAGTAAAACAGTTTTTTAATAAGAGCCCAACAGTGACTTCATTTGAAATGATCACCGAGCGGGGCAATGGCTTCTTTGCCTGGAATGGCAGTTTATACCATTCCGATCTGGTGCGTTCGTGTATTCGGCCAAAGGTAAAAGCCATTGGGAAGTTGACCGCCAAGCACGTCCGGCAAACCGGATCTGATTTTCAGGTGAACCCGGAGGTTTATATGCGCTTCCTGCTGGAAGAACCCAACCCTTACATGACCGGGCAGATGCTTCAGGAGAAGCTGGCCACCCAGCTACAGCTTAATAATAATGCTTTTGCTTATATCGCCCGGGATGGCAGCGAAATGCCGGTAGCGATTTATCCGATCCCGGCGACAACTGTGGAAGCGGTTTATAATAAGGCCGGGGATTTGTTTTTGCGGTGTTTTTTATTAAATGGCAAGATGGTCACCTTTCCCTATGTGGATGTGATCCACCTTCGGCAGGATTTTAATACCAATGACATTTTCGGGGAAAGTCCTTCTCAGGCGCTGGCCCCGCTGATGGAGATTGTCAACACCACCGATCAGGGGATTATCAAGGCGATTAGAAACAGTGCGGTTATAAAGTGGCTATTAAAATTCAATACGACCTTAAGGCCGGAAGATATTAAGCAGCAGACCGATGATTTTACCAATACCTTTTTGAGTATTGAGAACACGGGTGGAGCTGCCGGAACTGATGCAAAAATGGATGCCGTTCAGGTGACGCCCCATGATTTTATACCCAATGCGCTACAGATGGATAAAACCACCCAGCGCATTTTTTCGTTTTTTGGTACCAATGAGAAGATCATCCAAAGCCGGTACAACGAGGATGAATGGAACGCTTATTATGAAGCTGAGATTGAGCCATTTGCGTTGCAGGCTTCCGGAGAGTTTACCCGGAAGTTGTTCAGTCGAAAACAGAGGGGGTTTGGTAACTCCATTATGTTTGAGTCTTCCAATCTGCAGTATGCCAGCATGACTACAAAACTGGCATTGTACCAAGCGGTTGACCGTGGATCCATGACACCTAACGAATGGCGAAAGATTTTAGGAAACCTGACCCCGTTACCCGGTGGCGATGAAGCGATCCGGCGACTGGACACCCAACCGGTTAAGGAATACACAAAAGTTGAGAGTGGAGGTGAATAAGAATGCCAGTTGAAATTGAAGTAAGAGGGAAAATTGTCCCAGATGGTGATAAGTGGATCTATGATTATTTTGAGCAGCCTTGCACCACAGCAGCGGATATCCGGAATAAGATCCGGTCGGCTAACGGTGATGTGCTGGAAGTTTCGGTGAATAGTCCTGGTGGCGATATCTTTGTTGCTTCGGAGATTTACACCGCATTGAAAAATTATAACAATGTCAAAATCAAGGTGACGGGTTTGGCGGCCAGTGCTGCCAGCGTGATCGCCATGGCCGGTTATTGTGAAATGAGCCCGACCGCCCAGATGATGGTCCATAATGTGTGGACGTTTCAGAGTGGGGATTATCGGGATATGGATTCAGCCAGTGAGAGCTTGAAAAAAGCCAATCGCTCCATTGCTAATGCCTATTGTGTAAAATCTGGCATGGCCATGGATGCAGCGTTAAAAATGATGGATGATACCACATGGATGACTGCTCAGGATGCCAAGGCGTTGGGGCTTGTGGATAAAGTGCTGTTTGAGGTTGATGATGAAGAGGGATTCTATCAAAATCAATTATTTAACAGTGTTTTAAAAGAAAACGCCAAGGCCATGTACGCAGCGATCCCCCGGTTAAGCCCCAGTGTGATTGCAAAAATGCGGGAGTCCCGGGAGAATGTTCTGGAGAAAAATGAAAAATCAGAAAATGAACTAAAAGCCCTTGTTGATCAGAACCTTGAATCAGCAAAGGCTTATTTAAATTATTTAAAACTGAAAGGTGATGTGAAAAATGACTAAAGAACAGTATTTGAAAATGAGAAATGAATTGTTGGCAGAGGTTGATGGATTGATTAACGGCGGTGATGTTGAAAATGCCAATGCGAAAATGGCTGAGGTAACGGCCCTGGATAACCAGTTTGAAGCAGAGCGAACCGCACAGGCGAATGCTGCAGCGTTACGAGGGGCACCGGTGGTAAATATCGAAACACAGTCAGTTGTTAATCAAGGGATTGAGTTCGGAACGGTGCTTGCAAGTTTTGGTGAAACAACGACCGAAGCGGAGCTGCATGAACGAGCATTTTATAATTTTCTGGTAAATAAACCATCAACCCAGGAAGAAAAGGCGGTGTTTGATCAAATCAATACGGATTATCGGAATGCTGTGCAAACTGCCACCGATCATCAGGTGGTGATCCCAGAAACGGTAACGGCTATGATTTGGCAGGAAATTGCGGATGCACACCCTGTTGTGCAAGATATTTTTAGAACCTTTGTCCCTGGTGATTTAACGATTATTAAGGATGATGATAGTATCGCTGATGCTGACTGGATCGATGAAGCAACACCAGCTGATGGAGATGATGTAGGATTTGGAACTGTCAATTTGACAGGATGTGAACTTCCAAAAGCCGTTGATATTTCATGGAAGCTAAAGAAAATGGCCATGCGTGATTTCTTAAATTACATCGCTAGAAAAATTGCTGAAAAAATGGGGAATGCCATTGCTAAGTCTGCATTTACCGGAAAAGGAAAACCAGGTGAAAGCGATACCTTTAAAGCTCAGCCTAAAGGTGTTGTAACAGCTCTGAATGCAGAAGCAGGAACGCCACAGGTTGTCACTTTTGCTACAGCCGATCCACTTACCTATAAAAAGATTACATCGGCTTTGGCAAAAATTAAAAGTGGCTATCTGGGAAGTGGTGCAGCCATTTACGCAGATAATGCCACGATCTGGAATGAACTGGCGAATGTTATGAATGAAATGGGGAATCCTTATTTTATTCCAGATACCACAGGCGGTGGTGTTGGCCGTATGTTTGGATTACCTGTAAAAGAAGAAGCAGCAGCTGCAGGAAATATTCTCATTGGCAATTATGGTAAAGGTTACGCTATGAATGTTAATGAAGATATTACCTTATATCAGGAAGATAATATTAAAACAAGAACAACCACCTATATGAGCTATTCCCTTATTGATGGCGATGTTGTCACTACCAAGGCGTTTGCTCTTATCAAAAAGGTTTAGAAGGGTTCAGGGGGCATTGCCCCCTTTTAATGGGTGAATGTAATGACAATGCTTGAATCAATAAGAAATTCCCTGAGAATTAAAAACACGGTCTTTGACGGAGAAATAACCGATCTGATCAATGCCTGCAAGCTGGATCTTTCCATATCTGGGGTGAAGATCATCGACGATACCGATCCGCTGATTAAACAGGCGGTTAAGACCTATGTTAAAGCAAACTTCGGCCTAGACAATAAAGACGGTGAGAAGTACATGGAAAGTTATGAAGCCATTAAACGGCATCTGGCCTTGTGCGGTGATTATAATGTGGAACCGCTAGTTTTACCGGAAGTGGGTGTGTAAATGTGGACAAGTATCTGTTATTTGGGAATCGAAGATGAAGCAGAAAATGCCATCGGTGATAAGTATGAAGTAGTTTCCTTTGATGATTATGTTTTCTGTGATCAGAAATCCATCCGGATGGCTGAGTTTTACCAGGCAGCCACTACCGATTATAAACCATCAATCACCCTGACTTTAAAACAGGCAGATTATGCAGGCCAGCGGTATATCCGGTTTGAGGATGAGGTTTATACCATGATCCGGACCTATGCTGTTGGCAGTGAGGATATCGAAGTGGTTCTGGAAAGGGGGATTAAACATGGGGAAACCACCTGATTCGGTTACGAAGGTACTGGTAAAGAAAGGGAAAACTCACGTCGAGTTTACTTCAAATGTTGACAGAGCAAAGTACACCTTATCTGAATTGACCCGGGCAGCTCTTCGTGATGTTGGTAAATTTTTGTGTAAAGAATTCAAAATAAATTATTATCAACAGTTCAAAAAAAGACGGGGGAAAATAAACAAATATGTTCAGCCTTGGGTTCGTCGAAGAGAGTGCAATTTACAGGTTGGAATTAAACCAAATGCGTTTTATGGTGGCTTCCAGGAAAAGGGATCGTCAAAAACACCGGCTCTAGGATTACTGACAAAAGCGGCACAGGATAATATTGAAACGATTATACAAATTGAATCTAAATATTTAAGCGCAATGGAGTCGGAAGCCGAAGCATTAGCTTTAATTAATGAAGATGAGTATACGGGTGGATCAGATGGCGAGTAAAACGGTTCTGTTAATTGAAGAGATCAAAAAAATCATCCAGAACGTCCATATGGGCGTTTTTTATATTGGGACGACCAAAACCACTCCCTACCCTTATATAACCTTTCAAATAAGCGATATCGGGGCCAGTAAAAAACTGGAATTGGACTATTGGACGGACAAACCGGACTCCATCGAACTGGAAACATTAGCGGATAATGTGGGCGATTATTTGAATAAATATACGCTCACCAATGAGCATCACAGCATTACAATTTATAAAAATGATGACCGGCAACGGTTGGATGAAACAATTATTAAGCGGATCAATGAATCTTATCTGGTCCGCTACTTTGGAAAGGAAGAATAAAAAATGGGAAAAGTACGAACAGGTTACAGTCAGAAAACCATGGATAATCTCCATACTGGTGCCGGGGCGTTTTTTAAAAATTTTATTGTCGGCACAGACACCTATGAATCGGCCCGACTTGGTGGAAAACTAATTGGAGCTACCCAGGGCGGTGGTGAGTTTAAGGTGGCTGCTGAGATCCGAAACATTGAGATTGATGGACTGCCCGGAAAGGGCAAAGGAACAGAGATTATTGACTATATTGATGTTTCTTTGGTGATTAATTTCATCGAGACAACCCCGGATATTTTGGCTATGGCTCTTGGTGCCGCTGATATTGATACCACGACCAACGGCACCTATAGCATCATTACCGGGCGAAATGCTTTTGAGGATGCCGATTATATCGGCAACATCACCTACATTGGCACCATCACCGGCAGTGAGGAGCCGATCATTATCCAGGTCTTTAATGCTCTGTCAACTGATGGTCTAAACATCAAGGTGGAGGATAAAAAGGAGGGTGTGATTCCCGTTACCGTCTATGGCCATTACGAGGATACCGGGGAAGGAACCCTGGATGCACCGCCTTATAAGATTTACTATCCAAAAGGATCTAATGCTGCCACACCAGTTGCCAGCATGAAGGGCGGAGCCTACGCAACCAGCCAGACAGTTACATTAAGCTGTGCGACTGTTGGAGCGACCATCTATTACACCACCAATGGTTTTGAGCCAACGGCAGATGATACGGCCTACTCCACTGAAATTACTGTGGCAGCCGATACAATCTTAAAAGCAAAAGCAATGAAATCCGGCATGGCTGATAGTGCAACCATGACCGAAACTTACAGAATTGGAGAATAATTAGATGATTGAAAATGTACGAAAACTAAATACGGCGGATTTATTTGAGTTTATGCGGATGGTTAAGCGAACCGGGGTTAAGGATGAGCTTAAAAAGGTTGCTAAGAATATGCCGAAAAAAGAGAAGAAGCCACAATTGAAAGTTGTTGAAGAAGGTGATGATAATTCTCCAGAACTCATTGTTAAAGAAGCGCCATCCCAGGCAGAGGTTGGCATTGATCTGGCTTTTTCAGTGATGGAGATTTTTGCGAACCAGAAAGCGGAAGCGGAAATCTATGCTTTCATTGCCCGCCCCTTCCAATGCACCCCGGAAGAAGTGGCCGAAAATGACCTGATGGATACCATCGAAAAACTGAAAGATGTGGCTGATGCTCAGAAGTGGGCTTCTTTTTTCAAGTCAGCAACTCAGTAGATGTTACTGACATTGAGGAGTTGCTCCTTAGACGATATAACAACATTGACTATATTTTAAATATGGATATTGATAGCGGTCTTACATTTATTCGCAAAGCCTTTGAAAAAGAAGAGGATGCGAAATTGTGGGACCGCTATTTAGTTGATTACCGGAATATGGGGCCAGAGAACTTTATCACCTTTGAAGCGTATAAACAACTGGCTCAAAGTGAAAGCGTTCAGCCGAGTGCCACCCCGAAAACCAAGCAGGAAACCATTAATGAAATCAATGAGAAGGTTGAAAAGATCATCAATCTAACCCTGAAAGGGGGTGAAGCTAATGGCGTTTGAGATCTTCAAACTATTTGGTTCGATTTTTGTTGATACCAGCGAAGCCAATAACGAGATGGATCTGGCCGGAAATAATGCTGAGATCCTTGGTAAAAAGTTTGGTGCCGTTGCAAAGACTGCGGATAATATCAGCGATGGGCTTAAGGGTCTTGGAAAGGGATTTTCTACTTATGTAACAGCTCCATTGACTGCAATCGGTACGGGTGCTGTCTTGGCCTTTAATGCGGTTGATGATGGTATGGATGTAATGTTAAAAGCTACTGGTGCCACCGGAGACGCTGCTAATGGCTTGGAGAAGATTTTTAAAAATGTTTCAGGGTCTGTCATCGGCAGTTTTGACGATGTTGGGGGAGCGATCGGAGAGATTAACACACGCTTTGGAGTAACAGGCGATGGCCTTGAAACCATGAGCAAGGATTTTCTTAAGTTTGCTGAGATCACCGGAGTGGATGCCACCCAGGGGGTCCAGCTAGTCTCCCGGGCAATGAGTGATGCGGGTATTGATACAGCGGATTATAAATCAGTCCTTGATCAATTGTCTGCTGCAAGCCAGGCATCGGGTATTTCAGTTGAAGCATTAACTGAAAACATCACAAAATACGGTGCACCGATGCGAGCCCTTGGTTTTGATACCCAGGAAAGCATTGCTATCTTTGCAGGCTGGGAAAAGGCTGGGGTTAATACAGAGATCGCATTCAGTGGTATGAAAAAAGCCATTTCTAATTGGGCAGCAGCTGGTAAAGATCCCCGGGAAGAATTTAAAAAGACGTTACAATTAATTGGTGAAACACCAGATATTGCCAGTGCAACAACCATGGCCATCGACGTTTTTGGCCAAAAGGCGGGGCCTGATTTAGCGGATGCCATCAAAGGGGGGCGTTTTTCCTATGAAGAATTTTTGGCTGTTGTTGAAAATTCTGAGGGAACCTTAGACGGAACCTATGATGAATTGCTGGATGGTGGCGCAAAGTTTGAAATGTCCATGCAGAATGTTAAAGAGTCGATGGCCACATTGGGTGAAGCCATTATGAATACGCTGGCGCCAATGCTTGAAGCGGCGGCGGTTAAGGCAAGTGAACTTGCGGGATGGTTTGAGAGTTTAAACGAAGGTCAACAAGATACTATTGTGAAATTGGGCTTGTTAGCTATGGCTATTGGTCCAATTTTATTAGTCTTAGGCGGTCTGGCCGGGGCGGTATCCAACGTTGCCGGATTATTTGCTACCGGTGGCCTATTAAACGGGGCGCTTGGGTCAGCATCGGCAGCTTTTGGCCTTGGTGCCGAGGGTGCCGTGGGAATGGGTTCTTCCCTGGCAGCTTTAACGGGGCCGGTGGCTATCGTTGTGGCTGCTATCGCTGGGTTCGTTGCAATACTGGCAGGGGCCTGGCAAAATTCAGAGACGTTTAGGGGTTCTGTAGCAGCTGCTTTTATGGCGTTGAAAATGCAAATTACTATGAACCTTATGGCCATTCAAGAGGCATTTGCGCCTGTTGTTGAAGCGTTCAGTGGTTTCGGTGCAAGTATCAATCCGATTTTACAGCAGATTGGTGATTTTATTGGGAACAATATAGTTCCGAAAGTCAGGGAATTTATTAGTGAATTCATAAATGGATTTACAAGTATTATCATTGCGATTGCACCATTTGTCGCAGCCATCGGGAATCTTCTAAGTTTTATCGGAAATTTTGTTGGCATGGTCTTTGCTCTGCTAAATGGAGATTGGGCAGCAGCCTGGCAGTTTGCCCAGGCAATGGGCCAGAATGCGGTTGATTTTCTGGTTAATGTTTTTCAGGGGCTTCATAATTGGGTAAGCCTGATATTTCAGAGTATTCTGGATTTCATAAAAGGAATCTGGGACGGCATTGTCCAGCGGACCACCGATACCTGGAATGGGATTGTAACCTTCCTGCAGACAGCATGGCAGCTGATTTATGACAATACAATTGGGAAGATATCAGAGCTGGCGACTAATATTGCGAATAAGTGGCAGGAAACAAAGGTTGATACCCAACAGAAATGGGATGCTATAAAAAGTGATCTGGCTGCCAAATGGGAAGAAATTAAGACTAACATTTCCAATAAGGTTCAGGAAGTTGTCACCAATTTAGCGAATAAGTGGCAGGAAACAAAAAGCGATACTCAGCAGAAGTGGGCGGATATTAAAACCGATCTTGCCAGCAAATGGGAAGATATTAAAACCAATATTTCCAATAAAGTTCAGGAGACAGTTAAGAATGTCTCTGATAAGTGGCAAGAAACTAAGACCGATTCAGATTCGAAATGGGGAGATATCCGTGATGACTTAAAAAACAAAGCGCAGGAAATCTTCCGCAATATCACAGAAAAAATAAGAGAACTTGTTGATGACTTACCCGATAAATGGCAGGATATCAAAGATGCAGCATCTGAAAAATGGGAAGAAATAAAAAAAACAATCATTGATCCCATTGCTCAAGTCCCAGAACAATTATATCAACAAGCTAAGAACATGATCTCAGAAATTGTTCGTGGGATTTCGGAAACAGCATCTAATGTTGGTGATGCTGTTAATGCGTTGGTTAAAGATATCTTAGCGAAATTCAAAGATGGCTTGGGTATTGCATCGCCTGCTAAAAAGTTAATTGAAATCGGGAAGTACATTGTTCAAGGGCTTATCAAAGGTTTGAATGGTGAAAACCTGATATCGTTTGTAAATGGCATGGTTGAAGATATTAAGTCTGCTTTTGAGAATGGTAATTTTAATTTAAAAGCAGCAATCGACTTTGTAGGTTCTGGTGCTGCAGAATTCTTTAAATCAATTGGTATTGGCGGTGCATCCATGGGTGACTTAACCGCGCCATTATCCGCTGGGGTTACATCTGAGTTTGGATGGCGTACCCATCCGATCTATGGTGATCAACGGTTCCACGCTGGGATTGATTTGGGAGCGGGATATGGCGAACCAGTAGGCGCAGCCGGAGCCGGTACAGTTGTTCAGGCTGGATGGAATGGTGGCTACGGGAATTCAGTTATCATCGACCATGGTAATGGTTTAGAAACACTATATGCCCATATGTCAGAAATAATGGTTGCGGTAGGTGATATTGTCAGCAAATTACAGACAATCGGCCTGGTTGGATCGACCGGTGACAGTACTGGCGCGCATTTGCATTTTGGTATGATGCAGGATGGCGAGTGGATTGATCCAAGTGCTTTATTCGGTTATGCTTCAGGAACAAATTATGCAACGGCAGGGCTGCATTGGGTTGGTGAAAAAGGCCCAGAGTTGGTTAATTTTAGAGGTGGCGAAAGGGTCTACGATGCTGAAACAAGCGCTGGTTTAGCGGGCGGAAAAGATGGAATTACCCAATATATAACCATCAATTCACCTACTGCCTTATCGCCAGCTACGATTGCAAAACAAAATGAACGTTTACTACGTCATTTATTTCTAAGTTTATAAGGAGGCTGAAACGTGAAGACACTAAAATATATTAACTCGCTAGGTGCTGAGATTACTTTTAAGCAATCACATTCAGCCCCTTTTATTCTCAAAAAGTTCAATCCAAAAACAAGTGTTAATATCTATAGTTCAAAAGGATCAGGTCAAAATGGCAGTACCTATTTTGGAAATGATCTGAATGAAGGAGATTTGCCGTTGGAATTTGCTATAAAAACAGCATCGCAAATAGATTATTTGAAATTAAAGAAAAAGTTGTATCAATTGTTTAATCCGTTATTGGGTGAAGGGCGAATTGTCTATTTTGATGGTTTGGTTGAAAAAACAATCACCTGTATACCTGAAGAATTACCATTTATTGTGGACATCAATACCCATGTTGGAGAAGGGACAATAGACTTAACTGCACACAATCCATTCTGGACAGATCTGACTGAACAAAAACACGAAATCACTTTATGGGTGCCGAATTTTTCTTTTCCACTGGAGCTACAAGCAGAAGGTATGGAAATCGGCTACCGTTCAGAGATATTAACAGCAAACGCCAATAATGTAGGCGATGTTGAAACGGGCATGAGAATAGTCTTCAAGGCGCTGGCCAGCGTGACCAACCCGAGTCTTGTTAATATTAACACCAAAGAGCAAATAAAAATCAACACGACGATGCTAAAAGGTCAAACAATCACCATTACCACGGGATACGGCGAGAAGAGGATTGTATCAAAAATGGCGGGGATTGAATCCAATCTGTTTAATGCGCTGGCGCCCGGTTCGACGTTCCTGCAGCTGGCACCGGGGGACAACCTGTTTCGGTATAATGCCGATGACGGGATTGATTATCTTTCAGTGACCATCTATCATTCAAATCGATATCTGGGGGTTTAGTTATGGAGTTATATATTTACAATCGGAATCTGGAATTACAGGGGATCATCGATTTATACACCTCATTCCGCTGGGTCAGGCGCTATGCGTCACCTGGCGAGTTTGAACTGCATTGTCCATTGACATCGGAAAACCTGTCACTGCTGCCCAAAGACGCTATCATCTGCAAAAATGACGACGATCCCGAGGCGGGCTATGTTAGTTATCGGGGATTATCCCAGGACAAAGAAGGAAAGAAAGTTCTTGTGGTCAAAGGTAAGTTTCTGACCGGTTATTTAGGCCGTCGGATCATCTGGGGGACTGAAATAATAAAAGCCACAACCGAGACAGCCATGCGGGTGCTGGTTAGTAATAACTGCATCACGCCACAGATTGCAGCCCGGAAGATTGATAACCTGGTATTGGGTGATTTTGGTGATTATCCCGAAACGGTTGATTACCAGGTCAACTATAAAAATCTAGGCGATGAGGTCGAAAGTTTGGCCGCTGCAGCAGATCTGGGGTATCGGGTTCGATTTGATAAAGAATTGAAGCAATTGAAGTTTGAAGTCTATAAAGGACTGGATCGGTCAGTCAATCAGACTGCCAACCCCAGAGCGATATTTTCACAGGAATATGACAATGTGTTAGAGCAAGAATACACCGAAAGCATTGGTGATTACCGGAATTTTGCACTGATCGGCGGAATCGGAGAAGGATCAGCCCGAAAAACCGTCACGATTGGGGATGCGGCCGGACTGGATCGATTCGAGACATTTTGTGATCAGAATAATTTGAGTAACGAGATCGAGGCTAAGACAGTTGATGGCAAAGCGGCGGATGTGATTGCAAGTGAAGAGAGCGCCAGAGTGGCAGCTGCATTGACGCAGTATCAGGAAAAGGCGGCTGAATTGGCGGCGGCAGAAAGTGCGTATAAGCTGAACAAAATCAACGCAGCTCTGGCGCAAGATGAGATGGTTGCGTTTATGTCTGGCGTGTATGGCAATTTTACGCCGGATGAGCTGGTGGAATATCGGCGAATTCAGGCGGAGCAAGGTCTGTTATATGCTGAGTGGATATATCTCTGGTCGCTGATTCAGGGAAATAGACAACGGCTTTATTGGCCGCTTGAACCAGCTCTGGCCGCCGATACCCGTTTTGATTGGTCAAAAATTGGCTGGACTGGGAGTAGTTGGGTTTACTATGACGGATTGCAAAATGAGGTAGCTTTAGCCAGAAATGAAGTTGAAAATAAAAAAGATTACGTTACAGAAAATGCAGTTGTGGCCGTTACAGGAAAAACAATAATGAGTGATTCTGAATATCAAGCGCTATTAATAACCAAAGGAACTGAAAATCTGGCAAATGCAAAAGAAATAGTAACATTTAACGGCACAATCAATACCGCCCCGAATTCAAATTTACAATATCGGGTGGATTATGATCTGGGCGATATTGTCACCCAGTCAAACGATGAATGGGGAGTACAGCTGGATGCTCGGATCACGGAAATCGAAGAAGTCTATGAAGATGTTGGAATGGAAATAAATGTGACGTTCGGGGACGATGTACCAACGTTAATTGACAAAATTAAACAATTTAAAAGGGGGTGATGTGATGGAATACAGTGGATTTTACAACAGTGTCGGTGGTGATCGGCGCTATGATCAGGAATTTTTCGGAAAACTGTTTGGCAGTTTCATTGGAAATGGCATATTCCCAAACCCATCAACAAACTGTCAAATTGTCGCAAATGATGATATGACAATTACGGTGAAGGACGGTTTGGCATGGATAAATGGCGTATTATATTACAACGACAGTGATTTCATACTGGGGATCGAGGCGGCTGATACGGTACTAAAACGGATTGACCGAATTGTTTTGAGGAATTCAACAACAAGCAGAAGTACCAGGGCGTACATTAAAAAAGGGACATTCGCCAGTTCTCCGGTAGCGCCGGCGCTGCAAAGGGATGCAGATATGTACGAACTAGGGATTGCTGATATCTATATTGGGAATAATGCTGTGAGTATTTTACAAGCCAATATCACCGATTTACGGCTGAATAGTAATTATTGCGGAGTCGTTCATGGCCTGATTGATCAAGTCGATACCGAGACAATTTTCAATCAATATCTGGACAAATACCAGGCAGTAGATGCCGATGTAGCTGCCCAGAAAGCCGGATTTCAGGCAGCATGGGACGCGTGGTTTAGTGGAATTCAGAACGTTTTGGACGGTGACACCGCTGGGAATTTATACAATCTGATTGTGGCGAATGCTGCTGATATTTCAACCAATACAGCTGACATATTGGTTCACACAACGAATATTGCGACCAATACAGCTGACATTGAGACGATTTACGGGAAAATATCGAATCAAAACAAAAAATTAAGAATGGGGGCGATGTGATGGCTATTGGAGACGTAACACTAAAGAAGATTTTTCAGGGGGCGTTGTCAACCGCTGTGACGGCAAGATATACTTGCCCTGCATCAAAGCAGGCTCAAATTACAGATATTTGGCTGGATAATCAAAACACCACGACAACGCGATATGTCAGTTTATACGCCCACGGTACGGCGGCAACCAACCGGCTTGTGGGCAAGATACAGATTCGACCTGGTTACAGTGTAAATATATCTCAAGGTCGGATTGTTTTAGATGCGGGACAAGTGCTGGCATTGGCACAAGATGTTGGAACTGATGTGGTCGCGACGATATATGGAACTGAGGAGGTTGTGATATGAGTATAATTACAGGGTTTAATTCACAAAAATATTCTGATATTGATCAGAGAAATTATGAGCCAATAACAACAAAAGCTAATGCTATGATTTACACCAAACAGACTGTTTTAAACATTACCGGAGAGGGTTTTATCAATATCGCAACGCTGACAGCAACGGGAACGAGTATTTTGACACTGACAATTGACGGGGTTGTGTATACCTCGACTAATACAAACACTGCTTCGGCTGTTATTGTTGGGTTCTGTGATCAGTCATTTATCCTTGGAACAAATCAAACTGCTAATTTCACACCTTTATTCCCGCAAAATCCAGGGACTAACGCCGTCCCCAGTATCGTGAATGAATTTGTTAAGGGAGTTACAGCATATGATGGAGCAGTTAAATCCATAATGCCATTGTTTTTTTACCAAAGTTTAAAAGTTGATGTTCAGTCTAATTTTAACGGGGCTGGAGAATACTACATTGCTGGAGGATTATTAACATGAGTACAATTATAAACAACTACATCGAAGGTGACTATAACGTCACTGAGTACGGCAGTGGAGCGGTGGTTCGGTCGCTGATATCTGCGCCGGTAACGGTTGAGCCGTTACCCGAAATACATGAGCCATCTAACGCCGAAGTTGCCCAAATGATTGCCGATTTACAGGCTGATTTAATGATTGCAGGGGTGATTTAAATGACATGGTACGAAAAATACATGATTAATGCGGTTTCGATTGCGACGCTGAATAAATTGGTGAAGGCCGGAAAACTGACGCAGGTCGAGGTTGATGCGATGGTAGCGGATCGATTGCAGCAATTCGGATATTAGGCTACAGCTTAGGCTGTTTTTTTATTTGAATCAAACGACATTGAAAAAGAATCACAGGAGGGCGGAATTGGGAGCGGAAGCGGTATTTGATCTGGCAGTAAAGGTAGTTGGTGGGATTATAGTATTCATAACATTTAAAGCAAAGGTATGGCCACCGGTCATTGAGTGCTTAAGAAAAAAAATTATCAAGCCACATGATGATCTAAATAAGCGGTGTGATGAGTATGAAAAGACTCAAAAGATTCTGATCGCCGGACAATTGGCGATACTCCATGATCGGGTATACCAGGCCTGCAAACATTACATCGAACAAGAAAGCATCGATGTCGAGGATATGAAGAACCTGGAACACCTTTACAATGCTTATACGGCCATGGGTGGTAATGGAACATGTAAACAGCTCTATGAGCGTGTGTGTGCTCTGAAATTCAAAACAGATTAAGGAGAAATAAGAAAATGAGTGAAAAAGTAAAAACTTGGTTAAAAGCTGCTGGGATCAGATCAGTAAAGACGATGGCACAAACTGCTATCGGTGTAATTGGAGCATCTACTGTTATTAGCAGCGTGGACTGGATTATGGTTGGTTCGGCAACAGTTTTGGCGGGGGCACTGTCGATGTTAACCAGCGTGGCTGGATTGCCGGAAATTAAGGACGGTGAATAATATGAGTTATGTAAATGTAATTTATGATGGCCATGTCCAGGATATCGGCAACATCGGCCCATTTCAAAACGGCGAACTGTGTGGAACATTTGGTAAGTCAAAACGACTGGAAGCCCTGAGTATCAAAACCGATTCGGATCAGCTGGGGGTCGAATACGAGGGCCAGATCCAAAACATTGGCTGGACGGGCGTAAAACGGGATGGTGAGCTACTGGGGACAACCGGTCAGGGTTTGCGCCTTGAAGCTGTCAAAATCCGGCTGACAGGAGAAAAAGCCAATGAGTATGACATCTATTATGGTGTTCATGCCGAAAATTATGGTGATATGAATTGGGCCATGAACGGCGAACCAGCCGGAACCGAGGGGCTGGGATTGCGAGTCGAGGGCATCAAGATCATCATCGCTCCCAAATCGGTTAAACTGACTGTTGGCGATGTTCGAAATTTCATTAAGGCTGAACCAAAACCGGTAACCCCGGCCACGCCAGCACCACAAGTGCAGAAAAGTTTGGCAGGAAAAATTATCTGCCTGAATCCTGGTCACGGTGGCTCCGATCCGGGGGCGGTTGGTTTGCTCCGTGAGTCAGATCAAAATTTATGTGTCGTTCTCAGGCTTGGTCAGCTACTTTCGGAACGTGGAGCATCAGTCATCTATACAAGAACAACGGATGTCCACATGTACCTATCTGAGCGAACAGAGATTGCAAATAACGCTAATGCTGATATGTTTGTTTCTGTCCACCATAACGGGTCAAGTGATCCTGCTTCAAACGGATCTGAAACGATCTGTTATCCGGGCAGTGATAATGGGCTGCGGTTGGCCACTCTGACATTAAATGGGTTATGTAACCGTCTTGGCACCTATCGGCGGGGAGTGATCCAGCGTGATGATTCGGATGTGACGTATTCTGATATGGTCGCAGTAATCACCGAAGCGTTGTTTTCATCCAATCCGAATGAGTGCAATTTATTTTCAAACGGTGGGGCCGAATTAGAAGCGTTGGGGATTCTGGATGGAATCCTTGCTTACTTCGGCTGCTGACAAAATTCTAAATAAAGTATGTCGATCTTGACAGTTTATTTATAGATGTATAATGATCTTGACCAAAAATTTGTCAAGCAAGTTTCACGGCCACTTTCGGGTGGCCATATTTTATTTTCAGGAGGAAAAATGAATAGTTTTATACCATGGATTGGCGGGAAACGCCTGTTAAGAAAAACAATAATTGATATGTTTCCAAAGGACTTTGATCGATACATTGAAGTCTTTGGCGGTGCCGGATGGGTGCTCTTTGCAAAAGATAAGCATGCCGATCTGGAGATTTATAATGATTATGATGGTCAGCTGGCCAATTTGTTCCGATGCGTGAAGTTTCACCCGGATGAAGTTAAAAAAGAAATCACCGGAGTTCTTAATTCTAGGGAGTTTTTTGACGACTTCAAATCTCAACTTGATATGCGAGGATTAACCGACATCCAACGAGCTGGGCGGTATTTCATGATCATCAAAACATCATATGGTGCCGATAGAAAAACCTATGGAGGGACAAAGAAAAACCTCCATAAAAGCACCGACTATCTGAGCGAGATCAGTGATCGGCTGAATGGCGTGGTGATTGAAAACAGAGACTTTGAACGGATCATCAAAGTTCATGATCGGCCCGGTGCGCTTTTCTATCTTGATCCGCCTTATCATGGCACAGAAAAATATTATCAAACCGGATTTGGTGATGTCGATCATATAAGATTAAGAGATTGCTTGAAAGAAATCAAAGGAAAGTTTATACTGAGTTATAACAATGATGATTTTGTCCGGGAATTGTACCAGGGCTTCAACCTGATTGAGGTCAGCCGGAGAAATTCGCTGCTTGAACGGTACGATGGGAAAGATAAAGAATACAAAGAAGTAATAATCACGAATTACTAAAAATCTACCTTATATTAAAGGGCCTTACGGTGTGGGGGCTTTTTGGTATGATGTAAAACAAGAATTTGATTTTAAAAATAATGTATGTTATTATCTAACTTCGATGAAACTATTAGCGCTTTATGGTTGCGTATATGTCTGGGTACGGGCTGGGCGTACCATAAACGTGCTTAAACAGTCATTCGTGGCTGTTTTTTTCTTACCAAAAATTTGTTTTAATCAATTTGTAACCAGATAGGAAAACTAAATGAAATCAGAAATGAGTATTAACAAAGCGATTTTACATGTATTGGATACTAACGCAAACATCCCGGTGTTATCGGACATGCTTCTGAATATGACCGTATTGGTGAAAGAATATGTGGAAAAACATGTGGAAAGATCGCTGAAGGATCCGGAGATCAAACGGACGGTCTTTCGATCGGGCAGTCCTTTTAAAGAGCGGATCATTGACTATAGAAACAATCCCCATGAGTTGATTCGGGTCAGTTCTGAAATATCCCAGCTGTTTTTCGATTATATGCTGGAAAACATTGAAATACCGTCGGCGGATCTGGTTTTTGTCGACTTTAATGTGGAACATGAGACTTATTTGGGCATTTTCAAATTTAATTATAAGCAGGGCTATATCCACTATGTCAATACCGATAACGGCCTGACCAATGACATTCTGGTTCAACCCTGTGTGCTACCAACGGAAAGTCAGAAACTGGATGAATTTATTCTCATCAATCTGGCCAGCGATGAGGTGCTGATCAAGGAAAAGAAATATCCAATCAATAATGAGAAGGATTACTATATTTCCAGTCAGTTAATTTTCTGTGAGCCGGCGATGTCGGAAAAAGAGGCCTTCGATATTATCGATAAAACAGTTAAGGAAGTGATTGTCAGAGAATACGGCGGCGATTATGAAAAGTTGAATGCCGCCAAAACGGTGCTGGCTGATGATTATGAAACCGAAAGCGAAATTGATGTGGATAATCTGGCGAAGACGGTTTTTGATGGGGATTCAACCATTCAGGATCGATTCAGGTCGTCCTTGGAAGAAAAAGGGCTTTATGAAAAGAAGATTCCGGTTACCCCGAATATTGAAAAAAAGATCTTTGGCAAACAAAAGTTTATCACGGATACGGGCATCGAAATCAGTATCCCCATGGATCAGTTGAAGCGAAATGATATCATTGAATTTAAAAACAATCCCGATGGCACCATCTCTGTAGAAATTAAGAATATCGGACTGCTAAACCAGAAATAAATGACCGCTCTGTTGACGCTTTTACAATGATGAATCATAGATGTGGAAGGAAGAATTTTATGAGTATGAAAAAAGCATTTAAATTAATCAGAAAAAACACCTTTATCTCGTGTATTCCACTGATCAGCGCCAATCGGAATGAACTACTGGCTGATGTTGAAGTGGGAGTGGCGAATGGCTGCGATTTTCTGGAATGGCGCCGGGATCATTTCATGCCAGGGGAACAACTCACAGCTGCCGAAGAACAGGATCTGTTGAATGAAATAAAAACCAGAATGCCCGATCAGGGACTTATTTATACCTATCGCAGTCATCTGGAAGGTGGCGTTTGTGAAACTCGTGATGAGATTCGGACCGCTGCAGTGATTGCCGCAATAAAAAGTAACCGGGTCGACTATGTAGATGTAGAACTTAACAGCGATCCGGCTTTGCTGGAGCCGATTAAAGAGGCTCTAAAGATGAGTGAAACCCAATGGCTGGTTTCCCATCATAACTTTGAAAAAACCCCGGCTACAGCCGAAATAAGCGCTGTTTTCAGGGTCATGGAAGAAGCCGGCGGCGATGTTCTTAAACTGGCGGTGATGCCGCAGTCAATGGATGACGTACGCCATTTAATCCAGGCTACCCTGACTTACAACGAAAAATCCCCGAAACCGATGATTGCCATTGCGATGGGTTCATTGGGGTCAATAACCCGAATAGCGCCTGATCTGTGCGGCGGTTCCCTGACCTTTGCGGCGGGGGCCGGAAAAACAGCACCGGGGCAGCTCAGTCTGGAAGAGATAATTGATCTGCGAAAAAGAATGGCGCTGATATAATTATCAGCGCCATAAATTATTCCAGCAGTTTAATCATCCAGGGTTCGTTCGTAAATTTAGAAATCAGCCACTTGGAAGAAATAGCACAGAGGATACCGATAACGATCCCGGCCAGAACATCGGTGGGGTAATGAACAAAAAGGTAAAGCCGGGAAAAACAAATGAGCAGTGCAAAACCCAGCAAGATCCAGCGAAGTCGGTCTTTCCGGGTAATGAAATAGGCCCAGACAAAGGCAAAAACTGAAGCGCTGTGACCAGATGGAAATGAAAAATCTTTCTGATCGGGTAACAGCATTTCAATTGGGTAGACGGTGTAAGGCCGGGGCCTCGCCACCAGTGGCTTGAGAGTGAGATTAACAACCAGAATATCCAATATGAGCGAAACTGCAATGATGAGACCTGTTAAACGGGTTTCTTTTTTTATAATCAGGATCAGGGTAAGAACAACAGCTAAAGCGCCATTGCCCCATAAATTGGTGATGAAAATAAAAAAACCATTGAGTTGTTCATGGACAAGATGCTGATGGATCCACACCAGGATGATGAGATCCATTATTTTGCTCCGTTGGACACATCAAAATCCTTGATGCACCAGTCAATGGGCTCACTTCCCTGGGCCTTCAGCAATTCGTTTACGCTGGAAAATGGGCGGCTACCGAAAAATCCCCGATGGGCCGACAGTGGACTGGGGTGTGGGGATTCGATGATGGGGTGTCGCGAGTTGGTAATCAATGCTTTTTTATTTTGCGCATCCCGGCCCCAAAGAATAAAAATAACTGGTTCGGCCCGGGTGTTTAATCGTTCAATGATCCGACTGGTGAAAATCTCCCAACCGGCATTGCGATGGGAGCCGGCTTCACCGCCTCGGACGGTCAGAACAGCATTAAGCAGCAACACTCCTTGTTCAGCCCAGGCCGTTAAACAGCCATGGTTGGGAATCGGGCAGCCCAAATCAGCTTCCAGTTCTTTATAGATATTAAGAAGTGAGGGCGGGATTGCGATCCCGGGTTTGACCGAAAAAGCCAGGCCGTGGGCCTGGCCGGGACCATGATAGGGGTCCTGGCCGATAATACAGACTTTGGTCTGTGATAATGGCGTCAGGTGAAAGGCATTGAAGATATCATGCATGGGCGGATAAACCGCCCGGCTTTGATACTCTTTGATCAAAAAATGTCGCAGTTTCAGATAATATTCTGTTTTTAATTCTTGTTGAATGGGTTGTTCCCAATCATTTTCAAAATGAATTGGCATCGTTTAAGCTCCTGTAAATTGATTATGAGGTGAATCCTTACGAAAGTAATGCTTTGATTATACACTATAAAGCAAGGTTGTAACCATGATTTTTTATTCCAATGAAAGAGCGATTATGCTATAATGGATAAAGTATACAATATTATGAGTGCAATGCGGGGGAATATGAACAGGATTATTCTAAAAGCTAAAGCAAAAGTAAATTTATCGTTAGATGTCATCGGTATTCGGGAAGATGGCTATCATGAAATGAAAATGATTAATCATTCGATCGATCTCAATGATGTGCTGACCTTTGAAGCCTGTGACGAGGGAATTTGGCTGACGTCCAATGAGGATGCCATCCCCCTGGACGAGCGCAATCTGGTGATCAAAACGGCACGCAAACTGCAATCCCAGTTCAATGTTGAACAGGGGGTTAAAATTCATCTGGAAAAGCGGATTCCGGCACAGGCCGGCCTAGCCGGCGGCAGTAGCGATGCCGCGGCAACCTTAAAGGCTCTGAATGCCCTTTGGCAACTGGGTCTCTCGCAGTCGGAGCTTTTGGCAATTGGTGTTACTATTGGGGCGGATGTACCCTATTGTCTGGTTGGCGGCACGGCTCTGGTGGAAGGGATTGGCGAGAAAATAACCCCCATCAAAGCGCTGCAACCGATGGCGGTTCTGGTGGTGAAGCCGGACATTGATATTGCCACCCCCAGGGCCTTCAAAAAACTGGACGACTCAATCATTGAAAACCATCCAGACATTACGGCGATTATTGGGTTGCTTGAAGATGACGATTACGATGGGCTGAAAACGAACCTGGGCAATGTCTTTGAAGCGATTGCCTTTACCGATTATCCTGAAATAGTGGCGATTAAAAAAGAAATGTTGAAACAGGGCGCTCTGGCGGCCATTATGACCGGTAGTGGATCGACGGTAGTTGGTTATTATCGGGATCAGGAATTGGCGGTAAGGTCCTGGCAACAATTCAGAAAAAAATATCCGATGTGTTTTTTAAGTAAAACCGAAGAAAGTGAAGGAGAAAACTATGTGGGATGATAAAAAAGGCTTAAGCCTTGATATAAGTTCTTGTAAGCCATTGCGGGAAATCGTTTTTGAAACCATTCGCTGTGCCATTATAACCGGAGAACTTCAGCCTGGACAACGTTTAATGGAGGTTCAGTTGGCTGAACAAATGGGGGTCAGCAGAACCCCGGTGAGAGAATCGATCCGGAAGCTTGAGCTGGAAGGGTTGGTAAAAATGGTGCCCAGAAAGGGTGTCTATGTGACCCCGATGTCGGTTAATGATCTCAAAGAAATGATGGAAATAAGGCGGGCGCTGGAAGGTCTGGCTGCGGAGCTGGCGGCTATGAATGCCACGAAAGACGAAATCAGCAGGCTTTATGAAGCCAACGAGCGATTTGGCGAGTCGGCTCTGCATAATGACGAAGAGGGTATCATCAAACATGATATGCGCATTCATGAGACGATTTATACAGCTTCAAAAAATGTCAAGTTGCAGACGATGATTAATAGCCTGCGGGAACAGATGCAGCGGTTTCGGGCCGAATATGTCCATCGCATTGAAGATAAAAACCCGCTGGTGAATCAGCACATGGAAATAATCAGACAAATTGAAAAGGGCGAGTGCCGAAAAGCCAATCTTGCTGCCTGTGATCACATTTATACCACCGGCGACAGTATGCTCAGTTTGCTGGAAAAAACAGAGTGAAGCGATCATAAAAAACGCTTCCATGGGATAAAACAATTGAAGTTGTATCCGTGGAAGCGTTTTATTTGAAAACTCTTATCTTATGGGTTTATTCCAGGGGGCCGAAATTATTGTTTTCCAAAAAATTCTTATTATTAAACAAGGCGATGACGAGAATAATGCTGCCACACACCACAAAAATATCGGCAAAATTAAAGATGGCAAATTTAATTACCCGGAAGTCAAGAAAATCCACCACAAAATTCAGACGGAGTCGATCCAATAGATTGCCAGCTGCGCCACCGATGATAAAGGCAAGTGAGACTTTGATAATCCGATTCTCTTTTGTATCGGGTATTTTGATTAAGAAATAAATCAATACACCAATAAAAACAAGGGTCATCAGGATTAAAAAGATCTGTTTATTTGTCAGCAGGCTAAATGCGGCGCCAGTGTTTTCGACATAGGTTAAATGAAAAACATTGGGGATCAGGGGTAGTGTATCAATGGGTTTTATATGTGCAATGATCAGGTATTTGGAATACTGATCAAGGAAGATAGCAAAAAGGATAATAGCGATATAGATCATGATTTCTCCTAAATATAAAGAATTGTCTATAAAAATATTATGACAGTTTGCTCTAAAAGACAAGGAAAACTTTAATTCATCGTTGTTTTATTTTAGTTTAATCATAATTTAAGAATCTATTTGAAACTGCTTTAAATTTTTCAAGTTAAATGTTAAGATATAATTCGAGTTAAAAATGGTACCGGAGGAGCTTTTGAAATTTAAATTAGATATGGAACTTGTCAAAAAATACAGCTACTTTTTAGTTGGTGCCCTCATCCTACTTTTGATCTATAAATTATTGGATAACTTTGGGGTGGTTACCGCCACTATTGGTGGGGTAATTACCGGCACATTAGAAGTACTGATGCCCATTCTGGTGGGCGTGGTGCTGGCCTATTTTCTGTTCAGACCAATGCGGGGGATTGAAAAGTTTGTATTCAAGACAATTCCCAAAAGTCAGAACCAGGGGCGGATGGTCCGCCTGATATCAATCCTGATTGTTTATGTGATCACGATTATTTTAATTGTTTTGTTTTTTTACGCCACCATTCCGTCAGTTATTGAAAGTCTTACTGGTCTGATTGCCCAGACCCCCCAATACCTAACAATCATTGACAATTATTTGGGTGAAAGTCTGGCCAAAGGCGGTGCCGCAAAGGATATTTTAACCGAACTGAAAGTAGCCATTGACAGTCTGCAAAATATGACGGCAATGGATGTTCTCAATCAGATCACGTCATATTTTGGGACAAATCCGGATTCCATTAAAAACCTCGGAAATTTTGCTTTTGTCTTTTTAAAAGGAACCATTGGTTTTGTTATCAGTTTCTTTATTGTCTTTTTCGTGGGACTCTATTTGATGCTGGATAAAGAAAAAATCAGTGATCAGGTCGATCGGTTTGCCAAAGCGGTGCTGAATAAGACCTTGTACAACGGATCACACTGGGCGATCCTGACTATTGATGAAATATTTTACAAGTATTTCACTGGAAAAATATTAACCTCGATGTTGATTGGATTTCTGTTTTATCTGGGACTGCTGGTGATCGGCGTGGAATATGCCCCCTTATTTGGGGTGATTGTGGCCATAACCAACGTGATTCCCTATTTTGGCCCGATTATTGGAGCAGTTCCGGCGGTGATCATTACCTTTATTGATGAGCCGGCCAAGGCCCTTTGGGTGGGTATCTGGATTCTGGTGGTGCAGCAGTTTGACGGCAACGTTCTAGCTCCCAATGTGCTGGGGAAAATTGTTGAGCTCAATCCCTTCTGGGTGTTGTTCTCGGTTATTGTCGGTGGCAGTCTCTTTGGCGTTTTGGGCATGTTTGTAGCGATTCCGATGTTTGCTGTGATTAAAGTCTTTTTTGAAGAAGCGTTAACCCGTTGGGAACACAAAAAAGAACAGCTAGAGCAGCCACTGGAATAATCGGCAACAGTAAAATTAGCATGATTGCGGGGGAAGACCCCTTTGAACAAGGAAAGGACATAGATTAATGGAAAGTGTATTTGATGTATTGCAGGAGCGGGGCTTTATTGAACAATGTACCCACGAAGAAGAAATAAAAAAACTATTGGCGGAAGAATCCGTCTCTTTCTATATTGGTTTTGATCCAACGGCGGACAGCCTTCATATTGGCCATTTCATCCAGATCATGGTGATGGCTCATATGCAACGGCATGGTCATCGTCCGATTGCCCTGATCGGTGGCGGAACCACGATGATTGGCGATCCATCGGGCCGGACTGATATGCGTCAGGTAATGACGCCGGAACGGATTGCCGAAAATGGTGAAAAATTTAAAAAGGTCTTTGAAAAATTTCTGACCTTTGAAGATGACAAGGCGGTGATGCTTAATAATGCCCAGTGGCTGCTACCTCTTAATTACATTGACTTTTTACGGGAAATCGGAGCCCATTTTTCCGTTAATCGGATGCTGACGGCTGATTGTTATAAATCACGGCTGGAAAAAGGACTGACCTTTCTGGAATTTAATTATATGTTGCTTCAGGCCTATGATTTTTATGTTTTACATAAAGAACAGCGCTGTAAAATGCAGTTTGGTGGTAATGATCAGTGGTCCAACATCATTGCCGGGGTTGAACTGGTCCGGCGGAAAGATGCCGAGCAGGTCTTCGGGATGACCTTCTCGCTGCTGACCACCAGTGAAGGCATTAAAATGGGAAAAACAGCTAAAGGAGCGTTGTGGCTGGATCCTGACAAAACATCACCCTATGAATTTTACCAGTACTGGCGAAACATTGCCGATGCTGATGTGGAAAAATGTCTGGCTCTGCTGACCTTTATTCCGATGGACGAGGTGCGTCGACTGGGTGCTCTTAAAGATTCTGAAATTAACCAGGCCAAGGAAATCCTGGCATTTACGGTCACCGAGATTATTCACGGCACGGAAGCCGCCCAGGAAGCACAAAATGCTGCCCGCAAACTTTTTGCCGGAGATCAGGGGGATGCTGAGATACCCAGTGTCGAGTTGCTAAAAACGGAACTGGGTGAAGGAATGGAAATCGTGGCTTTATTGGAAGTGGCCAAGCTGATTCCCACCCGCAGCGAGGGACGGCGCTTAATTGGACAGGGCGGGGTGCTGCTAAACGGCGAAAAAGTAACCGATTTTAAGCTGCTGGTAACTCCGGCAGATTTTAAAGATGGAAAAATTGTTCTGAAAAAGGGCAAAAAAGCATTCAAGCAAATTAATCTAGTATAGAAGGTGACCAGATGATCAGTTCAAAACCTGTTAGAGGGACCCGGGATATTTTGCCCGAGGAAATGAAAATTCGGGATCGGTTGGAACAACAGATATTGGCAGTTTACCGTGCTCATGGGTTCAGCCGGATCGAAACTCCGGTAATGGAAAATCTGGAATTACTGCTGGGCAGTGATGGGGGCGAGAATTTAAAGATGCTCTTTACCATTTTGAAGCGTGGCGAAAAGTTGGTACTAAATCAGGACGCCGGGGTGTCGGATCTTTGCGATATGGGTTTGCGCTTTGATCTGACCTTGCCGCTGAGCCGTTTCTATTCAAATAATCAGGAAGGGCTGGAAACCCCGTTTAAGGCCATTCAGATTGGTAACGTCTTTCGAGCGGAACGGCCTCAGAAAGGACGATTCCGGGCCTTTAAACAATGTGATATCGATATTATCGGCGATCCCACCGTTTCGGCTGAGATTGAGCTGATGGATACCACCGCTAAAGCGTTGCTGACGATGGGATTTGCCGGGTTCACGATAAAAGTGAATCATCGCCAGCTCTTGAGTGAAGTCATTATAAAAGCGGGATTTGCTGCGGATCAGGTCGGAACAGTCTGTATTGCACTCGATAAAATGGATAAAATCGGAGTCGCTGGGGTAACCGGCGAATTGTTGGAAAAGGGACACGAGCAGGAACAAGTAGATAAGCTGATGGCTTGTGTTACCGGCATTAATCTGGACAATTTGGAGCAGTGGGTGGAAGATACCGCTGCCATCGGCGAATTAACCGAGGTGATTAACGCCGTCAAAACCCTGGCCAAAGAACAATTTGAAGTCGTGTTTGACTTTTCGCTGATCCGGGGCATGGGTTATTATACCGGTCTGATCTTTGAAGTCAGTTATGGCCCCTATGGTTATTCCATTGCCGGCGGCGGCCGTTATGACAACATGATCGGGAAATACAACAAGGTTTCCGTGCCAGCGGTTGGTTTTTCGATTGGCTTCGAACGGATTATTACCATTCTCATGGAAGAACAGCAAGATGCCCGGCAGGTTGACCCGGCAGTGATTCTGTTCTATGACCCCCAAACCAGTAACATGGTGGATGTCATCGGTGCCGGCGATCTCTGGCGGAGCAAAGGCTACCTGGTGAATCTGGTCGCGATGAAGAAAAAATTCGGCAAACAGATCGCTGTCTGGGATAATGGACAATATCAAGGTTTTCTGGTCTTTGGCCGGGATGAAGAAATAAAGAAATTTCAGGAAAATTAATTTTTATTACCCACACACCGGTATGCGATGGTCATACCGGTGTTTTGTTTTCGCTTTTTTGTTAAGATATCGATATTTTTAAGAATAAATTGAAATCTTATGCTATAATGTAATATTGATAGTTTGAAATGGATCAAAAATAACGATAAAGGAAAAATGAATGCCGAAAATAGTAAATTTAATTGCCACAGTCGCTTTTGGAATCGAAAGTGTGGTAAAGGACGAAATAAAAAAATTGGGATACGAAGTAACGGAAGTTGAGAATGGAAAAATCCGTTATGCCGGTCCATTAGAAGCGATTCCCCGGTCAAACCTGTGGCTCCGCTGTGCCGATCGGGTACTGTTGGAGATTGGTCGCTTTAAAGCCGAAACCTTTGATGAATTGTTTGAGAAAACAAAGGCGCTGCCCTGGGAAAACTGGATCCCCGTTGACGGAGAATTTCCGGCGGCTAAAATCACCAGCGTCAAATCGACTCTGTTCAGTAAATCTGACGGTCAGCGGATTGTCAAAAAAGCAGTGGTGGAACGCTTAAAATCGAAATACCATGTCGAATGGTTTGATGAGAATGGCGGCAAGTATCCGATTCATATTCAAATTCTAAAGGATGAGGTCACTCTGTCTATCGATACCAGTGGCTCCGGTCTTAATAAGCGCGGGTACCGTCAATATGGAAATGAGGCGCCGCTGAAAGAAACCATCTCAGCAGCCCTGGTTTATCTATCCCGCTGGCGGCCGGATCGGGTTTTTCTGGATCCTCTGTGTGGTTCCGGAACGATTGTCATTGAAGCGGCGCTGATCGGTAAAAATATTGCCCCTGGTCTGAAGCGTGATTTTGTTTCTGAAACCTGGGACGCCATTCCCGCTGAGTTATGGGAACAAGCCCGACAGGAAGCTCGGGAGGCCATTAACGATAAGGAATTTTTGCTGCTGGGCTCCGACTGTGATGCGGACGCCCTGAAACAGGCGCGAACCAATGCTGAACTGGCAGGGGTCGCTGATCTGGTTGCTTTTCAGAAATTGCCGGTCCAGTCCATTTCCACCAAGAAAAAATATGGGGTCATTATCACCAACCCACCCTATGGCGAACGGATTGGTGAAGAAAAAGAAATCCAGCGTTTGTATCGGGATATGGGCAAGGTTTTTAGAAGCCTGGAGGACTGGTCCTACTTTATTATTACCGGGTATGAAAAGTTTGAGAAATTCTTTGGCGAAGCCTCAACCAAAAATAGAAAACTTTATAATGGCGATATCAAGACCCATTACTACCAGTATTATGGGCCGTTACCACCGCGAAAACGGAAAATGGATGAAGCGGCAGAAGTCCTTATCAATACAACCGAAATAACCGAATAATACCGCAAAACAATGCAAGAAGCGATTTATCATGAAGTAAATCGAATTAAAATAAAAGAATAGGTGAAAAGATGAAAAAAGTATCAAATAGTCGATCGAATAGCAGCAAGACCAGTGATAAGCCCCGAAGCAAGAAAAATGACAACACTTCAAAAGGCGATAAAAAGCCCCGTAAGTTTGAAGAACGTGGCGCCAAGGACGATAAAAAGCCGCGCAAATTTGACAGCAGAGGTCCCAAAGAAGATCGTGGACCCCGTCGCTTTGACGATCGGAAACCGCCGCGCAAGCATGAGGGCTTTAATCGCGAAGATGATGGCGTAACTGAAGAAACTTTTATAGTCGTGGGAAAAAACCCGGTTATGGAAGCCCTCCGTTCTGGTCAGGAAATTGATAAATTGTTGATCTTAAAAGACAACACCGATCATGTCCTCAAAAAGATTACCGATATGGCCAAAAAACAGAATATCATTATCCATTCAGTTGAAAAAGCCAGACTGGAGTACCTGGCCGACGGTCAGGTTCATCAGGGGATTGTGGCACTGATGGCGCCATTCCCATACAGTAACCTGCAGGATATTCTCAATCATGCTAAAGCCAAGGGACGAGACCCCTTTATTGTTATTTTGGATCATTTAACTGATCCTCACAATCTGGGCGCAATAATAAGGAGTGCCAATATTTGCGGGGCGGACGGTGTGATTATTCCCAACCGACGATCCGCTTCTTTGACGGCTGTTTCGGTAAAAGCTTCATCCGGGGCGGTATCACACACCCCGATTGTCAAGGTGACCAATCTCAGCCAGACGATTGATGAACTTAAGAAAAAAGGGTTCTGGATCATGTCGACTGACATGAAGGGCAATCCTTACTATAAAGCTGACTATAAAGGCTCGCTGGCTATTGTCATCGGTAATGAAGGCACTGGAATCAGCGAAAAAGTTAAAAAACAATGCGATTTTTCAGTATCCATTCCCGTCCATGGCGAGATCGAATCCTTTAATGCTTCGGCAGCAGCAGCGATCATTTTTGCAGAGGCTGCCAAACAGCGATTTCAATGAAAACCATATTAATTGTGGACGGCTATAATGTCATCCATGGTTCAGATGATTTAAAACGTCTTTCAGAGATTCAGCTGGAAGAGGCCCGGGTACAGCTGATCAATGATTTAAATGGCTACAGCGGATTCAAAGGATGGGAAACCATCCTTGTTTTCGATGCCTATCAGCAGCAATCCCTGGAAAAACGGGAAGAGCTGGTGGGTCGGATCAAGGTGGTTTTTACCGAAAAGAACAAAACTGCGGACAGCTATATTGAAAAACTGGTTTACAGCCTGCCTAAAGCTTACAGCGTCCGGGTGGTGACATCGGATTTTACCTTGCAGCAGATGGTGATGGCCAGTGGCGCCGAACGGGTTCCGGTCCGGGAGCTGATCCAGGATATGGAAGCAACGTTAAAAAACTTTCGGGATGACAAGAAAAAAAGTGTCCAAAAACAAGGGGTCAAGCTCAGTGATTTTTTAGATGCTGAGACCCTGGATCAATTTAACAAAATGCGCGTTAAAGAATAATGCGAGGACAAAATGGTAAAGATGAACAATGATAAAATATCAGAATCAGAAATAGTGCATCGTGCCCAGCAGGGGGACAAGGAAGCTGAAGAATTCTTGCTGGAAAAATATCGAAAGAATGTTCTGATCCGGGCCCGGTCCTATTATCTGGTCGGTGGGGACAACGAAGATTTGATCCAGGAAGGGATGATTGGTTTGCTCAAAGCTATTTGGGACTTTCGCCCGGATCGGGAAGCGCAGTTTTCGACCTTTGCCAATCTCTGTATTGAACGTCAAATACAAACGGCTATCAGTTCAGCCAACCGCCAGAAACATATGCTTTTGAATAATTCGGTGTCCATCTATGCGGCGGTCTCAGAAGAAGAACCCCAAAATATTATTATCGACCGGCTGGCCGCAAAAAAAAGTGTAGAACCCGGGGTAGAATTAATCAAAGCCGAAGAATTGGAACAATTGATGATTGATGTTAAACGGGAATTGTCCAGTTTTGAGAAAAAAGTGCTTGCCTACTATATTCAGGGGGCATCCTACTACGAGATTTCCCGAGCTTTGGACTGTGGAAATAAATCGGTGGATAATGCTTTACAACGAATTCGAAAAAAAATTGGTAAAAAAATATAAAAAACAGTTGACAAAAAAGCTAAAACAAACTATTATAGAGAAGCTGAATTAATAAGCAAGTGGGAGAATGCCCGAGTGGCTAAAGGGGGCGGACTGTAAATCCGTTGACGACGTCTACGATGGTTCGAAACCATCTTCTCCCACCATTTATTATAAGCCCTCATAGCTCAGTAGGTAGAGCACCACCATGGTAAGGTGGGGGTCTCCGGTTCAAATCCGGATGAGGGCTCCATTTTTATATCATAAATTAAAATTGACATAGTAGTAAAACGATAATATTTAGATTTTTAAGGAGAATACAAATGGCAAAGTCAAAATTTGAAAGAAATAAGCCCCATGTAAATGTTGGAACAATTGGTCATGTCGATCATGGTAAAACCACATTAACAGCGGCGATCACATCTGTATTAAACAAGCGATTTGGAACAGGGGAAGCCGTAGCATTCGAAAATATCGATAAAGCCCCAGAAGAAAGAGAACGTGGAATCACCATTTCAACCGCTCACGTTGAATATGAAACTGCAGCGCGTCACTATGCACACGTTGACTGCCCAGGCCATGCCGATTATGTTAAGAACATGATCACCGGTGCTGCTCAAATGGACGGTGCTATCCTGGTTGTTAGTGCGGCTGATGGCCCCATGCCACAGACACGTGAACATATCCTGTTAAGCCGTCAGGTAGGCGTACCATACATCGTTGTTTTCTTAAACAAAGTTGATATGGTCGACGACGAAGAATTACTGGAATTAGTTGAAATGGAAGTTCGTGAACTGCTTGACGAATATGATTTCCCAGGCGATGATACACCAATCATCCCAGGATCTGCGTTAAGAGCCTTAGAAGATCCAGACGGCCCATGGGGAGACAAAATTGTTGAACTGATGACCGCAGTTGATACCTGGGTTCCCGATCCAGTTCGTGATACNGACAAACCATTCCTGATGCCAGTCGAAGATGTCTTCTCAATCACTGGTCGTGGTACCGTAGCAACCGGACGTATCGAACGTGGGATTGTTAAAGTCGGCGAAGAAGTTGAAATCGTCGGGATTCATGACGTTCGAAAAACAGTTGTAACCGGAATCGAAATGTTCCGTAAATTACTGG
>NZ_AXAC01000032.1 GCF_000472665.1 Acetobacterium malicum subsp. dehalogenans DSM 11527 | reverse complement strand
AAAGCCATGCATAAGGCAATGAGAAAACAGGGAATCAAAGGTAGTGGTGAAAAGATGGCCGTGACGAAATGGAAGAATTCAAATGTCCATATCATCCATATGTTACTCCCAAACCAGTACTTTGAAGATCTGGGACTCATCGATTTATGTCAATATAAAGTTGGGTTACTGTCGAATTATTATTAATTCGGTGAGAGATTTCAGGAGCCGTGTACGGCAAACGTAAGCACGGTTCTGTGAGAGCAAAGAAATCCGGACTAATTACCCGGATTTCTAGCTACTCGATCATTTGATTTTTGATTAAGAGGCAGTTGCTATCTAAGAAAGATGGAATAATTGATCGACATTTTTCTTGGATTGTGATATCGTAAACATATCCAATGATGTAAACAATAAAAACGGAAAGATAGAATAGCAGTTATTTAACAAACACTGTCAATCCCAGCAATACATCGAATTGCAGTTAGAAATGGAGAATAAAATGAAGCGAATATCAAAATTCTTATCCCTGCTGATGGTTGTGGCCATGTTGTCGATGCTGATTCCGGTCTCAGCTTTGGCCGCCGGAGAAGATGTCAGTGACCAAGCACCGGCTAGCGAATTAGGTCTGGTTTTAGTAACCGCAGAAGAAGCAGATCCAGAGATTGTTTTGACAGAAACGATGGCAACCAGTACCGATATTACCCTGCTACCTACTGCCACTGAAATAACGGTGCCGGCCGATAATAGTCCTGAAACCAATATTGTTGAGGAGCAGCCGGTTATATCAACGATTGAACCGGAAACAATCGAAACCCAGGCAGCCACATATTTGTGCTTAACTCAGAATGGTGTGATCATAGATGTCCTGGTCACCAATACCGGGTCCGACTATGCATATGATTCAGTAGCCAACGAGCTGACATTAAATAATTTTATCGGCGAAAAGTTGGATGTCAAATCGACAGCGGTTCCGTTTAAATTGGTCCTGCTTGGTACCAATAGTATCAAAACCGATAATGGTTTTGCCGTTAAACTTGAAGGTGATATGAATGCCAGCGGGACGGGCACGCTGATTGCTGAAGGGCAGGCCACCCCTGATTTAATGGGAGGTGGCATCAACGTGGTTGGGAATCTAGTGATTGACAGTGGGACCTATGATATCGCAGCGGTCGGATATGAAAGCTCCAGCTCAGCGGTTGGAATACTGGCCGGTGATAATGCTGAAGTTATGACAATGGGTAATCTCACCATTAACGGTGGGAACATCGATGTGACCGCTTATAATAGCGATTATGCCGGGGCCTTTGGTTTATTTGCGTTTGGCGATCTGGTCGTTAATGGCGGAGCTATTAACGCTTTCACCGATAGTCCAACGAGTTACAGCCGCGGTATCGGAGCTTACGACAAACTGATTTTTAATGGCGGCTATACGGTTGTCGAGTCGATTGCTGATCATGGTGATGCCGGTGCGTTGTTCTCCTATAATAAGATTATCATAAATAACGGTATTCTTGATTTATGCACATCCGGAGCCGTCGCCAAGGCGCTTGTGGCCGAAGGCAGCATTGATATCAGTGCGATTTATGGGGATGTGAATCGTGATGCGGCCTGTTTATATCTTGAACCGCTTTCGACGCAAACATTCAAAAAACATCATACCAGTTCAGCCAATCCCAAAACCGGGGTGGATGCCACTGCATCGGAAGCTACCGTGGCGGGAGCAGCCCTGATCATGTTGATCGGACTTGCTTTGGTGGTAAGTAAACGCGAGGCACAGGCCTGAAATTTTACGCGAAGATGACAGAATCTACAATTAGTGATACTGTTCAGCGGCCGTTCTGGCCGCTTTTCTTTTATGAATCTGACAAAAATTTGCTTTGGGAGGGTAATAAGATGGAAATCATCGAAAATGTTTATCAGCTTGATTGTGCCAGTCACGGTCATGTGTTTTTTATCCAGTCAGATCAGGGGATCCTTATCGATACAGGGATGCCAGGGTTGGCAGAGAAGATTCTGGCAGAACTGGAAGCGCTGGGCGGAGCGGTTCAGAATATTAAAAAGATCCTGCTGACCCACCATGATATTGATCACATCGGCAATGCTAAAGCCTTGCAGGAAGCCACCCAAGCTGAGGTTTGGGCACCCCAGGAAGATGTGCCCTATATTATTGGTAAAAAAAATCGACCGGGAATCAAACGAATTCTGCAAACAATGGCTCGCCCACCTAAACCGAATATTTCAGGCAGCTATCAGGCCAATCAATGCTTTGGGGAGGTTCGGGTGATTCATGCCCCGGGCCATACACCGGGACACACAGTTTTTCAATATCGAAATGTATTGTTTATTGGGGATTTATTTCAGGAGGTCAGGGGCAAATTAGATCTGTTGCCGCGCTTTTTAATCTGGGATCAAGAGGAAGCGAAGCGATCGATTTCAATCATCAAAGAGCTCCAATACGATTGGATTTGCCCCTCCCACGGGATGCCGATAAAAAGAGGTGCTGTAACGGAAGAATTTTTAGAAAGCTATTAGAGAGATCTTAGACCCGCCGTGATATCATGGTCAGCGATGCAAAATTGAAGCGATAAAGTGGCCCAAATTTGACTTTGCAATGATGAAATTTGCCCCCAAATATGGTATGATCATCTAGGCAACAGTTTAACGGAGACGTTATTATTAAATGAAAGGATCTCGTGTCAGCAGTTTGAAATTTAGAGATCAGCTGATACGATGTGAAAATGATGGTTACTTACATTCACGAAACCGAACTGCATAAGGGCATCGAGGCGGCGATGAAGGCTTTGAATCAGGCCGACATCGTCATCGGGAAGAATCAGGATCGGGAAGACAGTTTAAAAGAAATTCATCTGCTGATGGATATCGACAGTGTGCAGGATATAAAAATTACCATGGCGATGCCAACCGGGCTGGAAACCCTGGTGGACTATGTCCTGGAAATTGTTGAAGGTACCAAGGATTTTGAAAAGGACATGTATGGTTATACCTATCATGATCTGTTTTCCAAAAACATTGATTTTGTGATCAATAGACTGAAAGAAGATCCGGGAACCAGACAGGCGACTCTCCATGTCGCCAATCAGGAGGCCGCCAGACTAAATCATCCACCCTGCCTGCAGCTCATTCATTACACTGTTAAGGACGGCAAATTAAATACCGACGTAGTATTTAGAAGCAATGATGGGGTCAAGGCAGTCGCCATGAATATTTTTGCCCTGATCGAACTGTCAAGAACGATCGCCAGAGAAGCCGGGATCAACGAGCTGGGTTCCTATACCCATCATGCCCTGAGTTTTCATGCCTACAGCCGGGATTGGAAAGCCCTGGAAGGATACTGCAAATCTTTTGAAGACCGCGATTGCACCATCGATTATGAAGATTATCTGGAAGCCTATGAAGACTATGCAGATGAATGCCGAGAAAAAGCAATGAGCCTAAAAAATGCCCAGGAGAAAAAGAATCGTTAAAGCGGCATTAAAAATAGCATAAAGTAACAGCCCTTAAATAGTCAAAGACTTATTTAAGGGCTGTTTAAGTTCCGGGGAGGAATGGTGGTCTTACAGTTTATGATAGCGATACTGGGGCCGGCCGACCTTCCCATATTCAACTTGTTTTTTGATTTTTTTCTCTTTTTCCATATGTTCCAGATAGCGCCGTACCGTAACCCGAGCGATACCGAGTTTTTCAGCTAACACATCGGCAGTGAAGTCGCCAACGTGACGCGCTTCAATTTCATTCCAGATCGACTGATAGGTGTATTTATTAAAGCCCTTGGCAAAATCGTCGGATTGGGGAACAGCACCGGGATTTGAAATAAGCCGATCGAGATCCGGTTGTTCGATTTCCTGATTCTTTTTAAATTGCTCATGGCGGCTTTTAAACTGCAGCAGGGCTTCTTTAAACCGCTCAAAATTGAAGGGCTTAATCAGATAGTCTACAGCGCCGTAGCGAAAGGCCTCCTGGATGCGGTCAATCGATTTATCGGCGGTGATTAAAATAATATCGACATCAATATTTTTTTCCCTTATCCATTTGAGAAAATCAATGCCGTTTTCATTCGGCAGATAGACATCCAGCAGAATCAAATCCGGTTTTTTAATGGTAATGTACTTCCGCGCATTGTCAAGACTGGCCACCGCGGCACAGAGCTTGAAACCGTCAATCCGTTCCAGAAATTTGGCATTAATATCCCGAACCATCGGATCATCTTCGACGATCATTACCTCAATCATTATTTTCACCTCGATTCATGGGAATATTGATATCCCAGAAAACACCGCCATCACATTTAAGGCTGATGGTTCCGCCGCCAGCGTCGATGATATTTTTGACGATATACATGCCGTTGCCGCGCTGGTCTTTTTTGGTTGAAAAACCCTGGGTGTAAATTTTGTCCTGATCAGCCAGCGGAATGCCCCCGCCGTTGTCCCGGACCTGGATGGTTAAGGTCGCATCATTTTGCAGGACTCTAATCTCAATCAGGCCGGTACCATCGTTTTTAACCGCATCGAGAGAATTTTCGACCAGGTTGCCGATGACGGAAACAATGTCTTCAGCAGTCATGTACCGGGGCAGCCGGGTCAACCGGGATTCGGCATTAATAACCAGCTTAACCCGGCATTCTTCGGCTTTGGCATATTTAGCCAGTAACAGTGCTGAGACCGCGGGATTCTGGATGTTACGGGTTAAAATATCACTGATGTTATTGCGACTTTTAGCCACATCTGAAATAAAATCCAGGGCTTCATGATATTCTTCCAGTTGGATCAGGCCGGAGATGGTATGCAGCTTATTCATAAATTCATGATTCTGGGCTCGCAGTGACCAGGCCAATTTTTTTGCACCGGTCAGTTCTTCGGCTAATTTTGTCACCTCGGTTTTGTCCCGGAAGCTGGCAATCGCACCGATGATTGCAGAGCCGTCCATGATTGGAACGCGATTGGTAACAATGATGGTATGATCAATGCGCTGTTCCTGGTCAAATTCAGACTGTCCGGTTTCCAGGATCTTGAGCATCCCGGTATTGGGAATAACCGCTTCGACATGCTGACCGAGAAGATTGGCTTTGTCGAACCCGGCTCCGAATTTTAGAATCGCGATGGCGGCATCATTGATCAGGGTAATACGGCCAGCGTTGTCAACGGCAATTAGGCCCTCATGGATGGCTTCCAGCATCCCCGTTTTTTCGGTGTAAAGTTGGCTGATTTCTTCGGGTTCCAGCCCCAGTAGAATCTTTTTGATGTTGTTGGATAGCAGAAAAGCGCCGCTAACTCCGACGGCTAAAGCGCCAAGACTGATCAGAACAATATATAAAAGGGCAGTATTCTTGGCGGACTCAATATTGTCGGTGAGGGTACCAACAGCCACAAAGCCGATTTCTTGATTATTTTTAGAATCATAGATAGGGGCAAAAGCCCGGAGCGCTTTACCCAGGGTGCCGGTGGCTTCGGAGATATAGGCTTCGCCTTCGGCAGCGGCCCGCTGTTCATCACCGCCGACAAAGGCCTGGCCGATCATCGCCGGATTCGGGTGGGAGTGGCGGATGCCCTCTTTATCCACGACAATGATGTACTCGACCTGTTCCAGACCGGGGAGCAGGTTGTCGACATAGTTGGCAATCTGGCCGTCCGGATCGCTATTTTCCAGGGCCTGGATAATCTCGTCGGAATGGGCAACCATCATCGACACATTCATCAGATTGGTACGGGCCTTATCCTCAATCATGTTAGTCATCCAGGAAACCGCAAAAGCGACAATAATGGAAATCGAAATGATAACCACAGTGGTAACCAGCAGGGCAATCTTGGTATGCAGTTTGATTTTTTTTCTCATTTCAATTCACCTGTTTCTTCAATTGACAAAAAACACAACAGTAAAACGCGGAAACTAACAGACAGTCGCTCAGGAAAGATTTTGTTGATGACATTATATCTCAAAACTTTCGAACTTGTCTTAGTTTCCGCGTTTTTATACAGGGGAATATTGATCAGGCGGCTTCGGCTTCGGAGGTTACCGTTTGGCGGGCAAATTGACCTGATCGGGCCTTTTTTTCCTGATGGTTACGCAATAGTTTAAAGGCCGTGGTGACAATAAAGGGGCAGATGATGGCCGAGACCACACAGGCAGCGGCAACCTGAGCGGTGGCCACGGTGGCAATTACCGCCAGGGTGGGGTCGGCAGCGGCTACAGCGGCCGGGGTCGCAACGGCATTGCCGGCGGTTGAACCGGTTGCCAGACCAATGATCGGTTCTTCTTTAAAAAGTTTCAGCATGACATAAGCGCCGATACCCGTGATGGCGGCAACCACGCCCAGCAGAATGCCAGGCCCTCCGGCAGTGACAATGGTCTGCAGGTCCATACTGGCACCCAGCGGGAAGGAGAAGAAGGGGATCAGCAGCATTTTACTGCTGCCCAGGAATGACCGCATATCTGAGTCCAGATTTCCCAGAATCATCCCAATGACAATGGGAACTAGCACACCCACCAGGGCCATAAAAGGAACCTGGGCCAGACCGGAGGCCCCAAGAGCCACCAGGGTAAAGAAGGGACCATCTTTAATCGAAAGCAGCGCATAGGCACCGACATCGGTTTCGTCTCCATATTGGGAAGCCAGGGAGGCATACAGACCGCCATTACAGTTGGTTAAGGCCGCCAAAATGGCCAGCGGGGATAAGCCGAGGACGCCAGCCGGGCCGAATACTAAACCAACGAAGATACCAATCCCGGCGCCGACAATGAACTTACCGGTAATCAGTAAAGCGCCTTTTTTAATCGCCTTGGGGGCCAGTTTAAAATTAATCTGGGAACCGATTAAAAACATAAAACAGGCTAAAACAGTTGATGATGCCTTGGGGCTGAATAAGGCGGTGGTGAAACCGCCAATCTCTAAAAATTGGGGGAAGAAGGTATTGACCAGCACCCCTAAAAACAGGGGCACAACCATCATCCCGCCGGGAATCCGATCCAGCGTTTTCTTAATTGGAATTTGCATTTTTCTACACCTCATTTACCTTTCTTAAATTCGGGCGACGCCAGTTTTTCTGGCTGCTTTTTTAATGGCGCTGGCAATATTACCGGCAACGGACTTGTCTAAAGCATTGGGAATGATATTATTTTCCGATAGATCTTCATCTTTAATCATGGCCGCGATGGCATGGGCGGCGGCCAGCTTCATTTCTTCATTAATCTCGGTGGCCCGGACATCCAGCGCTCCTCTGAAGATACCTGGGAAAGCTAAAACATTATTCACCTGATTGGGAAAATCCGAACGACCGGTTCCGATGACCCGGGCTCCGGCGGCTTTGGCTTCATCCGGCATAATTTCCGGGGTGGGGTTGGCCATGGCAAATAAAATCGCATCCGGATTCATGGAACGGACCATGTCCTGGCTGACAATCCCGGGTGCCGAAACGCCGATAAAGATGTCGGCACCAACCAATGCATCCGCCAGGGTTCCCTGGATATTATCTGGATTGGTTATTTCAGCCAGTTCTTTTTTGGCATCATCCAGACCGGCCATGCCGCGGTAAAGGATTCCCGGTTTATCACAGGCAATCAGGTTTGTTACGCCGGTAGAAAGCAACAGCTTAGCGATGGCTGTACCGGCCGCACCGGCGCCATTAACGACGACGTTTACATCCTCAATCTTTTTCCCAACTACTTTCAGGGCGTTAATGATGCCGGCCAGAACAATGATCGCCGTGCCGTGCTGATCATCGTGAAAAACCGGGATATCGAGTTCTTTTTTTAACCGCTCTTCGATTTCAAAGCATCGCGGAGCACCGATATCTTCTAAATTAATGCCGCCAAATCCAGGAGCGATGAGTTTTACTGTTTTAACGATTTCATCAACGTTTTTTGTATCCAGACAGATCGGGAAGGCATCCACGCCGGCAAACTCCTTAAACAGGATGGCTTTACCTTCCATCACTGGCAGACCTGCCATGGGACCAATATCCCCCAGACCAAGGACAGCGGTGCCATCAGTGACGACGGCCACAATATTGCCCTTTGAGGTGTACTTATAAACATCTTCAGCATCCGCATGAATGCGGCGACAGGGTTCTGCGACGCCGGGAGTATAAGCCTTACTTAAATCATCCCGGGTTTCGATGCGCACCTTTGAGATAACCTCAATTTTTCCGGAATGCACTTCGTGCATTTTTAAACTTTCTTCTGAATAATTCATTTCTTTTTCCCTTTCATTTTTAGAGATAAATTTCTAAATAATCGGACGATAAAATTTGATAAAATTCTGCTACCGAACCGATGGCCACATGATAACACCGGATTTTTAGCAAGGGAAGATTATGAAATTTAAAAAAGAGTTATGGTCATAAAGAATACTTTGATAAATATTTAACGTTATTTGAATGAGATTCGGTCATCGAGATGAGCGCTGCGCTGTCATGAATATTCTGTCTGGGCAATAAAAAAACCGACCCTCACATATGAGAATCGGTTTGGCTTGTTAAGTGATTAAATTCAGCGCCGGTATTTTGATAGCTCGCATTGAACGCCGTTGGTCGTCACGGCCAAAAGCAATTCCAGAAACTGATCCGTCGGCAGGTCTTTGTCGTTGGCATACCATTTTGCAATCGTACTGAGTATAGCCGCACTCTGGTATTCCATTAAATAGCTTACTTCCAGCAGTTCCTGGGGTGTCAGTTTTTTATACATCGACAGCACCGTCGGGGTGAGCTTCTTCAAGACCTTTTGCCTGAAGTGGGGATCGCCGTTTTCCCCCAATAAAACCGGGAGATAGGTCTTATTTTTTTCAAAAAATTCGAGAATTGATTTTAAAATGGCTTTTTTGCGATGATCACGAAAAAGATTGCCGTGAAAAAGGTTCTTAATAACAATGCTTTTAAAATCCTCCACCGTAATGGTCTGTTCTTCAATTTCTGCCGGAATTTCATAGGCATCTTTAAAATAAACATAAAAAGTCGAGCGATTGTAGCCGGCTATGTCACAGATTTCCTTGACGGTAATTTTTTCAATGCTTTTTTTGCAATATAATAACCAAAAAGAATCAATCAAGTTTTGACGGGTAACTTTGGCGGTGTTTGATAAAGTCGTAGTCATCTTGGTTTTACCTCATTTAGTAGGATCGTTCATTTTGATTATAAACGAAGCCGCTGGGATAAACAAGAAAATCCAACAGCTTGAAAAAGTCTGTTGGTTGAATTTAATAAGGATCAGGGCTAAAATGGGGATAACCAAAAATAAAGAAGAGGTAACGGAAAATGAAAATAGAAGTCTGTGAAGTCAATAAATCATTTAAACAACAACAGGTTCTCAACCAGATCAGTTTGACAATTGCGGGGGGCCGGATCTTTTGTTTGTTGGGGGCATCCGGTTCAGGAAAAACAACCTTGCTGCGAATTATGATGGGCGCGATACCCGCTGATGGTGGAAGCGTCACAGTCGGTGGTATCGCCGTACCAAACCGCCAACTGCTAGCCGAGATGGGCTATATGCCACAAAATGAAGCGCTGTACGAAGAGTTATCGGCCTGGGAAAATCTGAAGTTTTTTGCCGGGCTGCAGCGACAAAGTCGTAAAACATTTGCAGCGGATGCCGAAGCGCTACTCGAGATTGTCGATATGGCAGCGTGTAAAAATAAACTGATCCGTGATTGTTCCGGGGGGATGAAAAAACGAATATCGCTGGCGGTTGCATTGATTCACAAACCGAAGTTGTTGGTGCTCGATGAGCCAACGGTGGGGGTTGACCCGGTGCTGCGCCGCAAAATATGGCTTTATCTCAGACAGCTGCGAAATGAAGGAACCACCATTGTGGTGACCACTCATGTCATGGATGAGGTTACCCAATGTGATGACGCCGCCTTACTTCGCAATGGTCATATCATTGCCCGGGATACGGTTAAAAATTTAATCGCCCAGACCCCCGATGGTAATATTGAAGAATTATTTTTCATTGACAATCAGTCAGAAGCGGAGGCACCATTATGTTAAGTATTGTTAAACGGATTCTGGGTCAAATGAAAAATGATAAGCGATCATTGGGATTGCTTTTATTTGCGCCGCTATTGGTTTTAACGTTGCTATTTTTTATTCTCAGCGATTCCAGCTATGTGCCGAAGCTGGCCGTTTATGATATGAGCGAAAAATTTGTCGCAGAGCTTGAGAACCATGCCACGGTTAGTGAAGAAACAGAAAAACCCGAGGCCGCAGATTATCTGGAGGATAATGAAATCGATGCGCTGATCTGGAGCGACAGCGCGGGGACGCACATTGAATTGCTGGAGAAAAATTCCAAATCTGCCGTCGCTCTGGAAGCCATTCAGGATACCAATAAAGCTTTGCAGCCAACCCAAAAGGAGCTGATTATTGATTATGTCTATGAATCAACGGGGGATAATCAGCTCGATTCGCTGTCCTTTGTTTTTCTGGGCGTGATCTCATTTTTCTTTGTCTTTATTCTTTCGGGGATGTCATTTGTCCGCGAGCGGTTTGGACAGACCCTGGAACGGATGCTGATGACCCCGATCAGACGGATCGATGTCATCGGCGGATATACCCTGGGGTATGGTTTGCTGGCCGCAGTTCAAAGTGTGGTGATTATCTTGTACGCTGTTTATGTGTTGCAGCTTCAGGTGGAAGGATCGGTAGCCTTGTGTACCTTAGTCATGATCCTGATGGCATTTTCGGCGGTTTCGGTGGGCGCGCTGGTATCGATCTTTGCCAACAATGAATTACAATTGGTTCAGTTTATTCCGGTGATCATCATTCCGCAGATCTTTTTTTCCGGACTAATCCCGATTGACACCATTCCCTTTGGGCTGGGAAACCTGTGTTACCTCACGCCAATTTATTATGGCTGTACAGCCCTGGAAATGATTATGATTCAAGGTAAGGGGGTTGTCGAAATATGGCCCTGGTTAGCGGGATCGGTGGTCTTTATTGGGGTGCTGTTTTTAGCAAATGTGACTGCGTTAAAGAAATACCGAAGACTTTAGACTTGTGATGGCGTATCAAACCGAGGTTTGATACGCTTTTTTGATGGGAGAGTTAGATTTAGTTCACAACCATCCTGATTTTATGATATTATTCACTTGTAATGTTTTAGAATAGCATTATATAACAGTCCAAAATAAAATCAGAAAGAAGAATAATATGTTAAATCAGGAATACATTGAAGCACAAACGATTATGAATCAGGCTAAAAAAGATCTGGAGACCATTTTTGACCAAGTTAAACCGCAAACACCGGAAGATCAGGAAGCGCATAACAGCTTATTGAGACTGATTGATCAATTAAAAAGTATGGATGCTTTTTACAATCATTTAAAAACAGCTAAAATTGAAGCTATGTCTCCAAATGAAAAGCTGTTTGTCAATCTCATCAAGAAAAACAAAGAAAATTTGAAATAAAGTCGGCAACGATTGCGGTGGTATCCCCTCTAAAGCGACAGTATTTCAGGACTGTTGAAATAGTTATCGGCGCAAGTTTTATGACAACAGATCAGCAAAAAGATAATCATTGATGCGATCAATCAGTTCCCGTGGTCTGATCATTTGATCAACGATTTCCCGGGTCTGCGCCACGTCGTCGGTAATAATGTTATCAACGCCGATTTTCACCATTTTCTCGGTTGCTTCCTGAGAATCGACGGTCCAGGCTAAAACTTCTTTATTTTCCCGATGGATGGCAGTAACGATTTCCGGAGTGACGAAGGATGATTCGATGCTGTAGATATCGACCGGCAGTTTTTGAATATCGCCAATAGCCAAAGCGGTAATATAAGCCTGTTTCAGCTCAGGAGCCACCGAGCCAACCTTTTCCAAGGTGGGGTAATCCAGGGATGCCAGGACACATTGGTCAGAAAAATCATGTTGCTTTATAATAGCAACAGTTGATTCCACCAGACTGGCTTCATGGCCGGTGGGTTTGAGTTCAATATTTAAAAGGATCTTGCCCTGACAAAGCTCAACCGCTTCTGCCAGGGTGGGGATATGTTCGTTTTTAAACTGCGGATCAAACCAACTGCCGATATCCAGATCCTTGATATCCCCATAATTTGAGGACCAGATATTCAAGTCCTTGCCAGATATGCGTTTGATGTTATTATCATGAGAGACCACAATGATCCCGTCTTTGGTTTGAGCCACATCGATTTCAGCATAATCGGCGCCCTCATCGATGGCTTTTTGCAAAGCGGCCAGGGTATTTTCCGGAGCCAGGTTGGAACCGCCGCGGTGGGCAGTTATTTGCGGACCTGTTAAAAACTGGTCGTTGAAGGTCTCAGAAAAGGTATTAAAAATCGCAAAACTGTTTATTGCAATAAACAGTAAAACCGTGATCATCCCGATGATCACAATCGTTTTTTGTTTTACTTTTATTTTATATTTATCTTTTGCCAGCGGTTTGGGATTAACGATCAAGTTGGCTGAGGCTGAATACCGATAATATAACTCGGAGACCACCGCTAAATTGAGGGATGTGGTAAGCAACTGAAAGATGGTAAACAAACCAGACACCAAAAAACCGAAGGCAGCGATAAAAATGGACAAAGCCAGTGGATGGTTCAGGAGCGGCCCCAAGATCAGGAAAGCGATTATTTCGAGCGCAATCACAGCAATAACCAGCAGCATCAGAATCAGGAGATTAAAAAATAAGACAAAGAAAATAGTCCGCCAGAAATGGCCTTTAATCAGGATTCTACTTTTTTTGATCGCTTGAAAAAAATTACTGTTTTCCAGGGTGAAATAATGAAATGAAAAAATCCAGATGACTGAAAGCAGAAACAGTAACAACGACACTGCTGTAAAGCCGCTTGAGTACAACGGGCTGGCCGTGATATAGCTCATAATAAATTCAGGAATTGATATTTCGGAAATGAAATTAGAAGATAATGAAAACTCAGTTAAGGGAATAATAATAAGAATAAAAACGATGAATGGAAAATTTTTAGCTTTGACTATTTTGACCGCTCGTTTAAATCCTTCTTTACATAATGGCATCAGTTGAACTTTTCGGTGGAAATGACTCTCATTAAATATCAGGATCAAGGTGGTAAATTCCAGCAGCCCAAAAAATGCGACAAAAAAAGCGAAACAAAGTAGGGTTATCAGACAAAGCGGATTGGTCATTGCCTGAGCGAAATTAGAACCGCTCAAATACGGAAAACCCAATAGGGTCATGATTTTGTTGAATAGAAAGAATCCGCCAGGATAAATAATCATGGTACCGACAACGGTATAGATTGCTTCGAAAAAGAGCAGATGTAGAAAATTAAACTGAATAAGCGTGAGTATGTCTTTAGTACGACCCCAAATTACAGATCTTTTTTTAGCCATGATGATTGGTCCTTTCTCGTGTGAATAAGTATTCTTGAGGAAACTAGTGAACTTTTTGACTATCATAAACGCGTTTAAAACTATGTGGCTTTCGGTCAACTGAACCGTCGGTATGTGTTTTGTGATTGTATCATGATAAACATCGTAAAACAATAAAAAAGGTCAGGGCGCAGCTTGACAATTTGGTAAAAATAATCAATGAAATTCAAAATTATTAAGTAAAGTGAGGTTAGTATGAAAGTTATTGCAATTATGGGAAGCCCTCACAAAGGGAGAGGTTATGAAATCGTTCAGAAGATTGAGGCTGAACTCTCACGTTTGGATGAGGTTGAATTTTCATACATTTTTTTGAAAGACGCAGATTTAAAACTGTGTCAGGGCTGTTTTGTCTGCATTGGTAAAGGGGAGCAGTTATGCCCACTAAAGGATGACAAAAACAGCATCGAAGCAGAAATATTAAGCGCCGACGGCGTCATTCTCAGTACCCCGGGTTATGCCATGAATGTCAGTGCGATGATGAAAAATTTTATTGATCGCTTTGCCCACAGTCTGCATCGTCCGAAGTTTTTTAATCAATCATTGATGCTGGTTGCAAATGGTGGTTCCGGCTTATCTAAGGTTAATTCATCCATGGGGATGACCTTAGGCGGCAGCCGTAGGGTTTGTGAATTGAAGGTCACTAGCACTCCATGGGAAGCCACAAAAAACTATGAGCAACAGGTTCAGAAAGACATCGAAAAAGCTGCAGATCGTCTTTATCGATCCATGAAAAACAAAAAGCTTGATTCACCATCGCTGGGTAACCTGATCTGGTTCCGGATCTTTAAAAAAATGGCCAGTCTTTCTGAGCACAACCTGCCAGCAGATTACGAATATTATCAAACTAGAAGCGCTTATTTTTATCCGACCCGAGTGAATCCCATTAAAAACGGAGTGGCGGGGATCATCGCAAATATCGGGGTGGCCACCATGAAAAAGCAAGTCAAATTCAAATAGGGTTTTAGGCAGCACGTTTTAAGACGAATGTTGTGTTGCCTAGTTGGTTTTAAATTATGATATTGGAGCGGACTTACTGCTGGACTATGACGAATTTCTCTTAATCGTCGTAGCGCTGAGGCGTTGAAGGCATCACAGACCACCACATAAATAGTCAGGGTTGGCATCACAACAATCTTACCATCGCGGATTGCCTGGGCGGCTTTTTCATAGGCTTCAGGGCTGGCTTGCAGAATCTGTACGTTGGGATAAGCGTCGTTAACCGAATTTTTTGTATCCATCGGGGCAGAACCTCCATTCAATAATTTATTTCACTAATTTTGGTTGATTGAAATAGGAATCGGTAGCTGGTACAGTGTTAATGGATTATAAACCATTAACACTATTTATTGGGCGGGCACCTTTTGAAACCGCTAAAATATTCGCCCAGACTGTTTTATGCATTTTTTCGAAAGCCGGTTTCGTAGTTCCACCAATATGGGGGCTGAATAGCAGTTTATAATGACAGTTTTCCGGAAGATTGAGCAGCGGATTATCCAACATAACCGGTTCCGGGTACAGGGTGTCGAGACCAGCTCCTGCTATCTGTCCATCCGATAATGCGGCGACCAGATCTTCCTGAACAACCAGCTCGCCCCGGGCAGTATTGATCAGCAGAGCCGACGGCTTCATCAGTGATAGCAAGTCTGCGTTGATCAGGCCAGTGGTTTCCGGAGTTACCGGTAAATGGAGACTGATGATATCGCACTGTTTGCAGAGTACTTCCAGCGGCAGATAGCTAAGACCCAATTCGTTCTCAACTGTATTTTTTCGGGAACGATTGAAATAACTGAGCTGTGCACCAAAAGGCTTCAAACGTTTAGCGGTCTCAAGAGCAATGGAACCCATGCCGACCAGTCCCACATGACAGGAACCCAGTTCCGGAATACCATCCAGAATAAACGAACCTTTGGCCTTGATCTGTTGACCACTACGCACCATCTGATCCCCTTCCAGGAGCCGTCGCTGCAGGCCCAAGATCAGCAGAATCGTTTGCTCTGCCACAGCCGCAGAGTTGGCGGCGGTATTATTACAGACATAGATGTTTTTTTCTTTAGCGGTCTGTATATCAATTTTATTATAGCCTACACCTTCAGAATGGATGAGTTTGAGATTTGGCATACCATCAATCAGTGTTTTGCTGATCTCCCGGACGGCATCCGCAAAAATAAAATCAGCATCGCCGGCGGCTTGCAGTACCGCATCATCAGTATCCAGATTTTCACCGAAAATAAGTTCCCAGTCTTTCGGGATGCCTGATAAATCAGAAAATTTTTCCACGCGTTTCGTAGATGTTAGAATCAGTACCTTTGTCACACTGTTACCTCCGTTATTTTAATAGATTCTATTATATTATAGCAATGATTTAAGCACAACTAAATATGTTCCAGTTTGGTTATGGGAAAACAGGGGTTTGAATTCGTTAAGAGTAAATAGAGGAAATGGTCCACCCAATTTAATCGGGGAGGGTCAATTTTTTTAACCGTTTTACGATTCATTTTTTTTATGGTATAATTTAATTACAATAGCCGTGGGCAGAGGCAATCTGATTCCGATTCAGGGGGACGAGAAGAGACAATCGTACCAGACTGTTGTGGTCATAAAGAACAGGAGAAAAAATGATTGAATTAATAAAAGCCGCGGTTATCCATAAAACCTTCGGTACTGGAAAGATTAAAGAAGTAGAAAATGGTCACGTCGTAATTGATTTTGGAATGAGTGATTCAGGAGAACCTACTGAAAAGAAGTTTGTCTATCCAGATGCCTTTAAAAATTTTTTGAAAATCAATGATCCGGCAATTGCTGAACAGGTGGATAGCCTGATAAAAATCAATGATGAAGAGGAATTAAAACGCCAGGAATTGAATGAACAGGATAAACGGGAAAAAAGAGTAGCCCACATAAAGGCGCTGGAAGAAGCGAAGAAAAAGTTACCTGCCAAAGCTAAGACGAAAAAAACCAACACCCGGCAGAACATTGCCTTTAAACTGAACTATTGTGATGGGGGACAAGCCCCGGAACAAATCGGGTTTAACGGTATTTGCAGTGATGCAACGATTCGATATAATATCGAAAAAGAGAAACGGATCTGGTGCGGCAGCAAGGAATGCCTCTGCTCCCAATACCTCGCTGGAGATATCGATCGAACGACTTTGGATGATTCATTAGTGGATGACAATTTTGGCTGCTATGAAAGTCAGCTGTTGAAAAGCTGGAAAATTCTGGCAGGCGAAGATGGAGACGGTAAAACAAGAAAGATCAAGAGTGCCCGGCGCAACAGTCTGGCAGTACTCACCACCCGGCTGCCAAATACTAAGGAAGCGGAACGAATCATTTTTGGCGTATTTATTATTGATGCTGTGTTAGAAGGGAATGATCGTGAGTCAGGTTATGTTTCAACTCAATCAACGGATAAAATCACGCTGACACTTGAAGAAGCCAAAAATATGCCATTCTGGAATTACCATGCTAATTCGACAAGCAAAGCATCAGCAAAATGGGGCTCAGGTTTGTTTCGATATATGGATGATACCCAGGCCGTTGCGTTGTTGCAGGATTTGATGAAGATTAAACAAGACACTCCGGATGCCCAATTAGCCAAAGATCTGCTGGAGACTTATTGTCGGAATAACCTCATTGAATTAAGTGCTGTTTCGCAATAATAAGTAAAAAAACAACGATGTCGCCATCGTTGTTTTTTTATTCATATGGATTTAAATTTTATGGCCTTCATCTGGGTATCAAAGTAGAAATCACCAGCAGCCGAAACCATTTCTGACCAGTTCAGAAATTTGCTGTTTTGCTGAACCCAGTCATCCATTGCAGTAACCGGGATAAGCTCAAAATCCTGCTGGGTGGCAACTGCAAATCCGGCGGATTGCAAAAAATCTTCAAGGCAGGAGAAGACAGTGTATTTTTTCATAAACGCTGGGGTTAAGTAGTTTTTAATCAAATCAAGATCGTCTCGAATTCCGATCACCGAACCGTCATCTGTTGGCAGATTTGAATGGCCAGATTGAGTTTCAAGGGTTTTCATTAGCTACCTCCTGGAAATTTGGTATGGTTAAACGTAATTTGTATATTCATCTTATATCGTTTTAACCGATGTGACAAGAAAAATATGATCTTTATGACATCGTTAGCCATAATTTATTTGAATATCATAAGCAATTGAAAGAAATATGAGGATTCTATCAATCACTTCAACGAATCCAATGAGAACTTTGAAGTAATTTTTAGTTGTGGTTATTTCAACGATTGTTAAATATAAAAACCTTCCATGGGCATATACAGATGCAAATGGAAGGTTTTTCGTTTTAGATGGAAAAGTTACTTAGCTTTCAAGGGCAACTTCACCCAGGCTGGTAAAGGTGTCAGCTTTGGTGATGGCGGTACCAGTCATTGTATAGTGACCGGCATTGTCATACACATAAACATGGACATTGTAGTCACCAAGTTCGGTATTGTGATCGCTGTAAGGGATAAAACAGCTGGCCACATTGCCTTCAACGGTTCCTTCATGCCAGATTAAATCATCCTGTCCGCCATTTTCGGTCCAGACTGGAAAGTAAACCTGACCGATACCGCTTAAGTCGTCAGAAACCAGAGCGGTGATCTTAATTCCTTCGCCTTGATAGTCGGTTACGAGAACATCTGATAAGGCTGGGGGAGTTGTATCCGCTGCGGCATCAATATAATCCCCGATGTAGATATAACCCTGGAAACCGCCGACAGAGGTGGCATCCTCAGCACCAATGGTATAGGTGTAATTTTGGAAAAAGATACCGCTATAGGTGGATTCGGAAAGGGTGACGGTATTGCCGTTGATGGCTTCAACAATCGCCACATGCCCATCTGAACTGCCGCCCCAACAGATAACAGCGCCAAGTTTTGGCGTCGATCCGGATGGATAATAGCCAGTGCTTTGATTATAGGCCCACCAGGAATTAGCATTACCCATAGCTAAATTTGGGGTACTTCCCAAAATTTCATAAGCTCGACCAAAGGCATAGGCGGTACAATTCGGCAAACCATAGCCACCTTGTGAATAGGGATTATTGGCAAAGTAATAGGCATTATCTGAGCCAGGTCCTGTCGTTCGAGCTGAAAACAATTTAGGCAGAGGTGCTGCTTCTTCAGCTGTTTCTACCGCCTGAGCGATTTGCGTCAAATCCACCTCGGCTTCTTCTGCCATAACAGCGCCCGGCGCCATGCCCAGGCATAAAACAAAGGCAAGACTCACGCATGCGTTTTTTATTAAGTTTTTCTTCATTTGACCTCCAATGTCAAAACATGATGGTGTCACTGTATGGTGTGTGACTTAAATGCATCATTGATTGTTGCAATTTATTTACAAATTGGCAATGCGTATAATACAATAGACCCGGATAATTTGCAAGCTTGAGGTTAAACATATTTAAGAAAACTTCTCAGTAGGGTTGTGGCTAAAATTCTTAAAATGAAAAAAACGGCATTAAAAAAGGGAATGCGTAAGAAGACTGCTTAGTAGACTGTAAACTCTGACATAATAATCAGTAAAAACGATTAATTTTAGCTTAAGTTAAAATGAAATAACTTGTCAATCAGTAAAAATGAGAGTCATGAATGAGTCATGACTGCGTTTTCTTTTTTAATTAAATGCCATTGATTTTCGAATAAATCCGAGTAAAAATATTCGAATTTTCAGAAATGTTGCCCCAGCACAAGCTCTGGAGGCAGTGTAAGAGCATCTGCGGCAATAAAAAAACGATGGGGTAGACGAGTTGGGAATAAAAAATAGTTAGTCTTTTTTGAGAAAAGGTTCTTTCGCTTCAAAAAAATGACATGATGGTATTATCAATATGAAAAAACCGACAATTGAAACTCAATCGTCGGTTTTTGTGGAGGGGAGAATTACATTTGATTCGCTGGCGTTTCCTGTTCAATTTAAATGTGAAGGCTTAGCTTTATGGATATTCGCTGAGAACTGCGGTGAGATTCAGTTCTGAGACGGGTTTAGAAAAATAGTAGCCCTGTATTTTATTACAGGGGAGGTCCTTTAAGATTTCTAACTGATCTATGGTTTCGACACCTTCAACCACAATTTTAAGTCCAATGTTTTTGGCGATCTGAATTACATTTTCCACGATTTTTAAAGAAAGTTTATCCGTGGCAATATCATCTATAAATGACTTGTCCAGTTTGACGGTAGTGATTGGCAGTGCTTTTAAATAGGTCAGGGAGGAATAACCAGTACCGAAATCGTCCAGCGCAATGCTGATGTTTTTTTCTCTGAGGAAGTTGAGTTTCTCATAGGCTATTGACATGGAGTTCATCAGCATGGTTTCAGTAATCTCCAATTCCAGAAGACACGGATCTAATCCTGTTTCCTCCAGTACTTTGGTTACCTTCTCTTCAAAGTCGTCATTTAAAAGCTGAAAAGTTGAGATGTTTACAGCAATGGAATAACAGGATTGGTGCGTGAGATTATAGTTTCGGATAAATCGGCAGGATTCTTCAAGAATCCAGTCGCCCAATTCAATGATGAGGTTGGATTCCTCAGCAATGCGAATAAACTCAAGTGGGGGGATAAATCCGCGCTCATCATGATTCCATCGTACCAGGGCTTCAAAACCATCATAGCGGTTTGAAGCCAGGTCAAATTTTGGCTGATAATAGATCTCCAATTGTTTGTTCTTCAGAGCTTGTTTTAAATCCTGTTGCAATGAAGCTTTCCGCTGGATGATCTCATTCATGGACGGGTTAAAAACCATAAAATTATTTTTGCCATTCATTTTAACTTGATTCATGGCAAGTTCAGCCTTCTTAAGTAGTTGTTCCAGATTATCCTGACATTCTTTGGTACAGATTTTACATTTTTTACCGTCGCAATATTCATTGCCGGACACCCCGATACTGACACTGGCACTGATAATCTGCTCGCCAATTGTGATGGCTTTCTCAAATTCTTTGATAATCGATTTGGCTAGATATTGAATTTCATCAGGATCATAGCTGCCGCTTTTGCAGATAGCGAACTCATCTCCAGAAATCCGGTACACCTCATAGTTGGGGTAGCGACTGAAAAGCCCTTTTAAAATCTTCCCAACTTGGAGGAGCAGACTGTCCCCGACATTGTGACCGAATAAGTTGTTGATGTATTTTAAGTTATCAACATCAATATAATATACCTGTTTTAAGGTGTTGCTATTATCGGTAAGGGGAACGTTCTGGTATTTTTTATATAGCGAGACCCGATTTGGCAAACCCGTGATGGAATCAATATAAGCTGCTGTTTCCAAATTTTTTTTGCCAGTTACCAATTCATTGATCATGTCATACATAGTCGTTTGAAGCATTTCAATTTCTTCATATTTGGCCTTTGGCATATTTTCAAGTACCGTGTATTGACCGTGAGAGATCATTTTCATGGCATCAGCAACCCAACGGATGGGATTGGTAATATTGATTCTCAACCAGTGGTTAGAGATTACATAAAAAAAGAGCAGCAGGAGGAAGCCTAAAATCGCGATATAGAGAATAATCTGGTTCCGGATCGTGTAAATGGAGACCATGGATTTACCAACAAATAGGACTCCAACGACCTCATCACGGGGATTTAAAACCGGGGTATAGGCAACCAGATAGGGGTCTCCCAGGATTTCGGCCTTTCCAGTATAGGCAAGTTTCTGATCCAGAACCATATCGGCGATGGACGGATCCAGAGTTGTGCCAATCTGGTTTTCATTGTTTTTGACAATCGTGGTGGCAATCCGGGTATTACCAGCAAATACCGTTGCTTCCAGAGCGGCTGTATTTTTCATATAGTCCACTCTTTTTTGATCAGCCAGATTTATCCCCATCAACAGCGTGCCAGCAGGGCTCTGGTCTGATCCTGTCAGCGGGTAGCGGCAGAACAGATGTAGTCCCAGCTGGGTATCTCCATCAATCCAGAAATAGGGTTTTGTTGTTGATAAAACGGCGTTTTGGGAAGCCAGGTTTATAATACTCGGATCCGTTAAAATTTCTTCGTAGCTATTGCCGTCCAGGTAAGTTATCTGGACAAACTCGAGAGCATCATTATTTGCGTGTCCAATATATTGATGAAGTGCCTGGATTGAAGTCGGATCGTTTTTGACAAGCAAATGATTTTCGGGATCAGCCAACCCATCTGAGAAGGAAAGAAGCCAGTCCTCGTTTTCTTCAATGATCATTTCTTCAAACTCAGTAATTCCGGTTGCAACCATTCGGGTCATTTCATTTTCGTAAATGGAAAAAAAGATGTTTATGGCAACGAAACAACCAATGGTGACAATTAAAAGAATAATACCGAGAATAAACAGGTTTATTTTTGAATGAAGGGTGTTTTTTTTAAACATCATTTTCTCCCTGGCCAGGGCGTCGCTCCAGCAGTTTAAGGTTTTAACCAGACAATAATTAGAATGATTCTCTTATAAGTATTATATACTTCCACCTGCCGGGTTACAAGATATTATTACTTCAATCAGAAAATATCATAAGTGATAGGAATCCGGAAAAGGAGGTCTATTTTAAAATAATGTCAAATAATGTAAAAGTCTGGGTCTTTCAATAGCGAATTAGTGATAAGGTCTTCCCGTGGGATTAAATAAAGTGTATAATAGTTAAGTTGTGAAACGAAGCCTCATGAGGTCTTTCGTAAAGCGTAAATAGTTGTAAAACGAAAGGAAATGAATGGAAAAATTAACATCACCAAGGGTCATTGAATCATTGTTAAAAAAATATGATCTCCACTTCAATAAGCGATTTGGACAAAATTTTTTAATTGATGAAAATATTGTTCAAAAGATTGTAAAAGCTGGAGATGTGGGCGAAAGCGATCTGGTGCTGGAAATCGGTCCGGGAATTGGAACCATGACCCAGGCGCTCAGTGACCATGCCGGCAAAGTAATTACGGTTGAAATAGATAAAAAACTGATACCAGTGCTCCACGAGACTCTGAATGAATGTGACAATGTCGAAATTATCCAGGGCGATATCTTAAAAACTGACGTCAAGGCGATACTGGGTGACCATCTTGGCAAGATGCCCCTTAAAATTGTGGCTAACTTGCCCTATTATATTACCACTCCCATCATTATGGGGTTTCTGGAATCCGATCTGCCCATTGAGAGCATGACCTTCCTGATTCAAAAAGAGGTAGGTGAGCGTCTGTGTGGGGTTCCTGGAACGAAAGCTTATGGATCACTGAGTATCGTGGCACAGTTTTATGCCGATATATCCATTGATTTCGATGTGCCGTCCCATGTGTTTATTCCCAAACCCAAGGTTGACTCCATTGTTGTAACGTTGAAAAAACTGAAAACACCCAAAATTGAATTGGAAAATAAGGAATTGTTTTTATCGATTGTTAAAGCCAGTTTTCTGAACCGACGAAAAACTCTGATCAATGGGTTGACTATGAATACCCCCTTTGACAAAGCGGTCTTACTGGATGCTCTGGAGGTTTGTCACATCGCACCGGGGATCCGGGGGGAAACGCTCACTGGATCAGATTTTGGTCGAATTGCCAATGAATTGAACAAACGGGTTGACACATTGGTTGAACCCATCGTTTAGAAGGAATAATTTGTTTTAAGGAGAAATAAATGATTGAGTTAAAGGATGTAACCCTTAAATATTCAAGCACAAAAGGTATTTTCAACTTAAACTTTAATGTTGAAAAAGGTGAGGCTTTTGGATATGTTGGGCCTAACGATGCCGGTAAGACAACCACCATCCGGATGCTGATGGGATTGATCCGAGCTGGGCGGGGCAGCGCCACCATCGACGGATTAAACTGTTTTTCCAGGGCTTCAGCAATTCAAAAACATCTTGGTTATGTGCCTGAAGATGTGGTTCTTTTTGAAAATATGCGGGTCAAAGAATACCTCAATTTTATCACTCAGATGCGCGGAATCTTTGGTCAGAAAGATAGCAAGCTCCGAGATTCACTGATTGAACGATTTGAGGTGGAGACCCGGGGGAAAATTGAAAATATGTCAAATGGCATGAAAAAAAGACTGGCCATTGTCACGGCCCTGATGCATGATCCTCAAACCCTGGTACTGGATGAACCCACCAGTGGACTGGATCCGCTGATGCAGTCCCGGTTCTTAGACCTTATTCTGGAAGAGAAGCGGCGGGGCAAAACAGTTTTGTTGTCGACGCATAAATTTGAAGAAGTGGAACGAACCTGCGATCGGGTCGGGGTTCTTAAAGAAGGCCATCTGGTGGAAAATATGGATATTGTCAGCCTCCGGGCCGAAGAAACCAAGGCATATCTGGTTAAATTTGCCGCACCACCGAATTTGGAACAAATTAAAAAATATGGTTTCGGCTATCAGCAGTTTTCACAGAGCGACTATGAAATCTTTTCACCCGGTGATCGGATTGACGTTCTGATGAAGGTATTATCCCATGAAAAGGTACTAGTGTTTAATTCGAAAAATCAATCTTTGGAAGAAATTTTTCAAAAGCATTATCAGAAGGAAATAAAACCTCAAGAAATCAAAAGAGAAGTAAGAGATATAGAAGTAAAACCGAAAGAGGAAAAATCTAAAGAAGTAAAACCAAATGAAAAAAAACCGAAATTGTTCCAGAAAAAAGAAGTGAAGAGTAAAGTCCTACCCAATCAGGAAGAGAAAGTCAGCGAGGTGAAAAAAGCATGAGTATACCATTGTTTCTGAAAAATATAAAAAACAATACCCTGCTGTTACTGGTTTTTGCCGCTCTGATGTCCATTTATCTGGCTGTTATTATCTATATCTACGACCCCAGTGGGGTTGGGGCAATGGTGGATATGATGTCGATCTTACCGGCGGTGCTGGTTAATGCCATGGGTTTTGGCACCATCGACAGTGGCCTGACCGGATTTATTGCCAGCCTCTTTTATGGTTTTCTGATTTATCTGTTTCCTATGGTTTACTGTATTATTCTGGCCAACCGGCTGGTGGCGAAGTGGGTTTATGAAGGTTCCTTTACCAGTTTGCTGTGTACCCCAAACAGCCGGATTAAAATCATTGTGACCCAGGGTATCTATCTGCTGGCGTCGATTGCGGTGTTATTTACGGTGCTTTTTTTAGTCGGTTATGGAATGAGTGAACAGTTCTTTCCGGGAATGCTTGAAGTTAAAGTATTTTTGAAATTGAATTTAGGTGCCTGTCTGATGACCATGACCATCGGCATGTTCTGTTTTTTCTTTTCCTGTTTATTTAACAGCACCAAACCGGCATTGTTCTTTGGTGCCGTGATTCCGATTGGATTCTTTATCTTGAATACCCTCAGCAAGTTGTCAGAGCGGACCGCTTTTTTAGGGAAATTTTCCCTATATAGTGCTTTTGACGGTCTGGCCATTGTCAATGGACAGGCTAACATTACCCTGATCATTGGCGGCTTTGCGATTTTTATTGGGGTATTGTTTGTCGCTGCTGTCGGGGTGTTTAGTTTGAAACGACTGCCTGTTTAAAACACAGAAAAGTTTGAGTGGGTAGCGGTCAAACCGCGTTCATCCGCAAAAATCAAGTTCTATAAAAAAAAAGCCAGCATCATCTCGGGGCCAGACCCCCAGAGAATGCTGGCTTTTTTAAAAATTCTATTTATTCAATGGTGTTACGCAGGATCCCAATTTTTTCGATTTCCGCTTCAATCTGATCCCCATGTTTGAGGAATTGTGGTGGATCCAGGGCAAAGCCCACTCCAGCAGGCGTTCCGGTGAGAATGATATCGCCCGGCAGCAGAGTCATCCCCTGGGACAGGTCGCTGATAATGGAGGGGATGTCAAAAATCATTCGTGCTGTATTGGAATGCTGACGTACCTCGCCATTGATCCGACAGGTGATGTCCAGGTCAAAGGGAATTTTCAAATCGTTTTTGTGAAGGATTCGCGGGCCCAGGGGACAGAAGGTATCCAATGATTTGCCCTTATACCATTGAGAATGCTTTTTCTGGAGATCCCGGGCGGTGATGTCGTTGGCAATGGTGTAGCCAAAAATGTAATCTTCAGCTTCTCCTTTGGGAATATCGGCCCCCTCTTTGCCAATCACAATGGCCAGTTCCACTTCATAGTCGATTTGCTTGGTGGCCTTGGCATGGGATAGAATCACCGTATCCGGCCCGGTAACTGAGGTGGGCAGTTTGGAAAAATAAATCGGATTTTCCGGCACATCTCCCATGGAGGGAATATTCTTGATTTCTTTGGCGTGATCCGCATAGTTTTTACCCAGACAAAAAATATTTCTTGGCGGTTTGGGAATTGGCGCCAACAACTTGACCAAACCCAGATTGATGCCCAGATTCTGATGCTCAGTCATGACTTTCTTGATGTTTGCCAGCAGTTCATCGGTGGCCAGGGGAATAAAGTCGATCAGACGCTCGGGAAATTTGAGACCCATCAGCTTACCAATGGTAGTAATCGGTAAAACCTTGGTTTCATCGGCGGTTAAAATGCCGCCTTCACTAAATGCATTATATTGATAAGTTACGAAATACATAGAACCCTCCTTTTTCTTCTTATCATACCATTATCTGCTTCGAAATTCCAGTCAAATCCTTCAGGTTGCGGCCATTGACTTCAAAGTCCAAATATTATCTTAAGATAACGGTTTCTTTTAATCAAAGTTCATTGACAATTTTGACTAATTAAATTATGATTATTGTAATTAAGTATGCAGGCTTTGTAAAGCGAGGCATAAAGGTGCAAAAGGAACGATACATATAATGAGGGAAAATGCCTGTTAGAAAGTATGCCGCTATTTTTATAAAGCGGCTTGTTTTTTGCCCATAATTGTGTTTATGATAGGAGGAACATTATGTTAAAAGGAAGACATTTAATCGAGCCTGGAGACTTTCAACTAAACGAAATTGAATCGATTATGCAGCTGGCTGATAATATTATTGCAGACCCCGAGGGTTATTCTTTGGTTTGCAAGGGGAAATTATTAGCCAGCCTTTTTTATGAGCCTTCCACCCGGACCCGGTTCAGTTTTGAAGCGGCGATGCTGCGTTTAGGCGGGGAAATCATCGGCTTTGATGATCCCAATAATTCGTCGGTGTCCAAGGGCGAAAGTCTGGGCGATACCATAAGGACCATTGAGTGCTATTCAGACATTGCAGTAATCCGACATCCCCGGGAGGGAACCGCCCGGCTGGTCTCCAAATTCGCCAACGAAATGCCGATTATCAATGCCGGCGATGGCGGCCATGAACATCCCACCCAAACTTTAACCGATCTGCTGACGATTCGAAAATTCAAGGGCAGCTGTGACAACCATGTGGTGGGCGTTTGCGGCGATTTACTTTTTGGCCGAACCATCCATTCGCTGGTTAAAACCCTGAGCCGTTACCAGGGCATCCGGTTTGTTTTTATTTCTCCCACCGAACTGAAAATGCCCGCCCATATTCTCAATCAGCTGGATCCCAAAAGCTATCAGGAAACCACCAGCCTGGATGAGGTCATTAACTCACTGGATATTCTCTATATGTCCCGGGTTCAACGGGAACGGTTTGTCAGTGAGGAAGAATATCTGCGTTTGAAAAACTATTATATTCTGGATAAGAAAAAAATGAAGGGGGCCAAGCCGGACATGATTGTGATGCATCCCTTACCCCGGGTCAATGAAATTGCCACCGAGGTAGATGCGGATCCCCGGGCTGTTTATTTTGCCCAGGCCAAATATGGGATGTATGTACGGATGGCTCTGATTGCCAAACTTCTGGGTGTGGAGGATAGAAAATGATCAACGTATCGAAACTGAAAAAAGGTATCATCATCGACCATATTGAAGCGGGACACGGGTTTGAGATTTACAAGGAACTCCATCTCAACGACATTGACGATGTGGTAGTGCTACTCAAAAATATTCCCAGTAAAAAGATGAAGCAAAAGGATTTAATCAAAATCGAAACCGATATGCAGATTGACATGACGGTTCTGGGTCTAATCGATCCCAATGTCACCATTAACTTTGTCAAAAATGGCGAATTGTACAAAAAAATAAGTTTGACCTTGCCTAAGGTTGTCAATGGTATCATGACCTGCAAAAATCCCCGTTGTATTACCCAGTACGAGGATGTGAAGGAAATTAAATTCTTTCTGGTAAATGAAGATAAAAAACAATACCGCTGTGAGTACTGCGACGCCTATACCACTTTTATTGACGAAGAATAACGAAGGAGGAAAGATGAAAACCTTAATCAAGAACGTTGAAATGGTTGATGCCGACGGAAGACGGTTTGGCAAGGTATTGATTGAAGACGGAAAAATAAAAAAAGTGTATAAAGAAAAAGGAAACGTCAAGTCTGAATATGATCAGGAAATCGATGGCCGGGGTTATCTGCTGATGCCGGGGTTTATTGATATGCACTGTCATTTGCGGGATCCGGGCTTTGAATACAAAGAAACCATCGAAACTGGGATGCAGGCGGCGCTAAAAGGTGGCTTTACGACACTGGTAGCAATGGCCAATACTAAACCCTTTATGGATGAGGCCGCTCTTGTTAATGCCAATCTGGACAAAGCCGAAGCGCTGCAGCTTTGTAACCTGATCCAGGTGGCGGCACTGACAAAAGAGTTTAATGATTCAAATCTGGTCGATATCGAATCCTTGCGGCCCCTGACCAATGTCTTTTCCAACGACGGGGTTTCAATTATGAATCCGGACATCATGGTGGCGGGACTTAAGGCTTCAACTGAGCATGATTTTATTCTGTTAACCCATTGCCAGCCGGAAACTGAACTGGTGCGACGAGATGTTAAGTTACTGGAAGAAATCGGTGGTCATCTGCATGTTTGCCATATCAGCAAAAAAGATACTCTGGAGCTGATTGAAGAAGCCAAGAATAAGGGTCTCGATATCACCTGCGAAGTAACCCCCCATCACATCTTTGCTTCGGCGATGGACTACAAGGTCAATCCGCCGTTTCGGACTTATCCCGACCGCCGGGCTCTAATCGAAGGGATCAAAGCCGGCATCATCGATATGTGTGGGACGGATCATGCCCCCCATTCCGAAGAAGATAAGCTAAAAGGGGCCCCGGGAATCAACAACTTTGAAATGGCCTTTGCGATGTATTATACGGTCTTTGAGCAGAACGGCATTAGTCTGGAAAAGCTCAGTGAGATGCTCAGCAACGCTCCAGCCAAACGCCTGGGTCTTAAAGCCGGGTTAATTAAAGAACGCTACCCGGCGGATCTGGTGCTGGTGGATCTGAACTGGGAAGGAAAAATCAATCCCAAAGAATTTGTCTCAAAAAGTAAAAACAATCCCTTTGGCGGCGAGACCCTAAAAGGAAAAGTAATGATGACCATGGTGAAGGGAGAAATAAAATATGATGATAATGGACCGGCTCTATAATGAAGCCGTAAAAAAAGGACCGATTTGTGTGGGTCTGGATACAACCTTAAAATTTTTGCCAAAATACCTGCTTAGTAAGGACTGGTCCGATGGTGAGAAAATAACCGAATTCAATAAAAAAACTATCGATGTCACCGAGGATCTGGCGGCGGCCTATAAGGTTCAGATTGCCTGTTACGAGTCACTGGGACTGGACGGCATGAAGGCCTATAGCGAAACGGTTAAATATGCCCGAAGCAAAGGCATTGTCGTGATTGGCGATGTGAAGCGGGGCGATATTTCGTCCACCGGCGATCAGTATGCCAAAGGTCACTTCACGGGTGATTTCGAAGTCGATATCATGACTGTTAACGCTTATATGGGCGAAGATGCCGTATCACCTTACTATCAATATATAAAAGAAAACAACAAGGGCATTTTTGTCCTGCAACGAACATCCAACCCGTCAGCGGTGGATCTCCAGAATCTGCAGGTAGGGGCTGACACCATCTACGAAATTATGGGGGATAAAATCGAAGCCTGGGGAAGTGTTTTCCGCGGCGAAAACGGCTTTTCGGCCATCGGCTCGGTGGTCGGACTGACCCGTCCCGATGAGTTCGAAGCGATTCGGGCCCGTTGTCCCCATACCTTCTTTTTAGTACCAGGCTACGGTGCCCAGGGTGGAACCGGGGAGGACATTGCCAATATTCTGAAAAAATCCCGGTGTGCGGTGGTTAACTCATCCCGGGGACTGATCACCGGTCATCAAAAGGCTGGCTGCGAAGATGAGGGCTTTGCCGAGCATATTAGAAACGCCACTCTGGCAATGCAGGAGGATATTCTTAAATGGCTGTAATCCTAAGTAATACCCTTGTGTCAGCGGGGATATTTAAAATGACCGTGGCGTTTACCGGAGTAGTAAAACCGGGTCAATTCTTTATGTTACGCGCCTGGGACAAGGACCCGCTGCTGTCCCGTCCGATCAGTGTTCATAATTACGAACCCGGTCAGCTCACCTTTTTATACCAGGTGGTAGGAAAAGGCACCGAAATACTATCCCGGCTTCAAGCCGATGATGAGGTGACCATTCAAGGTCCCTACGGCAATGGTTTTCCGGAAATCACCGGCGACCTGTGCGTAGTTGGCGGCGGCATCGGGACAGCGCCGCTTTATTATCTGGTAAGACACTATCGGGACCAAAACCCCACCGGTAAGTGCCGGGTCTATCTGGGCTTCCGGGATATCGCCTATGGAGTTGATGCCTTTGCCGCACTGGCCGATGAGGTGGTGCTTGATGTCGGGGGCATTATCACCCACAAACTTACCGTTTTACCGGGTGAAACGGTGGTGACCTGTGGGCCGGAAATTATGATGGCAGCGGTGGCTAAAGCCGTGCCGGCTGAGAATACCGTGTACGTTTCGCTGGAAGCCCATATGGCCTGCGGGATCGGTGCCTGTTTGGGTTGTACCTGCGAAACCCGCTCTGGCAATAAAAAAGTCTGCAAGGACGGCCCTGTGTTTGGCCGGGAGGAGGTCTTTAATGTCTAACTATCTGGAAACAAAATTTAACGACATCCTCTTTAAAAATCCGGTGATTCCGGCTTCAGGAACCTTCGGGTTTGGTCGGGAGTATGAAGCCTTTTATGATCTGGCTAAACTTGGTGGCCTTTGCTCTAAGGGACTGACCTTAGAGCCCAAATCGGGAAATACCGGGATGCGGCTCTGGGAAACCCCGGCCGGGCTGATGAACAGCATCGGTCTGGAAAACCCGGGAATCGATGCCTTTATCGAAAATGAATGGCCCCATCTTAAAGAAATTGATACTGTAACGATTGTTAACGTCGGCGGCAAGGATGAAGAATCATATCTCACCGCGATTGAAAAACTCAATGCCATCGATGCCCAGCTGATTGAGCTGAACATTTCCTGTCCCAATGTCAAAGCCGGGGGCATGGCCTACGGCATTAAGGCCGAAACCGCTGGCGAGATCACCAGAAAAGTGGTGGAACTCTCCCGTCATCCGATTATGGTCAAATTGTCGCCCAATGGTGAAGCGGTGGCCGATATTGCCCGGGCCTGTGAAGCCGCCGGTGCCCAGGGTATTTCGCTGATCAATACGCTACAGGGAATGGCTATTGATTACAAGAAAAAAGCAGTTGTCTTTGACAACCTCTATGCCGGTCTTTCGGGCCCTGCGGTGAAACCCATTGCCCTGCGGATGACCCATCAGGTTTGTCAGGCGGTGAAAATTCCGGTGATGGCCATGGGTGGCATCAGCGACTGGAAAGATGCCCTGGAATTTATTATGGCCGGGGCAACCTGTATTCAAATCGGTACCATCAACTTCAACAACCCGATGGCGCCCCTTGAGATCATTGATGGACTTGAAGCCTATTGTATTCACGAAGGACTGGCCAATATCGGCGAAGTCCGGGGAATTGTTCAATTTAAAATATAGAAATGAGGAATAATATGAGTCAGGAAATATTAGAAGTATTAAAAGAAACCGATGCCTTTTTGGAAGGACATTTTTTATTATCATCTGGTAAGCACAGCGACCAGTATGTCCAATGCGCCAAGGTGCTGCGTTTTCCGGATGCTGCCGCCAAGGTCCTGGCACCGGTTGTCGAGCAGCTAAAAGCGCTGGAAATAGACAAGGTAGTTGGCCCAGCCATGGGCGGTGTCATCGTATCCTACGAAATCGGCCGACAATTGGGCAAAGAATCCATTTTTACCGAACGTAAAGATGGCCTGATGGAACTGCGACGCGGCTTTGAAATCAAACCCGGCGAACGGGTCATCATCACCGAAGATGTCGTCACTACCGGAAAATCAACCATTGAAACAAAAAAAGTGCTGGAAGAGCTGGGCGCCGTCGTTCTTGGTGTGGCCTGCATCGCCGACCGCCGGGCAGCTGGGGTTGAAATCAACATGCCCATTTACTCCGCCATCAAACTGGAAATCACCGCCTGGGACCCCGACGACTGTCCCGTCTGCAAAGCCGGTCAAGTTGCCCTGGTTAAACCCGGTTCCAGAGGAAATGCCTAAAAAATAAACCAAAAACAGGAGGAAAACAAGATGAAAAACAAAAAGATTATCGCGTTAATCAGTAATGATTTTGAAGATCTTGAATTATGGTACCCGGTGCTGCGCCTACGGGAAGAAGGGGTTACCGTTCATGTTGTAGGGGAGGAAGCTGGCAAAAAGTACATCGGTAAATACGGTGTGCCCTGCGTCTCCGACCTGGCCTATACTGACATCAATCCTGATGATTATGACGGGATTCTGGTTCCCGGCGGTTGGGCGCCCGATGCGATCCGTCGTTTCCCGGTGGTCCTGGAGATGATCCGCAACCTCGACAAACGAAAACGGGTCATTGGCGAAATCTGTCATGCCGGCTGGGTGTTGATTTCCGCTGGAATCCTCAAAGGAAAAAATGTCACCAGCACTCCTGGTATTAAAGATGATATGACTAACGCCGGGGCCATCTGGCATGATACGCCTTCGATTATCGACGGCCACATCGTGTCAAGCCGCCGGCCCCCGGATCTGCCAGAATATATGATTGATTATATTAAAGTCCTGAAAGCTCAGGATTGAGCAGATAAGTTACAAAACAAAAAGCCACTCAAATGAGTGGCTTTTTGTTTTGTTTAAATTAGAACTCCATTTTTCTGACGACAACTGAACCGAGTGCTGATAAATCTTTTTCTAGGATTTCAATTTCGGCGTCAGAACCCGGCAGAAATTCTAAAATGATCAATCCACTGGTACTACAGAGACTATCAGATGATTCATGTAAGCCAAGACGCGTCTTAATGATACAACCATTTTTTGTTAACAGTTCTTGAACCTTTAAAGCCTCGTTTTCACGATTTCCTACTTGGATTCCAATAATTTTTTTCATTACAAATCCTCCTCTTACAAATAGTTTTGATTCATTATACACTTGGATTAAATATGAATCAATCTAAATTCATAAAGAATGAGGATTATTTTGAAATATTATTGAAGACAAATCTGACCAGACAGAGATCCGGTTTCGCCCGGTTTCTTTGGCCTGGTAAAGGGCTTCGTCGGCTTGTCGTAACAGGTTGTCAAAAGAGTTCTCATCCATCGGATTGGAAGAAACAACCCCAACCGAGACGGTAACCACCTCATTGACGGGAGAGGATTCGTGCGGAATACTCAAATTCTGAACCGCCTCTCGCAAGGCTTCGGCGACGTTTTGAGCCCCTTTGGTATTAGTGTTGGGGAGCAGGCAGACGAACTCTTCGCCGCCCCAACGGGCCGCCAGATCCTTGGGGCGCTTAAGCGTCGCAGACAGGGCAGTAGCGACTTTTTTGAGACAAGTATCGCCCTCCAGATGACCATAGGTATCATTGTAAAATTTAAAATGGTCAATATCAAGTAAAAGTACGGATAAAATCGTTCCAGTTCGCTTGGCTTTTTTTATTTCCAGCGTCATGGTATCATCAAAACGTCGGCGATTAGCGATCTGAGTCAGCTGATCCACATCAGTATTGATTTTTAGGGTGTCCTGATAATATTTTACAGCCAGATGATTCTTGATCTTGGCCTTGATAATCGGAATGCTGAAAGGTTTGGTAATATAATCGATGGCTCCCAGGGTTAAGCCAAACTCAATGTCCTTGGCGGCGGTCAGGGAGGTAAGAAAAATCACTGGGATATCTTTTGTTTTTGCACCCCGGTTCAGTCGTCGGCAAATCTCATAGCCGTCGATTTCAGGCATGATAATATCCAATAGGATAAGATCCGGGGGATCATTGGAATTGCAAATGGATAGTGCTTCTTTGCCGTTATGGGAAATAAGGACCTCGTAGTCCTCGATCAAAGCGGCTTCCATTATTTTTGTGTTAAGCGGAGAGTCGTCAACCACCAGAATTTTCTGACGGATCGGACAGAGATCTTCCAGATCGTTCTGGAGAGGGTTTTGTACAAGGTGTTTTCGGATCTCTTTTAATCCAGCGGCAGAGAGCTTTGTGTGGGTGATATCGACCCCAGCCACATAGGCGTAGTTGTCATGGCAGTTAAATTCCCAGTCGACGTATCGGTAGCTGCCATCTTTAGAACGGAAACGATTAGAAAAGGTAAGCCGATGGCTGGTGTGCAGCAACTCTGAAAAAACGAAGGCGGTGGCATCCCGATCGTCAGGGTGAGCGTATTCGATGATATTTGTATCCGACAGTTCTTCGGCAGTGTAACCGAAGGTTTTTTCCCAGGAACTGTTGACTTTTTCAAACCATCCGTCAATATTCAGGATGCATAAAAGACCAGGGCTCAGGGCGAAAATGCGGTTGAGAATTTGCTGTGGGCTGTTCGTGGCAAAAAAATCTTCCATGGGCAGTCATTCCAATCAATGATTAAATTTATTTTATTAATTATAACACGCATCGCTTATAGGTGGATAGAAAAATTAATATTTATCATGATCCAAATCATCAAGAACAATCACCAGTTCCGTTGGATGCAATCCTTCAGTTAACGTTTTTGGAAGTGGAACAGGGTTGGTTTTTGTTGACGCAGCGTGCTTAAGTTTAAATGCGCCCACCATTTCTTTGAGCATTTCGGCCTGACTGGATAATTCTTGACTGGCAGCAGCGCTTTCTTCCGCGGTGGCTGAGTTTGTCTGGACTACCTGAGAAACCTGATCCAGCCCCATGGTAATCTGAGCGATTTCAGACGCCTGATCATTGGAAGCCCGGGCAATGCTCTCGACCAGACTAGCGACTTTTTCGATTTGATTGAGAATTTCTTTTAAACCAGTGGCCGTTTCATCAGCAATTTTTGTACCGGCTTCAACCTTGGTAATAGAACCTTCGATGAGAACTGTAGTTTCTTTAGCGGCTTCGGCACTTCTTGCCGCCAGAGTACGAACCTCTTCGGCGACCACGGCAAAGCCTTTGCCGTGCTGACCGGCCCGGGCAGCTTCCACCGCAGCATTTAAGGCCAGGATGTTCGTCTGGAAGGCGATATCATCGATAACCTTGATGACCTTTGAAATATTATGAGAGGATTCGTTAATATCGGCCATGGAGGCGACCATTTTTTTCATTTGCTGATTGCCGGATTGGGCATTGACGCGGACCTCAATAGCCCGGTCATTGGCTTCATTGGCATTAATGGCATTACGTTTTGTTTCGGTCGCTACTTCTTCAATGGAAGCACTGAGCTCTTGAATAGAACTGGCCTGTTCAGTGGTACCCTGGGATAATTGCTGGCCGCCATCGGAAATCTGTCGGGAACCAGATTCGACCTGAACGGCAGCATCGTTAATTTCACCCATGACCGTACTGAGGCGGGTTGTAATATCATTAATAGCATATTTAATGGCGATGAAATCGCCGCGATAGTGATTGGTGATTTCCCGACTCAGATCGCCCTGACCAATCCGTTCCAGGTTAGTAGTTATGTCGTCAACATATTGTTTGAGGAAGGCGATGGTGCGGTTCATATCGTCTTTTATTTTTCCGTGTTGCCCTTTGAAATCACCCTTCATGGTGATAGTTAAATTCCCCTGAGCCAATTGATTCAGCGTCGCTGAAGCGGCCCGGATGGGATCAATAACCACATCCAGAGTATCATTAAAGCCCTCAATGACCCGGGCGTATTCGCCAGGAAATTGAGTCGCATCGCTCCGATGGTCAAGATCGCCTTCGACGGCCATTCGGGCCATGGATTGGGTCTCATTAACGAGCATCACGATATTCTGTATCATCCCTACCAGGCTGGGAATCAATTGATCGTTATCGCTACGTTTGCCCGTGGTACTGAGATCGTCAAGATCCTGCATATCACCGTTGGCGATATTGTTGATGATTTCCATAATATGAACCAGTTTGTTGTTGACCCGGTTGATGGAATCGGATATTTCGGCAAAGATGCCACAATAATTTCCGGTGATGGACTGGGAAAAATCATTGACGCTGATCCGGGCTAGGATCTGATTCCCTTCTTCCAGAGCTCCCAGACCATCAATGCAGGCATTGATGTTGTTTTTAATGGTGTTGAAATCACCTTGATAAGGGGCGGTTATTTTTGGTGGTATTTCACCATTGCCAATTCGGTGGATATAGTCGGCGGCTACATGTAGGGGCTTGATGACAGCATCCAGCGTGTCATTAACGCCCTGGACGATTTCTTTAAAACCGCCCTGGAAATTATCAGTATTGCCCCGGGTTTCCAGACGTCCGGCCACTGCAGCGACAGAGAGGCGATTGGCTTCCACAATCAGATCACGAATATTTTCGATGGTCTGTTTAAGTGCCGGGGTAATTTCATCCCGTGAACCCTGGGGCGAAATCTCGGTTGAGAGATCTCCGGCAGCAATCTGGTTCAGTGTTCCAATCAGAACCAGCTGAAGGGTATCAGCAAAATTATCTAAGGCAACCGCCATTTCACCAATTTCATTGGTCGGTTTCATATTTAGTCGGATCCCCAAATAGCCCTGGTTCATTTCCTGAATCATCTGGTTAACCCGGTAAATAGGCTTGGTAATCGACTGTGATAGTTTATAAAGGATCAGGGCCAGAACTAAAAACACCAGCAAGCCAATCCCGGCGATCAGCATAATATTTTTGGTGACAGCTGCAAAAACATTTTCCATGGAGTAGCCAATATCAATCGCCCCAACTAGTTCACCATTAATTGTCATGGGATACAGCACATCATAAACGATTACATCTTGTGATTCATAATAGTATTCCGATGCCGAGGCAATCCCATCCTGGGCAGCAGCTTTCATGCTGTCATCATCGGAATAGTCGTTGCCGATGTCTTCTTTGATACTATCGGCGATGTCGATCACATTCTTGTCGATGATGGCGATATAGACAATGCTTTCATCATCAGCCATTTTATCAATCTGCGATTGATAACTGAATTCAGCTTCGAATTTTTCTCTTTGTTCGGCCGTTACCCCAGAAGTTGATGCGGCCAACGCTTCAACGGCATTGGCGTTGTTTTCCAGCTGGGTGACAAATCGCTGGGAAGTTGTAAAGCCATTATTTTTTAATTCTTCCAGCAGACTGTCGCGAATTAAATAAGAAGATACGGCACCAATGGCAACAATGCCCATAAAAAGGCAAAACAGGGGGACAATTAGCAGTTTAAACTGAATCGAGTCAGATTTTTTCATTTTTGTAGTTTGTTTGTTCATTTTCATCTGTTCATCCTTCATTATATAGCGTTTGGGTCTGAAAAGTTTATCCTTTACGGCCTCTGATATTATTTCAATTATACATGGAGGTTTCTTTTAAGTCAAAATGATTAACGTGTTAAAAATAGTCCAATCAATAGAAAAAAGCAATTGTCGCCGCCGCCTGATCAGGTCGACAATGCTAACAATTGCTTTTGGTGGACGGTCGTAGCAGCTTGGATGATCGACAAGAAGCAGCTTTTACTGTTCTACAAAATCAACAATGATTTCGATCAGGTCCATAGCCAGTTTATTGTAACGATCCCCAGTGAGGTCGTCAGTTCCTGAATAAATTAAAACAAAAGACTTGGCATTGAGACCGACGCCAATTTTTATTCGGGGCTTGTCGATAAAGGCCACCGGGATATTGTCGTTTCTCAGGGTAATATACATTTTTTCCTTGTCGGCAAAAAGTTTCACCAGGGTCCGTCCGTCTTCAGCTTTAATACTATAAGAACCATTGAAGGTGATAACCTTGCTGGTGGTAAGTCGATCACCCAGCGATACTAAAAACTCCTCCAGATTCAGCTTTAGTTCCGGGTGCCATTGATCCAGAACGATAGTTCGAATGGTGGGGTCATTATTGCTGGAACCCGTTTCCGCCGGTAAATGTAAAACGTTCTCTTTTGCGGTGGTATAATATCCTTTTCGGGGATCAACCAGCTTCTGTTCCTCAAGCATGGCAAAAGAAATCAAGCCGAAGGATTGTTTTTCGGCCCGCCAGCCACTGACGCCAATGGGGGGAAGGAAGTTGGCATTTTTAAAGGGTTGAATATCGGTGGGGTCGTTGGTCATGGCGACAAACAAAAAATCCGGATTGTATCCGAATTTATCAATACAGAGTTTGATCATGACGGGTTTTTTGAGTACCTTAGGCACGTCGTGATAGAGTTTGTACGCTTCGTCCACATCTTCAATAAATCCGCCGTCTTTTTGATAGTGATAGGCTTTGGCCAAACGGTACATTAGAGCCAAACGAATATTCAGTTTATCACCGACATCTTTGTATTTATTGGGAAAGAGTTTTATATTCAGTTTTTCCGACGCGTCATCATAAGCCGAAATTTTTGATTCCACAAAAATCACATGCCGCTGGAGGCTTTTTTCTTCGGCAATGATGACCAGATTAGGTTTGCCGAACTGTCCCAGGGACGGTTCAATGATAAAGCTGATTTTGACAATATCCGGCAGCCATTCAGGCTTGAAGTCATCGGTGAATTTAATTGTGTTTAAAAACTTTAATTGTTTTTCGAAATCGGTTTCCATATCAAGTATGATGCTGTTCACAACACCTTGGTTACCGTAGAAAGTGGTTGTCATAAAGAATCCTCCATTTGTAGTGAGTTTAGTATACCACGTCAAGTCCAACTATAAAAGGATTTTGATGCATTGACTCATGAAAATGAAGGGTAAAAATCAGGAATATCGGGAAACAAGAGTCTTCATGCTTTCAATGACCCAATCGATGTCGTCAGAGCTGACACCGTGATTGGTAACAAAGCGATACTCGCCATCTTCCTGTCCGCTGATTTTAACATTCTTCTCCAACAGACCGGCGACCAGAGCAGATTCAGTGATAACCGATTCCGGCAGCGTAAAAAAGACCATGTTAATATCCAAACGATTCCGCAGGACCGAACAGGAGTCAATTTCTTCCAGCCGATTGGCCAGATAGCGGGCATTCTGGTGATCTTCTTCCAGTCGTGAGACCATCTCAGTAAGACCGATGATGCCGGCAGCGGCCAGAATGCCTGCCTGACGGAGGCCACCGCCCATCAGCTTTCTGTTTTTGCGGGCTTTTTTAATAAATTTTTTGGTTCCCAGCAGCAGCGAGCCTACCGGTGCGCACAGTCCCTTGGAAAGACAGACATTGACCGAATCGCCCTGAGCCGCAATTTCTTTAGCCTCGACACCAAGGGCAAGGGCGGCATTAAAAATTCGGGCACCATCAATATGGACCGGGATGTTTTGGGATTGAGCCAACGCATACACCGCTTCCATATTGGCCAGGGGAACAGTTTTTCCTGATGATTGGGCATTTTCCATACAGATCAGGCCGGTATCCGGGAAGTGAATGTCATCGCCCCGGAGCATCAGCCCCAGTTTTTCCACATCGATGCCATCATCCAGAACCGGGAAGGTCCTGATCTGAACGCCAGAAAGAACAGCAGCTGCGCCCACCTCATGCATTAGGATATGGCAGGCATCACCGACCAGGACCTCGTTTCCTCTTTGGGTATGAGTCATAATCGCCAGTTGATTGCCAAAGGTTCCGGAGGGGACAAACAAAGCAGCCTCCTTTCCCAGCAATTCGGCGGCCAGTTTTTCCAGTTGGTTGACAGTGGGATCATCCCCATAGACATCATCGCCCACCGGTGCATTGGCCATGGCAACCCGCATGGATGGGGTTGGTTGAGTAACAGTATCACTTCTTAAATCAATGATCATTTCAATATCTCCTCATATCTGCTAAACTTAATCTCTATCGATATTATATGTTTTTATGGCTTTTTTTACCAGACTAAAATTTAAGCAAGTTTGCAGTTAATCCTAAAATAGTCAGGTAGCTGATAAATGATAATATAATGACGGATGGATTCGTCGTTAATCGCAGCCTTTTTACGTTTATCTAAATTTCTGAAAAAAAGTTAGTTGAATCAAAAAAAATGCTGGTGTTTTATGTTACAATCGTAATTAAAATATGCTATCATATCAAGATACTACTTAAAAACGGATATTTTGTCGGAAAGGAAAAACAATGGTTTCTTTATTAGAGTTAACGCTTCAATTATCAAGAGCTGCGGATATGGTAAGCCCGGAACTGAATCATCATCAACGCCTCGTCGCCTATATTACCAATAACCTGGGGGAAACGTTGAACTTTGAAGAAAAGAAACTGAATGAAGTCTGTGTTGCCGCTGTTTTGCACGATATCGGTGGTTTAAGCATGCAGGAAAGGATAAATGTGCTTAAGTTTGAGGCCATCAATCCTCATCAGCATGCCCGGATTGGATGGCTGCTGCTAAAAGATTACCGGGAGTTTTCAGAAATAGCCAGAATAATTAAGTTTCATCACGTGGATTGGAATAATGGTGAAGGTCTCAGGTTTTGTGAAGAAGCGGTTATGCCAGAAAGTCATCTTATCCATCTGGCGGACCGGATTGCTACTCTGATATCCCGGGACGACAAGATGATTGATCAGAAGGATCGAGTTTTTGAAAAAATTTTAAGTGCTTCCGGACGAAAATTTAATCCCGTCTATGTAAAAGCTTTTGAACAATTAAAAGAGAAGGAATTTTTTTGGTATGATCTGGAATCTATTTCTAATGGCCGGCGTTATTATAAAAAAATCAAGTTCAAGGATCAACGATTGAATATTGATGAGCTAATTGGTATAACCAAGCTTTTTGCCCGGGTAATTGATTTTCGGAGCAACTTTACCGCGGTTCACAGCGAAGGGGTTTCAGCAGTAGCCAAGCGTTTGGCACAACACTTGAAATGCGATGAGCTAACCTGCAAGAAAATTCAGGCGGCTGGCTATGTTCATGACATCGGTAAACTCACAGTTCCCACTGAAATTCTGGAAAAACCGGCTGGACTCACTCAGGCGGAATTTGCAGTGATGAAAGAACATACTTATCATACCTATGTCCTGCTGTTTCAGATCGCCGGATTTGAAGAAATAAATGAATATGCTTCGATGCATCATGAACGGCTGGACGGAACCGGCTATCCGTTTAAAAAGAAGGGAACAGAACTTTCGCAGGGTGCCCGGATCATGGCGGTAGCAGATATTTTCACAGCGGTTTCAGAGAATCGACCCTACCGCAAGGGAATGGAAAAGGAAAAAGTGATTGAGGTACTGAAACAAATGGTCAAAGATAACAAAATTGATGCCAACATTGTAATAATCCTCATTGCCAATTATCATGATATCAACAAAGCCCGGATCAAAGCCCAGAAAAAGGCCAGAACCCGGTACAATGATTTTGCAAAACTATTGACTTCATAAAACTTCTATGGAAGGTAACTGCTGATTTAAGAACTGGCGTTTGGGAGCAGTGAAGACAAACGTAGTGGGTAACACAAAGATAATAATAAAAAAATCCTGTCCGCGTTGTAAGGCTTGGACAGGATTTTTTGCTATCTTTTTTAGTATTTATCAAAGTCCAGATCATCTAAGATGATTTCTGCCGATGGTGGGGGAGCAGGGAGCGCTATTGTAGCTTTATCAGCGGGGACTTTGGCGGACTGCTTTTTTGTGTTTTTTAATTTAAAGGCATCTACCATTTGCTTTAACATCTCAGCCTGTCCCGACAGTTCTTCACTGGCGGCGGCACTTTGTTCGGCAGTGGCAGAATTGGTCTGTACTACCTGGGAAACCGCTTCAATGCCTTGATTGATCTGGGCGATTTCAGAGGCCTGATCATTTGAGGCTCGGGCGATACGGCCAACCAGGTCGGCGACTTTTTCAATCTGCTTAAGAATTTCGGCCAGACTAATAGCTGTTTCATCGGCTATTTTCGTACCGACCTCAACTTTGTCAATGGAGCCTTCAATCAGACCGGTGGTTTCTTTGGCAGCTTCAGCACTGCGGGCTGCCAGGGTTCGGACTTCTTCGGCCACGACGGCAAAGCCTTTGCCATGTTGTCCGGCCCGAGCAGCTTCGACAGCGGCATTGAGGGCCAGGATATTCGTCTGGAAAGCAATGTCATCAATAACTTTGATAATTTTAGAAATGTTGTTGGATGAGTTGTTGATTTCACTCATGGCGGCAACCATTTTTACCATCTGGGTATTACCAACTTCGGCATTAGTACGAACATTGATGGCGAGTTCGTTGGCTTCGTTGGCGTTTTTGGCATTTCGTTTAGTTTCCGAAGCGACCTCTTCGATGGAAGCCGTCAGTTCCTGAATGGAGCTGGCCTGTTCAGTGGTACCCTGAGACAAGGCCTGGCCACCGTCTGATATTTGCTGGGCGCCGATTTCCACCTGACTGGCCGCAACATTGATGTCGAACAGCGTGACGCTTAAGCTGGAAGCAATCAGGTTGAGGGCTTTTTTTATCGCCAGGAAATCGCCGCAATAAAGGTTAGTAATTTCCAGATCAAAATTCCCGCGACTCATTTCTTCTAGGGTTTGGGTTATTTCTTCAACATAAGCTCTTAAGAATTCAATGGTCTGATTCATGTCATGTTTGATTTTTCCATGTTGACCTTTAAAGTTACCTTCCATGGTGATGTTGAGATTACCTTCGGCCAGCTCGTTTAGGGTGGCTGAAGCAGCTTGGATCGGATCAATGATGGCATCCAGGGTTTGGTTGAAACCTTCAATAACCGTTGCATATTCGCCCTGGAATTTTGTAATATCGCCACGGTTGTTTAAATCACCGTCGATGGCAATCTGGGCCATGGTTCTGGTTTCTTCAACCAGCATCAGAATCGTTTCTGTCATACCCAGTAGGGCAGGTACTAAATGATCATTTTCGCTACGTTTACCAATACTGCGGAGGAAGTCCAGGTCACTTAAATCACCATTGCGAATAATGGTAGAAATATCGACAATTCGACCAAGCTGGGCATGGACGCCGTTGATGGATTTGGAAATCTCTCCGAAAATCCCATCGAATTCACCTTCAATCGGCTGGGTCAAGTCATTTTTATTCATTAATTTAAGGGTATGATCAGCCACAGTCAAGGCGCTTAGTCCATCAAGGCAGGCGTTTAGATTATTTTTAATTTCCCGGAAGTCGCCATAATATTCATCGGTAATTTTGGGTGGAATTTCACCTTTACCAATCCGTTCAATATATTCAGCAGCTACATTTAGAGGACCGACAACCGCATCCAGAGTGCTGTTTACCCCGGCAACGATTTCCCGGAATCCGCCGTTGAAGGCATCCGCATGTCCCCGAGTATCGAGACGGCCTTCTACAGCTGCCTGAGAAAGGGTATTTGCTTCGGTGATCAGGGATCGGATGGTTTCGATGGTTTTCTTCAGAGCAGGGGTCAATTCATCATTAGAATCCTTGACTTCGAGATGGGCAGATAAATCGCCTTCAGAAATCTGACTCATAGTAGCAATAACAACCTGCTGGAGTTCATCGGAAAAAGTATCCATGGCATCGGCCATTTCACCGATCTCATCGGTACTGTCCATATTCAGACGGTTCCCGAAATGGCCCTTGCTCATCTCATGAATCATGTGACTGGCCTTGCGTAGTGGTCCGCAGATCAGTGAAGTGAGTAATAATCCCAGTGCCACGGCCAAAACCATGCTGATCAGCATAAGGACTGTCATCGTCGTCGTTGCAGCAGCGGCCTGGTCGATATTATTTTCGGATTTGGCCAATCCATCAGCAAGTTTTAAAGTTGACAGATTATCGATAGCCGATTGCATGTTGGCGGTAGCTTTACCGGCAGCGCCTTCTGGGCTCATCAGGTTAAAGGCTTCGGTGTCCTGATTGAGGGTAGCCAGGTTCATCAGTGAGTCAAGATGTTTATTTTATTCGGTCCGGGCTGATTCAAAGGTTTCAAAAGCCTGCTGCATTTCATCCGACTGAATCGTTGTTGCGTATTCCCCGGCCAATTCGTCAATTTTGAGTTGCTCCGCAGCAATGTTCTTCTTTACTGACTGAATCAGATCGGGGTCGTTAGCGAGAATCATATCCCGAAGACTAACACGCATCATCTGGAAAGTGGTGGATATTTGACCGATCTGAGAAATGGGAACAGTCATATGTTCATAAAGTTCCTGATCAGACTTCTGAAGCGACCAGGTGTTCAAGATTCCGATGAAACCAACAACGCCGACGAGTAGCGCAATAAGAATAAAAGATGTCAGTAGTTTTGTTTTAATTTTTAAATTTTTAAACCAATTCAAATTATCTTCCTCCGGTTTTTAATCTGGGGGTACACAAATTGCGGACGGAGTCCTTACTTACAGGTATGATGACAAAAAAAACAACCAAAATGCATTAGAAAAGATTCTTCACACAAATAACTTGAGCAGACCTGGTTGGGACTATTTGGGGGATCGCTGTATTTTTCTGAACACCACCTTACAGATTGAATACATAATCATATTGTTTGAAAAGTTTAATTTATTCAAATCCATAGTTATTATAAGGGATAATATTGTAAAATGAAACAAAAAAAAACAGGATAAACTATGTTTTTTTCAAAAATGCTTAAAATATTTATGCCATATATACAAAAATGTTATCAAATGTCAATAAGTCTATAACACTCTTCGAAGTTTAAAAGAGGTATTTTAGATGTATTATAGTGGCAAAAGAAAACGGATTAATAATTTTCTGAGTACCCCTTGACGGAACGACAAAAGATATGATTGCTTTCGAAAATAAAAAACCTGAAGACAATAAACAATGATTGTCTTCAGGAAGGTTGCTAAAAGCTTGTTGTTTGATCGAGCGGTTTTATTTAGCGTGTTTAGTATTTATCGTTCTCGGTATCATCCAGCGAGATCCATGGTTCGGGCGGAGAAACCGGGGCACGGGGTGCAACTGAAGCCGCTTTTTCAATCGGTTCTGTTTTTCCCGAATAACTGCTCCTGTTTTGATTTTTGAGCTTAAAGGTGCTCATCATATGCTTAAGGACTTCAGCCTGACCGGAAAGTTCCTGGCTGGAGGCAGCACTTTCTTCGGCAGTGGCAGAGTTGGTTTGAACAACATTTGAGACCTGTTCAATCCCCTTAGTAATTTGAGCGATTTCAGAAGCCTGATCATTGGAAGCCCGGGCAATATTGCCGACCAGACCAGTTACTTTTTCTATTTCACTGAGGATTTCAAGCAGACTTTCGGCGGTTTCATCAGCAATCTTGGTGCCAACTGCGACCTTGTCAATGGAGCCTTCGATCAGACCAGTCGTTTCCTTAGCGGCTTCGGCGCTGCGTGCCGCCAGGGTTCGTACTTCTTCCGCAACAACGGCAAAACCTTTGCCGTGTTGTCCGGCCCGGGCCGCTTCGACGGCGGCATTAAGAGCCAGGATGTTGGTCTGGAAGGCGATGTCATCAATTACCTTGATAATCTTCGAAATGTTGTTGGATGAATCGTTGATTTCTACCATGGCAGTGACCATTTTTGACATTTGTGAATTCCCGACTTCGGCGTTGGTTCGAACCTCAATCGCCCGCTCATTGGCTTCGTTGGCATTTTTGGCATTTCGTTTTGTTTCTGCCGCGACCTCTTCAATTGAAGCGGTGAGTTCCTGAATGGCACTGGCTTGTTCGGTGGTACCCTGGGACAAAGCCTGGCCACCGTCAGAGATTTGGATAGCACCAGCTTCAACCTGTCCGGCGGCATCATCAATTTCTTTCATAACCTCGCTTAAATGGGTGGTTATGCCGTTAATGGCAAGCTTGATGGCGACAAAATCGCCATGATAATAGGTTTTGATTTCCTGGCTGAGATCTCCTTCGCCAATCTGTTGTAGCGTCGTTGTGATTTCAGTTACATAGTTTTTAAGGAAGTCAATGGTGCGGTTCATATCATCTTTAATTCGACCGTGTTGACCTTTAAAATCACCATTCATGGTGAAGTTTAGATTACCTTTAGAAAGTTCATTCAGAGCTGCCGAAGTTGCCTGGATCGGTTCGATAACGGCATCCAGAGTCTGGTTGAATCCAGAAATAACCTTGGCATATTCGCCCCTGAAGCGGGAGGGGTCGCCCCGATGGTCCAGATCGCCTTTAACGGCCAACTTAGTCATTTCATCGGCTTCACTGACCAGGGAATGGATATTTTCAATCATTTGAATCAGACTGGGAATAAACTCATCCTCGTCACTCCGTTTTCCGATATTCACCAGCTCGTCATAATCATTCATATTACCATTAGAAACATTATTGACAATGGCATGAATATAGTTTAGCTTCCAATGAATTTCGTTGACTGAGGTAGCCAGATCGCCAAAGACGCCCAAATAGTTTCCTTCCATTTTGGCAGAGAAGTCATTGACGTAGAGTCGGTGGAGTACTTCACCAGTCTCCGTTAAAGCGCCCAGACCGTCGATGCAGGCGTTAATGTTATTTTTTAAATCATTGAAATCACCCTTGTATTCAGTGGTGATTTTTGGTGGTATCAACCCGTTACCGATGCGTTCAATCGCTTTGTTGGCAACCTTGAGTGGTTTCACAAAGGTATTGATAACATTATTTAAAGAGATAATCATGTCTTTGTAAGCACCAGTATATTCATTAGTATTACCCCGGTAGTTGAGTTGACCTTCTGATGCGGCAGTACCGAATTTTACAATGGCATCGTGAACTCTGTTCATTTCTGCCAAAACAGCAACCATTGAATAGGAAATGACATCATCTTCAGAACGGGGTACGATTTCAACTTCAAAATCACCCTGTGACATCCGTTGAGCAGCTCCTGCCATTCCTTTGTTGTTCTGGATCATGGTTTCAAAGGAAAGCATTAAATCACCAATTTCATCATAGGTGGTCACTTCAATTTCCACATCGACTTTTCCCACTGCCACCTGATCGGCCACTTCTTTTAGCCTGATAATGGGTTTGGCAAGTTTTTGTGCCATGACATAGGCAGCGATGCCGCCAATTAAAAGAATCATCAATGAGATTAACAAAATCAAATTTCTCAGATTAGTGATCGGTGCCAAAACATCGTCTTCATATTGGGCAACGATCAGGGTCCAGTTAGTTCCCGGAATGGGTGCAGCGGAGCCGATTTTAGTCTCACCATTAACAGTATAGGTGAGCATCCCGGTTGTTTGGGTGCCAAGTTCTTTTAAGGCCAAACCAAAACTTTTCCAGATGCCATCTTTCTCAATATCGTCAAACACGTTAACCTGATCAAGAATCATCTGATCATCAGGATGAGCCATCATGGCACCGTTTTCATTGACAACAAAACCATATTGCCGCTCGCCATCGCCCATGGCATTGGTGGTATCTTTTAAGAAGGTGGGGTCACGTCGACCAACCAGTAAGCCCACGACCTGACCATTGCTTTTAATGGGAGCCACGTCAAAGACAACCGGTTCCTTAGTAACTTTACTGATGGCCACATCAGAAATAGAAAGTTCACCTTTGAATCCATCTTCATACCAGAATTCGCCCCAGGAATCAAATTCACCGCCGCCTTTGATGTACTTGGCATGACCGGCAAGATCCATGACCGCAATATCCTGATAACCCAACCGTTCCACATCTCCAGCAACAGCATCGACCTGAGTTTGCCAATCCATGGTGGTGACCCGGGCCCGGGAAGCCACTTCACTGAGGGTAGACAAGTTTCCAGTAATAATGGCACCAACATGCGCAGCACCTTCGATGGTGTACTTTTGGGCATCGGTATTGGCCTGGTTAGTTAACGCCGATGAGCCCAGATTGACAGCGATAATCCCCAGAGCCAGCACCGCCAGTGCGATCAGAGAAACGGTAAACACCAGCAGCTTTGTGGAGATTCGGGATTTGCGATGAGCTTGAGCCGGGATAAATCCAGCTGGATGCACAGCGCTTTCGGGTACTGCATCAGTTACATGGCTTGCTACCGGAGCCTGCTTCGGTTCTTGATTTTCATTCATAATAACCCCTTTCAATTGTAATTATTCAGATATCCAGCTGTCGAAATTCTGAAAATAGAAATTTGACAGCTGGATATCACTAGAAAAGTATAAGTGCTTACAGGCATCATGAATGGATGCATGCTGTATTATTATAGCTCTTTTCACAGCAAATATCTACTGTATAATAACTAAAATTTATCATTTCTGAGTCGATTATAGTAGCTGATGAGATAAAAAAATGGATATTTAGTTCAGTATTTTTATTTTGAGATGAAAACGCTGGTTAAACGAAGCTGATCTTGATACAATATAGACCAGATAGATATTGCTATGTCTAAGCCAGTGGATAGGGGATGATTCAATGATCAGCAAAATAATAACAATTAATACTATCGAAATGTTAAATCAATACCTGTTGACTGATGAATGCAAAGATCGGTTGAATTGCGCGGTTTCAGTATTTATACAAATTTTCTCATCCGAGCGAGATCCCGAATGGCTGATGGCTATCGAATCAACCATTCGGGAGATGATGCCCGCAGGCGTGATAACGGGGGCGACCACCATGGGAGAAATTGCCGAAGGACGTCTGCTTATTAATACCACGGTGATTTCCTTTGCTTTTTTTGAAAAAACCCGAATTCAAGGGTTTTTACTCGAAGGTGTCGACGGAAGCCAATTCGATTCAGGAAATCACTTCGCGAAAAAAATAGAAATGTCTTGCCAGCAAATCGCTGGGGTCATGCTCCTGACAACCCCTTTTACGATGGATGTTTCTGATTTTTTAAAAGGTTTTTCAGCGGCTCGAAGCGGTACCTATCCCGTCTTTGGAGGTGGTGCAGGTGATTATGAAGCCGAACAAAGACCACTGATTACTTTAAATAAAAACTACACGTCAAAAGGGGTACTGGCTGTTGTGTTCATGGGCAATGACATCCAGATTGATATGCATACCTATTTGGGGTGGCAACCATTAAGCAAAGAAATGATCATTACTGAAACCGATGGTCTTTGGGTGAAGAAGATCGATGATGAGCCCGCTTTTAATGTGTTCAACCGTTATCTGGATATTCAGAATGACCGGGATTTTTTTCTGAATGTACTGGAATTTCCGCTATTGCTCGAACGCAATGGGATTCAGTATGCCAAAGCTCCGATGGTGGTAAATGACCAAAATGCCATTAAATTTATCACAGATCTGAGAGAAGGTGAAAAAGTATGCATTGGCTATGGTAATCCTGCGGTAATGATTGAAAAAGCCAATGATATTCAAAATCGTATTCAGATCTTTAATCCGGAGGCTATATTTCTTTATTCTTGCATTTGTCGGCGTTTTTTGTTACAGCGTGAGGTGGATCTGGAAACCCGGCCCTTCGAAACCATTGCTCCTACATCAGGATTTTATACCTATGGCGAAATTTATTCTCAGGGTAAACATGTGATGCTGCTCAACGCCACGATGGTGGCAGTCAGTATGAAAGAGCGGGATGGACAGAAAACGGAAGAAGGAATAGCGAAACGGATTGAAAAACCAAGATCACTGGATCCTTTTACCAGTCAGCACACCCGGATTATTTCCCGGCTGGTTAATTTCATCAAAGTGGTTACTGCAGAGCTGGAGGAAGCTAACAGGGAAGCCAGACGCCTGGCAGAACGGGATTATCTGACCCAGGCTTATAATCGCATGAAGGCCCATGAATTTATAAAAAATGAAATGAAAAGATGTGATCGCTACGGGTTGGAGTTTTCGATTATTATGCTCGATATGGATTATTTTAAAAAGGTGAACGATACCTACGGACATAATCTTGGCGATGAAATTCTCATTTATCTGGTAAAATTGCTATCTCTGGAAATTCGAAAAATTGATATGCTAAGTCGCTGGGGAGGCGAGGAATTTTTGATCATCATGCCGATGACTGACAGTGATGGGGCAACGATAACAGCTGAACGGATCCGAATTGTTGTGGAACAGACCCAGTTTACAAGTGGACTCAGACAAACCTGCAGTTTTGGTGTTACCGCATATATAAAGGGTGAATCCTTTGAGGATTTTATCGATCGGGTTGATAAAGCACTCTACGAAGCAAAAATTAGTGGCCGAAACTGTGTGATAACCAAATAAAAACCAGGCTGAAAACCGGACTTTTAGTTGGTACTGACAACAATTTGGTTTCGACCCAGTTCTTTGGCAGTTGATAATGCAAGTTCTGCTTTTTTCAAAAGTGTATCATAGGAGGTCTCATCAGTGAGAATGGACGTAACTACCCCAATGGAAACGGTCACAGCTTCAGCTATTGTCGATGCCGAGTTGGGGATGGCTAAACCTAAAACTTTTGTTCTTATTTTTTCGGCCATTTCAACAGCACCAGCAGGGTCGGTGTCTGAGAGTATACAGGCGAATTTTTCATCATTCCATCGGGCGACCAAATCACCAGAGCGTTTCAAGGTGTCTTTTAGCGTAAACGCTATCAGGCGCAGGCAGTCGTCTCCGGACAGTTGACCATCGTTGTCATAACGATTTCTAAAATAATCAATCTCAATCATCAGGATTGATAAATAGCACACTGTTGTTTTAGCTTTGTTTATCGCCGCGGTGAACATCACATCAAAATTTTGGCGGTTGGCAATCTGGGTCAGTGTATCCAGGTTGTTACTATTTATTGCTGAAACGTCCTTTTTCATGTCATCTTCGCAGTATGGATCGCAAAATTTATTCATGTTCGGGGTTTCCTTTCCAGTTTATCGAAAGCGTGTAATTGTTTTTTATATTCTATACTTGATTTGGGCTGGCTGTAAAGCTTTTTAATCATAAATCGATCTGTGCAGAGGGTGTTTAAACAAAAAGAAAGAGGGTAAAAATTATCAGAATGAAGTCATATTGATAAACTGCGATCCTTGGGATACCTAAATGAATAAAAATAGCGTATAAAAGTTACAAAAACGGAAATATTTGAGATAAAGACAAGATCAAAGCATAGTAATACATGTAATGGTTCATTTAGATAAAATTGGCAACAGTATAGATTGTGAGGGAAAAATGGATTTTAAAAGCGCGAATCTTGTATATTTTACGGGTACTGGAGGAACTGCCCGGGTTGCAGATGCATTTGAACGTTCATTTATGGAAAGATCGATAACCGTTCAACGGACAGAATTAAAAGGTGGGACAATTCCGGTTGTTTTTGGCGATGTGCTGGTCTTGCTTTTTCCGGTGTATGCGTTTAATGCCCCCAAACCAATTGTGGAATGGCTGGAAAAAATCCCGCCGGTCGAGGGCCGGCCGGCTGTGGTTGTTTCAGTGTCCGGCGGCGGAGAAATATCGCCCAATACGGCCTGTCGAACGGCCACAATTCGTCACCTTGAGAAAAAAGGATACAATGTGATATATGAAAAAATGGTCGTGATGCCGTCAAATTTCTTAGTTGGTTTTGATGAAAGCCTCTGTGCCATGGTACTCCATGCCACCCCGGTGATTGTGGATAAGGTGGTAGTGGAAATCATGGCAGGGAAACGACATCGAACAGCACCTTATGGAATTGATCGGATTGCTTCAAAACTTGGCTATTTTGAAGTTTTAGGGGGAAGTTTTTTTGGTCGCCGGCTTAAGGTTAATGATAAGTGTGTCGATTGTGGTTGGTGTGAAAAACTGTGTCCCCGGGATAATATCAAAATCATTGATGGCAAGCATATCTTTGGAAATGACTGTGTGATTTGTCTGCGCTGCGTCTATGGCTGCCCCCAAGGGGCTATTGAACCGGGATTTGGAAAATTTGTGGTGCTGCCGGAAGGCTATAATCTGAGTAAGGTCGAAAACCGCATGGATCATTTGACTGTATATCCCAGAATCAGTCAGGCTACCAGTCATGCTTCGCTTCGCGGTGTGAGAGATTATCTGATTGAAAGCAATTGCTTCAAATTATAAAGAAGAACCCCTGATCCGAGAGAGTTTGGTATCAATCGACAGGGGTTCTTTACTTTTTTTTTATTTTCGGTACACAAAGACCCGGTTTCGACCGGTATCCTTAGATTGTGTCAGAGCCATCTGGGCGTGATCGAGCAGGGCTTCAAAAGAATCTTCGGCTTGATTTTCATGAGACCTGGTCCCGCTGGCGACGCCGAGTGATAAGGTGACAACTTTTTCTACTGGCGAGGACTGGTGGGGAATTCTCAGATTCAAAACTGCTTTTCTGATATTTTCAGCAACATGGGCTGCACCCTTCAAATTTGTGTCCGGGAGCAGACAGATGAATTCCTCGCCCTCCCAACGGGCAACCAGATCACCGGCACGTTTTAGTGTTTTCTTAAGGGCATCGGCAACTTCCCGGAGACAATCATCGCCCTCCAAATGTCCATAAGTGTCATTGTAACGTTTGAAATAGTCGATATCAATTCTGATCACCGACAGGGTGGTGTTATTACGCCGTGCTTTGCGAATTTCGATGGCCAGCATTTCTTCGAAGCGGCGGCGGTTCGGGATCTGCGTTAAGGCGTCGGTATCGGCAGTAGTGCTTAGAATTTCCCGATAATGCTTAAGCGCCAGATGATTTTTGATTTTTTCCTCGACCCTGGGGAGATCAAAGGGCTTGGAAATAAAATCTACGGCGCCGGATTGCAAGCCAGATGCTTCATTTTCCGGGTCACTCAGAATTGTCAGGAAAATTATCGGAATGGCCATGGTACTTTCTTCCAGCTGAATTTGTTTGCAGACCTCATAGCCACTCATGTCCGGCATGCTCAGATCCAATAGAATCAGGTCCGGGGCCGGAACCTGTTGAACGATAGCCAAGGCATCTTTTCCGCTGTTAGCGACTAGAATTTCATAATTTTCGACTAACATCTGAGCAAGTAATTGGGTGTTCTCAGGGGAATCATCAACGATTAAGATCCGCTCTCTTTTTATCGCAATGGCCTGGCGATCGGATTTAGGCTGATCATTTCGGAGTTGTTCAATTGCCCGCAGTTCTTCTGCTTTAAGGCGAATGTTCTGATTATACATGGGTAAAACTCGCCCGCCCATACTGCGGTCGTTTTTGATATTCGGGGCATTGTCTCTGAGCAATAGAACATGAAACGAAAAGTCATAGCCGCTCTCATTGTCGCGACTGGCAGACAATTTGCCATTCATCGTTTCAACTAGATTTTTCACCAGTTCCAGACCAAAATTGAGGTTGCTTTCTTGAGTGCTGCCATGGGAATCATAGCTGGAAAAAGGATCATCGGCACTGCCTTGTGAGTGTGTCAGGCCAGAAGTCTTGACACTAAAATAAATCTTAAAAACGGCTTTGTCGGTGTTTTCGGGAGTTGCCTCGACACTGATTTTACCGCGTTCCAGACATTTGATGGCATTGAGGACTAAAAATGAAATAATTTGTTTGAGTCGTTGCGGATCGCCCTGAACAGTTGGCGGGATCTTTGGATGTATCGACAAATCGATGGTAATATTATGGCGTTTGGCGCTGACGATCAAAGGAATAATAGCATCTTCGATAGTGTCGTGAAAATTAAAGGAAGTCACATCATGAACGGTCGGATTGCTTTTATCTGTGGCCAGAATTCCATTGATCAGATTCGCCAGAAATTCTGTGGACAGTCGGATGTTTTCCAGACAGATATTCTGCTCCGAGATGGATTGGGTTTTGCTAATTAACTGCAAAAATAGGGACAAACTGTCCAGTGGTTCATGAATTTCATTAGATAAAATAGAAAGTAGTTGATTTTTTGAAAATTCGGCAGATTCAGCATCCTTTTTTGCATGATAGAGTTCAGTCAGATCTTTGGCACTACTGTAAATCAATTCATCAATCCATTGAAACTGCCAGGTCACAAAATGATAGTCGCCGTTAGTAGAACGTAAACGGCTGGTAAAGGCCAGAATTTTGTTTGCGGCGGTGAGTTTTTTAAGGGCAAGAAGCAGGTTTGCCACATCATTGGGATGGACAAGGTCAATGAGATTTTTACCGAGAAGTTCTGGGGTCAGGTAGCCTAGTTTAGTTTCCCAAACCTGGTTTGTCTTTAGAATTTCTCCCCGTCCATTGGTGATGCAAAGAAATTCCATACTGACGTTAAAAATTCCTTCGAGTTGCTGACGACTTTGTTCGTTGAGAGAAAAGAGATCATTCATGAGGGTACTCCTTTCGAATTATGGTAACCGTTTTGATTGCAAAAGGCACGGATATTTGTATAAATGTTATCAAAAAGCAATAGAGTTATCTATATAATATTGAGGAGCTAGTCCCGAAGAATTGAGAAGCACCCTCCACTCTCGCGTGAGAGGGAGGGTGTTCTGATATAAGCAGATAAGTTGGTGTTCAGACTACTGGGGACCAGGTGTTTTTGATCTTAACATTCCGCTCTTTAAATTCGGGGATAATGGTTTTAGTATTTCCGACTTTGTCCTTAAACTGTTTGATGATTCCAAAATCATCTTTGAAATGCATGGGAATCAGGACCTTGGGATGAAAGGTTTCAATAAAGTATGCACCGGCCTTGTAGAAAGAGTCGCCCAGCCGGGGATCCACTGGAACAAAGGCGAATTCCATCGGCAGGTTCTTCATTTTTTCCAGCTCGGATTTAAAGTCTTTTTCTTCCTGGGCCGGATCAATGTTTGGTTTTTCGTTAGTGTCCCAGTCCCACCAGTTCAAATCACCGGCATGAAAAATTCGGTGGGAATTGGTGGCAATATAAAAAGAGATGCCCTGATCGGTGGAACCGAAGGTCTTAATATCCATTCCGCCCAGAGACATGTGCTGGTAGGGGCCGATAACGTGGGTTTTGTGGGTGGATGTCTTCGGAATATCATCACTTAAGATATAGGTAGGATGATAAATCCGATCGGTCGAAAAAATATCGGCCGTGTAGTGATCACCATGGCCATGTGACACAAAGAAAAAATGAGGAATTCCTTTGCGGAGGAGACTGGTTGGAATATGGGTAAAGCAATCAAAGATCAGAGTTTTGTCCTCAAGTTGAATTAAAAAGCCGCTATGATGCAAATGGAAAATTTTCATATTATTACCTCTCGTGGATCGTTTTTTTATACCTGATGATGGGATAAAATTATATTACCCAAATACTATTCAATTATACTTTAAAATATACTAGAAACGTGAAAAACTTAAAAATAATCGGATAAGGCTAAGAAATTATCGGTAAAATAAAAAAATAATCCGAACGTTTTAAATTCTATTGATATTATTGTTCGGAAATAGTAAAATAAGTTTATCATTAAAAAAGGTGGAAAAATTGTGATAAAACGAATTTTTGTAGAAAAAAAAGACAAGTTTGAAGTAGAAGCCAAATCGCTGACACATACCTTTCAACGAATTTTAAAGATTCAGAAGCTTGAATCCATGCGTATTCTGTACCGATATGATGTCGAAGGCGTGGCAGATGGTTTGTTTAATCAGATTATTGGCACCATTTTATCCGAACCCAATGTCGATCAGGTTTTTGAAGGAACCCTTCAGGTTAACGATGACGAGAAGATTTTTGGGATTTCCTATTTACCCGGCCAGTATGACCAGCACGGCGATTCTGCGATTCAGTGTATTCAGATCGTGTCCGGCGAACGGGCGCTGGTTAAGGTAGCAAAAATTGTTGTACTCACAGGTGAATTGACACAAACGGAATTTGACAGTATCAAGCGTTATATGATCAATCCGGTGGATTCTCAGGAAGCCAGCCTGGAACCTTTTGTTACCCTGGTCGATGAGGTGCGGGAGCCTGCCGATATCAAGCCATTAGATTGTTTTATTGCGTTGAAGGCAGATCAATTAGAAGCGTTTCGGGTAGAGAATGGATTCGCTATGACTACCGAGGACATTTTATTTGTACAAAATTATTTTAATATCGATGAAAAACGAAATCCGACCATTACGGAATTAAAGGTAATTGATACCTATTGGTCGGATCATTGTCGTCATACGACCTTTTTGACCCAGATCAAGCAGGTACAGTTCCTGGGGGATGATCCTATTTCACAGGCGATGAAGCGGGCCTATGATGATTACTGTCTGGCCAGAACAGATCTATACGGTGAAAATACCGAACGACCAATGAGCCTGATGGATCTGGCCGTGATTGGCACCAAAGCCCTCAAGAAACAGGGACGGATAGCGGATTTGGATGAATCAGAAGAAATCAACGCCTGCAGCATCAACATGGTCGTCGATCATGACGGTGTTGATGAAGAATGGCTGCTGATGTTCAAAAATGAAACCCATAACCACCCTACCGAAATTGAACCTTTCGGGGGTGCCGCCACCTGTTTAGGCGGTGCCATCCGGGATCCGCTGTCAGGACGAAGCTACGTTTATCAGGCAATGCGGGTTACTGGAGCCTGGGATCCCCGGGCAGCCATTGAAGACACGCTCCCTGGCAAACTACCGCAACGTAAAATTTCGACGGAAGCGGCTCACGGTTACAGCTCTTATGGGAATCAGATTGGTTTGGCGACCGGTCAGGTAACTGAAGTTTATGATCCTGGCTTTTTGGCCAAGCGGATGGAAGTTGGTGCTGTAATTGCAGCAGCACCAAAAGAAAATGTCATCCGTGAACGCCCCACCCCCGGCGACGTGGTACTGTTAGTCGGCGGACGAACCGGACGGGATGGTTGTGGCGGTGCCACAGGGTCGTCCAAGGCCCACACCGAAGAATCAATTATGGAAAGCGGTGCTGAGGTTCAAAAAGGGAATCCCGTGGAAGAACGTAAAATCCAACGGTTATTCCGAAGCAAAGAGTTGGCTAATTTAATCAAACGCTGTAACGATTTTGGTGCCGGCGGTGTTTCAGTGGCCATTGGCGAACTGGCAGACAGTCTGGAAATCGATTTGGATAAGGTGCCAAAGAAATATGAAGGTTTGGATGGCACCGAACTGGCCATCTCCGAATCCCAGGAACGAATGGCCGTGGTGGTTGATCCTAACGATGTGGCCGCTTTTATTGCCATGGGGCATGCTGAAAATCTTGAGATTACCCCGGTTGCCACCGTTACCGATTCTGGCCGTCTGATCATGAAATGGCGGGGCGCAGAAGTTCTGAATATCTCTCGAGCATTTCTGGAAACCAACGGCGCACCGCAATTTATTGATGTGGCAGTTGAGTCGCCAATACAAATAAATAGCGCAATAAAAACAGCGGATCAAGATCCCATAAATGATGAACAATTTGATTTTATTAATATGATGACCGAAACGCTCAAAGACCTGAATGTTGCCAGCCAGCGGGGCATGGTGGAAATGTTTGACTCAACGATTGGCGCCGGCACTGTGGCCATGCCCTACGGCGGGAAAAACGCGCTATCACCAATGGATGGTATGGTAGCCAAGATCCCGATGATTCATGGCGATACCACCACCTGCAGTATGATGACCTTTGGCTACAATCCGGTTATTGCCAAAAACAGTCCCTTTTTAGGTGGGATGATGGGGGTGCTCGAATCCCTGTCAAAATTGGTTGCCATGGGGGGTGATTATAAAAAGGCCCGCCTCAGTTTCCAGGAATATTTTGAACGATTGGGCAAAGAACCGCTTAAATGGGGCCGACCTTTCGCAGCACTCTTAGGCGCCCATCAAGTCCAGACGGCGATGGGAACTCCAGCCATCGGTGGTAAGGACAGTATGTCGGGTACCTTTGGGGAACTGACCGTACCACCAACGCTGATTTCCTTTGCGGTAGCAACATCCCATGTCGATGCGGTGATCACCAGTGAGCTCAAGTCAACCGAGTCCCTGGTGCAACTATTTACCCTGCCTTTAAACAAAAATGGTATACCGGAATTAACGGTGGTTAAAGCCGTTTATGATAGTATCATTAAGGCCAATCAGGAAGGCAAAATCTTAAGTGCAAAAACCATTGGTTACGGCGGCCTGGCAGAAGCCGTGGCAAAAATGGCCTTTGGAAATGGCATCGGAGTGACCCTCAATGACCGGATCGATCCAGCCTTTTTGTTTAAACCGCTGCATGGCAGTATTCTAGTCGAAAGTTTTGAAATTCTGGAGGGATCAACCCCGATCGGGAAAACCAATGATACCAGCGAAATTATTCATGGCCGTGATGTCATTGCGATCGATGAACTGGTGGAAGTTTGGGAAGCACCACTGCGGTCAGTCTATCCGGAAAAAGCGGAAACCACCGGTGCAGTAGAAACCCTAAGCTTTAAGGCCACACCGATTGTTTACAACAAAGAAAAACAGGCAAAACCTCAGGTATTCATCCCGGTATTCCCGGGTACCAATTGCGAATACGACTCGGCCAAAGCCTTTGAGAACGCCGGCGCTAAACCGGTCACCACCATTTTCAGAAATCAGTCAGCTCAGGATATAAGCCGGTCCATTGACGAAATGGCCGCCCATATTAGAGCATCCCAGATGATTATGATTCCCGGCGGCTTCAGTGCTGGTGATCAGCCCAACGGTTCCGGTAAATTTATTGCCTCGGTGTTTAGAAATCCCAAGATGATGGATGCAGTCATGGATTTACTCAATAATCGGGACGGTTTGGTGCTGGGAATCTGTAATGGCTTCCAGGCGCTGATCAAGTTGGGACTGGTGCCCAACGGTGAAATCTGTGATATCACCGAGGAGATGCCGACCCTGACCTTTAACACCATCGGCCGGCATGTGTCCACCATCCCGATGACCCGGATCAGTTCGACACTGTCGCCCTGGCTGGCCCATACCAGTGTCGGTGACATCCACCGCATGCCTATGTCCCATGGGGAAGGCCGCTTTGTGGCCAGCGATGCGGTACTGAAAACCCTCATTGAAAATGGCCAGATTGCCACCCAATATGTTGATTTTGAGGGAGCTGCCACCCTTGATGGTCGCTTCAACCCCAATGGTTCAATTTATGCGGTCGAAGGCATTACCAGTCGGGATGGCCGGGTCTTGGGAAAAATGGGTCACTCCGAACGGATTGGCAAGAATCTCTATAAAAATATTCCTGGCAATATGGATCAGCAGATCTTTAAAGCCGGCGTCAATTATTTTAAATAAATTGGATTTATGATTTTAAATTAATTATAAATAACTCAACTTTCCCAGCCCAATTGACCAAACAAAGCCTTGATAAAAGAGGCCTGAGATTCAATCCATTGCTGGAGTTGATTTTTTAACAGAGTAGACTTTCTAGAGCCTACCGAATTCAATTGTTCAACAAATAAGCTCATCAAACTTTGAAGAGCGGTTGAGAGTGCCATATCCTGGATGTCATCACAAAGCCTGAAGAATAACTCACACAAGGTTTTATCATCATTTTCGTTTCGGCGAAGCCATTCCAGCAGGATGTATCGGGTAAAAACAATGGTTGTG
>NZ_AXAC01000031.1 GCF_000472665.1 Acetobacterium malicum subsp. dehalogenans DSM 11527 | reverse complement strand
TCATGGATGCTCTTATCAAGACCAAGCCACAGGATGATGCTGTTTATCAGTTTCTCGATAAGAAACGTGCCCAAGGCAAGCCTTACTATGTTTACATGACCGCAGGCGCTAATAAGTTTCTGCGTATCTACTATGGACGAGTAAAAGAATACCTGCTATCTCTTTCATAACACTCACCACAAATATCCTTATCTTCAGACCAACGATAGTTGCTGGTCTTTTTGTCGTGCTTCATTATCTTGAATATAACTTTTTACAAAACTTTCAATTTCCTATTGACTTTTTATTTGCAGGCTTTTTTTAACTTCGATAATCGCCATTGATCTTAACATAGTCGTAGGATAGATCACAACCCCAGGCCACAGCTTTTTCGTCGCCTTCTTCCATTTCAACCGCAATATAAATATCTGTTTCTGATAACACTTTTTTAGCTTCGTCTTCGTCAAAAGCGATCGGGGCGCCATCATTTAAAAGGGTAATCATCCCGGCCTGACTGGAAAAAACCAGGGAAACCTTTAACGGATCAAAATCAGCCCCGGAATAACCCAAGGCGCAGAGCACGCGTCCCCAGTTGGCATCTTCCCCAAATAACGCTGTTTTGACCAGACTGGAAGTGATCACCGATTTTGCCAGCTTGCGGGCGTCATCCTTTGTTTTGGTACCATGGACTTCCACTTCGACAAACTTGGAAGCACCTTCGCCATCGCGAATAATTTTTTTGGCCAGGGTTTTATGAACATAAATAAAGGCTTCTTTAAAGATCTCATAATCCGGGGTATTTTCCTGCAAGGGCAGATTACCAGCCATCCCGTTGGCAATCACTGTGACCATATCATTGGTACTGGTGTCGCCATCCACGGAGATCATGTTGTAGGTATCGACCGTGGTTTCTTTTAGGAGTTTATCAAGCAGGGCCGGTGCAATCTTTACGTCAGTCGTCACAAAGGACAACATCGTGGCCATATTTGGATGAATCATCCCCGAGCCCTTGGCCATGCCGCCGATCTTCACTGACTTCCCGCCGATTTCCACTTCAACAGCGATGGTCTTTTTTATCGTATCGGTGGTGAGAATCGTATTAGCGGCAATATCGCCGTCTTCCTGGCTGTTTCCCAATTTTGGTCCCAGGGTCTCAATCCCATAAAGAATTTTTTCCACCGGTAAGATCACCCCGATCACCCCGGTTGAGGCGATCAGCACATCCTCTGGCTGCAAATCCAAAACCGCAGCCGCCTTGTTGGCTGTAGCCACCACCGCTTCCTCCCCTTTTTGTCCGGTACAGGCATTGGCGTTGCCACTGTTGACCACCACCGCCTGCTTGTAGGGATTACTCATCACTTTATTACACCAGAGAATCGGGGCCGCCTTGACAACATTCGTTGTTGTCATAATACTGGTTGCGCCTGGCACTTCCGAAACAATCATCGCCAGATCATTTTTCCCGCTCTTTTTGATGCCACAATTGATCCCCCCGGTTTTAAAACCCGTGGGGGTTGTTACTCCGCCTGTCTTTATTACTTTCATGTCTTTACTCCTCGTATTATAATAACTTATCCGAATTTTTGTTTAGATTGGGAAATCGGCAATAAAATCGATGCCGGTTTTTTCAGCCAGACCAAAACAGATATTCATATTCTGAACTGCCTGGCCAGCGGCGCCTTTAATCAGGTTGTCGATGGCCCCCACTACAATGACGTGATTGGTCCGGGGATCGATGGTCAGGCCGATGTCGCAATAATTGGTACCTTTGACCCAGCGGGTTTCCGGCATCCGATTTTCCAGGATTCTAACAAAATACTCATCGTGATAGAAGTCTTTGTAAATCACCTTTACCTCTTCCAGGCTCAGGTCTGCTGTTAGCTTGGCATAGGATAAGGCCAGAATTCCCCGGTTCATCGGAACCAGATGGGGGGTGAACAGAATATTGAAGTCCTGCCCGTTTAACAGCCGCAATTCCTGCTCAATTTCCGGGGTATGGCGATGGGACCCAATTTTATAGGCCTTGATCGTTTCATTGCACTCAGAGTACATCAGCTCAGTGATCGTCCCCCGGCCGGCTCCGGTTACCCCGGATTTAGCATCGACAATGATACTGCTGGTATCAATGAGATTGTTTTTTAACAGCGGTGCCAGGCTTAAAATGCTGCAGGTTGTATAACAGCCGGGATTCGAAATGAGCCGAGCTTTTTTTATCTCCTCCCGATGCAATTCACATAATCCATAAACCGCTTCATTAAGCAATGGATGATTAAAATGTTCGGTTTTGTACCAATCTTCATAGACATCAATATCTTTAAGGCGGAAATCCGCCCCCAGGTCAATTACCTTTGTTTTCTCAAGTACACCCGCCGTAACGGTTTTGGATGCGATGCCATGAGGCAAGGCCAGAAAAACCACATCCGACTTTTCTGCCAGTACCTTGATGTCCGTTGCTTCGCAAACAAGATCGGTAACTGCTTCAAAATTTCCGTAGACATCACTGAATTTTTGCCCGGAAAAGCTTCTGGTTCCGATTGTCACTACTTCCACTTCCGGATGCCGCATTAAAATTCGGATCAGTTCCTGTCCGGCATAACCAGTTCCTCCGATAACAGATGCTTTAATCATTTTAATTTTCCTTTCCTTTCTTAATGCCTTTGTTATTAAGAATAGTAAGAGTTTAGGCAAATCGAGGCGCACAATCGATTCCCATAAGGAATCGGTACGGGGTTTATCTACAATCTTAATATTCTTTTTATTCCCATTAATAATCCATCAACACAAGTTCTCTAAACACATATTTTACCAAAATAAATAAGGTCTGTCTGTTAGTTTATGAAATTTATTAATATCTTATTTAGGTATTATACTCGACCCATTATGCATAATCAAGCGTTTTTATGTATAATTATTAATAAAGTGCAAACTTTTTCTTTTTATACTTGCATTTCATCTAAAATGATTGTATAATCATTCATGTAATTAAGTTTATTATACAAAAGAGATTGTTATCAGGAGGATATAAAATTGAAGAAAAAAGTAATTCTTGCCTATTCTGGTGGATTGGATACCACAACCATTATACCATGGCTTAAAAATACCTACGACTACGATGTTATTGCTGTCTGTGTGGATGTAGGACAGGGCACCGAACTGGACGGCCTTGAAGAACGAGCCCTTGCTTCCGGAGCCAGCAAGTTATATATCGAAGACGTAACCGATGAGTTTGTTGAAGACTTTGTCTGGCCAGCCCTTAAGGCTGATGCTATTTATGAAAAAAAATATTTATTGGGCACTTCCCTGGCGCGTCCCTTAATTGCCAAGGTACTGGTAAAATATGCAGAACTGGAAGGCGCTGAAGCCATCTGTCACGGCGCTACCGGCAAAGGTAATGATCAGGTCCGTTTTGAATTGACCATTGGCGCTTTAGCACCACAGTTAAAAATCATTGCTCCCTGGCGAATTTGGGATATTAAATCCCGGGAAGATGCCATGGACTACTGTGTCATGCATGATATCAAGGTGCCGATGTCGATCAGCAACAGCTACAGCCGCGATAAAAACATCCTACATATGAGTCATGAAGGTCTGGAGTTGGAAGATCCATCTTTAGAACCACAATATAAAAAATTACTACAGATGACAACCCCCCTTGAGGAAGCCCCCGACGAAGCTGAAGTTGTCAGTCTTGACTTTGAAGAAGGGATTCCGGTCCGATTAAATGGTGTTGAAATGACTGGCCGGGAACTGCTTGAACAACTCAACATCATCGGCGGTCGTCACAGTATTGGCGTTGTGGATTTAATAGAAAATCGGGTGGTTGGGATGAAGTCTCGCGGGATTTATGAAACGCCCGGCGGTTCAATCCTCTATAACGCCCACGAAGAATTGGAACACATGTGTCTCGATCGTCAAACCTTCGGCTTTAAACAACAGGCGGCCGTTAAGTTTGCCGAGTTAGCCTACAATGGCGAATGGTACACGCCCCTTCGTGAAGCTCTAACCGCTTTTGTGGATGAAACCCAAAAAACGGTTACTGGTAATGTCCGCCTGAAATTATATAAAGGTAATATTATCCTGATTGGCGTAACCTCACCTTATTCACTTTACAATGCTGAAATTGCCAGCTTTACCACGGGTGATCTCTATGATCATAAAGACGCTGAAGGATTTATTCATTTATTTGGCTTACCGCTTAAAGTTCGCGCTTTGATGCGACTCAGCCGAGAAGAAAAAGGGGAATAAAATAGTATGAAAAAAATGTGGGGAGGTCGGTTTTCTAAAAAAACCGACCTTTTAACTGATGATTTTAACTCGTCCATATCCTTTGATCAACGCCTTTATAAACAGGATATCACCGGAAGTATTGCTCATGCCCGAATGCTGGGGAAACAGAATATTATTGATTCCAAAGAGTCTGAACAGATTATCGAAGCCCTGGAAGCGATTCTTCTCGACATCGAATCCGGAAACATCGAATTTTCCGTGTCCATGGAAGACATTCATATGAACGTCGAAGCCATTCTGACCGAACGGATTGGAGATGTCGGCAAAAAACTCCATACCGGCCGCAGCCGCAACGATCAGGTTGCCACCGACATGCGCCTCTATGTCAAAGAGATTGCCGATGACAGCAAGTCACTGATCCAGAATCTGATCCTCACCCTGCTGGATCTGGCCGAAGATCATACCAATACCATCATGCCGGGCTATACCCACCTGCAGCGGGCCCAACCGATTACCTTCAGCCATCATCTGATGGCCTATGTTGAAATGTTTAAGCGCGACATGATCCGAATGACCCAGGTAAAAGCCATGGCCGACACCTTACCGCTGGGTTCAGGGGCTTTAGCCACCACCACCTATCCGCTTGATCGGGAAGCAGTGGCAGCCGAGCTGGACTTTAGCTATGTTTCACTGAATAGTCTGGATGGGGTTTCTGACCGGGATTTCTGTCTTGATTTTCTGGAGGCTGCCTCTGTTCTCATGATGCATCTCAGCCGTTTTTCAGAAGAGATCATCCTCTGGTGCAGTAGTGAATTTAATTTTATCACCCTGGATGACGCCTTCAGTACTGGCAGCAGCATTATGCCCCAGAAAAAGAATCCCGATATTGCTGAACTGGTCAGAGGTAAAACCGGCCGGGTGTATGGCAATCTGATGGGTCTGCTCACCACCATGAAGGGGATTCCGCTGGCTTATAATAAGGATATGCAGGAAGACAAGGAACCGGTATTTGATACCTACGATACCATTAAAATCTGTCTGATCACCTTTGCCAAAATGATCAAAACTCTGACCGTCAATAAAGACACCATGAAAAAGGCGGCTGCCGGCGGGTTTTCCAATGCCACTGATGCCGCCGATTGGCTGGTTAAACATGGGGTTGCTTTTCGTGACGCCCATGAAATCATCGGCAAGCTGGTATTTTTTGCTTTAGAACAGCAAAAAAGCCTGGATGAACTAACTCTGGACGAATATAAACGTGTCTCGTCCGTTTTTGATGAATCGATCTTTGCCGCCATTGATTTGAATGTCTGTGTCAATCAGCGAAATATTATTGGCGGACCGGCTGAAGAACAGGTTCGTAAAGCGATTGCCCTTAATCATCAATGGCTTGCCCAAAACTAGAATACTAAGTCTGCTTTGCCATGCCCTACCAATTTGTTCACGTTATTTGTTCACGTTATTTTTCCACTTACTTTGTCTTGTTTTTCACAAAGAACTATGGTATTATTTAGAATAAATAAATTTGCTATTAAACTAAACTAAAATAACGAAATAGAGAGTATGATATGGGAAAATACAAGGTTGGTAAAGAAACAAAGGAAAAGATTTATGAAGCTTCCAAAGCCTTATTTTATGAAAATGGCTATACTAGTACAACTTGCCTGAAAATCGCCAAGGAATCCGGAGCGAATGTTGGTCTGATCAACTATTATTACGGCTCAAAAGGCGGCCTGGGAATTGAAGTATACAACGAAATCATGTCTGCTGTCAAAGCGAAGGTCACCGAAAATCTGGATAAGTTGGGGATTGAAACGACCCTTTTACTCCAAACCGCCATCGAATGGCGGGTATTAAACAATAATATGCGCTTCAATAAAAATTTCAGCCGTTTTTATTATGATTTGCTGGGCGAAAATGTTCTCTATAAAGAGCAGAGTGTGGTTACGGATTTTTACCGCAAACTGGCCGAAAGCTGTGATCTTCATTATAGCGACTTTGAAATCGCCTTTATTTCTTATGCCAGTGCCGGTGCTACCCAAGGCATTAATCTTGCTTACGATGCCGGGCTCATTGACTGCTCATCCCAGGATTTTATTAATTCCAGCATCCACCTGTTACTGAATAATATGGGACTTGATGCAAAGCTTAATGATCATGTAATTAACGAATCCCACGAAATTGAAAAAAAGTTTACCGTACGAATCGAAAAAAATTTCATTATCATCTAAGTCTATCCATTCGTTTGTTGTCCTGTTCCGATCATAACAGCGTCGTTTTAATACGACGCTGTTTTTTTGTCTCGAATTTATCCTCATTTTCATCACTTCATCCATTTCAATTTAATTGCAACTAATTTTATAGTCAAAAACGCGGCTACTTCAGATCCTTTTCTTAGCTAAAGTCACTGTAAATATATTATTATTTTTGTTTTAAACGTTTATTAATCCATATTTTTACCATTATTTTCGTAATTTATTATTTATATATATTTATGCTGGACAAACTAGGGTTAACGTGCTATTATCAAAATATAATTAAATATAACTAATATTGAACTTGAACAATTTATTAATCACTGAGTTTTAATAATCTATTATCATGCTATTTATCATTCAGTGATTGTAAATAGTGCATCAAGGGGTGAGTTTCACAATAATTTAAAAAGAAGGAGGGTAACTACAAAACGATACTCATTTCACTGATGATGTCATTTCCATCTGTTTGTACTGAACAGTAAACGCTTAACAAAGCTATCGCATTTATTTACTAAACAAGTTTTCAAAATCAGTACGATTGTTACCGATGCCAATGCATCCAACACAACCTATTCTAAAAATCCAGGGCTGTGTAAAAAACTAAAGTCTCCCTGTTTAATTCCCGGGAGATATCTTGAAGAAGAGGTGAACTTATGAAAAATAGTACTTTCTTAAAAATTGCTGTTCTGTCTGTATTCTTTGTCCAAATGGGTGTCGGAACTATTACTCCGGCAATCGCCAACATCGCCGCGGCATTCCCAGACGTCCCATTCACAACCTTGTTACTTGTATCCACCCTGGCTGTACTGATGTCTGTGCCAGCTACCCTTATTTCCGGCCGACTTGCCGGAGGTGCCGTTAAATACAAAACACTGTTAATCGTCGGTATGGTCCTCTTTATCGGCGGTGGTATGGCCCCTTATTTTATGACTACTTCCAGCTTTACGGCCATCTTAGCTGTCCGGGCCATCTTTGGAATTGGTCTTGGAATTGTCACCCCACTGGGTGCGGCACTAATTATCGCCTTCTTTGATGGTGAAGCCCGGGCCCAGATGATGGGTTTAAGTAACGTTGTTGCTAACATTGGCGGTATTCTTTTCCAGTTGCTTGGCGGGTTTGCCGCAACAATTTCCTGGGAATATGCTTTTTTAATTCACGGATTAGGTATCTTAACTTTAATTATTATTCTGTTCCTGCCGGAACCAGCCAAAGTGCCAGCTCAAGCCGCTGGTGAAGCCAAGCCAAAATTACCCGGGGCCGTGTTTGCCTTTGCCGGTTTGATTTTCTTTATGATGATCCTGATCTACCCGATGCTGGTCAACATGTCTACAATTATCGCAGTGAGCGGTATGGGTACTGCCGGTGATGCAGCCCTTGTCTTAACCATGTTCACCATCGGCGGAATGCTGGGCGGTTTGATCTTTGCTAAAGTTTTCGGTATTTTCAAAAGTAATACCATGCCTGTTGGCGTTGTCCTTCTCGCTGTTGCCATGGTCAGTATTGGTCTGGGAAACTCCATCGCCTTTATGTATATTGGCACCACCATTGCCGGCATTGGCTTTAGTTTTATCATGCCAAGTATCTTTATGAATTTAGGTGCCGCCGTTCATCCCAGCCAGATGCCAACTGCATCCGGAATCGTTATGGCATCGATGAATGTCGGCGGATTTTGTTCAGCCTACTTCTTTGCCTTTTTAGCTGGAATCATGGGTGTTGATATGACTGTCACCATTAAATTCCCTTTTTATGTATCGATGATTGCCTTCGCAGTTATTGGCATCGCGTTGCTGTTTATAAAGCCAAAACAACAAAGTGCTCCGCAACCGGAATAGAAACAAGCATTAACAAAAAGAGCCGTACATCCATAAAAGATGTACGGCTCTTGCATTTTGGGACGTTCTGATCTATTTCTCTCGCATCTTTAGCATTCTTCAATCTGGGCAATATCTTTCATCGGGATCATCGTCAAGGCGATGCCAAATAGTATAATGCCAAAACCAATCAATGAATTGACTGCAGGTATCTCACCCACAAAGAAAAAAACGAAGACCGGATTTAGAAGCGGTTCCAGAAGGGATACCATCGATGCTTTCAATGCTGAAATCATCCGTACTCCCTTAAAGAAGACCAGATAGGACACCCCAATTTGAAAAACTCCGAGAAAAATTAAACCCAACCACCCAGCCATAGATAATCCCGAAAAATCAATCTGGGTTGGAAACAATACCAGTATCACCAGGCAAAGGATGATATTATTCAGACCGATGATTGAATTATCTGAAACCGGATATTCTTTATCCATAAAATGCTGCACCATCGCATAAGCAATACCATTGGTCAACGCCAATAAATCACCCCAAAGATTTCCTCCCGCTGAAGCGCTGAAAATGACAATGATCCCAACGAGAATAAATAACCGTGGAATCAATTCTCGGCCAGTTATTTTTTTTCCACGAATCACATAATATAAATAAAGCCATAATGGCGCTGTGCATTGCAGGATGATGGCATTGGCTGCGGTTGTTATTTTGGTCGTGAGCACAAACATGATGCACAGATAGCAATACCCGATTGCCAGAACCAAATAGTTTTTTGAAACGCGCAGTTTTTTCCATTGAATCAGCGGCAAAAAAATAAGCCCGGCGATGAATGCCCGACCAAAAACGATGGTATAGGCATTGGCATTGATGAGCTTGATAAAAAACCCGCCGGTGCTAAACAATACCATGGCGATGAGCACATATAAGGTTCCCTTTGTTGTTTTATCCATCGATACCTCCTTTTCTATCTTTCAGCTTATTCTTTGATGATACCATATTCACTAAATTTTTTCTCTATATTTTTGCTTTTATATCCTGTATAATAACCATAATACGGTGGAGGTAAACTTTATATGTTATCACAGATAAAAAGTAGCGGACTGCTAGGTGTAAATGGCGTAATTGTCACTGTCGAAATCGATATTTCCCGGGGATTACCCTCCTATTCTCTGGTCGGCCTACCGGATACCGGTATCAAGGAATCCAAGGATCGGGTTTTTTCGGCAGTTAAAAATAATGGCTTCAAATATCCGATGGAACGAATCACCATTAATCTTGCTCCCGCAGATTTGAAAAAAGAAGGTCCGGCTTTCGATCTGGCCATTGCTCTGGGTATTCTCAGCGCTTCAGATCAGCTGACCTGGGATCATCCCGAAAATTATCTGGTCATCGGAGAATTATCCCTCAGCGGCGAAATAAGAAGTGTCAATGGGGTCTTGCCAATGGTGCTGGCTGCCAAAGAAGCGGGAATTTCGAATGTTCTAGTTCCCTTTGTCAACCGCCATGAGGCGGCGGTAGTCCAAGATGTGAACGTCTATCCATTAACGGATTTTCACGAAGCCGTCTCTTTTTTAAAGAATGAGCTGATCATTGAACCTTTTACGGTCGATCTTACTGCTCTCCTGACTACGGAAAATAGCTGTCACAGCATTGATTTTTCCGATATCCGTGGTCAGGATTTAGCCAAACGCGGTTTGGAAATCGCCGCTGCTGGCGCTCACAACGTTTTAATGAGCGGTCCACCCGGCTCCGGCAAGACGATGCTGGCCAAGGGTTTTCCTTCGATCCTGCCGGATCTCACCCTTGACGAAGCCCTGGAAATCACGAAAATCCATAGCATTTCAGGATTATTGAAAAACCATTCTATCATTAGCAAACGGCCCTTCCGCTCTCCTCATCATACCATTTCCAAGGTTTCACTGGTGGGGGGCGGCCGGATTCCCAAACCCGGGGAGGTTTCACTGGCCCACCTGGGAGTGCTGTTTCTTGACGAACTGCCCGAGTTTCAAAAATCAGCCCTGGAAGTTTTGCGTCAGCCCATCGAAGATCAGGAGGTTACTATTTCCCGGATCAATGCTTCTCTGACCTTTCCGGCCAGCTTTACCCTGATCACCTCAATGAACCCCTGTCCCTGCGGTTATCTCACTGACCCTGCTCATGAATGCATTTGTACCCCCCAGCAAATTAAAAACTATCAGGGTAAAATCTCCGGTCCACTGATGGATCGTCTCGATATTTTTGTGGAGATCCCCAGCACCAGCTACGATGAACTTCAGACCAAACCCAAGGGTGAAAGTGAAACCTCACTCGCCATAAAAAGACGGGTCGATGCTGCCCGCGAACGCCAGAATCAACGCTATCAGGATCTCGATATCTTTTATAATGCCCAGCTGACACCCAAGCTGATGGAAACCTTCTGTCATCTTGGTCCCGCTGAAGAAATCCTGATGGAAAAGGTCTATACCAAGATGAAACTGAGTGCCCGGGGCTATCACCGAATTTTAAAGTTGGCCCGGACCATTGCCGATTTAGACGGATCGGAAACCATCGAGATCAGCCACTTATCTGAAGCAATTCAGTACCGGGGTATGACCCGATTATCGTAAAGACTTTTAGCTCAACCGAATTTTTACCCCGCCACAAAAAAAAGACTGTCAGTTTTTCCACTGACAGTCTTTTTGATCGATGCTGTATTTTTTATTTTCTTGTTATTTTTTCTTAACCAGTGAATTCGCAAATCGGTCTTCGTTTTTGCGTAGGTACCAGAGGCCACCAATACCTACCACCACCAATACCAGACTGATCAGTTGAGCTGTACGCAATCCCATAAACATCAAACTGTCGGTTCGCAGCCCTTCAATGAAAAAGCGTCCGACCGAATACAGACCCAGGTAAACAAAGAGCAATTCGCCGTCGACCTTTTTAATTTTATCTTCATAAAAAAAGAGAAAACCAAAAATCAGCACATTCCAAACTGATTCATAAAGAAAGGTCGGGTGTACCTTGATGATTCCCAGCGCAGCATCGTTCACAGTGATCGCCCAGGGCAAATTAGTTTGGGAGCCATAGGCTTCCTGGTTGAAAAAATTCCCCCAGCGCCCAATGGCCTGGCCTAAGGGCAGCGCCGGAATTAATACATCCGCTAAAGCGAAAAAGCTGATCTTCTTGACCCGGCACATAATCAACGCTACAATCACGCCAGCAATAATACCACCGTGGATAGCCAGTCCGCCATGCCAGGTCGCGATGATTTCGTCCGGATGAGCCATATAATAGTCAAAACTGAAGATGACGTAATAAAGCCGGGCTCCAATGATCACCGCTGGGGTCATATACAAAAAGAAATCCATAATGATCTCCGGGTCAATCCCGTATTTAGGTGCCCGTTTTATCGCTATGAACAGCCCAATCAGTAATGCCGAGGCGATTAAAACCCCATACCACCTGACTTCAAGGCCAAATGCGGTAAATGCTATCGGGTCTGGCGCTATCATAACTAAATGATCGTTGCGATTTGACCGTTTTTAGCTCCGGCAGCGTTTCCTTCTTCAACATCAAGGTGCATATCCAATTTGAAATCTGGATGAACCCGGACCAGTACGTTGTCAAATGTCAGACCACGGGGGCCATCCAGTTTAACGCAGACAACATCCTTGTCCTTTAATCCGTAAGCTGCTCCTTCTTCCGTACTCATATGAATATGTCGGGCGGCAACAATGGCACCTTTGGAAATTTCAACTTCTCCAGCCGGTCCGATTAATTTAACACCTGGTGTTTCAGCGATGTCTCCTGAATTACGAAGTGGTGCCTGGATTCCTAAACAGAAACCATCTCCGATTGAAACTTCCAATTGAGTTTCTGGTCGAACTGGTCCCAGAATCCGAATTCCTTTTAAGGTTCCTTTAGGTCCAACCACGTCAACTTTTTCTTCTGCGGCGTATTGTCCTGGTTGTGATAAATCTTTCATCGGTGTTAACTGGTAGCCTTTACCAAATAACGCCTCTAAATCTGCCTGGGATACGTGAATGTGTTTGTTAGATAACCCGATGGGTACTTTTCTTTCCAATTTATATCTCCTTAAATAAATATATTTTTAACAATCTTTATTCTATCTAATAACCAATGAAATGTTAAGATAATATTTTGTCTTCTTTACTTTTTTTTGATTTTTTTATCTTTTGGCTTAACTCCAGCATTTCCTGGGCATGGTCCCAGGTTTTTTGGGTCACTTCCGCACCACCCAGCATCCGGGAAAGTTCCTCTTTTTTACCCTTTTCATCCAGGGGTACAAAACTCACCTCCACACCATCATTTTGAGTATGTTTTTCCACCATAAAATGCTGGTCTGACATCGCCGCAATCTGAGGCAGATGGGTAATACAGATAATCTGCCGACCTCTGGGCGGGGTAACGCTAAGGGCCTGGATCTTTTCGGCCACCACCTGAGCGGTTCTACCACTAATCCCTGTATCGATTTCATCGAACACCATCGTTTCTATGGCATCGAGACCGCCAAAGATGCTTTTCAGACTCAACATTATCCGGGATATCTCGCCACCGGAAGCAACCTTGCCAAGCGGTTTTGGGTCCTGGCCAGGATTAACCGAAATTAAAAATTCGACAATATCCTGGCCGTGGCTGCTAACCCGATTTGGATCATGGGCCACCGATATTTCGACCTGTACCTTTTCCATGGCCAGCTCTCCCAGTTCTTTTTCAAGAGCAGTCTTTAATGCCCCGGCAGTCTTTAAACGCAATTGATAAAGACTGTTGCTGATCTTATAATACTTATCTTGAATACCGCTTAATTCCTGATAATATGCTTGCAGACTTTCATCTCGGTTCAACAAACTTTTTAAGCGGATGCTGATTTCCGCAGCATAAGCGAGAATTTCGTTAATATTATGACCATATTTCCGTTTAAGCCGGGCAATGACACTGAGCCGGGTTTCGATTTCGTCCAGATCACCCAGATTGTACTCCATATCTTCCAGATAGGAGCGGATCTCAAACGAAAGGTTTTCCGTTTCACTTAAAATACCATTGACCGTTTCCAGTTTATCTTCAAAACTGCTGTCAATTCTGGTAATTTCGGCAATGCTTTCTGCCAACAGACTCAGGGCATCAAGAATCGGATTCTGATCGGTGTTTTCCCCTCTGAGTAATTCATAAGCCCGACTGGTATGTGAAAAAAGACGCTCCCGATTTTCCAGAATCCGCTTTTCCCCTTCCAGTTCTTCATCCTCACCAACAACCAGGGTCGCGGCTTCAATTTCGTTGATTTCAAACTGCAGGGTTTCTTTTTCCCGTTCCAGTTCCCTTTCATTGGTTTCCAGCTCAGCAATCAAATCCTCAATCCGTTTGATCTCACCGGCATAAGCGGCTGTCTGTTCCCGATATTTCTGGCTTTTTTCACCGCCGAAAGCATCCAGTAATTGACGATGATTCTCCCGTTTGAATAACGATTGGTGTTCATGCTGGCCATGGATATCGATAAGCTCATCCCCGATCGTTTTCAGCTGTGCGACGGTGATAATTAAACCATTCGCCCGACAGATATTGCGGCCCCGATCATCCATTTCGCGGATCAGAATTAGCTGGCCATCTTCCATCGGGATACCGAACTCTTCGCATTTTTGAAGCAGTCCTGGTTGTTCGCTAATATCAAAAAGCCCCTGTACCGTCATCTTATTTTTTCCCTGACGGATGTTTGTTTTGTTGCCCCGATTCCCCAGAACCAGAGTTAATGCGTCAATGACAATGGATTTTCCGGCTCCGGTTTCCCCGGTGATCACATTGAGTCCCGGATCGAAATCAACCGCCAGATGGTCAATCAATGCATAATCGTTCACAACGAGATTTCTCAGCATAGAGCCCTCCCTATTTCATCAACTTTTTGAATTTTCCCACAATTTCACCCACCATGTCCCGGTTGCGGACGAGCACGAAGATGGTATCATCCCCGGCAATGGTTCCGACAATTTCACACCAGTCCATCGAGTCGATGGCCAGAGCCGCCGCCTGGGCCATGGCTGGCAGGGTTCTCAGGACAATGTTATTTTCAACATAATCGATGGTTAAAACCGATTCCTTGAAGACAGCAGTAACGCGTTCGTTATAAATCGTGCCGATATCCTTAAGGGGGGCATAGTGCTGAATACCATCGTGACTGCTCACCTTGATCAGTTTTAACTCTTTGATATCCCGGGAGATGGTAGCCTGGGTCACCGGAAAACCGGCGTCTTTTAGGGCCTGGGCCAGCTCTTCCTGGGTTTCGATGAGATTATTTTCGATGATTTCAATTATTTTTAATTGTCTTGATACTTTCATGTCTTTTTCTTCCTCCTCCAAAGCTAAGTTAAGCCCACTGCCATGCTGTCATCTTTATTGTTTTTTGTCCTGGCCGATGTTTTTCTAATATTCGCTGGAAAGCTTGATTCGCAGCCGGTCATAGCTACTCATCTGGTTGAGCCGGATCAACCGGGTGCAATAGGTGGCTTTTTTGACCTTAACTGCATCTTGGGGCGTAATCGTAACCGTGGTCTGACCATCAAAGGTGACCATAATATCTTTTTCACGATCACCAAATTCCAGCTTGATCACCTCATCCTCAGGCAAAATATAGGACCGGTCATGGAGTCGATGAGGACAGATGGGATTAAGGATCATGACGTTGGCCCGGGGTGCCACCACCGGCCCCCCGGCAGCCAGTGAATAGCCGGTGGAACCGGTGGGGGTGGCGATAATCAACCCATCAGCTCGAAATTTATCAATTGTCGAACCGTTGGCTTTGGCCTCTATATCCATCATCCGAAAGCCTCGGCTTTTGACCAGGACATCGTTCAAGGCCATATAAAAACAGGCACTTTCATTCTCTTTTTTAATACTGCAACTTAACATCATCCGTTCTTCGATATAGTAATCGCCAGAGCTTAAATTTTTCAATGTATCTTGATAATTGCCGGCTTCGCCTTCGGTTAAAAAACCCAGCTTGCCAAGATTGATTCCAAAAATTGGAATGGAATAAAAACAAACCTTTCGGGCAACAAACAAAAGTGTGCCATCCCCCCCCAGCACCAGAATACAATCCGGTTTTCGATAGAACAGGTTTTTAGGATAATAAACAACGCATTCGTGGGGATATTTAATCTGGCCTTCCAGCAGGGCTATTTTAAACCCGTGACGGATTAAATAGTTGATGCATTTTTCTGCAAGCGCAGGGCTGTCCGGTTTATCCATATTGAGATAAATACCGATTTCCTTAAAGTTTTTAAATTCAGCTTCCAATCTTACTCACTTCCTATTCGTCTTGAGGTTCTTTCTTTTTTTTGCAACTTTCATGGGCAATGGTTACCACCTGATGAATTAATGCTGCCCAGTTTTCCTCAATCTCCGGCTCAGTATTTTCAACAAAAACTAAAAACTCAATATTACCCTTGGGCCCCTGTATCGGAGAAAAATCCAGACCTTTTAATAAAAAGCCCTGATTTTCGATGGCAGTCATGACCTCAAACAAAATCGACTCATGCACTTTTTTATCCCGGATAACGCCGTTTTTACCGATTCTTTCCCGCCCCGCTTCAAATTGCGGCTTAATCAGCCAGATTCCCCGAGCTCCGGGTTTCATCAGCAATTTGATGGCTGGGATCAGTTTGGTGATCGAAATGAACGAGACATCCATAACGGTGCCGTCAACCATCTCGGTAATATTTTCTGCTGTCAGATACCGAAAATTAGTCCGCTCCATGGAAACAACCCGCGGATCGTTTCGTAGCTTCCAGTCCAGTTGTCCATAGCCGACATCCACTGCATACACTTTTTCAGCGCCGTTCTGCAACAGACAATCGGTAAAGCCGCCCGTGGATGATCCGATATCAATAAAGGTTTTGCCCGCCACTGGCATCTCAAAAACAGCCAGTCCCTTTTCCAGTTTTAATCCCCCGCGACTGACATAGGGCATATCACTGCCTTTAACCAGAATCGTCGCCTCAGTGTCGACCAGATCGCCTGCCTTGTCCTTGACCTGGTCATTAACCTGAACCAACCCGGCCATAATGGCTTTTTTAGCGCGCTCCCGGGTATCAAAATAATTCAGGCTTACTAATAATTTATCTAAACGTTCTTTCAATTTTTCCTCTTTTCATGGGTCCATTTTCATTTTTTTATTTTTTCCAATAGTAAACCGCAGTTTTATTTCCGGCGACGGCAGATATAGCTGGCCAATTCCTGGAGAAAGGCGGTTCGCTCGCCAATCGGTTTAAGCATTTCGATGGCTTCCATTTCGAGTTCATCGACCCGCAGTTTTGACGCTGCCAGACCATAGAGCGACACAAAGGTCGATTTATGGTTTTTTTCGTCACTGCCGATCGGCTTGCCCAGATCCACTTCGTTGCCTTCAATATCCAAGATGTCGTCAACAATCTGAAATGCCAGGCCAATCCGGTGACTATAGCTGATCAGCCGTCCCTGGGTGGCCGGTTCCGCTCCGGCGATGATGCAGCCGCTCAAGACACAGGCTTCCAGCAGGGCGGCCGTTTTGTGTAAATGGATATAGTCCATTTCATCGAGACCGATCACCTTGTCTTCACTGAGCATATCCGCCACCTGGCCACCGATCATGCCCCGAATACCGGATGCCCCCATGATGCATTTCATGGCAGAAAGATAGTTTAACAATGTCTCCCCAGTAAGTCTCTGAGTTCCCTGAAGCATCGTTTCAACCGCATAATTAAGGAGTCCGTCCCCAGCCAGAATCGCCATCGCATCACCATACACCTTGTGGTTGGTGGGCTTCCCCCGGCGCAGATCGTCATTATCCATCGCCGGTAAATCATCATGGATCAATGAATAGGTGTGGATCATCTCAATCCCCATGGCCAGGGGTTTGATTACCTCTATATCCCCTTCCAGAGCCCGGCAGGTTTCCATCATTAGAATCGGCCGAAGCCGTTTGCCGCCGGCAAAAAGGCTGTATTCCATGGCTTCGATAATCACTTCCGGGGTATCCAAATTTTGCTGAAAAACTCTTTCCAGTTCCTTATTCATTTCAGCCACTCGATCATTGAGCTGCGTTTTGAAATTGCTCACACTTCCACACTCCCCTCGAATTCCTTTTCTTCGCCATCAATCATGATCGTTATTTTTCCTTCCAGGGTGTCCAAATCGGCACTGCACTCGTTGATCAGTTTCATCCCCTCTTCAAACAATTTCATCGATGCCTCGATTTCCTGATTATCTTCTTCTAATAGTTCGGCAATGGTCTCCAGGCGACTCATTTTAGTTTTCAGTTTTTTTACTGCCATTATTTATTCTCCTTCGTGGATTGAATGTTTGCCTCAGCTTCGCCATCCGCAAAATGGAGGGTCACCAGCTGATCGACTGTTAAACCGGTCACCGCAACAATTGGTGAACCATTGTTATCCGTCACGCGAACATAGCCTTTTTTTAGCACATTCACAGGGCTCATGGCTTCGATCCGGGTTTTAACATTGATCAATTGCTGTCGCTCATTTTTAATCCGGTTATTCAGTGCCCGGATCATCCGGTCATTAATGACATCGAGGTGCAGCCGCATTTCTTCGATTCGTTCTTTGGGTCGAAACCGCAGGATTTCTTTTTTCATCCGCGTTAAAATTTCGCGGTTCTTATCGATTTTTACTTCCATAATCTCAATCAGACGGTTTTTCTGAGTAACCAGAGCCCGAACCATACTCAGGGTTTCTTCGGCTACCAGTTCGGCCGCGCCAGAAGGAGTGGGTGCCCGTAAATCAGCCACAAAATCGGCAATGGTATAGTCAATTTCATGGCCCACGGCTGAAACGATCGGCAATTCCGATTCAAAAATGGCTTTAGCCAGTTGCTCATCGTTAAAAGCCCACAAGTCTTCAATGGAACCGCCGCCCCGGCCGATAATAATCACATCCACTGACTGGGCGGCATTAAAGGCCCGAATCCCTTTGATGATATTCCCGGCCGCTTCATCACCCTGAACCAGACTGGGATAAATGACAATATCCATCAGGGGATTCCGGCGTTTGATAATTGAAATCATATCTTTGACTGCTGCTCCAGATGGAGAAGTAACCAGACCCACCCGACTGATGATTTCCGGCAGCTTTTTTTTATGCTCCTGGTCAAAATAGCCGCTGGCTTCCAGCTCTGCCTTTAATACCAGATAGGCCTGAAACAGATCCCCCAGGCCCTGGGGTTCCATGGACCGGACCGTAATCTGATATTGGCCACTGGGCAGATAAACACCTAAGCTCCCCCGCAGCGTCACCTTCTGACCTTCCTTGGGCAGGAATTTAAGTCCAATGGCGGCATTTTTAAACATCACGCAATCAATTTTACTGCCGGCATCTTTCAGGGAAAAATACAGATGACCTGATGCCGCCCGTTTGACATTGGATAGTTCTCCCTGGATCACCAGATTTCGCAGCAGACTATTGGATTCCAATAGGGTTTTAAGATATTGGTTAAGCTCCGATACACTGAGTATTTTTGCATTTGTCACTACTCACACCTCATGCTTTTATAATAATCCATTCCCAGCAGGGCATTTCCGGCGGCATTATCCCGGGAATATTCCCCCGGTGAAAAACAAAGCTCCAGTCCGGTCGCTTGCAGTTCATGTTCCAGAATTTTTTTGATAATCAAATTGGACATCACGCCACCGGAAAAGAGCACCGACTGAAAAGAATCTTTTTTGCGCAGTCCGGTAATGGCTTTTGCCAAGGTTTTGGCAATCGCTTTAAACACCAGATAGGCGACTACCTGCTGCTCCACGCCAGCCTCCAGAAGTCGTCGGGCCTGGTTTTCCTGGCCGGAAAAATGAAAATCCATACCCGCCATGGTGGTTGACATAACCAATTTGCGGTCTAATAAATCAGGTTCAACCTGGTTTGCCAGTGCTTCCAGGGCTTTGCCCGCGGGAAACGCACAGCCCATCAATACCCCAATTCGGTCAATCAGCTGTCCGGCATTGAGATCACGGGTTTGGGCGATGATTTCACAATCAAAACCAACTGCTTTTTTGTCGACCAATAAAATTTCTGATGTACCACCTGAAAAATGAACCGCGCAAAAAGTTGATGCCAACTCCGGAGTGCCGCTGCCATATATGGCTGCCCGCAGATGATTTTCCTGATGACTTACCGCCAACCGTTTGACCCCCAATACCCCGGCCAGAGAGCGAGCCAACGACTCCCCCGAACGAAAGACCGGCATATAGGAATCAGGCAACGGCCGGGGCCGTTCCGAATAGCAGATGACCGCAATTTCCCGACCCCGGGGCAGATCCTGAAGCAGCAGCGGCAAATGATGAACATGCTGAAAAAGGGCATCCGATTGACGAAGTCCTCTTTCTCCTGACTTCACTTCCAATAGGATGCCCTTGTTATAAATCATGTTTTCATTTTCGTCTACCAAGGCAACCGAAGTTGTATAATTACTGGTATCAATTCCAAGACTAAGGGCACTCATTAAGTTCGTCCTTAACTATTTTATTTAAAATACCATTAACGTAATTTTTTCCATCCTCGTCTCCGAATTTTTTCGTAAGCTCAATTGCCTCATTAATGACAACTTCAAATGGTACTTTTTCATCCATGTATTTCAGCTCACAAATGGCCAAACGCAGAATTGATTTTTCTACCTTTGGAATACGATCAATTTTCCAGGTGCTTTTGAGATAGTCATCAAGAATATCATCTATTTCCGGAAGATGAGCTTCGGTGGTCTCGATCAGGGTCTTTCCATAAGTCAGATCCAGCTCATTATCCTCTAAAAAATATGCAATACTTTCAGTGAAATCTCCTGGCTCCGGATGAAAATCTAATTGAAATACACCTTTTAACGCATATTCCCGTTCTTTTTTTCGACTCATGCGCCACTCCTTCAGATTCTATTATTTTATAAAAGGGGCTTTCGCCCCTTATTTGCCTGAACCTTCAATTCGGACATTAACCGCAGCTACCTGGAACCCGGCCATGGACTCCACCGCAACCTTGACTTTTTTCTGAATTGCTTTTGAAACCTTGATAATATCAACCCCGGGTTCGGTGATGACATAGACCCAAATCATCAAACCGGCCGGATCTCTGGCAATCTTAACACCTTTTGTTGTTGATGCCAGATAGAGCTTATCCATGATTTCATCGGTGATTCTCAATGAAATACGCGCCACACCGTTAACGCCAGTAGCCGCCAAGCTGACAATTGAAGCGATCATTTCGTCATTGATATTCGGTGACTGATTGTTTTTCATTTCTATTTTCATTTCAAATTACCTGAGTTCTTTAGATTTCCTGGTGACAGTCACAACCATCTTCGCCGCAGCATGATGCAACTTCTTCATTTAATTTAAAGGGGGCGCCACAGTCCGGGCAGGCCACCGTATTATTTTCAAACGACTCAAATTCGGTGATATAGATATTTCCACATTCGGGACAAATGATCTCGTAGTAATCTTCTTCATCAAAATCAAATTCGTCATCATCTGAAAAATCTTCGTCTAAAATAAATTCCTCTAAATCAGAGAGATCATCATCAACCATTTCCACATATTCTTCCAGCTCTTCCTGAGCCTCAGTAATGCCATCCAGGGCATCAACGATGTCTTCAAGAATATCCAATACCTGAACCAGTACCTTGCCTTCGTTGGAAGCCTGATCTAGTTCCAGACCATCTACCAGGCCTTTGGTATAAGCGACTTTTTCATTAATATATTTCATTTTATACCCTTTCCATGTAATCACCCGTACGGGTGTCGATGCGAATCTTATCACCTTGTTCCACAAACAGCGGTACCGTGATAATTGCGCCAGTTTCGACAGTTGCTGGTTTATTTGCGCCGGTTGCGGTGTCGCCCTTAAAGCCGGGATCTGTCTTAACAACTTCCAATTCCACAAAGTTAGGAGCAGCTACTGAAAAGGCCACACCTTTCAGGGATTTCACGGTGGCAATATCATTTTCTTTCAGATATTTTAGCGCTTCTTCCACCTGGCTCAAATTCAATGGAATCTGCTCGTAGGACTCCAGATCCATGAAGTAGTACAGCCCACCATCTTCATATAAGTATTCCATTTCTCGGGTTTCAACCTGTGCTTTCGGATAACGTTCCGTCGGGTTGAATGATTTTTCTACCACTGCTCCTGTGATAACATTTCGAATCTTGGTTCGAACAAAGGCTGCGCCTTTACCTGGTTTTACGTGTTGAAATTCGATGATCGTAAATGTATGACCATCCATTTCAAAGGTTACACCTTTTTTAAAATCTCCTGCTGATACCATGTTTACCTCCGCTATGCATATGTTAATTTTTTCTTTTCAATTCAATGTTATTATTCTATCACAATTCTGGAGCGCCGTCATCCCAATTTATTATTATCCCCGGGTTTCAGATCAGATAATTTACCGGTGAGACAGCGAACGTGTCCGCTCAGATCCCGAATCGTTTTTATCTCTTGATAACCGTTTTTCGCTAAAAGGTCAGTGACTGAGTCTGTCTGGTCGTCGCCAATTTCCAGGGCCAGGAGACCGTCTTTTTCCAAAAATTGATGAGCTGCCGCAATGATTCGCCGATAAAAATCCAAGCCAGACTCGCCGCCGTCCAGGGCCAGATGAGGTTCATACGCAATAATATCCCGGGCTAGCCCACTCATCTCTGCCCGCCTGATATACGGGGGATTGGAGACAATCACATCAAAGGTTTCGCCCTGGGGAATGGCGGCAAATAAATCGCCCTGATAAAGCGAAAGATCCCCCTTGACCAGTTGGGCGGCATTAATTTTTGCCACCGCCAGTGCCGCCTCCGAAAAATCGCTGAGACTGACGATGGCCGGCTTAAAGTATTTCTTGATCGAAATGCCAATGGCCCCACTCCCGGTGCACAGATCCAGAACTTTAGCCCCTTCCGGGTAGTTGACCTGCAAATACTCAAGCAGATATTCCACCATCGGTTCGGTATCTGGTCGGGGAATTAGAACATCGTCATTAACAAAAAAGTCCATCCCCATAAATTCTTTTTTTCCCAGAATGTAGGCGACTGGCTCTAGTTGACAGCGTCTTTTGATAGCGCTACGATAGGTTTCTATTCGTTCTAAGTCCACCACTTCCTGTGAATGGGTATAGAAATAGACCCGATCCTGATCCAAAATCCGACTTAGTAGAATCTCGGCTTCTAAACCGGGATATTCGATTCCGGCCTGAGCAAGCGTTAGCCGTCCAAAATCTAAAATCTCTTTGATGGTCATTTTTCCTACCTCAACTTCAAACTAAAAACCATTTTCGCATCTGAACAAGAAAAAAGCCGGTTACAAGAACCGACTTCTTTTTTATTCTGCTGACTCGTTTTTAATGCCGTATTTTTTATTAAATCGATCAACACGTCCACCAGCATCAATAAGTTTTTGTTTCCCTGTGAAAAATGGGTGACATACTGAACAGATTTCCACTTTTAATTCTGGTTTGATAGAACCAGTTTCAAATGTATTTCCGCATGCACATTTAACTATTGATTTGCCGTAATTTGGATGAATGCCTTCTTTCATCGAATCCACCTCGTTTCTTATTTATTTAATTGCTAATTGTTATTTTATCAACCGTGATATTATATCAAACTTTTCTTAAAAGATCAAATATTTTGTGCGTTATATTTATCAATAAATTTTTTCATAAACGCTTTGTTATCTTTGGTGCGTTCCAGAATCGAAATAATCTTATCGGTGAGATCATAAACCGTGGTTCCCTTGTAAAGCTTACGAATGTCAAAACTGACTTTCAGCTCTTCGGCGGTTAATAATTTTTCTTCCCGACGGGTGCCAGAACGGTTCAGATTGATGGCCGGGTAGATCCGCCGCTCAGCTAATTCCCGTTCCAAATGCAGCTCCATGTTTCCGGTACCCTTGAATTCTTCAAAGATAATATCATCCATGCGGCTGCCAGTGTCCACCAGGGCTGTGGCCAAAATGGTCAAACTGCCGCCTTCTTCCACATTTCGGGCCGAACCGAAGAATTTTTTTGGAAAGAATAACGCTTCCGGATCAAGCCCCCCGGACAGGGTTCGGCCTGAAGGCGAAACTACCAGATTATTTCCCCGGGTCAGCCGGGTTAAACTATCAACCAGGATAACCACATCTTTGCCCTGTTCAACTAGCCGCTTACCCCGTTCCAACACGATTTCAGCTACCTTGATGTGATTCTCGGGCGGCTGATCAAAGGTTGAATAGACAATATCCGCATCGATGGATCGCTTCATATCGGTGACTTCTTCCGGCCGCTCGTCCACCAGCAGGATAATCAGTTCGATTTCCGGATGATTGGTAGTAATGCCGGTGGCGATTTCCTTTAACAGAATCGTTTTCCCAGCTTTCGGTGGTGCTACAATCAGTCCCCGCTGACCTTTACCCATCGGTGAAAACAGATCGATCATCCGGGTTGACACAACATCCTGGGTTGTTTCCAGGGTGATCCGTTCTTCTGGAAAAATTGGTGTCAACCGTTCAAATCGGGGTCGATTGGCAATTTTTTCGGGGATGTCACCGTTGACTTTTTCCACATAAAGCAACGCGTCAAATTTTTCATTTTCGCCGGACATCTTAATTTTCCCCAGGATTTTATCGCCAGTACGGAGATTAAAGCGACGGATCTGGTTGGCCGCCACGTAAATGTCGTGGTCACCGGATAAATAATGATTGGTTCTCAGAAAACCAAACCCATCCGGGTTGACATCCAAAATCCCTTCCTGGGAGTTTTTAAAGCGGTCCAGATCCTTTTTATCATCGACGTAGAGCATACTATTGATCTTCTGGATAATGTCCGCAGTTTTGGTGCCATTGACCTTTTCCAGAAATAACATCGCTGAATATTTTTCACCAGTTTTAGGCGGACGGACCTTGCCGCTAAGGACATCGCCAGTTTCCAGTTTGAACTTCTGTATTTGCGAACCGGAAATATAAACGAATTCCTCATTGGATTTCATTTCCTTGTTTTTAACAAAACCAAAACCTTCCGGCAGGATTTCCAGATTTCCTTCCACCACCACGACATTATCCATGGAATCTTTGATCTTATAATAGGGTGAACGGGCACCATTTCCATTCGATCCATTAGTGATCCGCTGATTGGTCTGGCTCGGCTGTTTTTCATGAATATTTTTTTCAGTTGGTGTTTTTTCCGGTATTTCTTTATCGTCTGTCAATCGTTCTTTTTCCTTTATCTCGTGATGATGCGCGTGCTGATGATTTTGAAGATCAGCTTGATCTGCCGAGGATTCCAATTTTTCTTCGATGGCCTCGATGAGTTCAATTTTTTTAAGTCGGCTTGTTTTTTCGATACCCAGATGCTCTGCCTGTTTACGCAATTCAACAACCGTTAAATCTTCCAGTGATTTCTTTTCCAATATGTGCCTCCATGGGTTTTAGATGGTGTTGTAGTTGATCTTAGAATGAATGTTTTGATTTTATTTAATTGAATATTATGCTTCAAGTCGCAGAATAATCTGAAGGTTTGGTTAATGCAGATACCTTAATCTACCACAAATATCCATTCTTGTCAAAAAAACCAGGTGACACTTTACTATTTGCTATTTTTTCTAACTGGCCTAGTACCGACAATTGTTACATCATGTTGTACGCATCGGAGCGGACACGGCAGAGCCTGTCCGATTCCGCAGCGAACAACAGATTAACAATTGGTCGGTACGGTAGTTCACGCCAACCCCAACAGCTTATTCCTGTTCGCCCTCGATAATTGAAATCATAATGGCGTTTTCGACCCGCCGCCGCTCAATTTCACAGCTGACGAAATGGGGTTTCATAATCGTGCCGTTAAAGTTATAGGCGTTGGCATGACAACCACCGCCGCAGAAATATTTAGCCCAACAGGTTTGACAGTCTTCTTTTTCCAGCAGATTTCCGGCATCAAAGATTTTTTTGATTTCGCCGTTGGTGATGCCGTTGTTCACGTCCCCCATCTTAAAAGCTTCATTGCCGACAAACTGATGGCAGGGATAAATGTCCCCTTCCGGTGTCACCGCCACATAATCCTTACCGGCCCCACATCCAGACAGGCGTTTGTAAACACAGGGACCATGATCGAGATCGACATTAAAATGAAAAAAGTTATAATTAAGCCCTTCCTGATGGCGTTTCAGGTAAGACAAGGCCAACGCATCATATTCTTCCATAATGACAGGCAGATCCGATTCGGTCAGGGCGTAATCGTGGGTTGCCTCAGCCACCACCGGTTCCACCGAAATACTCTTAAAACCCTCTGCCGCCAAAAACTGAACATCCTTGGCAAAGTCAAGATTATGATGGGTATAGGTGCCCCGGACATAATGATCCTTGTCACCCCGCATTTTTGCCATTGCTTTGATATTATCGATAATCACATCAAAGGAGCCCTGATCATTGACAGTTTGCCGCATCTGGTCGTTGACGTCTTTTCGGCCATCCAGACTGAGGACAATATTGTCCATGGTTTCATTAAGATATTCCCGGGTTTCAGCATTGAGCAATACCCCATTGGTAGTCATCGTAAATTTGAACTGCTTATCGTTTTTGGCGGCCATTTCATTGCCATACACCACCAATTGTTTGACCACATCGAGGTTCATCAGTGGTTCTCCGCCGAAGAAATCCACTTCCAGGTTTTTTCGGTTTTTGGACTGGGCGATGATAAAATCAATGGCTTTTTTTCCTATTTCCAGCGGCATCAGCAGCTTTTCCCCATCAAAGTCGCCCTGGGCGGCAAAACAATAGGAACATTTCAGATTGCAGTCATGGGCCACATGAAGACACAGGGCCTTGATTAGATCTTCATTGGCATAGTTTTCTCGTTGATAGTTCATCTCCCGAAATAACAACCCGGCGGCTTTAACGCCGTCCAATTCATCCAGACATTCATTGATTTCCGCCAATGGATATTTCCCTTGATAGCTGGCAATCATTTCGGTTCTGGTCTTATCTTCATAGTGATCCAATAGATCATAAGTCAGCTCATCGACGGTCAACACGGTGCTGGTATCCACATCCAACACAATATTGAGATTGTTCTTTTTATATTTATGTATCATTTTTTCTCCTAGTTTATGGTATCATCAAAAAAGGGACTATCTCTTACGAGACAGCCCCTTTCAGGCTTGATTATTATTTTTCAGTCGTTTGTTTGCATTTTTGATTTCCGACGGTGCAAGATGTTTTACAGGCTGATTGACAGGAAGTTTGACATTCCCCGCACCCTCTGTTTTTTACGTCAGTGAGTTTACCCTCTTTAATGATTTTAATGTGCTTCAAATTGTTCACTCCCCTCAAAAATTATTTTTTATCAGAACAATGGCCGACGATGACCTGACAATTGTCGGGTAGCCAACCGCTGACCTGCTCTTTATTATTTTTTTTCTTCGTCGATTTCTTCAAATTCGGCGTCGACGATGATTTCTTCGTTGTCCAAATCTTCCAGTTCTTCAAAATTGTCTTCTTCTGTTGCTGCAACAGCGTCCCCAACACTGACAATTCGAGCAATGGCTGATTTTGTAATCAGCGCCTTATTGTAATCTGGCAATAATTCGATGGTCACATTTTCTTCACCAATCGCATAGACGATCGCATAAAACCCACCAATTGTAACAATTTCATCCCCTGGTTTCATACTTGATCGCATTTCTTTAATTTCTTTTTGTTGTTTTTGCTGTGGTCTTAAAATAAAGAAATAGAAAAATACAAGTACTAAAATCAAAGGGAGAATTAATGTAAAATCAATTCCAAACATTCACATTCTCCTTCATCATTATTCAGCAATGCCGAATTTTTCAAAGAAAGCTTCTTTATAGGCTAATAAATTGTCATCCATTATGGCCTGTCGAATTTTCTTCATTGTTACAAGTGTAAAGTATAAGTTATGATATGTCAATAACCTGGCTCCTAAAATTTCATTGGTTTTAATCAGATGTCGGATGTAAGCCCGGGTGTAGTTTCGACAAACGAAACAATCACATTCCGGATCAACCGGTGTAAAATCTTCCTTATAGGTAGCATTACGAACGACAACCTTACCATGACTGGTAAAAGCGGTGCCGTTTCTGGCGATCCGGCTTTGGAGCACACAGTCAAACATATCGATCCCGCGAATCGTGCCTTCAAAAAGCGCATCCAGCGAGCCAACCCCCATTAAATACCGGGGCTTATCTTTTGGCAACAGCGGGGTGGTGGCATCCAGCATCCGATACATCACATCTTTGGGTTCGCCCACACTGAGTCCACCAATCGAGTATCCTGGGAAACCGATATCGGTGAGTTCCTGCACACTTTGGGCCCGTAGATCGGCAAACATACCGCCCTGGACAATCCCAAACAGGGCCTGATCCTCGGGCCGCTTATGCGCATCTTTACAACGCCTCGCCCAGCGGGTGGTCATTTCCATGGATTTTTTAGTGTACTCATAATCGGCACCGGCCGGGGCACACTCATCAAAACACATGATAATATCCGCCCCAATGGAGTTCTGCATGTCAATGGCTTTTTCCGGGGTCATGAAATGTCGGGATCCGTCCAGATGTGAAATAAATTCAACGCCTTCTTCGGTAATCTTTCTTAAATCATTTAAAGAAAATACCTGAAATCCGCCGCTGTCAGTGAGCACCGGCCGATTCCAGTTCATAAACTTATGGATACCGCCAGCCTTGTCCATAATTTCCTGGCCGGGTCTCAAATAGAGATGATAGGTGTTCCCCAGAATAACATTGGCGTCCATCTCCACCAGATCTTCGGACGACAGGGACTTCACTGTTGCCTGAGTTCCCACTGGCATAAAAATCGGGGTATTGATGACGCCCCGCTTGGTATGGATCTTTCCCAGTCTGGCGCCGGTGTCTTTGCACTCCTTAATCAATTCATAACGAAATTCGCTCATTCTTTTCTCCTGATTTTATATATAGTTGTAACTTCAAATGCCTCAAACAAAACTTGCTTTGCTGTTTGCAAATGACTGCTCTTTTTTACTCAATAAACAAGGCGTCTCCAAAGCTGAAAAAACGATATTTCCAGTCGATGGCAGTTTGGTAAGCTTTCATAACCGCTTCCCGGTTATAGAAGGCCGATACCAGCATCAGCAGGGTCGATTCCGGCAGATGAAAATTTGTGATCAAAGCATCGACCACCTCCCATTCATAACCAGGATAAATAAAAATATCCGTTACTCCGGTGTAAGGGGTTACCACGCCATCATGCAGCTTGGCATTGCTTTCCAGGGTTCGCACCGAGGTGGTGCCCACGGCGATGACCCGACCGCCTCTTTCCCTGGTTCGCTTAATAGCCTTAGCAGTTTCTTCCGGCACTTCATAATACTCCTCATGCATATGATGTTCTTCGATCACATCGCATTTTACCGGACGAAAGGTGCCGATCCCGACATGGAGGGTCACCTCGGCAATTTCCACCCCCATCGCTTCAATTTTTTGAAGCAGATCTGGGGTGAAATGGAGCCCCGCCGTGGGGGCTGCTGATGATCCTTCCCGCTTGGCATAAACAGTCTGATAGCGGTTATTGTCCTTCAGGGTTTCATGGATATATGGTGGCACCGGCATCAGACCGATCTCATCGATGATTTCCTCAAAAACGCCCGTGTATTCAAAGCTGATAATCCGCAGACCACCCTGAGTGGTTCCGGTGATTTCGCCCTTAAGCTCCGGACTGAAAACAATCCGGGCACCAACCCGAGCTCGTTTTCCCGGTTTGACCATGATTTCCCAGTCTTTTTGAGCCAGATGCCGCAGCAACAGAATTTCCACCTTGCCCCCGGTATCTTCCCGGGCACCGAACAACCGTCCCGGTAAAACCTTGGTGTTATTCATCACCAGCAAATCTCCGGGCCGGAAATAATTAGTTATCTCAAAAAAGCTATGGTCTTCAATCGTATTTTTTTCGCGGTTGAGCACCATCAACCGTGAATTGTCCCTTTTTTCCAGGGGACATTGGGCGATCAATTCGTCCGGAAGATCAAAATAAAAGTCAGTTTTATTCATCGATATCATCCTCATTATCATAAAAGTTTATTTTTAATTGTTGAGGATTGAGTGCCTCATTCATTAATACCTCTAATCCCAGATGGGCGTAACCACGACTGGTGATCACCCGCCCCCGGGGCGTTTTTGAAAGGAACCCCAGTTGAATCAGATACGGTTCATAAACCTCTTCAATGGTGTTTTTCTCTTCGCCAATGGCGGCAGCCAGGGTGTCGATCCCCACCGGTCCACCATCAAATTTTTCGACGATGGTTCTGAGCATGATGCGGTCGATCTCATCCAGACCCACCGCATCCACTTCAAAAAGATCCAGAGCCTCCCGGGTCGTCTTGAGATCGATGACGCCCCGGCCTTCGATTTCACAATAGTCCCGAACCCGCTTTAACAACCGGTTGGCAATTCGCGGCGTCCCTCGGGAGCGAATGGCCAGTTCGACCGCCCCTTCGTCATCCATTTCGATGCCGATAATGCCGGATGAACGGCGGATAATCGTAGCCAGCTCAACCGGATTATAGAGCTCCAAGCGCTGAATCACTCCGAAGCGGTCCCGCAGCGGCGAGGTCAGCAGCCCCACCCGGGTGGTGGCGCCGATCAGGGTAAAGGGCGGCAACTCCAGTCGGATTGAACGTGCCCCTGGACCTTTGCCAATGATGATATCCAGAGCATAATCTTCCATGGCCGGATATAAAACCTCTTCAACCGAGCGTTGCAAGCGATGAATTTCATCAATAAAGAGAATATCCCCTTCTTTTAGACTGGTCAGAATGGCCGCCAGATCCCCGGCCTTTTCAATCGCCGGACCGGAGGTCGTTTTGATCCCAACCCCCATTTCCCGGGCAATGATGTTGGCCAGCGTTGTTTTGCCCAATCCCGGCGGCCCGTATAAGAGCACATGATCCAGACTTTCGCTACGCTTCTGAGCAGCTTTAATAAAGATGCCCATCTGTTTTTTAACTTTTTCCTGACCAATGTATTCATCCAGGCCCTGGGGTCTTAAATTTTTTTCTATTTCAACATCCAATTCCGTAAAATCGGTGGTGATGATTCGTTCCTTCATGACTATCGTCCCTTCAATGGATTAGCAGAGCGGAGCGCTCCAGTAATCAGAGCTTCAATACTGCTCTCAGGGGTAAATGCCCGGGATACCATTTCGGATGCTTCCGAAATACTGTAGCCCAATCCCACCAGTCCATTAACCGCCTGGCTGACATTGTCGTCTTTTCCCCGCAACTCAACCACCTTCAGGTCGCCTACCGACACATCCTTATAACGGTCCTTCAGCTCCAGAATAATCCGGCTGGCAGTTTTAATCCCGATTCCCGGCGCTTTGGCGATGCTCTTGGGATCATCATTGACAATATGTCCAATCAGTTCGTTGCGACTGAATTGGGACAAGAGTCCCATCGCGGCTTTGGGTCCAATCCCGGAAATCCCGATCATGGTTCTGAAAATCTCCCGTTCGTCGGTGGTGGCAAAGCCATAAAGCGAAACCTCGTCTTCTTTAATAACCTGATGAAGATGCAGCTTTACCTCCGAATGCAGATTAGGCAACTCATTCAATGTGTTGGTGGATACCTTTACCTTGTATCCCATGCGATTTAGATCAATGACCACATAATCCATGGCTTGCTCTTCCAAGCTCCCGATCATATATTCGTACATAAGCCCTCCTTCAAAATTTAAACATACTTTATCTATTATACCAAAACATAAAACATACAACCACAAAAAAAGCACCCTTAGGTGCTATCCCAATGTGTCGTACTCCATTTTTGACGCCCTAGCGAAAGCTAGGTGGGTGTCTTGTCTTTGACTTCTGTTTTCCACTGATATAATGAGGCCTAACATCTGGCAACGAACAATCAGACTCCCTGAGTATTGATGTAGGTTCAAAAATAAAGTAAAAACGAACACTTTGGGATAATCTAATTATACACGGTTTTCCCCGGAAATCAAAGGATAAATTTTTGTTGGTAACTAGCAGTCAAATTCACTTGTTTCAACCCGCCGGGTGCTTTACAGCAAAATGTCCAGGGCTGAGCGAATATTATCAACCGGGAGAACCGCCATTCCGGCAACCTTCAACCCTTTCTGGTTGCCTTTAGGAATAATACAGCGCTTGAAACCCAGTTTTTTTCCTTCGATCAGTCGTTTTTCAATGTGCTGAATGTTTCGCACCTCACCTGTTAATCCCACCTCGCCCAGAATCATCAAATCGCCGGGGATCTGAAAATCCCGAAGGCTGGAATAAAGCACGGCAACCACACCAAGATCCAAAGCCGGCTCATCGACCTTGATACCACCCACCACGTTAATGTAAGCATCCACCGACTGCATCTGAATTCCCAGCCGTTTTTCCATGATCGCCATCAGTAATACCATTCGGTTATAATCCATGCCCGTGGCCATCCGCCGGGGATTTCCAAAACCAGTCGGTGAAACCAGACCCTGAAGCTCAATCAGTAGCGGTCGAGTACCCTCGATACAAGGCACCACCACCGATCCGCAGGTATTTTTGGGGCGGCTGTCCAGCATCATTTCGGATGGATTGGCCACCGATTCCAGTCCATTTTCGGTCATTTCAAAAATGCCGATTTCATTGGTGGAGCCAAAACGGTTTTTGACCCCCCGCAACACCCGATAGGCGTGATATTTTTCACCTTCAAAATAAAGCACAGTATCCACCATATGTTCCAACACCCGGGGTCCGGCAATAGCACCGTCTTTGGTAACATGGCCCACCAGCACCATCGAGATATTGTCTTTTTTGGCCAATTGCATCAGGGCTCCGGTATTTTCCCGGATCTGACTGACACTTCCCGGGGCTGAGGTGATATCCGGGCTGTACATGGTCTGAATCGAATCGATGATCACAATATCCGGCCGTTCCTCTAAAATAATCGTCAGCAGATAGGGGATATTGATCTCTGATAAGAAGGAAATGTTTTCGGATTTAACATGCATCCGTTCTCCCCGCATTTTTAATTGCTGTTCCGACTCTTCCCCGGAAATATAGAGAATTTTATAGCCCTGATTACCGAGCGCCTCGGTGGTCTGCAGCAATAGCGTCGACTTACCGATGCCCGGATCACCGCCCAGTAAAATCATCCCCCCGGGGACAATTCCGCCGCCCAGAACCCGATCAAACTCTTCGTTGAGAGTCGGATACCGGGTATCTCCGGTATAGATAATCTCAGCCAGCGATTTGGGACGGGAATAAATGCCCCGTTCCCGGGTACTTTCCTTGCTCCCCATTTTGGCCAGATCAAGCTCCTCGACCATGGTATTCCACTGATCGCACTCGGGACATTTGCCCATCCATTTGGGTGAATCATAACCGCAGTTCTGACAGACAAAAATACTTTTTTTCTTTGCCATGTTTCCCCCTTAATTTTTTACTCGATCCATTTATAAATCAGATAGCCGATTAAGCCGCCAATCAGGTTTAAGATGATATCATCAATATCGGCCCGGCGACTGGCTAAAAATAAATACTGAATCAGCTCGATGGCACAGGTGGTCCCTAATATTACCACAAACGCATGGAAAAAGCCGACCTTGTTTTTTCTGGACAAGGGATATAAGAAACCCAGCGGCATCAATAAAATAATGTTACCGGCCAGGTTTTTAAACGAATCGGTAAAGGTATATAAAACAATTTCAGTTGGATTTGTTGGCTTGGTCGCCAGAAATTCCCAGTCAATAAAGCCATTGGCCATAATATCGTAAAAGAAGTTATCGATGGAGGTAAAAGGTACCAGGTTGACAGTGGTCTCATAGGTAATGTTACTTGAATCTGGTAAGAGGGTCATTATAAATAGAAATCCCAAATAAGCCAGTAACAGCAGCTTAAAGAGAAATACGACGCGGTTGTTTTTATTCATGAATTGGTCCTTCCTGGGTTGATTGCTCGTACAAGCCTTGCTATTATAACGAATAAACCTTTAGAGTGCCACAGAAATTTTCCCCGGATGAAGTTTTACCAAAAAGAAAAAATACCGAAAGCTACCCTCCGATATTTTTATTCTCTGTTTTAAATTAAAATACATTATTGTATCCACGCTAATTTAAAACTCAGCATTAATTTTTTACTATGGCAATTATATCCAACTTTTTAGCTTTTGTAAAGGGTTTCGCTCGTTAGTTATTTATCTAACGATGAATCCACTGCCAAACCTTCCACTTTATAACAACAACGATATTAGAACCAGTTGTGTTGTTAAGCCTCCACAACATCCACAAAAGCCTGTTCACCACGAATAATTTGAGCAGTTCCATTGGTTTTATCTTCAACCCAGGCTAAAAATTCTTTTGTCTCGGCCACCGGGATTTGAAAGGAAAGGGTCACATTTTCGCCAAAATCTTCATTCACCGGAATCACGTCCCGTTCCAATAAACCATTACTCAGGCCCCCGTAGCTGGCGTAACTGACCACTACTTGCAATTGGTCGGAAAACTGTTTCTTAATCACGGTACAATGATTAAGAACATCACTGGCGCCGCCACCATAGGCCCTGATCAGACCACCACTACCCAGCTTGATGCCGCCAAAATAGCGAATCACCACCACCAGGACGTCCTTGAGCTCCCGATGATTGATGACCTCAAGAATCGGTTTACCAGCGGTACCGGATGGTTCACCGTCATCGCTGGCTTTTTGGCGCCGGGGGTTGGTATTGAGCAGATAGGCCCAGCAGACATGGGTGGCTTTATAATGCTTTTTGCGAATTTCGGCCAGAATCGTTTCTGCTTCTGCCTCGGTTTCAATATGAAAAACGAGATTGATAAAGCGGGACTTCTTGATTTCGAGCTCGGTTTCATCCGGAATTAATACCGTTTTATAATCTACCACACTTATACCTCTGTCACCTGATACTTCTCAAAAAGATGGATCGGAAAATCATCGGTCATCTCAATGGTCACCAGATTACCTTCGGCCTGGTAATCAATTTCCTGAACCACCTTCATTTCATGCAAAAGTGCCAGCGATTTATTATCATCATAGGGGATTAGCAGCTTGATTTGCCGTTTTTCTCCGATCAGTACCCGATCAACGGTTTCAAACAGAGTATCAACGCCCAGCCCTTCTTTAGCGGAAATATACAGTGTCAGCTCATCGATGGCCTGCTGATTTTTAAGGACCAAAGCATCCCGGTCTTCCGGGGTCAGCTTGTCGATTTTATTATAGATCATCATCACTTTTTTGTTACCTGCTCCGATATCCGCCAGCACCTGATTAACCACAGTGATTTGAGCTTCGTAATTATGGTTGGACACATCCACCACATGGAGCAGCAGATCCGCTGTTTCCACTTCCATCAGGGTGGTCTTGAAGGCCTTAATTAAATCATGGGGCAGCTTATCGATAAAACCGACCGTATCCGAGACTAGATAATCCCCATGTTCTGGATCTACCTTTCGCAGGGTCGAATCCAGGGTGATAAAGAGACCATCTTTGGTCACCACCTCACTTTGGGTAAGCCGGTTGAACAGCGTGCTTTTGCCGGAGTTGGTATAGCCAATTAAGCCGACCGTTTTAACTTTGTTTTTTTCCCGCTGCACGGCGTTGAGCTGATTGCTTTTATTGATCCGTTCAATTCGGGCTTCCAGTTCTTCTAACTGTTTGCGGATATGACGCCGATCAGTTTCCAGTTTCTTTTCACCGGGACCCCGGGTACCGATGCCGCCGCCGGTCCGGGACATCACAATCCCCAGCCCCTTCAAATGACTCATCCGGTATTTCTGCTGGGCCAATTCGACCTGCAGCTTGCCTTCTTTGGTTTTGGCGTGCCGGGCAAAAATATCCAGAATAATGGTGGTTCGATCCACCGTTTTGGTGCCGGTGGCCGCTTCGATGTTGGCAATCTGCCGGGAATTGAGTTCGTCATTGGCGACAATCAGATTGATGTCGTTATTCTGAATCACCTTGATCAGTTCCTGCAGCTTGCCCTTGCCCACATAAAAGGTGGTGTCAATCTGGCTTCTGGCCTGACAAACCTGTTCCAGCACCGTTCCCCCGGCGGTTTTTACCAGTTGCCGCAATTCTTCCATGGAGTCAACCAGCTCGACGCCCTTATTCCCGGGCAGATCCAGACCAATCAGTAAGGCCCGTTCTTCTTCGTCTTCAGAATCAAACTTATTGTTGGGATCATCTTTAATAAACCGGTCTGCCAATAAAATGTAATGCTCCAGCGGAAACTTATTCAATTCCTTGAGGGTTTTAAACAGTGCCTGACCGTATTCCATCGTTGCTTCTTCAACTACTGGCACCCCGATACTAAAGCTGGTCGGTATTTTTTCATCGACGCCAATGGCAATAATACACTGCAAGTTCTGTTTTTTGGCCGCTGAAAAATCCTCGTCAGATAACCGCGGATTGCCGCCGGGATGGGTATGGATCACCCGGTATTTATTCAGGGCCTTGACGTGATACAGCATTTCCGCATTGCCGATGTTGACGGTGGCGGCATCGCCGATATTCACCCACTGAACCCGGTTTTTATCGTTGGTACAGATCAGCACTTCCCGCTTCGTTGCCAAGGTCAATCGTTTCATGATCTCTAATATAGTTTCATCCAAAAGAACCTGGTTTTCCATTTCATAACCAACCAGGTCATCCAGTTCTTTTATATAGCTTTGGCGAATGCCACTTTTATTATTATCTGCCATTATTTTTTTCCTTTTATTTAATTAAATGATTTCTAAAGTGATTAATCGAATACCTTATTATAACACAAAAACCAGGCAAAATGATTGCCTGGTCAGGTTTTCTGTAAACTACCGTACCGACCAATTGTTAATCTGTTGTTCTCCGCGCCATGCGAAATCCGCTTTGCTCCTTTCGCATTGGTCGCGGGCAGTCGCCAACTACAAGCAAGCTTGTGATTGGCTCGTTGCCTGCGCGCAGAATCGGACAGGCTCTGCCGTGTCCGCTCCGATGCGTACAACATGATATAACAATTGTCGGTACTGCTGCAGTTGTTTATTCATAATTTTATCAAAATAAAAAGCTAATCTGAAAAAGTCATAAATTATGAACTAGAGTGTGACCACTTCAGATTCGGCCACGGCGGTGGCCATCATTTGGACCATCATTTCCGCAATTTTTTCTTCGGATCGCAGCATCTCCGAAACCTTTGGTCTGGTTTCTGGATGCTTGGGCACGAAAATGGTACAGCAATCCTCATAGGGTAGGATTGAGGTTTCAAAGGTGCCGATGGTTTCGGCGATCTTGACAATTTCGGTTTTATCAAAACCGATCAGCGGCCTGAACACCGGCATTTCGGCTACCGCATTGGTAGCTGCCAGGCCTTCCATCGTCTGGCTGGCCACCTGACCCAGGCTCTCCCCGGTAATCATGGCCTTGGCCCCTTCGTTGTTGGCAATCATCTCGGCAATCCGCATCATGTAGCGACGCATGATAATGGTGGTCTGCCGATCCGGACACATTTCGACAATCTTCGTCTGGATCTCGGTAAAAGGCACCACAAACAGTTTGATTTTTCCGCAATACTGACTCATGATCTTGGCCAGATCGATGACCTTTTCCTTGGTCCGATCACTGGTGAAGGGGAAGCTGTGGAAATAGACGCCAATAACTTCGACGCCCCGCTTGGCCATCAGATAACCAGCCACCGGACTGTCAATGCCACCAGATAAGAGCAAGGCCCCTTTGCCGCTGCAGCCCACCGGCAACCCACCATTACAGGCAATAAATTCGTGGTACATATAGGTTTGTTCGCGAACTTCCACCCACAGATTCAGATCCGGGTTGTGGATATCCACGGTGACACCCGGGACGTTATCGAGCACCACTTCACCCAGCCGACAGCATAGATCCGGCGATTTGATCGGGAAGGTTTTATCGCCCCGCTTGGCAGTGATCTTAAAGGTTTTGATATCCTCAGCGGACCGCACCTGCTCAATGGCATTTTCTTCAATCACAGCAATATCACTGTCAATGACAATAGCCGGACTGATGGAGACAATACCGAATACTTTTTGAACCCGCTCCATGGCCCGGTTCAGATCTTCATCGTTGACGTCAACAATCAAGCGCCCCTGTATTTTTTTAACCTTTGCCGACGGTACACTGCGCAGGGTATTCCGGATATTTTTTGCCAGTAATTCGATAAAAAAATTACGGTTCAACCCTTTCAGGGCAATTTCCCCGTATCGAACCAATATAACATGTTCCATTAATTTTTTTGCTCCTGTCATCTATTTTTATTTGGTTTAACCAAAAGTCGCAAGCTGTTCACGGCCTGGGCAATGGCTTCCACTGAGGTATTGACATCGTCTTTGGTGATGTCTTTTGAAAAGCTGATGCGAATGGTTCCTTCTTTATATTCCTCGGCCAGCCCAATCGCTTTAAGGACATACTGTTTCTCTTTTTTATGGGATGAACAGGCTGACCCGGTGGATACAAAAATCCCCCTGGCTTCGAGGCTGTGTAGCAGCACCTCACCCCGCACCCGATTAAAGGAAACATTCAGCACATAGGGGCTGCCGTTGGGGTCGCCATTTATTTTGATATCATCGATTTTTGCTTCTAATTCGTTGATAAAGGCAGTACGCAAGCTGCGAATCACTTCAAACTCGTCGCTAAACGAGTCTTTCCGTAAGCGGATGGCTTCACCAAAACCAACAATCCCCGGGACGTTTTCCGTCCCCGAACGCATATTGTTTTCCTGGCCGCCACCCCGCAGCAGCGGTTTGATATCGGTACCTTTTTTAATATAGACGGCACCCACGCCTTTTGGTCCGAAAATCTTATGGCCGGACAAAGTCAGCGCATCAAGCAAGCAAACCCGCACATCCACGGGAATTTTCATAAAGCCCTGAACAAAATCAGCATGGAAAATACATTTGGGGTTAACCGCCTTAACGATTTTGCCAATCGCCTTCAGATCCTGAATCGTTCCCAGTTCGTTATTCACGCCCATAATGCTGACCAGAATGGTATCCTCGTTCATGGCGGCTTCCAGTTCATCCAAATGAATATACCCCTGGGTATCCACGCCTAAAACAATTACTTCAATCTGGTGATTTTCATAGAAGGTAAACACATCCAGCACCGAGGGGTGTTCAATCGCCGAGGTGATAATCCGCATCCGGTTACGTTTTTTATTTTCTACCACCCCCTGAATAATCAGATTATTACCTTCGGTTCCACCGGAGGTAAAATAGATTTCCGGGGGTTGACAGTTCAGATTTTTGGCGATTAATTCCCGGACTTCTTTAATCGCTTGTTCTGCCCGGATCCCCAGGCGGTGGAGGGATGAAGGATTCCCGTAGTTGTTCACCAGAGCATCCATCATTTTTTCAGCAACCTGGGGATGAACCCTGGTGGTTGCTGCGTTATCTAAGTAAATTTCTTTCATTATTTTGTTCCTTCTCTCATCGGGCCGCTTTAACACTTCGGATCAGCATTCCTCATCCAGAAAAACGCGACTCCCAACGGCCGAACGCTGTCCCTGGTATTTCCCCTGATAGGGGTTTAAGGCTATATCATCCATTTGAGCAAAGACCAGCTGGCAGATCCGCCGACCCTTTTCCAGTTTGATCGGCAGACGGTTGGCATTGTAAAGTTCCAGGGTGATCTCCCCTTCAAAGCCCGGGTCCACCCAACCGGCATTCTGGATAAATAGGCCCATCCGACCAATGGAGCTACGGCCTTCGACAAAGGCGGTCAGGTTGCAGGGCAGCTTGATATATTCCATGGTGGTTGCCAAAAGAAAAGAGTTGGATGGAATAATGATCTCATCCGCTTCCATCGAAATATACTTAATTTCATCCGTCAGTGTCATCATCTCAAAATTATTTTCATCCAGCTTTAAAAAACTGCTTCCCAAGCGAATATCCACCGAGGCTGGCTGAACCTGGCCTTGTTCCAGTGGATCGATGACCAGCTCACCGCTTTCCAGATATTTATAAATGGTTTTATCCGATAAAATCATGTTTCCTCCAAAATTTCAAAATTCTAGGTACTTGTGAAATTTTCCCATTAATTGTATTATGGGTGCTGTAAATTTACAAGATTATTTTTTAATCTCCGTGTCTGCTTATCTATCGCCTCATCGATCCGGTGATTCCTGCTTCCCCGGAAGTGATGACGCTTTTTTATAACGTCACGATGGTCACCCCGGAGCCGCCTTCATTCATGGCTCCCAACCGGAAATCTTCGATTAAGGGGTTTCCTTTTAAGTATTCATGGATGATCTCCCGGAGCCTGCCGGTGCCCTTGCCATGAACAATTACAATCTGCTTGTTACCTGAAAGCATGGCGTCACCGATCATCTTATCAACCAGATACAGTGATTCTTCGCCATTTTTCCCGCGCAGATCGAGTTTGGTGTCCATCACGTGGCGATCCACTTTTTTGTAGGTTACCTTTTTTTCCTCCGGTTTGGCCAGCGCCGTTGAGATGCTCAGGTCACTGACGTCAACCTTCAGCTTGATCATCTCGGCCTGAACCATAGCCTTATTTTCATTGGGAAGCAGGTTTAAGACCTCACCTTCCCGGCGCAGGCTGTTAATGTAAACCTTCATCCCAACGCTGAGGTCGTCCATTTCCAGAGCCGCCCCCTGATAGTCTTTCGGTCGGCTGCCAAACTGATATAGATTCTTCTCTTTTTCTTTAATCCGCTTGCGAATCGCTTCCAATTCTTTATTATCTTTAACCGCGTTGGTGGTGTTTTCCTGAATAGTCCGGATTTCGCGGTAAATTTCCTCCGTTTCGGCCCGGGTTTTCTTGACAATTTCCATGGCTTCTTCCTGAGCTTTTTGGAGCAGCGCTTTTTGCTCCTCGGCAAACTTCTGCTTTTCCTGATCCATTTGCCGTTTCAGGGCTTCGGTTTCCTGCTTCAGGCGAATAATGGCATCATGTTCGGCTTCGGTGCGACGACGCTTTTCATCTATTTTTATCAGGGTTTCTTCAAAGCGGATGGCTTCGTTCTTGATCAGCTCCCGGGCATTTTCAATGACCTCATCACCAAGCCCCAATCGCATCGCGATTTCAAAGGCATTGGATTTCCCCGGCACCCCAATTAACAGGCGATAGGTTGGTCTCAGCGTTTTGACATCAAATTCGACACTGGCATTGACCACCCCCGGAGTGACCAGGGCGTATTCCTTAAGCTCGCTGTAATGGGTGGTGGATACACTGGTTACTTTGCGCAAATGCAGGGCATTAAGAATCGAAATGGCCAGAGCAGCCCCTTCGGTAGGGTCCGTACCGGCGCCCAGTTCGTCAAATAATACCAGTGAATTATGATCCGCTTTGTTCATAATCTCAACGATATTGGTCATATGGGAAGAAAAGGTACTGAGGCTTTGCTCAATGCTTTGTTCATCCCCGATATCCGCAAAGATATCGGCAAAAATCCGGGTTTTACTGCCTTCCCGAACCGGGACAAACAGCCCAGACTGCACCATCAGGTTCAACAGGCCGATGGTTTTTAAGGAGACCGTTTTCCCGCCGGTATTTGGACCGGTGATGACCATGGTGTCAATGCCTGCTTCAAAATAAATATCCGAGGCGACGACCTGATCTTCGGGAATCAGCGGATGCTTGGCCCGTAACAGCTCAATCACACCGGTTTCGGTGACACTAGTGCGGACACCATTGATGGTCAAACCATACTTGCCTTTGCCAAATTGAAAATCCAGATCCACCAGCACATCATAATTGCAGATAATTTCATCCCGCTGATTAGCCACCTTCTCGGTGAGATCTTTGAGAATCCTGACGATCTCCTGTTCTTCTTCAGTGACCAGAATTTTGATATCGTTGTTCAGTTCCACCACCGCCATCGGTTCAATAAACAGGGTCGCACCACTGGCCGACTTATCCAGCACAATCCCGGGCACCTGGCTGCGGTACTCCTGTTTAACGGGAATAACATAGCGGTTGTTCCGGATCGTCACGATTTTTTCCTGGAGTATTTTTTCATAGGCGGTCGAGCTGATCATATGGCTTAGTTTTTCAGTGATCCGTTTGTATTTAAACTGCATCTCCCGCCGAATCCGGGACAGTTCCCGGGAAGCGTTGTCGGCCATTTCTTCCGGTCCCAGTATTTTTCGGCTGATTTCTTTTTCCAGCTCTTCGCAGGTTTCCAGCGCAGTAAACAGATCCTTTAATAATACCAGCGTATCCATCTGCGTATCACTATGGTAATAGTTATCCATATCCCGGGCGATCCGTAGCAGGGTGGCAATCGACAACAGTTCTTTCATCGACAGCATTGAGCCAATGGCAGCCCGCTTGACGTAATCACTGGTATTCGGAACATCTGCCAGGGGCGGACGGCCGTTACGGAGGATCATCCCCAGACTTTCATTGGTTAAATCAAGACCCCGATTGACTGCCGTCAGACTTTCCAGTGGCAATAGATTTTTGGCCTGATCCTTCCCACCCTGGGTAACACAATGCTCACCCAGACTTTTCAATATTTTATGATATTCCAATACCTTCAAACTTCTTTGATCCATGTATTTATTTCACTCCTCTATTTTACGCCTCGTCTAAAACTCCCCCGGGTGGTTCCCTCGGTCCCAAGTCCTTCGGGAAGACCCCAATGTTTGTCATAAATCCCCTGACTGTAATAGCCGATGATGATCCTCAACTTTTCCATACTTTCGTCGTGATGATGGATTCGCCAGGTGTCCACGCCTTTTAATTCCAGGATTTCTTCCCTTAAAAATAAGGTATCACCATTATAGACATGAATCAGTCCCTGGTCATCCCGTTCAACCGGGAAGGCAAACCCGCGCTCATCCACCAGCTTACCGGTCATTTCCTGGCGACACAAACCAGTTGTTCCTTTTTTCTTTTCCAGACAGTTTTTACAGCCAAACAGACATTTTTTGCTGACCATCAGCTCCTGCGAACCGTAAACTGGTAAAACCATGGCAATCTCAGAATGCTCGCTTATTTCTTTCAGCTCAGTTTCCATAAGTTCCGGCGACAACACGCCGCCACCGACGCCCCACTCTTTTAATGCTCGGGTTGCCAGGGTATTAAACAGGTTAAACGACTGATCAGCCTCTAAATAAGATGATGTTTTATTTAGCAGATGCAGGGCTTCATAATTGCCAATTAAAAAGCCATCCTGATTCATCTCTTTGGTCACTAAGCGACGCACTTTTTTAGTTAATTCGTCATCCATTATTTTAGGTGTCTTCAGTAGCACTGCGATTCCCAGATCTTTTAAGAGGACGGTCTTTTCCGCGACCCCCTCCCCAAGCAATGGCAGCACGACCTGATCCAGACCCAGCCCATCCAAAAGTGTTAAAAACTGATGATCCGGCATTTTTTCAAATGCCAATGAAACTTGTTTTTTCGAGTCTGCTAATTGCAGTTTTTTAAATCGTTCTGATTGACCCGCTAGCTCTTTCTCCAGCGGCACGATCGTAATGGCCTGGTTTAACTCGTGCGTACTTCCGGCATTTTTTTCAGCGTCTGCCAGAGCCTCTGCCAGTTTAAGTAACACTTCTTTGCGTAGCGTGTTTAACTGGCTACGGGAGAGAAACACCTGATTATCCAACGCCATGGAAATAGTCCCCAGTTCATAACCGGTGCCGCCGATTCGGGAAATCTGCTCCCGAACCATCGCTTCATCAATGGGGTTTTTCAGCGGTAATTCGGGACTAAAATCGGCAGTATATGTAACCGTACACCCCTGGGTGAAAGTTGTTATTTCGGCCGGTTTGCCCAGCTTGAGGAGCAGATTAAAATTCACTGCGGTGCCTGGTTGATCAAGGGATTGGGAACCCAGTTGTTTAAGGCTATCCATTAAGTTCTTATCAAGATTTTTATAAAGTGGTGTTCCTGGTGAAACCCCATAGCGACAGGGAATGGCCACGGTATCGCCACCAAGGCCTTGTTCCAGCCGGCGGCCGGCCGGGGTGAAAATCGCATCCACCTTGGTCCCCATTTTCCCGTCCTCACCAAAGGATAAGCCATCCCCGACATGAAGCTGAGCATCCTCATTGAGGCGAATCCCCAGAGGCTGATAGGCACTTTTATGATTCTGGTTTTTAGCGGTTTTAGTAAGGCTGACAACCTGGCCAATTAAAACGCCCCGGTTCTTGCCCACCTGGGCATTGAGGAGATCCGCTTCGTTAAAAAGATGACCCCTGGTGAAATCCCGGTTAAACACCTGCATAACGGCCTGATTATCAACAGTTTTGGTAATCTTATCCCCGGCAGCAGCATCGATGCCTTCCCGATAAGCCCGGGTGATCCCATAAACGTATTCCGGTGTTTTCATCCGGCCTTCAATTTTTAAGGAGTCCACACCCGAAGCGATGATTGTCTCCAGGTCGTCCAACGTATTTAAGTCCTTGGGACTGAGGAGATAGCCTTCCTGAACCAGTCGACTGTTCTCATCAAACAGCCGGTAATTCTTGCGACAGGGTTGTGCGCAGAGACCCCGGTTGCCGCTTCGGCCGCCAATCATACTGCTCATCAGACACTGGCCAGAATAGGCGTAGCACAAGGCTCCATGGGTGAATATTTTTAATTCAACCTGGGTTTTTTTCTTGATTTCAGCTACTTGGGTTAATGGCATTTCCCGGGGCAGAACCACCCGGGAAAAACCAAGTTCCTGAAAAAACAGCACTCCTTCTACGCCATAAACAGAAGCCTGGGTGCTGGTCTGGAGTTTGAATTCGGGAAAATAATGGCGGATCAAATAGATTAATCCCATATCCTGAACAATCAGACCATCCAGATTAAGGGTTTTCAGAAAATTAAGGGTGCTGACTAATTCGCTCATTTCACAGTTTTTTATTAATATATTCAAGGTGACGTAGACTTTCACCCCATGCTGATGACAAAGGGTGACCGCCGCTTTTATTTCTTCATCTGTCATATTTTCAGCATTACGACGAGCATTAAAAGATTTGCCACCAAAATAGACTGCATCCGCCCCGCCGTTGATGGCCGCAATGACCGCTTCCATTGTTCCGGCCGGTGCCAACAGTTCTGGTTTTTTATTCATTCTTACCTCATGTTCTTATTAATCGATGTTTCACGTAACTTCTATGCAATTGATTATTATAACATATATAGATAAAATAAAGAAGATTTGATATTCTTTTTCGTCCTTTAATTCATTTATTACCGATCGCCTTATTAATCTTGAAAAATCAGGGTAAAAAAAGTATCATAACTAAGTGGATTAAATTGCAAACTGAAAAGAGGAGATGAGTCATTAATGAAAATTTCAATCTTAACCTTGGGAACCCGTGGGGATGTTCAACCTTTTGTCGCCCTGGCACAAAAAGCGTTGGAAAAAGGGCATCAGGCCGTGATCTGTACCGGAAAAACATTCAAGCCATTTATTGAAGCAGCCGGCATCGAATTTAAAGAAGCTGCCAGTGATCTGATGGCGATGCTGGAAACCGAGGAAGGACAAATGGTTTTCAAACATGCTCTGCACCATCCATTTCGCACCAAAAAGTATCTGGATGAAGTGGTCAATCCGGCCTTTCGACAAACCCTGGATCAGTTCTATGATGCTGCCCAGGGATCTGATGTGATCCTCTATCATCCCAAGGCTTTCGGTGCTCCGGATATTGCCGAAGTTCTCGACATTCCCTGTATCAGCATTCCCCCGGTGCCAATTACCTTTCCGATTGATGAATTTCCCAACCTGGCCATCTCGCCAACCAAAAATCTCGGAAAGCGATTGAATCTCTGGACCTACTCGGTGATTGCCCAAGCCGAGCGATCAAGCATCAAAGAGGTCAATGATTTCAGACAAAAAACCTTGCATCTGCCCAAACGTAAAAGCGGACTCTACACCTTTTCCCTGAATGGTCAAGTCATCCCGATCATTTATCCGATCAGCAAGGCCTTATTTCCAGAAGTCACAAGCTGGGAGGGTCGGGTTCTGACTCCTGGCTTTTTTTATCTTGATTCCCAAACAGAGCACCTCGATTCGACATTAACGGCCTTTTTAAACTCGGGACCAGCACCGATTATCATCTCGTTTAGCAGTATGCCCCTTAAAGCTCCAGAACAATTTAAAAACCATCTACAGGAAGCCCTTCATGCCACCCATCAGCGGGGCATCCTTTTATCTGGCAACAGCGGCATTCACTTTGATGAGAATGAGCATCTGCTGACCATTGACGCCGCGCCCCATTCATTGTTGTTTCACCATGGCAAAGGGATCGTCCATCATGGCGGCGTGGGAACCATGGCGGCGGCCATCAAAAGCGGTAAACCGCAGCTGATTATCCCCTTTTCGGTGGATCAACCCTTCTGGGCCAACCGCCTCTATCAACAGGGGTATGCACTAAAACCGCTTAAGGAAACCCAGGTCACGACACAAGCTCTGATCCAACGCCTCATTGCGTTTGAAGAAGAGGCCATCCAATCAAAGGCCCAAGCCCTGAAGGCCATCATCGATCAAGAGAATGGAACTGAAACGGCTCTTGCTTTTATTGAAAATTACTGTCAAACAAAGACTTGAATGAAATACTCAACACTATCAAAGCAAGATTGATATTTTTCAAACAAGCTGTTATAATATCATAGAACGTTTAAACATCCTATGATTAGTAAAGAGGTTTTGATGAAAACTTTTCTCAAGAATAACAGTAAAGCATCTGCTCTTACCCCGATCGATAACGGCAGCATCGTTGATAAAATCATTGACCAGATTGTGAAGGCTATTGCCGCCGGACAATTTAAGGTGGGTGAAAAACTGCCCAGTGAATTTATTTTGATGGAAGAATTGAAGGTAGGCCGTAATTCCCTGCGGGAAGCCATGAAAATATTAGCAACCTTAGGTGTTGTTACCATCAAACGAGGGGACGGCACCTACGTCTGCGACCACATTGCGCCAACCATCTTTAACCCCATTATCTACAGCATTATTTTCCAGTCCCGCAGCGATAATGCCATGGTCGAATTTCGACGGATGATGGACGAAACGGTACTGCGTACCGCCATGACCAAGGTTACTGACAAAGATCTGGTAAATTTAAAAAGCCGCATCAAAGAAATCCGTGTGGCTTATGAATCCGGTGACAAAGAAAGAGCCGCCTATCTGGACTATCAATATCATGTGGCGATTGCCAATATTTGTGATAATCCCTATATCTCCAATATCGTCAACGGGATTTATGAAGTTTTTGCCCTGTCCATTGAGGATACCATTGATACCGATGAACGCTTTAACAACGCTGAGCGCTTTCATCTGGATTTGTACAATTGTCTTAAAAACAAAGACTACGACGCCATTGAAGCAGCTGTAGCCGAAAGTGTCAGCTTCTGGTATGAAGATCGGAACGAAGCCCATTGCTGAAAATAAAACTAACAAAGAACCGATTCAGGTAACCCCTGGACCGGTTCTTTGTCAATTATCTTATTAATCTGGATCTCCACATCCACATCTCTTTCCTTATAGCCTTCATCGCGAAAGATCGCCATGCTGTAGCAGGGCTCATCTTTTCAAATGTCATTTTAAAAATATTTGATTCTATTATCTATTTATGGACCTGCCCTATCTCTCCTGCCCGAAACGCCTTGCTGTATTTCCGGCAGTGTTTATCCTGTCCCATTAATGCATATGTGGCAAAAATCGTACCCATTAGATCCCGATTAAGCGGATCCATGACAGCGGAGTCCATCCCGGCATCAATGGCAAAGGCCATGGCCGTTTTGTTCAATAGCGGCCGTAGCGGTAAGCCAAAGGAAATATTGCTGATGGCTCCAGTCACATGGATGGTGGGATAAAGTTCTTTGATGGCTTTGATTTCGGCTGCAAAGTTCAGCATTGAATTGTTTTCCGTGGATAAAGCCATGACACAGGGATCGATGTGAATCCGATCCGGGGTGATGCTATATTGGGCTGCTTTTTCCACTAAAATTTTGGTGATATCCACCTTAGTCTTAACGTCGTTAGGTATGCCCCGATCATCGCAGGTCAAACCCACGACTTCCCAGGTGTTCCCTTCCAACAGTGGTAGCAAAACTTCACATTTGTCGCCTTCTTCGGAAATGGAATTAAGCATCCCGGGTTTGTTGGCATATTTAAAAACTGCCTCAATCACCCGGGGGTTGGGACTGTCGATACACACTGGGGTATCGGTGGCGTCCTGAACAACTTCCATCAGCCATTTCAAGGTTTCAATTTCATATTCCGGGGCGGTGCTGGCGCATACATCAATAAAGTTTGCGCCAGCTTCTGTCTGTTTGACCGCCTGATCAGCAATAAAGTCGGCGTCTCGTTTTTCAATTGCTTCCTTAACTAATGGGATGGTGCCGTTAATTTTCTCTCCAATAATTATCATAATTGCTCCTTATAGTGTTTTAATTCCTTGAATTTAGACAAGTCCCTGACAGATTTTAACCCCTTCGGCAGCATTGGTGGTGAAGGCATCCGCACCGACAAACGCACAGGCTTCTTTGGTCACCGGATTCCCGCCGATGATAATTTTAGCATCCACACCGGCTTCCTTCAGTGCTTCCACGGTATCTTTCATGGAATCAATGGCTAGCGTTAAAACCCCGCTCATGCCGATAATCTGAGGTTTGATCTCCTGAGCTTTTTTAACAAAGGTGTCCACTTCGACGTCAATCCCCAAATCAACAACTTCGAATCCCGCTGCCTCCGACATGCTTTTGAAAATATTTTTGCCGATATCATGCAAGTCGCCATGGACCGTGCCTAGGAGAATCGTTCCAATTACCACTGAAGCACCTCCACCTAAAGCCGGTTTCAAAACATTGATGGCTTCAGTTAATAGCTCTCCGGCAAAAATCAGATCACCGACAAAATATTCTCCACTTTCAAAAAGCTCTCCGACAATTGCCATCCCGGCCTGACAAGCCGCTACTGCTTCCAGTGCTTCTGCTTCTGAAGGACTTGTATCCGCAAATTCCTTCAACATTTCCATAACCTGATCTTCTTCAAGATCTCCCAAAGCTTGTGTTAAAATTTTTAAGTCTAACATATTTTTCTCCTCTTTAATTTGTCGTTCATCTTTTTTTATGAGAATTTCCGTATTTTAAATCGGCATCCTCATCATCAAAAATTAAATTTTCTTTATACCGCATCTTCTATTCAAAAAGATCAGGCGCATTCTCGCGTCCATTTTTCATTTAAAATTCAATTACCGGCTTTTTCTTTAATGCCATAAAATAAGTGGCAAATGGTATGATACTGAGTCCAATATATATCATAAAAATCAGATTATAACTACCCGTTGTATCATATATTAATCCTGCAATAGGAATGGCAAGTGCTGCAACAAGACCAGCGATACCTTGAATAAATGACAGAATTTCCCCATAAGCCCTTTCCCCGAAAAAGTCTGAAACGATGATGGTTAGCGGAAATGAGGCTGTTGACACGGACAATCCATAAATAATGGCAAAAACCCCTGCCATGACTGGTGATTGAATCAATAATGCAATCACCATGGCAATGATAAATAAAACGGTCCCATAAGTTACGCAAATACTGACGTTAAAAACATCATTTATTTTCCCCATTATTATTTTTCCGATGGCATTAGCTCCGCTCAATAGTGAGATCATAACACCCACCACCATTGGCATTAAACCAATATCCAATAGATAAGAAGGAATAAAATAGGTTACCCCGACAAACACAATCGAATACATCGCAACAGTTATCGTACAAAAATAAAATGCGAATGTTTTTCTGGCTTCTTTAAGTGATAGACCACTTTTTTGACCTTGTCTCTGTTCTTCATAAGTTGTTTCAGCTTGGCTTTCTTCTTTATTTTGAGTAGCTGGTTTTTCCTTAATTACAAAAACAACAACGGGCACCAGTAAAACGGCCAGAATTATTCCTGAAAATGCCAGCGTGTATTCGAATGATTTTAAGTCAATAAAATAAATGACTAATGGGCTAAAAACCATCGCTCCGATTCCGGTTGATGCAAGAATAATTCCAAGCGCACCACCCCTTTTATCGCCAAACCAGTTCAGCATAAGGATACTTGCCGGAATAACCGTAGCGACAGAGAGCCCCAGACCAATCAGAATACCAGCAAAATAAAACATCGGAAGAGTCGTTGAAAAGCTCATCAACAGTACCCCTGCAGCAATCATAATTACGCCGGATATCATTAAGAACTTCAGACTCAATTTTTGGGATAATTTACCGTAAGAAAAGGCCCCAATACTCATGGATAAGCTTAGCAGACTCATGACAACAGAAAACTGCCCGCGACTGAAACCAAACGCCTCGCAGATGCTCACCGAATATAGACTGATTGATGAATAGGCTAATCCATATCCCATAAAACAAATTAAAAAACACCCACCACAGATCATCCATCGTTTCATTGATGAATTAGTACTTTTTTTCAACAATAACACCTTCTTCAATCAGAATATGATAAGCTGCAGAGAGTTCTACAGCTTAATTGTTAAATTACTCATTCCGTATCTAAATATCGTTTACATACTGGTAACAGTTGTTATAAATTGAATCAAGAAGCCTTCCCGCATTTCTTCCGGCAGAAACACCAAACTTTCAACCGCCTGATTCCATCCCTCCGGATAAGTTAAAAACGGGTTATCTATTGCTGAATCTTTTTCTTCTAACATCATTTTGACCTCCTTCTTAATAATTTCTAATAAATTCATTTACCGCCAGTAGATTTTCCCGGGTACAATCATTTCTGAATGAAACCATTTTGTTCTGACTAAAAATAAATCCGTTACCCAACTCATCAATCAATTTTTTTGAATAATCAATACATTGACGGGGCGTTCCATTACCGAGCAAATCGGTTGTCATTCCCCCAGCAAGACAGATGTTAGGCAGTTCTTTATGAATTTCAAAGATGTCATCTTGTTCTAAATGAAGAATAACATGTCCTTTGGGAATATCCTGAAAAAAATCTTTAAAGCGGAGCATGGTACTTTCACAAAAAATGTAAATGGTCTTATCTTTTTCCACGACCTTGTCAATAATTTGTTTTAATTGGGGCCAATAAATATCCTCAAACTGTTTAGGACTAAGGATGGCATGAGCCAGCATTGGAAAGTAAGTATCACACACATAGGCACTTGTATCCAGATCTAAAGCTGCATCCAGAGCCGGCAGCATTTGGGTTTCGAATTTTTTTTCAATGACGTCTTTCAATTCCGTTCGTCGTTTTCTTAAATCAATTGATACTTCTTTTATGCCTCGATAATTATTATGTAAATACTCAAATGGATGCATTAACACAGCATTCATGTTAAAAACAGATGGACAATGATATTCCTGAACAAATTTATTCGTCATCTTATCATTGAATTGACCATAAGCCATCAATTCCTGAACAGCATTTATGAGTTTTTCAGGTGTTGTATCTGGAAACTTTCTGGCAAATACTTTTGTCCATAAAAATTTCACCTCATTATCTAATAATTCCTGATATTCATCTGATTTCATCAATACATGATCATAATAATTAATTGATTCTGTTTTGTCGTTGACCTCGTGATCACCTCCACCTAGTGCATCAGTGACACGAATGGGATTTCGTGTGCCCAAATCCATATAAGCATCAAAGTGATACCGTTCATGAAAATCACATACAATTCTTTCCATTTTATCGTAATCATTCATCGCTTCACTCAGTTTGTAAGGTGAATCCAGTATTTTCCAGGTAAAGAAATTTGACAGATTTGGAACCCTTTCGGTTTTCTTTAATTCAATGGTATCTTTGAATAATTTAATGCGATCTTCATAAATATTTTGATCACTCATTTTGTACCTCCAATTAATAAAATAAAATCTGGTATCGCGACTACCCTGTACATGTATATGTTAATTCTATTTAGCACATTTGTCAACTATTTTTGTAAAATATTATTTTTTAACAAATCCATCACAGGATTTGATTTTTTATTGAATGCTTGATATAGTATAGTTCAAAGCAAATCATTATAAAGGGGAACTTCTGTGATAAAAGATGAAATTGTTGAAGCAGTCCGTAATTTGGATGAGGATTTGGTCTTAAATTTAGTGTCCCAGGCTGTAGCAGATGGTTTAACACGTAAAGAAATTATCCGTTATGTTATCCTGGGGATGAATGAAATCGGGATTCTCTATGAAAGCCTTGACTATTATATTGCGGACCTGATTATGGCAGGCTGTGTTTTTAAAAGCGTCTTAAATTTCTTTGATGATTTGGAACAAACGGGTTCGTCATTAACAGCAACTGAGCGAACTGGCAGAATTCTAATTGGTACTGTCGAAAACGATATACACGATATTGGAAAGTCCATTTTTACCAACCTGGCGTTAACTGAAGGTTATGAGGTAATTGATCTGGGGGTTGACGTCAAACCGCATAGATTCTTTGAAGAGGCGCTGGCAACAAAGCCGGATATTTTAGCCATGAGTGGTATCATTTCAAATGCCATTAAATCCATGACGGAAACAGTTAATCTGTTCAAGAAAAATTATATCAGAAATGATTTTAAAATCATCATCGGCGGACTTTCCCTCTCTGAGGATCTTTTAAACTATATCGGAGCTGATTTTGCAACAAAATCTGCGGAAACCGGGATCACCAAATGTAACGAATGGATGCGCGAAAAAAATGGCCAATAAAACACCCCTCTCAAAATATCAGATTATTGTTAATGCGATCAAAAAAGACATCGCGGATGGCAGTTTAAGTCCCGGTGATCCCCTTCCTTCCGAGAATTACATGAGTCAAAGCTATGGAATCAGTCGGATGACGGTGAGAAAGGCTCTGGCGGTACTGATCAATGAATCCTATATTTACAGCGTTCAGGGAAAAGGTCACTTTGTCAGCAAACCAGACTTCACTCATTTTGATATCAATTTCAAAGCAAATGACGATCAGGATTTTGAACATAAATTGCTGTCTGTCGATATTGTTGATATGAGCGATGATCTTCGTATTCGCATGCAGAATTTCACTCAAAAAAAGATCATTGAAGTTAAACAGCGTATCTTCAATAATGGTGAGGTCGTCGGATATGATATAACTTATCTTCATTATAATCCTAAAGAACCGGTACTGGAAAAAGAGTTTCATTACATCAATATTGACGAAAATGCTGATAATGGTGAAAAAATTAAAAAGCATGTAACCTTGGCTGTCCTGTCTTCTGATGAACACATTTCTTCAATCTTAGAAGTTGAAATTGGCTTTCCGATTATTCAAATCGAAGCGACAGCCCGAAATGAGGTCAGTCAAATCATACGCTATGGAAAGAGCTATTTTAAAGGGAATGCCTTCAAAATTCGAGGTCAATAAGCATGGATACTAAACTATACAAACAAATCATCAAAGACATTTCAGATAAAATAATCTCGGGCGAACTGAGACCTGGCAGCCGATTACCCTCTGAAAACGAACTAATGGATATTTACAACGCCAGTAAATCAACCATTGAGAAAAGCATGATGATTCTTGCTCATGAGGGCTATATCATGACAATCCCACGCAAAGGAAATTACATCACCAGACCGGCACTTGATCATTTCAGCTTACATTACCGGGAGGATGAGCTTCTTTCCAATATGTTTGCCGGTCTCAATGATTTTGACTTTTCGATCGCACCTGTTGGATCCGAACTGCAATCTTTAGTCATCAAAAAAACTTTTGATGTTGATAAAAAAAATATATGTTATGCCATCAAACAGTATTTTTTTGAAAATACCAATGACTTTCGATTAAATAAAAATCAATTACTGACAAAATCAGATTTAGATATTTTATTACTTTTCAATAAACCGTTGGAACTTCAAAAACAGATCACTCTGGTTGCCGACTTCTGTCCAGAAAAAGTTGCTGAAAAAATTGATATTGCACCGCATAGTGCTGTTTTTTTTATTGAAATCCTATTTACGCATCGCAAAACGCTAACCGAAGCAGCTCGATTTAAGACCTATTTCAACCCTCATTATCTCCACCTTAATTTCTCTACATAGTTTTCCCATTCTTGCCGGTTTAGCTTATATTTGCTCGTCTTGTTTTGAATTTCGGTTCATCAGAAAAATCAGCATACTGGCGGCAAACAGAGACAATCCGGCACCAAAAACAAACGGTGCCTGAGGTCCAAAGATGTTCCATAACAGGCCGGCGATAACACTGGCTGGCAACAGAGCAATCCCCACAATAGTGGCCTGAAGTCCCAGCATCGTCCCTTTTAGATTGACTGGTGAAATTTCAGAGATTAAAGCCCGTTCAACGCCAGCTGTCATGGCGGTGTAAAGACCATAAATGATAAACAAAATCACCAGCACCTCTGCATTTGAGACAAAAGCAAACCCGACGTAAACCAAGGCAAAGGTGATATACCCAGAAACAAGAATCTTTTTCCGGCCGTACTTGTCCGACAGATGACCAAAAGGCACGGAAAATAAAGCTGCTGATACATTATAAATGAAGTAGAGCAAAATCACATTTGCGTCAGTTAGGCCTAGACTCTTTCCTCTGAGAATTAAAAATGCATTGGACGAATTGCCTAGTGTGAAAATAAACGTCACAGCCAGGTAAAGTTTTAAGTTTACATCCAGATTTTTTACATTTCTCCAGAAGGGTTCTCGCTCTTTGACTTCTCGTAGTTCTTTTTTTTCTTTGACAAACAGTAGGATCACCAACCCGATTGCTGCGGGAATGATAGAAATTGTGAACAGCGTTTTATAGTCAAGGTTTCCTTCCGCCTGTGACAGGAGGAAAAAAGCGATTAAGATTCCTAGTGCCGATCCGGCCATGTCCAGAGCTTTGTGTATACCAAAAGCCTTCCCCATCTTGTTTGTATCCGCACTTTCACAGACTAAAACATCCCGGGGCGCTGTCCTGATCCCTTTTCCAATCCGATCAATCACTCTGGCAAACAAGATCCCTGTCCAGGAGGTGGCAATCAACAGCGCTATTTTATAAATGATTCCGGTGGAATACCCACCAAAAGCCAGAATTTTTTTCCGCTTGTACTTATCTGAAATATAACCGCTGTAGACCTTTAATAAGCTGGCAATACTTTCTGCAATCCCTTCAATGATCCCGACAAGTACTGGCGTCGCCCCAAACGCCGATGTCAGATACAAGGGAATTAAAGGATAAACCATTTCTGAGCTGATATCTGAAAAAAAGCTTACCATCCCCAGCAATATAATATTTAACATTGATTTCACTCCTAAATTTTATCAAGTATTTTAAATAATTTCAAAGACTTTTAATCCAAACACCACTTCATGTCCCGTTGATCCACTTATTTTACACTACCTACTATACTATTATTCTGATAATTTTTCCTGTTTTTAAATGTAAATAGACTTCCGGATTTTAAGCATTCCGGAAGTCATTCTTTAGCCTATTTGTTCAGATACGAGATGCTCGTCATTTTTTGCTATAATTCCCAGTCGTTTTTCATTGGCGTAAACAGTCATATGGCTGCCCCGGACATAACCAACTAGAGTAACCCCCAATTCCTTAGCCAATATTATCGCCTGTTGTGTTGGGGAAGTTAATGACACTACCATAGGTATTTCCATCTTGACCGCTTTTCTTAACATTTCAGAGGCGATTCTCCCACTGGTTATAAGGATTTTGTCCTTAGTTGAAATATTCCTCATCAGACATTCACCGATGATTTTATCCAAGGTATTGTGACGCCCGATATCTTCTCCCAAGGCAATGATGTGGTTGGTATCACAAAGTGCAGATGTGTGGCTGCCACCACTTAAACAATAAGCTTTTCCGCTTTTTATCATTTGCTTGACAAGTATAAAAAGTTTTTCAGGTGCCACACTCAGTGTTGAAACCAGCCTTTCTTGATAATGACCGTTATTCAAACTCATCCCTCCGCCACACCCTGATGTGAGAATTCGTTTGTCAGGCAATTTATAATCATTGTTTTTCAATCTGATATCGGCAATTGAACTCTCCTCACAGACTCTTAAAATATTAATATCCTCAATATTTTCGATGACGCCCTCAGCAAATAAATATCCAACGACTAAAAAGTTCAGCTTTGAAGGGGAGCATAGAATTGTAACCAGTTCTCTGCCATTGATATAAATGGCCAATGGCAGTTCCTGGGGTACATAAATCATCTGGTCTTCCCATTTGCCATCAAAATAATGATGGCATTGGATATCTGGTGCATTTCCTGGGGGCATTCTGACTATATTTTCATTCATTTGATCCCCTTCATTAAAATACATTAATTTTGAATTTATTTTTCATCACTCGAAATCAATCATGCCGTGTTTTATTTCATACCCCTGCTAATTCATCCGTCTCCAGAATTAATTTAGCGACGTTTGCTCCAGTGCTGGCAGTTCCATCAGTAATCTGGCCATACATCGGCCAGGTGCATTCACCGGCAAAGAATAGACCGTCCACATCCGGCGATTTTTGGCGAATCTTAGGAAGTGAACTAAATCGATAATGAGACGGATAACTGGCGCCTTTCACCGGGCTGGTAGATTCCAATGCGCGATTAAATCCCGGATAAAGCAATTCCATATTTTGGGTAACTTCCGCCGCAATTCCTTCCAGTCCCAATCGATTAAAATCGGCATCACTTCTTACCGAATATGCCCAGATAAGTTGCTTTCCTTCCGGAACGTTCCATGGCTGCTCAATATTCTGAGCACAGCCACCCTGAATTGATGAACCCGTTTTTGGATTAATAAACAGCGTAAATGCTCCATCCAGACTGATGGAATTATTCAACTGATACGTTAAAAAGATTCCGCCCATTTTCTGTTGAAGAGGAGCTTTCATAGTTTCCAGCAAGGTTGGCGGCACTGTTTCAAGCAATTTCAGGTAATCCAGCCAGGTTGTGGCAAGAATCACCCGGTTAGCTTCGATTCGTTTAATAGTTCCATTTCCATCCTTTATTTCAACTCCAACCGCCCTATTATCTTCAATGATAACTTTAATGACTTCTGAGTTTGTTCTAATATCACAACCAAAATTCGTGGTAATGGCTTCCGCTATGGGCTCACATATACCATGCTGAAGATCAGGGATTGCGACTGACATAGCCCCCTGATTGCCAATCCATATGCGCAGCATCACAAATCCTTTGGCTGCTGAACCATAGTTCCAGGTGAATTCCGCATCAGCAGTCCAGCAGAAACAGGCCATCAATGATGTAAACACATATTCAATCCCCTTATCCATACTCCGGGATTGAACCCAGTCTTTTACTGATACTTCATCCCATTCTTCACACATTTCTTTAAATGGCTTGTGAAGTATCTCATCAACCATCGGATATAGTTCAGACTTACAGCTGTTAGACCAGAGATCCGGACGGGCTTTTTTTAAAAAACTCTCCATCCAGTCAACAGCAGCTTCGGTTGTGATGCATTTTGGAATTGTCATATATGGATCCTCTACACCATTAAGATAAAGCCGCGGTTCTCGGCTAAAGTGCAGTTTAATGTCGGCACCAAAATCTTTTGCTGCATTCGCCCATCCGTACCCACCACCACCATTGAGGGATGTCATAATTAGTGGCAGATGCATCACAACATTATATCCATTGGCAGGGTGGGCCGCAGCCCTCCCACCAATTACCGAACCTTTTTCTAAAAGCAGAGTCCTTTGGCCGCTTTTAGCCAAATATCCGGCACAGGTCAGACCTGCAAAGCCAGCACCAACAACGATATTTTCGAATTTTTCTGCCATGTTTTCTCCTTCTTTCATCTATATCGATTTAAAAATATCTGATTAACGTCTATTTTTATTTTTGGGGCAATTTATCTATTTTCGCCAGTTCATCAGCCACATCTTTCAATCCATATTTTTCGTACGTTTCCCGGGTCGGCCAACCGGTTTCTCTGTCCCAACCTAAATATTCATACCAATTTTGAGTAGTAATTTTAAATTTATCCTTATCATAGGCATCATAAAGCCGGGGCATTAACTCATTAAATTCCATATCAGCGGTTCGTTCATGGTTTCGGATCTGAATGGCTCTGAACAAGGTATTAATTCTTTCACCAGACTCAAAAAACTCTTCTTCAGTAACTTTAAATCCAGTTACCTGAGAAAACAGGATTGATTCCATGGAAGTTGTATCAGAACCATCCCCAACTTCATCATAGTCAAATTCCATACCCATATATTTACGCAATGGGAATTGGAAGCAGGCAGTCAAAGAATCTAACAGTGTTCCCCGAATAGTACTTTGTTTTGCCCATTCCAGTGGGAAGGTGCTATTATAATAATCTTTTTCTGTTGCCATCCATTCACCGAAGCGCTTATGCGCCCAATCCGGCCACTTGCTGTGATGAGGATCTCTGGTTTCAATTAGCCAGTTTAAAAGACCTGGCATGCCCATTGGGAATGGCATTTCCATAACCAAACTTCTTGATGTGTATCCCCAGGCACCCAATGGCGCCAGTGGCAATCTGACCTTAAACCAGGCATCTTCTCTGGCTGCTTCAGGCCCTTCATAAATGGGATGAGCGTATTCATCCTCACCCAATTCCACCACCGTTCGTCGGATTCCCTCAGCCATGAGATCGCCAAAACCTTCCCGGTAGGCAATCATTTTCAGAAGTTTAATCCACCAAACATTTGACCGAACATCAGTTGGCATTCCAACCTTAGATTCGGTGTCAAGACCCATAGCTTTTGTATAATACAACCAGGGAACAAAACCATAAATGATATCAAAATGGCCAAACCCCAATTGTTGCGCCAGTTCATGAATTTCCAGACCTTTTCTGAAATTTTCGCCCGGTACTGTTTCATTTTCTCGATCGAAAAACTGCTCATAACGGGTGTGGTTGCATCCTGTCATAGCGTGTATCAGTTTCGGTTCGGTTACAGCAGGCACATTTTTGAATTCAAAGAAACCACAGGAGGCATAGCATCCCAATCCACAGGAATGACTTAAAAATTTAAAGGGTTTATTGTGAACATTCCCCATCCAGTTGATTGAGAAATTAGGTTTGCGATCCGGGCCCGTCCAGCGATCCCAGAAAGGATTTGTTTTATCATCGGCCAAATCCATATCGTAAACAGGCATGGGTTTTCTGATCGGTCCAAATTTCAAGGTTGTTTTTAATAGACCTTCCGGATCAGCGACCTTCACCTGATGTTTGCCCTTGGTTACCGTGATGGCCTTGAGATTCTTTGAACCCATGACGGCACCATGACCACCCTGGCCGGTTGCACTGTGAATGCCGCAACCGATGATAGCAAAACGAATCAGGTTTTCACCTGCTGGTCCAATCCCATAAGACGACGAGTTTTCCCCATGACGGTCATGTAATATTTCCTGGGCATCAACTAGCCCTAATCCCCAGATATCCTGTGCTGACCTTAATTCTGGCCCATCTGCTGAGATATAAAGATAGGCCGGTACCGGTGATTTACCTTCGATGATAATCCCATCATAACCGCACCACTTTAGATAGGTGGGTAAAGAACCGCCGATACCGGTATTTGCGTATTGTTCTGGATAACTGTGTGGGGATATGGAAACAAATTCAGCTCTTCCGCTTGAAGGTGACGCTGTTCCGGTAACCGGCCCCGTCATAAAAATCAGTTTGTTTTCTGGGTCGAATGCTTTAATCCCTGGCGGCATTTCATCCCACCAAATCTTATGTGCAACCCCCAAACCACCGACAAATTTCGGAACATACTGCATGGTATCGACATCTGAAAATGTACCGTCCGTTAGATTTACTCTTAATATTTTTCCTGCCCATCCGCATTGTTCATTCATAGCTTCATCTCCCTATCACTAATATTTTTTGAGTTGTAAACACATTGTAGGACACATTTGAATACAAACTGGTCCATCTTCCCGGTCTTTACACAAATCACACTTCTTAGCTTTTTTATTGATGCTGTCAAAATTAATTCTTGGGGGATCCAGTGGACATGCCTTAATACAGGCTTTACAGCCGATACACTTTTCAGCGTCAATGCATCGTGCACCTGTCGCCTCATCGATGTAAATTGCTTCAACCTTGCAGGCATCCATACATGATGGCGCCAGACACTGTTTACATGAATACGTGATGTACTCCCCAGCAAAAATATCGCTTGATTCCCAAAGCCTGTTTAATTCTGAACCACAGGCACCATCATGTGTTGCTGCACAAAATAATTCACATACCTTACAATCCTGGCATGCTGCAACTGATGGGTCAGTCATACCGATATAACCCTTCGCTTTTTGAAAACCCATTTATCAAACCTCCTAAATTTATTTATAAATAGTGTCTCATATGATTTGGAACACCATTTATTTCAAATGCAAAAAAAGAAAACAAAACGATTGAAACGTTCTGAATTCCTTTTCAAATGGAAGGCAAAAAAATTACTTCTTTTACCCATTGTTCACATTGGCCACATGGGTCATATGCAAATCGGAATATATTATTATTGAAACTGACCTTTAGGTGTAGTATAATTGGAATTGTCAATAATAGTTCAGTCAAAACGCGCAAGGAATTTTCCAAGCCCCTATAGAATAGCCAGCCCTCATCGTCGGTAACAATCATCAAAACTTCAAATGCTATGCAGCGAGCTGGTGATTGTCGATAAAAAGCCCCCGATAAACCAGCGGTGGATAGCCATTATTTGTACTGTAAATTCGTCGTCGATTGTAATAATGGATATAGCGGTAAACAATCGTTTTGACTTCAACCATGGGCATACTTTTGGTATTAATTTTATAGAGCTTC
>NZ_AXAC01000030.1 GCF_000472665.1 Acetobacterium malicum subsp. dehalogenans DSM 11527 | reverse complement strand
AAAGGGGCTGTCGGGAAATAGCCTCAGCCAAAAAGGGAGTTTGATGGTCAACATCAGACTCCCTTTTGATTTTTTGGCAAAGAAAAAAGATGGCTAAAAAAACCATCTTCCCTCCGTTACACATACAGAATATAATGTAACTACACATGAATACATATTATACAGAATTTTTCGAAAAAGGACAACAAAAAATAAATTTCAATCTGTATCAGATCGGTTTGCCATCCGACGATCCCGTCTTTACCCTGAAAAAAGTTTTGGAGGACTTAAACTATGCCAGTCTGCTGGAAAAATATTCACATCAGGGAAGAAAAGGATACAATCCGATTATGCTGTTCGCCGTGCTGGTTTATGCCAATATGCGGGGTGTTAAGGCAATTGACCGGATCGTAGAATTATGTCGACGCGATATTGCCTTCATCTGGNTGACCGGTGGTCTTAAACCAGGACGGGATGTATTTTATGAGTTCATAAAATACCGTCTGACGGGNGAGATCCTTTCCGGGCTGCATTATCAGTTCATGCNTCGACTGCAGAAAGAAGGATTGGTNTCCCTGAAAGCCCTTTTTATTGACGGCACAAAGATTGAAGCGAACGCCAACCGTTATACCTTTGTCTGGCGGGGAAGCATCAACTATCATCTGGCAAATCTTCTGGATCAGATCAAAACACTTTATGCGTCTTATAATGCATTGCTCAAATCCGGCGGATATGGGGGCAAATATGGTTTTTGCGAAGAAGAGATGCTGGTGATCGAAGGCATTGAGCGGGTAAAAATGGTCATTGAAAAAAACCGNAACCGTAAACTTCACGGGGAAAAGAAAGTTCCGAACAAGGCCATCATCACCATTGAAAACTGCTCACCCCTTGAACTGCTGAAGCTGCAGACAAATCTGACCACGATTGCAAAAGGTGAAGACATTCTGTTTACCGTTTCAAAGGGACAACGAAAATCCGGGCTTCAGAAACTTTACGAAGCCATTGAAAGTTGCGGNGAGCGCCTGATGAAATACAAAAACCATTTTGAAATCATGGGTGTCGATCGCAACAGCTATTCAAAAACAGATTTCGAGGCAACCTTCATGCGAATGAAAGACGACCATATGCGAAACGGACAGCTCAAACCGGCTTATAATGTCCAGATCGCCGTGGAGAATTACTTTATTATCCACAGCTATATAAGCAATGATCGTACTGATTATGATACCCTGATTCCGGTTCTNGACNGACACCGGAAGGCTTTCGGATGCTATCCGGAAGAAGTGACGGCAGACAGTGGCTACANCAGCGAAAAAAATCTTGATTTTCTNNNAGAAAANCATATCAGCAGTTACATCAAGCTGCAGGCNCATGAAAAAATGAAAACAAAAGCCTGGCATGACGATATCGGGAAGCATTACAATATGTCCGTGATGATGCNGGGCGGTATCCGCTGTTACCGCTGCCACGACGGACGGCTCCTGTCCCATATCCGGACAGAAACCGGAATGACAAAAGGGTATGAACGAAAATTTGAGGTNTACGCNTGTGACGACTGCAGCGGATGCCGTTTTAAAGCGGATTGCTTCTATCGCTACGATCCGATAAAGGATACGGATAAAAATAAAGTGATGAAGGTTAATCAGAAATGGGAGGATCTCAAAGCCCAATCGGATGAAAATATTCGTTCTGAAAAAGGCATCATTAATCGACAGATCCGTTCCATTCAGACCGAAGGTCATTTTGGTGATATCAAGGAAAACAATAACTTCAGGCGCTTCAACTATCGCTCCCGTGAAAAAGTTGAAAAGGAATTTCAGCTGTACGTTTTTGGACGNAATCTTAACAAATATCATCGTTTTATCCATCGGGAGATTGAGAAATTCGTTGGTAAAAAGAAACAGAACGCCGCCTAGAAAAAAGTTTAACTNAAAAAGTGGGACTTTCTTTTTGTGCTGCCTCAAAATAAAATAATTCTGCAAAAAACAATAACCCGCATGATTCCGGATAAGAATATCCCATTTTATCATGCGGGTTTCGTTAAATTTTTTAATTAGGGGCTAAAATCGTCATTTCCCGACAGCCCCTTTGATTTTTTATCAACCTTGTTTTCATCTCATCTCATCTCATTACTAGTCAAAACACACACATATGAAAAAGCTTAAAATTCAATAGTCTTCGAAACCGTTTTATTATTCAAGAAGATAGAATTGTGACATTAATTCTTTTTCAAAGTTAATCTTTCTAAACGGTTCAAATGGCCATTTTTGACGTTTGTTTTGAATATTAAGAGAAAATCAACGTTTTAAAATAGCAAAGCTATTTTAAATCCATATTTTTTTCAAAATTAAAATAACATTTCAGTCGGGTGATTTATATCAAATCATTTCTTATTTGTTATTCTTATGTAAATAAGATTCATAATTTTTTTCTGAAAAGATGTTTTAATCACTAAAGATTTTTGATGAAATTATTTGAACGATCTCTAAACATTCTCATTTGGTTGCAATAGTAATAAGAAATTATTCCAAATTTTTAATTTCTGCTCATCAGAAATCTCTATTACACCGCCATGAAGTCTCTTAATTTCATTTTCGGTTTTAATTTCATAATAAGTTTCCCATGTATTTGGCTTTACTCTCTTTTGAAAACGTTCATTAAGCAAATCACAGAATCCATCCTTTCCAATTACAGGAATATATATATCCATCACAAATCCATCAATCGAATTATGTTTAATTTTTGTAAAAAGCCCACACTCATTTGCAATATTATGCAAATTTTCCATTTGCTGGTTCGAGATATTATTGCACAAAAACCCAATAAAACTGTTAAGCACTGTTATATCTTTATCTGGATGATCTGCTTCCGTTCCTGAACACGACCATACGGTATCGTAACTAAGCGAATTGATTTTGTTTACTATAGGTATCATATCATTATCCATTTTTATTTTAGTCATTATTATTTCTCCTTACTATAACCATTTCAATAGCATTTCCATTACTTATGAAATATTGGACGTTCATTATAAATTTCCATCATCTATCCTGATTAATTTCAAAAGTATTGCCATAGGCTTTACATTCATAAGTATGCGTAAACTGCGACACTGTTCCATCTTTTCTTATATATCCTTTTGACTTCATTTCATTTCTAGGTATGTTCACTAAATCTCCTTTACAAATTGGACAAAACATTATATATGGTTGCGATCCCGTTTTATTTGCCATAATCTTTTCACCTCCATATAATCACTTCAAAAGGAAATCTTAAAAAGTCTTTTCCTCTACATAATTATTATTCCACCAATCATTCTGAACCATGTAGTTCTATGATCAATAATATTCATAACTTATCAGCCGCTTCAAACCCTTTTTTTGTCAGTGTGAAAACATCATGCTTTGGATTCGCCGTTACCAAATCATCATTGTAAAGTTCTTCTAATGCTGATTTCCATCGAGCCTCTTCTCGTGCTTCCTTTGATTCAACAAAGTTCAATCCATTCGTCTGAACGCTCAGTCCCAACAATGATTTTACTTTTACAATCATTCCATTGGGATCTTGACTTGCATTCTTCAGAAGTTCTATGGACTCTTTTGAAAGTTTTTGTGTTATGTTAATATCATCGGTCATTTCTCTTTTAGATACTTCTAAATCAGTTTCTTCCATAATTTTTTTGATTTCAACTAAAAATACATCTCGATGGCGTTCCCATTTTAAATCATTATTACGAGGCAATTCAAATTCAGTTACAATATTTTCTCGTAACTGGTTTAATCTCGTCTTAACCTCATGTTTATCGCTATCTAACTTTAAAACAATTTTTCTTGGGTTAACTGCACCAGCTATCTTGGAAAACTCAAACTTAGGAAGCAGAATTGTCGTATATGAATTCTGAAGAATCCAAGCTGCACCCATTTCATTTAAGCAAGCTGCACTTTCATAATAATTCTTTGAGAGGACAAAAATAACATGTAAGTTAAATTCATCAAATTGGGTTCTTAAGTACTCATAGATGTCTTCACCTAGCGGGATACCATATTCTGGTATTGACGAGCAAAACATCTGTGTTTCACCAAGCCCAATATCTTCGAACAATTCATGCAAAGCTTTTATGTATCTTTTATCTTTTGAAGAATGACTAATGAATATTTTGGGTGGTTTCATTGACATCTTTTCTCCTTTTTTTTGTTCTATCCTTTCCAAACCCTTTTCCGGAAAATAATCTTCTATGTTTTTCTTAATAATTATTAACTTGCTAGACAATTCACGAAAATGTTGTTCATCTCTCCAACCTTCCCAGAAATCATTTAATATATTTAATGTATCCAATAAAAACTGATCCTCAATAAATTTCTCTTGCAATTTCTGTAATTGAAACTGCAAATCTGCTTTCCAGTTTTCGAATTCCAGCACATCATATACTTGATTAAAAGTTGGAATTCCATTACCACCTACTACTCCGTGGAATAATGAAGGAATGTATTCTGCTTTTTCAATCAACTCTAGAAGATCCTGCTTATTATTCATTTATCCCTTTCTGCTGATATCACAATTATCTAAAACACCAACATCTCTCTTTCCCCATCTGGTTATTCCTCTAAATTAAAAAATGTTTTATATTGCATTTCAATTGTTATTATATGCCTTATCAATAATTATCTTTGCTTTTTCAAAATCCGCTTCTGTTTTAATAAGAATCTGTAAATCACCAGTACCAAAATGACCAATTCCTGTCATATCCCTTGTGAAACCATCCTCAAGATTTATTTCATCAGGGTTTAGCCTCATATGCAACAAGATCTTGCTTTGATATATTTCAGCACAAATAAAATTTTTTATTTTTTTGAAAGCAACATACAACTTTAGTTGATTTTCAGTTATATCGTCTCCCAATGATAAAATATAGTCTTTAATGGTTCCATAAATATCTTGTAGTTTTTGGGGGGCGCCCTCATATTGTTGTAAAAATGTTTTATCAGTTCCACTTTTTTTAGGTAAAGAGATACCTAAGTTCTCTATTATGGGTTTAACAATCGGTGCATTAAGATGCTCAAATAGTATTAAGTCATTACCAAATTTTTTATATCGCACAAGTTTTATATTTCTCTGCATTTGATTAACTGCATGTTCATCAAACTTTGTAAAGTCGCTGGCAATACAAATAACGCAGGGAATACTCCAGTCAATTTCATTTGCTTTTTCTATGCCCAGAATCTCCATGACCAGTAATTTAAAATCCGCCATATGATCTAACAGCCAGTCAAGATAAAATAATCCTTGGTTAATAACATTTTCATTAACACTTCGCTTATATTCGAAAATAACAGGACAGTTATTCTCGTCAATTCCTAAGCTGTCGATCCGTCCATTCGTTATTTGAAACTCACTTTTAAGAAAGGTTACTCCGAAGAAAGCTGGCATATTCTTTTCAATAAGTATTTGAAGCTCCTTCTCTAAAGTAACAGAGGTGGAAGGAAGCTCAGAAACACCATTTTGTACAGAGAATAATTTAATTTCAGCCATTTTACTACTCCTTGATGTATTTCAATTTTTAATTACCATCTTGATGAGCTACAATCAATTTTATTAGCGTTAAGAATAATTGTATCAGAAATTCAAAATAATTAAAGTTATTCTTCTCACTTTAAAAAAACGTAAAAAAACCTGCTACTTTACGTAACAGGTTCTATCTAACATCAATGTTGATGCGTAGTTCATGGTGGCGGAGAAGGTGGGATTTGAACCCACGCACCGCGTTAACGGCCTATACCCTTAGCAGGGGCACCTCTTATAGCCACTTGAGTACTTCTCCAAAGGTAATAATGCATAATTGTTTATTCAATTCTCTGGCATTTGATGGCCGAGAGGGTGGGATTCGAACCCACGTGGGCTTGCACCCTAACGGTTTTCAAGACCGCCCCGTTATGACCACTTCGGTACCTCTCGTAATTCAAAATGCAAGACTAATATTACCAGTGAAAACTCATATTGTCAAGTGGTTTGTTAAATTATTTTGAAAATTTTTATTTTTATAATTTCACAATCCAATTCAATGGATCTGCCAGGTTGCCGGTCTGGACATCATAGAGGGTATCATATATTTTTTGGGAGTATTTGCCTATTTTGCCGTCGTTAAATGTCATTTCCGTATCTTTCCACCCAAGCGTGCCAATCGGCGAAATAACGGCCGCTGTGCCGGTTGCAAAGGCTTCTGCAATTTTCCCCTGTTGATAGGCTTCATAAAGCTCGTCGATGGTGATGCGACGTTCTTCTACCGTTTCGCCCCAATGTTTCAATAATTCGATGACACTTTTTCGGGTGATGCCGTTTAAGATGGTCCCTTCCAGCGATGGGGTCACAAAAACACCGTCCATTAAAAAGAACACATTACTGGTTCCCACTTCTTCGATATACTGTCTTTTTTCGCCGTCCAGCCATAAGATCTGTTCAAAGCCCATCTCGTGAACCTTTTCCTGCGCCGCCAGACCACCGGCATAATTACCACCGCACTTGGCTTCGCCAGTCCCGCCCCGGACGGTCCGGGCATATTCCGATTCGACGTAAATCCGGCTGGGTACCATCCCACCTTTATAGTAAGATCCCACTGGAGACATGATAATCATAAATTTGTAGCGTTTGGAAACCCGAACCCCGATAAAGGGATCGGTGGCAAAAACAAAGGGACGGATATAAAGCGACGTGCCTGGAGACTTGGGAATCCAGGATTCATCCATCTTAACCAATGCTTTCAGGGCTTCCAGTAAAAACACTTCATCAATTTGCGGAATACACATCCGGGCATTGGAGCGGTTCATCCGTTTGAAATTTTCATCGGGTCTGAACAGCTGAACCTCACCTGAGGGGGTTTTATAGGCTTTTAAGCCTTCAAACACTTCCTGGGCATAATGGAGAACCATTGCCGACGGCATGATCTCTATGGGGCCATAAGGCTTAATAACGGCATCATGCCAGCCAACGCCTTCGGTATAGTCCATCTCAAACATATAGTCAGTGAATTCCACACCGAAGATCAGCGAATCTTCTTCTGGTTTGTCCTTGGGGTTTACCGTTTTAACAATTTTAATTTCCATGTCTTCCTCCGAGTTCCATAGCAAAACAAGCGCTATTTCGTGTATGAAGGTAGTATAACAAGCTTTGTATACAAAGTACAAGTGTATTTTTTAGGAATAATGTTTTTTCGAAATACATCACTGGTGGTCCTTTTTTTCTGTAAACGTCGTCTTTGTTTTCTGGCTGGGATCTAGTCATTTTTGCGGCTTTATCACGGATTTAAGGCACCGCCGGCACACCCCGACGCTAGGCCTGTCATTGATAAACTCAGGAACTAAAATAGACGATGGTTTTACCCATCGTCCTGACTTTTTTTACTCGACAAAGTATATTTCAATGTTCTGTCTGCCCCAGGCCTCACACGCTTCTTCACTATCCATATAAATATCGATAATGCCATAGCCGACGGCTCCACCCCGGTCTTCAACGGTGTAGATCCCTCCGAGAGCGGGAATATAAACTTGAGTTCCAAAGGGTATTCCACCCCAAGTGGCAATCGTTCGGCCAGACTGCGGCACAGTTCCGGACGCAGTGTTATTGCCGGTGGCGGTGTACGCGGTGGCACTGACCACCATGCTACCTTTAAAACCGCTTTCCTGATTGATCGACGTACTACCGTCGCCAGTCGCACTTTTTTCGACATTAACATTTCCGGTAACCGATGTAACCTCAACGGCTTCAGGCATGACAATCGTCGTCGAAGGTCCTACTTCAATAATTTCTTCCACTGCCGGCATGATCACTTCACAGGTGATGACTTCCCGGCTGACTTCGACGCCATTTTCATAACGGATCTTTTCTTTTTTGTTGGCTTTTCCGTTCTGTCCGACCTGAACAACAATTCTTGTTCCGGCTGGTAATTCGGGATTTTCCACAATAGTAGCCTTCATTGGTACATCTTTAATGCCAGTTGATTCCACATAAGAAATCCGGGTTACTTTGATATCGCCGGTTTTTTCGGTCAACGGGCTGTTACTTCCCGGTTCAACCTTATCGTCCTCATCGGGTTTGACCCCATTTTCTTCCAAGACATCGCCAACCGTTGCACCACCGGACAAGTAGCTAATCGTTTTACCATCAACCAGAATCTTTCCGGAAACTTTCTCTTCAATTGTTACATCAATGACATCCTTGAACAAGGTTGTCAACGGTGTACTGTATTTATATTCGTCACTGACCGGAAGATCATTAGCGATCAGAACTTCCTCCAGGGATTCGAGCAATTTTCCATTGGCAGTGTATACCTTGCCTTCGAAGTTAACCTGAACTTCTTTTTCAACGGTAAAAGCACTGGAAACACCCACAACGAGAAGCAAAATCAAGGCAATGATTCCGATCTTAACGCCGGGATATTTCTTTAGAAAACCACCGGTTTCTCTCTCTCTATTCATAAATAATACCTTTCATTTTGTCTAAATTGCATAAATAAAAGTTACACGTTTGTTACAGCAAGTTTACCATCCTACCCATTCCATGTCAAGTTTTTTGTGGCTTTTGAGGGTGCAAATGGTGACACCATCCCAATTACAAACCATGTTTTAGCCCATTCTAATGCCATAATGGGGGTTGGGGTAAATTCTTGTCCTGGCTATTTTTTATTGATTCTACCCGGATAAGCTAGTTTTTAGGAAACTGTTTTATACTACATCTTGTGCTTTAAAATGAATGAATTTTAAACGAACGGAGACCTTATGCTTGATACAAAAATAAATCACCAGCTGGTTGAAATATTGCAGACTGATCTGCTCAAATGGTTTGAAAAAGCCAAACGGGATCTGCCCTTTCGCCGCACCAGAGATCCCTATTTTATCTGGATCTCGGAAATTATGGCCCAGCAAACCCAGATTGATACATTAATACCCTTTTATAACCGATTTATAGACAGCTTTCCCACTGTTTTTTCACTGGCCCTGGCCCCCGTTGATGAGGTGATTAAAGCCTGGGAAGGATTGGGTTATTATTCCCGGGCCCGCAACCTTCATCAGGCGGCCCGCATCATTGTTGCGGACTATGACGGCCTGATGCCGGACAACTTTGCCGAACTGATCAAGCTCCCGGGGATTGGCCCCTATACCGGCGGTGCCATCGCCAGCATTGCCTTTAATGAGCCGGTCAGTGCGGTGGATGGCAATGTCCTCCGGGTGATCAGCCGTTTCTGCAACAGCTTTGCTGATATCGGTGATGCCAAAACTAAAAAACAGATGACCCGCTGGATTGAAAGCATTCTGCCGGAAGCCGCCGGGGATTTTAATGAAGCATTGATGGAACTGGGGGCCCTGATCTGTACCCCGCAAAGCCCCAAATGCCTGCTTTGCCCGATCCGCAGCGGCTGTCAAAGTCATACTGCCGGAACCACCGGGCAACTCCCGGTGAAAAAGAAAAAAACGAAGCAGCTCACCCAAAAAATGGAGGTTGGTATCGTCACCCAAAACGGCTGCCTGTTTTTTGTACGCCGGCCTGATGCCGGTCTGTTATCAGGGATGTGGTCCTTTCCGATTGTCGAAACCACGGTCGGTAACGGCCAGGATATCAAAAAAAAGCTCGGAGAAAATTTCCCCGAGCTTAATGAACCTATTTTTATTGGCACTAGCCGCCACGTTTTCTCCCATATCATCTGGGAGATGTCGGTCTATCGTTTTAATCTGGACAGCATGGTCAGCGAAACAGCGTCCCACCCGTATTTTATCTCCGCCCTGGGGGCACCACAATCTGATCATCAAACGGCCTTTAAAGCCCTGCCCCAGATTGATGACCTGGCTCTGCCGGTCGCCTTTTCCAAGCTTTTAGCACTGCTCAAGAATGCTGATTAGGCAACTGCTAAACATCGAACAACGATAACCTTATGATCGGATCTGCAGTTTTGATATTATTTAATAGCAGCTTTTAACGCTTACTGATGCCGGATCACCTGGAAGCGCTGCAGCATCACATCGCTGTCGCTTTCGGGGATGCCAGCTTTTCTTTTGGCGATGGCAATCTGTTCTTCCGGGGTATTGACCCCCTCCAGATCAGGTAGCAACAGACCGCGGTGGAGGTCCTTCTCGACAATGACCCCGTATTTCTTCGCATCCAGTTCAGCGATACTATTGACCGGTTCCGCGACGCCCAGCACATCGACCTTGATTTCCAGATCCATCAGTTCCTGTTCTTCCACCGGCATAAAGCGGGGATCATAGGTTGACGCCTCAATGGCATTGCGGATGATCTCCTGGGCGATATTTTCGGTCACTGGTCCGGTGGTACCAATACAGCCACGCAATTCGCCATGCTGATGGAGGGAGACAAAAACTCCGGCCTGATTGTTTTCCAGTTCGCCCAGCACATCGGCTTCGATGTCAACCTGATTTTTGTAATGATCAAAATTCAGCTTCCGGCCCCGTTGCACCCAGGTATTGATGGTGGCCCGGGCCAGAGCCACAAAGGGACTTTCGTTGGAACGCCTTTCTTTATAGGAAAGCATTTTATCGGCTTCATAGCGATCCAGCAGGCTGGGAATTTTCTGATCAGTCAAATCGATGAAAGCTGACATGTACCCCACCCCAAAAGGGCCTTCATAGGAAAAGACCGTGGCTTCGGTATCCAGACCGTCGGTGGCGCCCAATCCCATAATAATCGGTTTTAAACCGCATTGGCCAGCCGGTTCGTAGACCTGGTGGGGAACGGTCAAAATGGAGTAGTAATTCTTATCTTTAATACCGTTGACAATATTTTCATCAAACAGCGGTCCCATCGGATTAAAAGCATAAGGCCCTTCATCCTTGAGACAATGGGAAAGATCAGCCGAAGCCAGAATCATCGCTTCTTTGCCCCGGGCTTCAATGGCTTCCCGGATCACCTTCCCCATTTTATAAAGTTCAATCAGGCTCAGCTCGCCGATGGTAATATGAACGATTTTGTAGGTGCGATAGTATTTTTCGATAAAATAAAGGGGCACCAGCACCCCATGATCGAGGTCGAGGCTGATTTTATATTCTTTGGCGATTTTATGATTCAAGAAAATGGTGTGACAATTATTTTTTCCAAAGCCCATATTCAGCTCATCCAGAAGCCCCATGTCGCAATCTTTTTCCATCGTTATTTCGGGATGTCCAAAATTTCGCAGATCACCCTTCATCTGGTTTTCATAAACCACCGCTACCCCGTCCCGGAAGACGTTGCCGTGGGGCGTAATGCAGACAATCACTTCCGGCTTGATTTCGGCCACCTTCAGGGCCAGATCCCGTAATCCCCGAATCGTTTTTTCCGCTTCATTTTCTCGGCCTTCCCCAACCTCCGGTATCAAAACCGGCGGATGGCAGGCGATGCCCAATCCTTTTAAGTACATAGTCTCACTTCCTTATTTCTGTTTTCTATTTAATGTTATAAAACGCATCTTTCCCGGCGTAGTCACCCAGCAGTCCCAGCTGTTCTTCAATCCGCATCAGCTGATTGTATTTAGCCACCCGGTCGGTGCGCGATGGCGCCCCGGTTTTAATCTGTCCGGCATTGACCGCCACCACCAGATCGGCAATGGTGACATCCTCGGTTTCACCGGAACGGTGGGAGACCACGACGGTATAGCCAGCCCGTTTGGCCATTTCAATGGTGTCCAGGGTTTCCGTCAGGGTGCCAATCTGATTGACCTTGACCAGAATTGAATTGGCCACGCCGGTATCAATGCCTCGTTTCAGCCTTTGGGTATTGGTGACAAAGATATCATCCCCTACCAGCTGGACCTTTTTACCCAACCGCTCGGTCATGATTTTCCAGCCATCCCAATCCTCTTCATCGAGACCGTCCTCGATCGAAATGATCGGATATTTTTCAATCAACATTTCATAAAACTCGATCATTTCGGCGGCAGTTTTTTCTACCCCTTCGCCGGCCAGAAAATACTTTTTAGTTTCTTCATTATACATTTCCGAAGCTGCCACGTCCATGGCCAGCTGGACATCTTCGCCGGGAATATAACCCGCCCCTTCAATCGCCGTAACAATCAGCTGCAGCGCTTCCTCATTGGATTTCAGATTCGGGGCAAAGCCGCCTTCATCCCCCACCGAGGTGGCCATTCCTTGTTCGCCCAGTACTTTTTTCAGCTGGTGGAAGATTTCCGAGCCCATCCGCACGGCTTCCCGGAAATCCCGGGCGCCCACCGGCATGATCAGAAATTCCTGAATATCGACGTTGTTATCGGCATGTTCGCCACCGTTTAAAATATTCATCATCGGGGTTGGCAGCAGTTTGGCATTGACACCACCGAGATATTTATAAAAGGGCATCCCCAATGATTTTGCCGCCGCATGAGCCGTTGCCATTGAAATCCCCAAAATCGCATTGGCGCCCAGCTTGCTTTTGTTTTCGGTACCATCCAGCGAAATCAGCACCCCATCAATGGCAATCTGATCCGAAGCATCCATCCCCACCAGAAACTCCTGGGCATAGGCGACGCTGTCCACGGCCTTTAACACCCCTTTGCCCTGATAACGGCTACAGTCCTGGTCTCGCAGTTCCACCGCTTCAAAAGCGCCGGTAGAGGCCCCGGAAGGGACAATGCTGCGGCCCATGGTACCATCTTCTAAAATAACATCCACTTCAATAGTCGGGTTCCCGCGGGAATCCAGTATTTCTCGGGCAAAAATATCTTCAATATAAGTATTCATTTTTTCCTCCATTTTTTATTGTTTCTCCGGCACTTGCAAAACTGATCGACAGCGAAGCTCACAGTACCCCTATTCTTGTTTATACACCTAATTTCCGCAAATAAACTTTTGCCAGGAATAAATTACATACAAAAGCCCTGAAAAAGAAAATCTCTTCCAGGGCCTGGTGCTATTTTATTTTTCAGGGGCAATTAAGGGTTCACCTTCTTCATCAATCAGTACAGTGAGTCCGCCGCCAAATTCATCAAAATGGTATAAATAGTTGATTCCCGTTTCAGTATCTTCAATGACTTTACACCCGGAAGTCTCTCCGGTGGGTTCGTTGAGGACGATTTTAAATCGGTTTTTCTTTTGCTTTTTTGTTTTCATTTTTATCCTTTTCTCCTCTTAAATCAAGGTGGCCGATTTCATTATAACCAATCCCAGATAAAAAATCAATTTTTCCCGGTAAATTTTTTAAATGCTGCTTTTTTCAAATGCCTGATGGTCAGACATTTCCAATGATGCAAACTCAACTGAAGCGGCGATCGATGATCCGAACGCTTTTTTTCTCGGAACGGGGCAGCGATCCAATCGGGCCGGCCATGGGAATAACGCTCAAACCCACCCGGGATTTAAACTGCCGTTTCACCGCGGTCTCAATATCCTGTTTATCCACCCCGTTGAGAATTTCAAAAGCCAGGAAAACACAGTCTTTGCCGTCCTGATGATCCACCGTGACCAGATATTCACTGCTGACTCCATCCACGGTTTTTAAAAGCTCATCGATCTGACCGGGATAAATATTAACGCCCTTGACCTTTACCATGTCGTCAGTGCGGCCAATGATCCGGTCATGGCGGGGATGGACGGAGCCACAGGCACAAGGACCGGGAATAAAGCGGGTGATATCATGGGTCCGATAGCGCAACAACGGTGCCCCCTCCTTCCGGAAAGTCGTAATCACCAGTTCGCCATATTCCCCCATCGGTACCGGTTTTAATGTTTCCTGGTCGAGAATTTCAAAATACAGATAATCGGACCAGTAATGAAGTCCGTCATGTTCACTGCAGTCGATGGATATACCGGGACCATAGATTTCGGTGAGGCCATAAATATCAAACAGCTCAATCCCCAGTTCTTCGGCAATTCGGCTACGCATCTTGTCGCCCCAGCGTTCCGATCCGATCACGCCGCGTTTTAAATGGATCTGATCGCCCAGCTTCTGGTTGGCCACCGCTTCGGCCAGTAGCAGCGCATAGGATGAGGTTGATGCCAGCACCGTAGCTTTTAAATCGACCATCATCTGCAATTGTTTCTGGGTGTTCCCCGGCCCCATCGGAATCGCCATGGCTCCCATTTTCTCGGCTCCAGCCTGAAAGCCGATGCCGGCAGTCCAGAGACCATAGCCGGGGGTAATCTGGATCCGATCTTCCTCGGTCATCCCGGCATACTGATAACAACGGGCGAACATTTCCGCCCAGTCAGCCACGTCACCGGCGGTATAGGGAATGATCACCGGCTGACCGGTGGTTCCTGATGAAGAATGAATCCGTACCACCTCGCTGTCCGGCACCGCCTGCAAACCGAGGGGGTAGGCATTGCGCAGATCGCCCTTATCGGTGAAGGGCAGCTGCTCAAAATCCGCCATCGTTTTAATATCGTCCGCCACAATCCCCGCTTCCTTAAAACGTTGCTGATAAAAAGGACTTTTTTCTTCCAGTCGCTTGACCAGACCTTGTAAGTTTTTTAATGTTTCCATTGGCTTGTGCCTCTTTCTTTCAAAATAAAAAAGACCCATCCCTTATTGTCTACAACAATAAAAGGATGAGTCAAAATAACCCACGGTACCACCTTTATTCACAGGCTAATTTTTGCCTGTGCACTTTATCTGCAAATGCCATCACATCTGCCATCCCTTAACGTTGATGAAACGTTGTGAAATACTCAGGCCTTGCCCTTTCCTCACACCCTCAGGTGCCCATTATGCCAGTCCGCTTCCTGTCAGGCTCTCACCACCCCCGACTCGCTTTAAATGCGCTGCTGACTTTACTCCACCATCACCGGTTTGTTTTTTCTGAGTATAGCCCTAATTTTTATTTTTGTCAAGACCCATCATTTAATCACACCATTGTCCACACAGACGGCCAGATTCATTTTCTTTTCCCCGGCGGTTTCAAAAAAGATACAGGCTATATCGCCATTGCGGGTCAGGATGGTGCCCGCCCCAAAGCGCTGATGGATCACCACTCGTCCTTGCTGATAGGCCTGCAGATCAACGGTGGCGCTGCTGGCAACACTGGCATGATAGTCCTGCCATTTACCCTGCTGACGGCCAAAACTCTCGCGGTGCCGGAGCCCCGGTTTTTCCACCGGCGTTTTCTTCCGGGGCAGGCCGTCAATTAAATAGGAAATAAACGGCGATGGTTTGATATCCTTATCCCGGTGTTTGACGCACAGAAAAATCAGCTCCTGTTTAGCCCGGGTGGCCCCCACATAAAAAAGCCGGACTTCTTCAGCATAGGCCTTGGCATCTTCCGCGGCGTTGGCAACATTGGGGATCTGCCCTTCGGTGGCATCAATGATAAAGACCTTTTCAAACTCCAGACCCTTGCTGGAATGAAGGGTGGACAGGGTTACCCGGGGGATCTTCGCTTTTTTGGTCTGCGGTTCCTGCAGCTTTTCGGCCAGCATTTCCAGTTTGTCGAAAAAGGCCGAAAAACTGGGGACGCGACCACCAAGAATCTTCAGCACTGCCAGCTTTTGTTCAATATTTTCTTCGGATTGCCCGGAACTGATCCGGAAATTCAGATAGGACCGATAGCCCAGATCATCGAGAATCATCCCGATACCTTTCTGGGGCGGCGCTGTTTTGAGATTTTTGAACCCGGCTTTGAGATCTTTGAGCCGTTTAACCTGCCAGGCCCGTTCGCCGCTGATCCGGATCAAAGCATCAAAGGCATTTTCCCCGGACTTCATCTGCTGACCCAGCTGCTTAATGGTATCCCGGGATATCGCCGCATCCATCTTATAGTAAACCTGGGTAAATAAATCGAGATCCCCGGGATTATCGGCAAACTGATGAAAGAGGCGAATATCCTTGATTAAAAAATGGCCAAAAAACTGGGGATTGTGTTCCTTGATATGATAAGCGATCCCGGCCTCATCGAGCAGATCAACCAGCGGAATGGCTGACTCATTGTTGCGGTAGAGCACGGCAATTTCTTTACCTTCCCGGCGAATCGCTGCGATAATCAGCTGGTATTGGGCTTCACTGGATTCTACCCATTCCCGGGCAATTGGCACGCCGGTAAACGCATTACTATCAGGCACCACCATTTCTTTTTGATAGCGCTCATGGTTCAGCTTGATAAAGGCATTGGCCTTGTCGACAATCTGCCGGGTACTGCGGTAATTGGTTTCCATTAACAGGACCTCACCCTGGGGCCAGGTTTCTTTAAAGGTCAGCAACGATTCAGGAAAGGCCCCCCGAAAACCGTAGATACTCTGATCCTCATCCCCGACCATAAACAGGTTTCCAGTTTCCCCGGTTAACAACTCAATGATTTTGAACTGAATCTTTGAAGTATCCTGGGCTTCATCCAAATGAATATAGGGATATTTGTTCTGAAAAAAGGCCAGCATCTCGGGATATTTTTTCAGGAGACCCCAGGCATATTTCAAGATATCATCAAAATCCATCAACTGTTCTTTGAGTTTATGGTTTTCGTAAGCTTCATAGATTTGCAGGAAATCAACCTCCAGACTTGGCAGCAATTTTATTTCCGCCTCGGTCAGCATCATGTTTTTGCAGAAACCAATCCGCTGACAGATTTCCGCCAACTCAATTTCTCCGGGATGCTCCTGAAACAGTTGTCGGTACAGCTCCCGGATCACCGGAGTGGTGTTGGCCAGCACGGAATGAGCGCGGCGCCGGTAACTCCGTTCATAGTATCGGATTACCCCCAGAGCAAAACTGTGGATGGTGCTGAAGTGGAGGGTTTCCGCCTGGGATTCGCCAAACATTTTGCTGTAACGGGCTTTCAGATCCCGGGCCCCCATGCGGCTGAAAGTCAGGGTCAGGATCGCCCCCGGATCGATGCGCTCGACCCTCAGCAGATAGGCAATCCGGCAGATGATCACCGTGGTTTTGCCGCTGCCCGGCACCGCCAGCAGCAGACTTTGGCCCCGGGTCCGAACCACCGCCTGTTCCTGCTGGGGATTCAGTTTTATTTGATAAGATTGTTTAAATGTCTCAAAATTTTTCATGGCTTCATTATAGCCGAAAAATGTTTTTTAATCCAGTCTGTCGGCGATCTGACTATCACAAGGTCCTGGTCAGGTCGCTGAAAAACCTCCCCGTAGAGTAGTTTCCCAACTGTTAAAATTTGTTAAATTTTGATTTTTCTAATAAATTAGTCGTTTACCCAAGTTCTTTTCGGGTATAATCAACTCAGAAACAATTTTGAAATAGGGAAGGAGTATCATTATGAGTTTTGAAGATGGAATGAAGGGGTTCACCTTTGGCATGATTTCTTTAATCTGCATTGGTGTCAACATTATTTTAACAACAGTTGGACTAAGTACCATCGCATCGATTGTCAGTCTGGCTGGTCTGGTTACTGCTATTATGGCTTTTGTTTATGGCAAAAAAGAACTGGCTGCTGATCCGGATAATAAAAAAGCTAAAACCGGAAAAACAATCGGTCTGGTGCTGATTATTATTAACATCGTCTTTGCGGTCATTGCAATTGTTGCTTTAGTTGCGCTGTTTGGCTTAGCTGCCTCTATGTAATTATATTTAGCTTTTACGGCAATTTTTTGCTAAATAAAGAGACACCCTTCAGCCAATGAATGGGTGTCTTTTTGTGCCGCTATGCCATAATAACTTATTGATTCATTTTTCGGGCCAGTTCATAAATCTGACGCTCATCCTCATCAGTGAGGATTTTTTCCATGGCAAAAGCAATAAACAGCACCCCAAACACATCCATTATAAAACGTATCAGGGTAAATTTGATACCCAAGGATGATACTTCAAATAATAATAGCGGTATTTTCATCGAGGCCCAGGCCCCGACAATAATCCATACATTGGCCAAACGGCTACCCTTATTGAGAAATACCCCGGCTACCGGAAAAGCGCCGTAGAGCGGACCGGCTGCGGCTGATCCCAAAAAAAAGCCCAACAGGATGCCTACTATTCCCGAGTCTTTGCCCATATATTTTACCATCGTTTCTTTTTTAACCCAGACATCCAATAATCCAATTAAAATAAAAATCGGTGGCAACACTCCTAACATCCCTAAAATATTTTCCAGCGCTGCACCATAAATCTTTATCCCCAAAGCTGGCTTAACTGCCAATATAATCAGTGTGACGAGGATCATCACGCTGAGGAAACGGTAGCGTTTCAATATTTCGATGCTTTTCTTATTCATCATAACAACACCCCCATCACAACCGCAACCAAAATCGAAAAAACAAAGCCCATCCCATTTCTTAAGATTGTTGCTTTTTTACCGAAATAAAGAAACTCCATGGGCATGGTCACAATCCCTACCATCATCAGGGTCGATACAAAGGCTCCAATCTGCATCGTTCCGGCTCCATTTTCCAAAAGCGCGGCCGCCAACGGGAATGCGACAAAACCCGGGATCAAGGTAATTGAACCGATAACGGCGGCAATCAAAACCCCAACCCAGCCGGAATCCGCTCCAATCAGCTGGGAAATCTGCTGTGCTGACAAAATGCTGAGCAGGACCCCAATTAAAAGAATAATCCCCAAAAATTGAGGCATTATATTGGCGAAGGCTTTCCACGCCTTTTTTAATGCCAGAATGGTATTTTCCTTGCTTTTCACAAAGGAAAAAATTAATCCGATGGCGGCCAATCCATAAAAAACTAGTGTCATGATCATCTCTTCTTCCTCATTTCCGGTAGATTTTTTTCGGCAACGCCAACCTTTCGTTCATACTTCTTGATTGCGCAAAGCCCCCGACCGATCTTTATATTAAAACACTTTTTATCGTTAACGTTCGCATCCGGTAATCATCACTTCACTATTTTGTCCCAATGAAAAAAATCCGCTTGAACTCAAATAAAATCTTACCGTTTTTCTGAACATTATACCCTTTTTTGATTTCCTGCAATACTTTTTTATAGAATTCCGCCTTCTGCGACTCCGCAAATCGATTTGCATAGGGTCTTAGCCCCGTACTCATACAGAATTGTAAAATGTCTTCATGTGTGTTCATCATATGAAAATAATTGGTTTGCCACAATTCAATCCTTGAAAATCTCCCCATCATAGGTCTTTACAGCATCGGCAATGCATCCGGCAATGGTCATGGCCGAGAAATAGGGTATCTGAACCGCCAATATTCCTGTCGGCATCAGAACTTCACTTAAATTCCTGATCACTTTTGCCTGATCTTCAAACCATTGCAGGGCGGCATTTGAAAAAATCAGATCAAATTCCCCTAAATCATTCAGCGGTTTGCTGCAATCACGTTCCAACCAGGTTACATCCTTAAGGGTTTCTCTTGCTTGTGTTAACATTGATGGCGACGAATCGGCACCCAGAATTTCAGCTTCTTTGAATCGTTTTCGTAATGGCAGAGCACTCATTCCCGATCCACAGCCAATATCGATTATCCGTTTAAATGAATCACCGGCGATTCTGTTTACCAGATCTACTGACGGTTGTGCTCGTTCTTTTTCAAATTGACGATACAGCGTTACATTCCAGTCTTCCATCTTTTCGACCTCCCCAAAAGTGTATTTTAATTGATTGTTTTATTATAACGGATACTATATAATTTGTGAAATAGATCTTTTTGATCTCATCAATTCGAAATTATGATCATAGGAGCTTACATGGATACTCAGCATTTAAAAACCTTTATTCAGCTATCATCCACTAAAAATTTTACCCAAACCGCAAAACTGCTTTTTGTGGCCCAATCTACCGTCACCAACCGGATCAATGAGCTGGAAAAAGCACTTGGCAAACAACTGTTTGTACGCGATAAAAAACAGGTTTCCCTAACCGCCGAAGGGCAATTGTTTTTAGGCTACGCCAAACGGCTCCTGGAACTGGAGGAAGCTGCCATCGAACAAATCAATGCCCCTGATTTTTGCCGCAAGCTGATTCGTTTTGGCACGACCAATTCCATTTATGAAAATTACCTATATCCCATTATCCATTCGGTGTTATCCAATGATTTAAATACCGCCACCAGAATCATCATCAATCATTCCTTTGAGGTGCTTTCATTTCTTCAAGACGGTCTAATCGACATCGCCTTTACTTATATTCCTTTTACCAAAAACGGTTATATCTGTATGCCCTTTAAAGAAGATGAATTGATTCTGGTGACGAGCAAAAACAATCCTGCTTTTGCTCGCGGCATTGCCCAGAAAGATCTGATCGCTCTTGATTATCTTTTCTGCAATTTTGCCCTTCAGAAAGTTGGGCTATTCATCCGCGAATTATTCCCGCCCCATCATCAATTTAAATTCGAAATTGATAACAGCAGTAAACTGATTCCCTTTTTATTAGACGGCACCGGTTACAGTTTTTTACCCAAAAGTCTGATCTCCCAATATCTCGAGGATCACTCGCTAATCTCAATTCCGTTATTGGATTTTAACACACCCACCATCAAAAGCTATTACACCTATAAATATGACGATCCCTTTGTTTTGACCAAAATTATCCCCTTAATTGAAGCCTAACCGGTTATCGAATAGCTGTAAACAAAAGAACACCCGGTTGAAGACTTTTTATGGTCTTCAACCGGGTGTAATTCGTAGTTCTTAATTTGCCACTGTTTATTTAGACGCCGTAGTAGGCCTGATCCATAACGCCTTTAAGCTTCTCACGAGTCACTTCTACCGGATTGGTGGTGGTGCAGATATCGGCCATGGCCTTGTCCAGCATTTCTTCCCGGGCACCCAGATAATCGGCTTCGGAAACCCCGAAAGCCTTTAGCGAAACGGGGATATTTAATGACGCACTGAGGGCGACCACGCTGTTATACAGAGTTTCGGTGGCGTTGCCGGAGACGTTTAAGATGCCAGAACCGCTTAACAACCGGGCATATTGATGCTGCACCTTTTCGTCCTGACCGTTAAAACGGATCACATAAGGCAAGACAATGGCATTGGCCAGTCCGTGGGGCAGATGGAACATCGCGCCGAAGGCATGGGCAATACTGTGGGTGATTCCCAGACCGGCGCTGTTAAAGGCGATCCCGGCCATACAGGAGGCAATCTGCATGCTGCCTTTGGCTTCCAGATCCGAGCCATTCACATAACTGGGGTACAGACTGCGGAAGACCAGTTCCACGGCTTTATTGGCATAACACCGGGCAAAAGGATTGTTCTGGGTGGAAATAAAGGCTTCAATGGCATGGGTCATGACATCCATTCCGGTGGCCGCTGTCGCGCCGGCCGGGACGCTTTCAATCAGTTGGGGATCAAGGATCGCTTCATCCGGCATCATCAGGATATCGGTTAAAGGAATCTTGGTATTTTTCTGTTTATCGGTGATAACGGCGTATTCGGTGACCTCGGAGCCGGTTCCGGCAGTGGTCGGAATGGCGATAAACATTGGTTTATGAACATAGCGGTCTTCAAAAAAGATCCGTTTGAAGTTAACGCAATAAAAAATTATCGCCTTGGCCGCATCAATAACCGAACCACCACCGATGGCAATCAGGGCATCCGGCTTGTTCATTATAATATGCATCAACCCTTTTTCCACAATTTCGGTGGACGGATCGGACTCAATATCAGCAAAAACGTGGTAGGTAATGCCTTTGGCATCAAGTTCGTCGGTTAATTTTTTTAATAAACCAAACTTGACCATCCCCTGGTCAGTGGCAATACAGACATTTTTGAAATTATGTTTCTCAATTTGTTTCAGGGAACCTTCCCCATAATAAATTGCTGGCTTCACTTGAAAAAATCGCATGGGTTTTTCCTCACATTCTAAATTTTAACTTTCTTAATGCTTCTTTCCGCCACAGCGGAATCCGACTTGGATAATGATTGAACTTTTTTCATTATAGCAAGAATCCTTGTTAAAATATAGATTATCCCTAATTTTTATTCCATGATGACCATTAAGTATCATGATTTTACACCAATGCAAAAAGTCTATTGAATACCAAACTCTGTTTGACATTCAATAGACTTTTTTGTCGTGCACCCCATTTCGACTACCAACTTCCAAGCGTTACACAGGCAGTTAGCTCAAATCAGATGATCCTCCGGCACATAGAAGGTCTTACTTACCGCTGCTTCATTCCTGACCTGACGGGGTTCATAAGTTTCTATTGCGAAGGGTCCAACTCTCAACGCCACTTTCCTCTGGCAGACCTCAAACCTTGGCGCCTCGATGGGGAATTCAACCCTGCTACAGCGGATTGCAGGTTACAAAGCACCGCTAACTCTCCGTCTAGCACGACCCTGTTATTATAGCCTATTAATTTATAATTGACAAGAAAAAATAATTTCTTTAAGAAAGATGAAACTTGCAATAATTGGGTAAGTATTAATTATGCCAAGTTTATCTTTGGCGATTATATTTGATTAGGAGGGTTCAGTTTGTATAACATACTTTTAGGCGGAGCCGCCGGAGATGGCATTGAAACAATGTCAGGTCTTCTAGAAAAAATGCTGAAACAATCGGGTTGTCATCTTTTTACAATCCGTGATTTTATGTCCCGGGTCCGGGGTGGCCATAATTTTACCCAGATCCGATTTGCTAATCAACCCCTTCATGCCCACCGGGATAACCTCGATGGTATTTTTGCCATCGACGAAACGACCTATCGGGAACACTACTCTCAGTTATCGGCTGATGGTTTTATTCTATGCGACCAGGCCCTGGCCATTGATGATCCCCGGGTTCTTAAGCTCCCCCTCAAGGACGTCGCTAAAGAACTTGGAAACCCCAAGGTGATCAGCAGTGTGGCCATTGGAGCACTACTTAAAATTTTCGGTTTTTCCCTGGCGCACGCCACCGACATTCTCAAAGCCAACCTTCGGAAAGATCTGGTCGAGATCAACTTAAGTGCCCTCCATCGGGGTTTTGATCTAACCGAACCGCGGTTCGGCTTTAAGCCGGTGCAAACTTCAGACCATCTGCTGGTGTCGGGTAATACCGCCATCGGTTTGGGGGCAGTCGCGGCCGGAATCCGTTTTTATTCGGCTTACCCGATGTCTCCATCGACTACCCTGCTGGACTTTTTTAGTACCCACAGCAGCACCATGGCCATTGCCGTGGAACAGGCCGAAGACGAAATTGCCGCCATCAATATGGCCATTGGGGCTTCCTATGCCGGAGCCACCGCGATGACCGGCACCTCCGGCGGCGGCTTTTCACTGATGGTCGAAGCCCTGGGCTTTACCGGTATTGCCGAAATTCCGCTGGTGGCAGTGGACGTCCAGCGCCCCGGACCAGCCACCGGCTTTCCTACCCGGACTGAACAAAGTGATCTGAAATTTGTCATTTCGGCATCCCAGGGGGAATTCCCGCGGATGGTTATTGCCCTGCGGGATCACGCCGATTGTTTCTACCAGACCGCCCGGAGCCTGGCCCTGGCTAAAAAATATCAGCTCCCGGTAATCCTCTTAAGTGATCAATATCTGGCTGATTCGACCACCACCATCCCGATGCTTGATGCCAGTGAAATTGTCCGCTTCAGTGAACCGGAAGTTACGGATTTGACCCCAGATCAGCGCTACAGTCGTTATGCCCTCACCGAAAATGGCATCTCGCCGCTGCGCACCCCCGGCAAATCCGAAGCGCTGGTGCGGGTCGACAGTGATGAGCATGATGAATGGGGCCAGATTACTGAATCTGCCACCATCCGCAATCAGATGGTGAAAAAACGAATGAACAAGCTGGAAGGCTTGAAAGCGGAACTGATTGAACCGGAGTTCTGGGGAGCTGATCAATGCCAGTCCTTACTGGTTGGTTTTGGTTCCACCAGCGGTGCCATCAAAGAAGCCGTTGACATCCTCAACCAGACCGAAAAAAATTACGGTGCCCTGCTTTTCGGAGATATCTATCCCCTGCCCACTCAACAGCTCCAGCATTTTGCCGCCCAGGTGATGGAAATAATCAACGTCGAGCAAAATGCCACCGGCCAACTGGCTGCGCTGCTTCGCGAAGAAGCTCTGATCAGCTGCGAACATAGCATTCTGAAGTATGACGGCCGGCAATTATCCGTAGATGATATTCTCACCGGCATCAAAAATCTCAAGGGAGGTTTCTAACATGAGTAACTCAACATTCACTACCTATGAAACGGCCTGGTGCCCTGGTTGCGGCAATTACGCCATTCTCGAAACCCTCACCGGGGTTTTGAACCAGATGGAAACACCACCCCATCAAGTTGTTCTGGTCGGCGGCATTGGTCAGGCCGCCAAAACAAACCAATACATCACCGCCAATGGCTTCAGCGGTCTTCATGGCCGTTCCCTGCCGGCTGCGGTTGCCATTAAAATTGCCAACAATGATCTGACGGTAATTGTCAATAGTGGCGACGGCGATTCTTACGGCGAAGGAGGCAATCACTTTCTTCATAATATTCGCCGCAATGTGGATATCACCCATTTTGTCCATGATAACCAGATCTATGGACTGACCAAAGGCCAGCCCTCTCCTACCTCTGATCCCTGCGACCTGGCCCATAAAACCAATACCTGTAATATGGGGGCCACTTTTAATCCGCTTCTGATTGCCATTGCCGCTGGTGCCACCTTTGTGGCCCGCTCCTTTTCTGGTGACAAAAGCCATCTCGCTCAGATCATGGCTGCGGCCATTAAGCATCCGGGCTACGCCCTGGTAGATATCCTCCAGCCCTGTGTCAGTTTTAACAAAACCAACACCTTTGCTTATTACAAACAGCGGGTTAAACCCCTGGATGATCGCTATGACCCCACCAATAAACTGGCCGCCATCGAAAAAGCCATGGAATTCGGCGACACCATCCCGATTGGTATCCTCTATCAGGAACAGGCACCAACCTACGCCGATAAGCGTCCTGAACTATTTGATGCTGTTCCTCTGATCGATAAATCAGTACGTCTAAGCGATGTCCAAGCCTTAATCAACAGCTATATTTAATAGGATTCCAGTCTTATTCCAGAAGCGGCATAATCGCTTATTGACATTTTGATCAAAAATCTTTAAAAAAACTTAAAATTCAGCCTTTTAATTTCTTTATTTTCAGTTGTGATATAATGATTAAAACATTTAAGCAAAAGGATGATTCATGAACAATAATAAACTTGACTTATTGCACTTTCTCGCCCAGAATGGCGATCAAAACGCCATTCTGGAATTGGCTGATTTCTATTATTATAAAACCAACAAACAGGATCTATCCCCGGAAGTATTTCAACGGGTTAAGGACTATTATTACCAATTGGCTGAACAGGGGCATGATCACGCCATGGCAACCCTGGGTTGTCTGTACTATGAAGGGGTTAATCTGCCCCAGAATTTTAAACAGGCTAAACACTGGTTTGAAAAAGCCGCTGCACAAAACAATCCGCTGGCTATCAATTATCTGGGTTATTGCCATTATTATGGCCGGGATATCCCCGTCGATTATGAAACAGCCTATTATTATTTTGCCAGAGCCGCCCAAATGGGTCATCACAACGGCATGTATAAACTTGGCGATATGTATTATAATGGTAACTTTGTGGCAAAAGACCCGGCGATTGCCTTTTTTTGGTTCAACGAGGCTGAACAGGTCACCGCCACAAGCAGCCCGGAGTATCCCAATATTGCTTACCGTATCGGCCATTGTTTGTTGCTGGGCCAGGGCGTCCCCCAAGATTTATTGGAGGCCCTGGCCTGGCTTCACAAAGCCGAATTAGGCTGCTATCAGTTAACCCGGAACGGCGATGCCTATGCCGGTCTTACCCTGGTCCGGGTTCATGAGGATCTGGGTATTTTGCGCCTACAGCTGGATGCTGAAGCTTCAGGTCATCACGCCGACCTGGGACATCATAATCCGTTGAATAATCCTTAATCAGGGTTGTCCAAAGCTACCATGATCCGATAAACAATTTAATCCAATGCTACCGTAACAAAATGGAGGTTACCTGATGCAAAGAGTACTTAATATTTTTCAAGACGTTCCTTACCGCAGTTCCCAGTTAGTGATGAAGCAAGTCGCCCAGGTGCTGCCGCTACCGATTCCCCCAGTTCTTCAGGGCCCTGGCATGGTTCGGCGTTTTCCCGAGGTTATCAAGATATCGGGAGTAACCAAGGTTCTGGTTGTCACCGACAAGCCCCTTTATTCCATGGGTTTACTGGATTCTTTTTTATGTGCCCTGGAAACCAACGGCATCGATGCCATTGTTTTTGACAAGGTTCAGCCCAACCCCACCTTCGAAAATGTCGAAGATGGTTTGGCCCTGTATTACAGCAGCAACTGCCAGGGCGTGGTGGCCTTCGGCGGTGGTTCTCCGATCGACTGCGCCAAAATCATTGCCGCCAAGGTCACCAACCGCAAAAGCATCGAAAAGATGCGCGGGCTTTTTAAACTGACCCGCCGACTACCGCCGTTTTTCGCCATCCCCACCACCTCCGGAACCGGTTCCGAAGCAACCATCTGCGCCGTGATTACCGACGTTAAAAATCACGCTAAATTTGCCATTAACGACCCTAAGCTGGTGCCCCTGGCCACAGTTTTTGATCCCGAACTGATGGTCGGACTGCCACCCTCCCTGACGGCCACCACCGGCATAGACGCCCTGACCCATGCGGTGGAATCCTATATCGGAAAATATGATACCGCCTTTGTCAAAGAAAAAGCCCTCAATGCCACCGAAATTATTATCAATAATCTGGAAGACACCTACCATAATGGCCAGGACCTTGAGCTGCGGCTGAAAATGGCCCAGGCCTCCTTTGATGCCGGACTGGCCTTCACCCGGGCCTATGTCGGCTACGTCCATGCCATCGCCCATGCCATGGGTGGTTTTTATGGAGTTCCCCACGGTTTGGCCAATGCGATTATTCTGCCTTATGTGCTCGATTTTTCAAAAAAAGCAGCCCAGAAAAAACTGGCTGAGCTGGCTTTTTATGCCGGTCTGGGTGAAGCCATGAACGATGATGAAACCCTAGCGGAGCTATTGATTGAAAAAATAAAAGCAATGAATGCCAACATGGGTATTCCCACCACCATTTATGCTCTGAAGGAAAAAGATATTCCTGAACTGGCCAAACGAATTCTTAAAGAAGGCAACCCCACCTACCCGGTGCCCCGGATTATGCATTATCAGGAATGCTGTGAGATTCTGACCCAGCTTTGTCCGGAAACGGCACCCGAGGCTTAATGAAGGTTCAGGTCTATCCCCCACCCTTTGCCAGCCTCACTGTTCTGGATGAGGATGGCATGATGGTACTGCCCCCCGGGACCCGGCTGTTCAGCGTTTATCGACGGCTGAAAATCCCCCTGGTGTTACAGCCGCTGGTGATCTGCCAGGTCAACTACCAGCGGGTGAAATTGAATACCCAGTTAAAAGACGGAGATGTGATCAGTTTTATGCTCCCCCTTACTGGAGGATGAGAGGTAATTTTTTGAAAGGCTATTGCGGCAAAATACTGATGGTGGATCTTTCCGATTCCACCTTTGAAGAAATTGAAATCCCCGACGTGATTTACGAACATTTTCTTTCCGGGGTGGGCCTGGGCGCCTATATCCTTTATAAATATATCCCCCAGGGAGCCGATCCCCTGGGGCCGAAGAATATCCTCGGCTTTGTCAGCGGACTCCTCACCGGTACCGGTAGTTTTATGACCGGACGCTGGCTGGCCGTCTGTAAGTCCCCCCTCACCGGTGGTTTCGGCGATGCCAATTGCGGCGGCACCTTTTCGCCGGCGCTCAAGCAAAGCGGCTATGACGGTATCTTTTTTAAGGGTCAGGCACCAACTCCCAAAATGCTTTTTATCGATAATAACGGCCCCCAGCTTCTGGATGCCAGTGATCTTTGGGGACTGGACACGGTGGCAACCGAAGCCGCCATCAATCAGAAAGTCACGACTAACAAAAAGTTGGCCATTGCCACCATCGGCCCGGCCGGCGAACACCAGTCGCTGATCGCCGGAATTTCCAACGATGGCGGCCGGATGGCGGCCCGGTCGGGAGTCGGCACCGTGATGGGGTCGAAAAAACTGAAGGCCGTGGTCCTGGCTGGTTCAAAAATGATCCGTTCCCAGGATCCCCAGACCCTCAAAGCGATCAGCCGGGATTATGCCCGAAAAATCAAGGCCGCCAATCTGCCCTCACTGGCCAGCGGGGCGATGCTGCCGATGATGGGAAAATCGATGGTCGCGACTGATAAGGCCATCCCCATTGACGGGATGTTATCCACTGCCATCATCAAAAAATGGGGTACTGGCTTTACCAACACCATGGGTATGACCATGGGCGACACCCCGGTCAAAAACTGGAAGGGTTCAGTGGTCGATTTTCCCCATCGCAAGTACCGTCATATGAATCCCGACCAAATCCAAAAGCATGAAACCAAAAAGTATCACTGTTATTCCTGCGTGATTGGCTGTGGCGGGGTCTGCGATATCAACGGCATCTCAAAAGGCCGTTTTTCGCACACTCATAAACCGGAATACGAAACCGTCGCCGCTTTTGGGTCACTGCTGTTAAATAAAGATCGCGATTCCATTTTTATTATCAACGAACTCCTCAACCGCGGCGGGATGGACAGTATTTCAGCTGGAAATACCATCGCCTTTGCTATGGAATGTTACGAAAAAGGCTGGTTAAGCCCGGAAGTCACCGGTGGACTGGATCTCACCTGGGGCAATACTGAAGCAATCGTCACCCTAGTCGAACAAATGATTGCCGGAGTCGGCTTTGGTGCCATTCTCCAGCACGGCGTTAAAAAAGCCAGTGCTATCCTGGGCCTTGAATCCGCGCCGCTGGCGATCCACGCCGGTGGGCAGGAACCGGGTATGCATGATCCCCGGCTGGATCCGATCCTCGGCATCCACTATTCCTGTGACCCGACTCCCGGCCGCCACACCATTGGTGCCGGCAGTTATTACACCTATATGCGAATCTGGGAAGATGTAACCTGGGCGCCCAAGGTTAAACTGGGTGAGGATAAAAACGATGAGTACGAGGCTAACAATCAGGTCGGCCTGAAATCAATGATCAACGCCTGTATCAAACAGATTCTCGATGGCTCCGGCGGCTGTTTTTTTGCGCTGGTCAGCGGACTGAATCACTTTAAACTTTTTGACTATCTCAACGCTGCCACCGGCTGGCAGAAAACCGCCAACGAATACATGACCATCGGTCTGCGGATGCAAACCCTACGCCAGGCCTTTAATGTCCGAGAAGGGATCAACCCTCGCGATTTTAAAATGAACCCACGTCTTAGCGGCAACCCACCCTTAACAACAGGACCTCTAAAAGGTAAAAGTTTTGATCTGGATGCCATGATGAGTGTTCACTACCAGTTTATGGGCTGGGATAAAAAAACCGGCATCCCCACCAAAACCGCCCTTGAGGACCTGGGCTTCTGCGATCTGGAAATGGAGGGCGTAACCCATGGCTGATAAGAAAAAACCCGTCATCGATTATGAGCTCTGCATGGCTTGCGGTATCTGCTCTGGTGATTGTCCACTGAGCTGCATCGCCCTGCGTAAAACCGATATCGACCGCTACCAGAAAGCCTACCCCGTGCTGGATGAATACTACCGCTGCACCGGTTGCACCCGCTGTGCCAAAGCCTGCCCGATGGAAGCGATCCGGATGATGTGATAAAAAAAGATGCTGCATGATTTTTACATCACTCAGCATCTTTTTTATTGTGCTATTTCACTTAATCAAGGCATACATACAATAGTCGGTGATCTTTCCGTTCTTGAATATTGCTTTCTTACAAACTCCTTCCAGTTGGAATCCGGCCTTTTCCAGGGCCTTCCGGGAGCCGACATTATCCACAAAAGGTCGGCCGTAAATTCTGAAAATATCAAAATTGGCGAATCCATTTTCACAGGTTTGAATAATGGCTTTGGTCATAATCCCTTTTCCCCAGAATGGTTCACCCAACCAGTATCCCAACTCGGCCGTCTTACAACTGACATCGTCCTGAATCAACAATCCCACCGAACCGATCGGCTCATTATCAATGACAATGGCTTTGATCGACTGTTTAGTCTGATCACGGTGCATGCACTGGTCGATAAACATGTGGGCATCGTCCAATGTGTAGGGTGATGGAAAAGAGTTTCTTAAGAAGCAGGCAACCTTGGGGTTATTGGCATAACGCACAAGATTTTCTGCATCATCCAGTTTCCAATCTCTTAACTCAAATTTCATCTTTCTTCCTCCTGTATGATATAAGTCATGTTATGCCAAACCAAATCTCTGACATCTGTCATTTTTTGGTCTGACTGCAACATGCGGGCTGACAAATTTATTTCGCTGTGAGCGGTCCAATCCTTTGCGCAAATTCGTTGGCACCCATAAGTCTGATCAGGATTCAATGGCAAAAGCCTCTTCATTGCTTTTAATAACACCACTCTTAATGATCGTTATCTTTTGCTCTTCAGTTAAATTAGTAACAACAATCGGGATGGCTGTTGAAGGGGCGTGATCTGCCAGATATTCCATATCCACCTTCATCAGAAGATCTCCTTTTTTGACCTTATCTCCGGTTTTGACAAAAACATCAAATCCCTGCCCTTCCAGTTTGACGGTATCAATCCCCACATGAATAAGTATCTCGGTGCCATCCAAACTGGTCAGTCCGATGGCATGTTTAGTTGGAAAAACTAGGGTAACATCGCCATCACAGGGGGCATAGATGGTATCGCCCGTGGGAAATATGACAATCCCGTCCCCCACCATTTTGCTGCTGAAGCCCTCATCCGGCGCTGCGGTAATACTCTGTAAATCACCATCGATAGGTGCGGAAAAAATTTCCCGGGTTTTTATTTTAGCTTCTTTCGTTTCAGTTATTACCTCTTTTTCAGGCAATTTTTCATCGATTGGGATCACTGTTTCCAGGTCACTTTCCGAGCTTTCCAGATATTCTTCCAATTTTGATTTTATAACGGTGACCTTCGGTCCGTAAATAACCTGAACCCCATTCCCTTTTTGGATGACCCCCACTGCTCCGGAAAGCTTGAGGATTTTTTCATCAACCTTTTCCCCATCCAGCACGGTCACCCGAAGCCGGGTTGCGCATGAGTCCAGATCACTGATGTTCGTCTTTCCACCTAACCCGTTGACAATCATTGCCGATCCAGGATCACTGGATCCAAGATTCTGATCCTTACCTTTATTTTTTTCTTTCTCATAATCGGCCCGGGTATAAAGCTTGGTTTCCTCGTCTTCCTCCTCACGACCCGGGGTTTTGAGATTAAATTTGTTGATTAAGATCTTAAATAAAAAATAATAGAGAATAAAATAACCGGCTCCCACGATAACAATATATATCCAATTTGTCTTGGCATTTCCCTGGAGAATGCCAAACAGGGTAAGGTCAATAATTCCGCCTGAAAAGGTCATCCCAACCCCAACATTCAGCATATGCATAAACATATAAGACAAGCCGGCAAAGATACAATGGATAACATATAAAAATGGGGCTACAAATAAAAATGTAAACTCAATTGGCTCGGTGATACCAGTGATCATAGCGGTTAGCGCCGCCGATATCAATAACCCCCCAACTGCTTTTTGTTTATTGGTTTTGGCGCATTTATACATGGCCAAAGCGGCCCCAGGCAATCCAAAAATCATAAACGGGAATTTACCCGACATGAAACGGGTGGCTTCCACTGAAAAGTGAGTGACATCAGGGCTTGCCAATTGCGCAAAGAAGATGTTTTGAGCCCCCTCAACCAAAACACCGTCCACCACCATTGATCCACCCAATCCGGTTTGCCAGAAAGGCAGATAAAAAACATGATGCAACCCAAAGGGAATCAATGCTCGTTCGATAAAGCCATAGATGAAGGTACCAAAATATCCGGATGCCACCACCAGACCGCCAATAGCATAAATGCCATTTTGAATAAATGGCCACAAAAAGAACATTAATCCACCAATAAATAAAAAGACCAGGGCCGTAATAATAGGGACAAAACGAGTGCCACCAAAGAATGATACCACCGGTGGGAATTCTACCTTGTAGAAGCGGTTATGTAGAGCGGCCGTTACCAAACCAACCAGAATTCCTCCAAATACGCCCATTTGCAATGATGCAATTCCTACCACCTCAGCAATTGATCCGCTTGGCAACATTTTGTTCGCCATCATCGGAACCATTGCGCTGCCGCTTTTCTCCGCGGCCAACTTAGCCAGATCATTGGCAGTTTGCAAGGTTTCTGGGGTATAGGTTCCGGTAATGGTAATCAGTGCCCCGATCACCGCATGCATGACTAAAAATCCAATTACGCCGGCCAGCGCAGCCACTGCTTTTTCTTGTTTAGCCATCCCAATGGCAACACCCATAGCAAAGATGATGGGCAGATTGGCAAAGATAATATTACCGGCCGCAAGCATGATACTAAGAATATCATTTACAATCGTTCCCGGCCCCATAACGCCCATCAGATTGTAGGATTCGAGCATGGTTACATTAGTAAATGAACCACCAATCCCCAATAGCAGTCCGGCCACCGGCAACAAAGCAATGGGCAACATGAAGGATCGCCCCACTCGCTGTAACACACCAAAAATTTTATCTTTCACAATAATCGCCTCTTTCTCCGGTCTTTTCTATTTTTTCTTCTTAAATAGTATTACCCCTTTTCTTTCAAAATATTGAAGAAGTTTTTTTTCATAAAAAAGACACCCATACCTGTAAATTGACCGCGCTGGCAAATTTACAGGTATGGGCGTCTAATCGTTCAGTAACGTAATTGAAATGTTTCAATTATCTAAAAATAATATCTTGATTTCAGATTTTTGTCAAGTTGATAACTTTAATTCCTGCCGAAATTTTACAGGCTGGGCAGGGTCCCGGAAATGACCGCTGGTGTCAGGGCGTTAATGACCGCCTGCATAATCCCGTTTGATGTATAGGTTGCTCCGGAAATGGTGTCAACCACCGGGGTCTGGGCGGCGATAATAGCTGCCGGCACCGCATCAATGGCCTTGCCATAATATTTTACATTGTTTTCGTTGTGAGAGACCACTGAAACAGCGGTAATCACATTTTCAGCCACTGTGACACTGACCGTCAGCTCCGGTCCATAACCTTCAGCCACACCGATATAGGTACCATCGCTCAAATCAACACTGTCCAAAAATAGATTGGCCTTGGTAACCACCGTATCGGTCACGGTTGAATCCGTCGTTGTTGCTGGAGTACTTTCAGCCGTGGCAGTGCTAGAATCTTCAGACGATACTGGATCGGTTTGACTATTCACAGCGGCAGCCGATACCGTTTCAGTTCCATACAATTTTGCCACCGAAGTCTCCACTTCCTTTAACGAACTATTAAAAAAAGCTTCCGGACCCATGATTCCGCCAACTTCCCAGAGATGGATTCCCAGAAAGACAATCAGCACCACCGTTAACCAGCGATGGGGTTTGATCCAGGTGCATTTTCGGGGAAACAATTTTCTGAGCATATAAGTTAGTCCCAACAGCACTCCCATTGCCATGCACAGGGTCCCAAAATTAAATGACAGAATGGCTCCCGAGGAAAAGAATCCATGGATACAGGCGGTGATTACAAAAGCGATTCCCATTGTTTTATGTGAATTTCTCAGATTACGGTTAATTTTAGCGATGAATTTATTTTTTCTTTGTCCCTTATTGACAATTCGCAATAAATAGATGATTGCCAGTAAAACGGCAAAAATGACGCTTAACCAGGCAGTTAATACATTAATGATAACGGTCATCTCAATTCCTCCTTTTTTTCTTATCATAGCAGACGATTATGACATCTTTGTGTCATTTTTAATTAGCTTATCATCCTTTTGTGATATCTATGTGACGAGGCGACCGGATTAATTATTGTTTAAGCTGATTCCCCAAACAAAGCTCCTTACATTTTAATCCATCCCAAAAAAATAAGACCTATTTAAAAATAGATCCTATCAATTAATAAAACATTGGCACTACACCAAAAAACAACATTCCCAAACCGGCTGAAATCAAAATAAGTTTGATCGGATGCAATTTAAACCGGAAATAGAAAAAGCTGCCAATGATAAAAATAGTAATTTCCAGATATTGAAGGCTGGCAAAAAAATCACCCACCGAGTGAATTTCAGCCCCCTCGCCAATAAACCCGGTGGACATCAGCAACAGCACCGCCGCGGCAATCAGACCAATCACCACTGGCCGCATGCCATAAAGGGTTCCCTGAACCCATTTATTCTGCTGAAAATTGGTAAATGCTTTAGCGATGAAAAGAATAATGATAAACGAGGGTAGCACCACGGCTGTGGTTGTTACCAGCGCACCTGGAAGTCCACCCATTTCCATTCCCACAAAAGTGGCAATATTCACCGCAAAGGGCCCGGGGGTGGACTCTGCCACAGCAATAAAATCGGTCAGTTCCAATAGCGTCAACCAGCCGTGGGCCACCACTTCCTGCTGAATCAGCGGAATCATGGCGTAACCACCGCCGATGGTAAATAAGCCTATTTTGAAAAAAGTGATAAATAGTTCCAGATACATTATTTATCCTCCCCGGTTTTTTTCCCGTTCGCAATTTTTCGATTCTGCCAGAGCTGATAAAAAAGACCGGTCACGGCACCACCTAACAACAGATAAATGACATTGATATCGGTAAATGAAGCCAGCCCAAAGGCCAGGATTAAAATCAGCACCGTCAGCGGCGTGTATTCTCCCTTTTTGCCCATCTTAACCACAGCCCCCAGGATTAAAACGATGACGCCAGCCCGAACACCTTTAAAGGCGTAGCCGACCCACTCAAGGCTTTGAAATTCCTGGAAAAACAGGGCAATGATACTGATAATCGTGAATGAAGGGATCACCACCCCCAGAGTGGCCGACAGGGAGCCCCAGAAGCCGGCGACCTTATAACCGACAAAGGTTGCCGTATTGATGGCAATGACTCCGGGGGTCGCTTCGGCAATGGCAAAGATATCTAAAATATCCTTGCTGTCAATCCAATGATGCCGCTCTACCGTTTCATACTCAATCAGCGGGATCATCGCATAGCCACCGCCAAAGGTGAACAGGCCGATTTTAAAAAAGGTGATAAATACAGTTAAAAGTTTTTCTTTTAGACTCGTCTTCGATTCCACGTGATTCCCCCTATAAGCTGATCCATTCTAATTTTTCCTGAAAACCGATCCTATCAGTGACACCCCACAAAACATAGTTTTCCAGCTCGGGATAATTTTTTATCACCACCGCCATGCTGTTACCGTCTACTACGATAAGAGCCCCCGGATTGATTGCTGATTCATTTTGACAGTCGACCTGAAATGCGTGCAATGGCAGTTTGAATCCCTTGCCGGTGTACTTCATATAGGCTTCCTTCAGTGCCCAGAGATCATAAAAACCTCGGGTCTGTTTTGCAGCCGGCAGTGCCAAGAGCCAATCAGCCTCTGAGGAAGCAAAAAATCGCCGGGCCAGTTTTAGATTCGGTCGCTCCATTTTTTGAATGTCCACCCCCACCGGCTGGAATCCGAGACCACAGACCACATAATGGCCCGAATGGGACAGGTTAAAATGAATGTCCGGATAATCTGATAACATCGGTTTACCATCTTCTCCTGGTGCTATCCTCAGCGTTCCACTGATGCCATGGACGCATTCCAGCGCTTGTTGAAGTAGCATTTCCGCGCCCACTGACAAAGCTTTAGCTCCCGGTGTTTTAAGCCGCGTGGCTTTTTCCCGCCGCGCTTGCGAGACCACTTGCATTGCTGTAGCCAAGCGGTGGGGCTCATTCAAGATCCTAACATCGGCGATAAATATTCGAGTTTTTGTGACTTCCATTTTCACTCCATTTTATGCCTGCTTCAGGCCATGTAATTCTTTGCTTCATAACAGGCGTCCTGTTCTCTGTTAGCTTACATTATACTATAAAAAGATAAGAGCAGACAAACAATGAGTCACTGTCGGTCTGCTCTAATCCCTATTTGTATCCATTAATTTCTGAATTTCTTGGCGGTTTTCTTCATTAATTGCTATTCTGAGCGCCGAACACGCACCGATGGTTTTTTTTCCTTGTAATAATTTTTCAGCAAAGGCCATACAGTTGTTTTCACCGCAGTTCTTACAACTCGTTTGAGGCAGGTATTCGTAAATATCAAAAACACTGATTTTCTGATCTGACATAATTAATTCCCCTTTTATACTCCATGATGACTGATCTTACACCAACCGCTATTGATGGAGCTAGACGGACTTCAAGATTCACATCAAATATTCTGTCGTCAGGCTATAGAATCTCCATCAAGGTTATGCCGCTCTGGTCAAATTTTGCAATCATTAAAATAAACATAAACTTCCTTACCAAATTCATCTTACTATTTCATAAAAAGCGCATTTTTTTCATAACAAATCCGTTCTATATTGATATCAATAATAAAATAGCAGACCGTTACAGATCTGCTATTTGTACTTCTCGCTTATTTAAAAAAATATGTGGAGAAATTAGATTTTTACATTTCAAGAAATAAAGGAACACATTTCTGCGAAAAAAAATTACTTTTTTTAAAAAAAGATTCTGCATAATCTTCAAATCCATTTCGCTTGTAAAACTTCAAAGCCTTCTCATCGTTTAAAGAATACAATGTAATATGTGTTGCGCCACAAATTTTATCGGTAAAAACTCTAACTGTATCAATGGCAGTCGAAATTAAAATATCGCTGTATGTCAAACAATCTTCAGACGATACTTCTTTTTGATATACTTTTTTCTGATATCTTTTGTCTAATGCTAACATGCTTATTTCAACGGCTGGATATTGTGTTTTTGATTTACTACTCTCTACTACAATACATGAGCAGGATAAAGAGAAATACCCTACAATCCTCGATTCATCCATATTATCAAGAAAAAGGTATGTAACCGCTTCTAAATCATTTATCGCTTTTTTAAACAAATATTCATTAAATACCTGATCTCCGCAATCAAAACCTATATTCCCCTCAATAAGATCACTTGATATTAATCTAATTTGTTTAGAGAATCCTAATTCCAATATCTAAATCACTTTCCTTCTGAATACATTTGCGCTATTCTGCGATGTCTATCCAATAAATCTTTCTTGGGTTTTGAATTAATAAACTTATCTGCTTTATCTTTTGGAATGAAAAGCGCTTGTTTATTTGTATTTCTTGTCCCAAGTTTACTATCACCTATCATAAAGTTTGATTTCGATAACGAGAATTCATCCATGTTCTTACTTAAAAAAATAGGATTTTTACTTGTTGACGTTTTATGCATACTTTCAGGAATACTATCATGCTTTAGTTGAAAATTCTCAATTTTCATTTTTCTCACCTCTTATCTGAGAAATTGGACCTAATTCATTTTCAAAATTATTTATATGCTCTGCAAGTATTTCCGATAAAACTTTAGCTAATTGAGGACTCATTCTTATTTTCGCAACTTTATCATAAGTTTTCTCAATATCTCCATTTTCATTCTGGTATACTGTTTCTCTCCCAAAATCAATTGAAAACTCAAATAAGGTTGAGTTTATACCTATACTATTGGTATAAAAATCTTTGCTTTTTGTTCCCATATTACCACCTTTACCTCAATATCACATTAAATGTTAAAGTTCTTTTCTTAGTAAGTTACTTCTTTCACAGTGATAGCTACAAATCATTTCCTTGGGTTTATCAACTGGAAACAATATATATTTTTTATGTTCTTCTTTTAGTATTTTCCCAAGATTTATTTCCATTTTAGCATAATCAGTATTTTTATCGAATTCTTTTATGATTTTTTCAATATCATTTGTAATCCCCATTATATATGCCTCCTTGTATGAATAAATCCACCATAGCCAATCAATCCCATGTACTGTTGAGCATAATTATAATAATCTCTAATTAAGGGTCTAAGATTATTATCATTCGAATAATCTTAGACCCTTAATTTTAGATTAGTTAGTGTTTCGATATTAAGTGGTCTCCCGTGAGTCTTCCATTCTTTATAATCTGCTAATTTCTGAGCAATTTCAACCGCCCGCCCTACCTTATCTTCTTCAGTAACATCAGTATTATCACTGTGTTTATCCCAATTTTTGAATTTATACCTCACTAACCAATCTTTTAGCAAATCGGTAGTTAGCTCAACCGCTTGTTCAAATGATCTTAATTCTGCTAAATCCATCTCTTTTAGCATTAAAAACTCAGCCTCACTTAATTGTTGAATTTGGGATTTTTCTACAAATTCCCTCATCTTATCCAAATAACCTAGCGCAGCTACATACTTTCCATCCTTATTCATTACTTGAGGATCAATCGGTCCCAAAACACTCGAATAATCCATATATATCGAGTCACCACTCATGCAAAATATTGTACCCGCACTATAAGCATAATCAGGAACTAAGAAATTAACTTCATTATATTTTGCTCTACAAATATTAACTAACCTCTCGACCACTTCTGCACTTCCACCAGTCGTGGTCAACATAATTAATAGTCTTCCGTCGTGTTTTTCGTTCTTATCTTCAATTAATTCTTCAACACATTCTAAAAAGACGCCAAGCAAATCATCAGAAATCGGACCGTTGATATATATCATATCAGACTTAAAATGGTTTTCAATTTCATTTAGTTTTTGATTTAAAACATTATGAATAAAAGTAATGATTTGCGGAGAACTCATTATTATTTCCTCTCATCAGCAAATTCGAAATGTAATCATTTGCAATCATCAAATATAATAAAATACGCTAATTTCGTCAACGCATCTGTATATACAGCTATATTACATCTTTAAACACAGTTTGTAAAGAAACATTCTTGACCTGATCGTGAAAAAAGTTCTTTTTTGAATATAGATACCCTATTTCCTGTTAATAATAGCATACGAACGTAAATTAAATATTAAAAAATCAACCACCCGAATGTGGTCATAAATTAACCTATCAAAAATATACAAAAATACCATCCAGAATGTTCAGAACTTCCAATTCGGCACCGTCATAATATGAAATATGAACAGCGCGCAGTCAGCTGAACAACTAGCAAACATAACCTCAGAGATTATTAAAGCAGACAATTCGTATAAGTCATGTCAGAATTATCCCTTTCGATCAAACCTCACTGTTGTCGCTCTAGCCGGTTGTAAATATCATTCAAGTAAAGCATTGCTAGCCGACGGCATCATTACCTAGTTATCAGAGCGCACAAGTCGTTGACAAACTTGGATCCGATTAACCGTTATGGTGGATGCTGATAAACAGATCCGCACCAGCATTATTGGCGATCACTGGCCAGTCTGACAGGTAAACATGATTGGGGACATACAATTCATGTTTTTGAATCACTAAAAGTCCAGGCTGCCACTAAGATTGACGGACTGTATGTGAGAAAAAGCCAGTCAAAAAAGCACGAAAAAAAGCCACAGATAAAATGCTGTGGAAACTTCTGGGAAACCGTTAAGGTTAGTCAGATGACAACATTCAATCTGTGGCTATTTAAGTACATTTTGGCAGAGGTAGCAGGATTCGAACCTGCGAGTGATGGAGTCAGAGTCCATTGCCTTACCGCTTGGCGATACCCCTTTATTCATTTTCTGTCCCGAAGGTACGCTAAACATTTTATCTGAATTTATTTCGATTGTCAAGGAAAATGAACAGTTGATTTGCATTTTTTATTGTTTTTTAGTGTTTTTATCTTTCCATTGTCTTTTCAGCGATGCCGAACACTCTTTTAGCATTTGCAGTCGTAATCTCCGCCACCGCTTCCACCGTGATCCCCCGGATCCGGGCAATTTCAGCAGCTACAAAACGCACATAAGCTGGCTCGTTCCGTTTGCCCCGATGGGGAGTGGGGGTCAGATAGGGACTGTCCGTTTCAATCAGCAACCGGTCCAATGGCATCATCGCAACAACTTCCGGCAGTTTCCGGGCATTGCTGAAGGTCAGCGGTCCGGAAATCGACAGATGGAAGCCCATGTCCAGAAAGACTTTTGCCATTTCCACCGAACCGCTGTAACTGTGCATAATGCCGCCGTACTCCGGCGTAAAGTATTCCTTTAAGATCTTAACCATATCCTCCATCGATTCCCGGTTATGGATCACAATCGGCAGCGCCACCGCTTTGGCGATGATAAGCTGACGAATAAAGACTTCCTGTTGGACATCCCGGGGGGAATAGTCATAGTGGTAGTCCAGACCGATTTCGCCGATGGCCACCACCTTTTCTTTGCTGGCCCATTCCGTTAACAGCGCATCGTGTTTGTGGGCATCGTAATCCTTGGCATCATGGGGGTGAATCCCAACGGTAGCATAAACCATCGGGTATTTTTCACTCATTGCCACGGCCCGGAAACTGGAAGCCTCATCAGCGCCGGGATTGATTATCAGCTCCACCCCGGCGGCCCGGGCGTTTTCCAGCACCGCTTCGCGGTCCTCATTAAATTTTTGATCGTCGATATGGGCATGGCTGTCAATTAACATCTATGCATCTCCTTTGCTTTTTCAATTAAAATATCTTTTTTGTTTTGATAGGCTTCCTCGATGACGCCTTCCAACAGTTGTTTAAGAATCCGGCCAATTTCGGCCCCGTTTTCTATCCCCAGGCCAATCAGATCATTACCGTTGACGGCCAGATCTTTCAGCGCGAAACAGGCCTTTTCGGCGATCACCTGATCCAGCAGTGCCGCCAGTCTTTCCAGCGACGCCAACCGTCCATGATACTCAGGGGCCTGAGCCAGGTTATCACCCCGCTTAATCGCAATCAGATCACGAAACAGTGGCTCTGTCAGGCAATTCAGCCAGCGCTTAACGCTGGTTTTATCGGCCTCAATCAAGGTATCGTGGTATTTTACCAGCAGACAGACCTGATCAACGGTATTTTTACTAATCCGCAAGTCGGTTAAGCGCTGCCGGGCCATCGCTTCCGATACCTTACTGTGACCTTTAAAATGGCCCACGCCGGCATCATCCCGGGTAAAGGTCTGGGGTTTTCCCAGGTCGTGAAAAAGCATGGCCCACCGCAACCGCGGCACCGGCGCCAGGGTTTCCATCGCCACTGCCGTATGGGTCAAGACATCATAGCAATGGTGAGGATTCATCTGATCAAAGTTTTTGGCCGGCAGTAGTTCCGGGATCACCACCCCTAAAACCGCTGTTTCTTCGAGAATGATCGCTTTGGCGTTTTTGCCGCAGATTAATTTATTCAGTTCAGTAGCAATCCGCTCCGCTGAAATATGACGGAGTTGTCCACAATTCTGCCGGATCGCGGTGCCAGTTTCGGCTTCCAGAGCAAAGCCCAGAACCGCGCCAAAACGCAGGCCCCGAAGCATTCGCAGGGCGTCCTCAGCCATTCTTTGGTGCGGATCACCAACCCCGCGGATGATCTTTTTTTTGAGATCAGCAGCTCCGCCATAAAGATCAATCAGACCTTTTTGGGGATGGTAGGCCATCGCGTTGATGGTAAAATCCCGCCTGGCCAGGTCATCGGCCAGGTTTCTGGTAAACGTCACCGCATCCGGATGACGGCTGTCCGAATACTCGCCTTCGATCCGGTGGGTGGTTATTTCGATCGCCATCTCCTCGATCACGACCGTTACGGTACCGTGGCGGATACCAGTTTCAACGACCCGGCAGCCGGCGAAACACGCAATTATTTCCGCTGGGGTAGCGTCGGTGGTCATATCAAAGTCTGTCGGTGGGGTATTCAGTAGATAATCCCGGACACAGCCGCCCACCAGATATCCACAGAATCCACAGCTTTCCAGTTGCTTAAAGGCCTTTTCTACCGGAACCGGGAGATTAAGCTTCATTACTTCCCAGACCGATGTCATCGGCAACGGCCCGCATTCCCATAATCGTTTCCTGCATCAGCTCATCTAGGGAATAACCGGCCATCTCGGCGCCTTTGGTGACCACCTCGCGATTGACCCCGGCGGCAAAACTGGCGGTTTTGAATTTCTTTTTCACCGATTTCAGTTCCAGGTCATTGACACTTTTGGAGGGCCGCATATAGGCGCAGGCAGTGATCAACCCGGCCAGTTCATCGGTGGCATAGAGAATTTTTTCCATTTGATGGGTGGGTTCCACATCTGCGCAGAGACCAAAGCCATGACTGACGACGCTGTTAATAAAAGCTTTCTCATAATCATTGGCTTCCAGTATTTCGACCACCTTAACGCAATGTTGCTCCGGATATTTTTCATAATCCAGATCGTGAAGCAGCCCGACAATCCCCCAATAGTCGGGGTCTTCCCCTTCCAGTCTGGCAAAATGTGCCATTACGCCCGAAACCGCTAGGCCATGATTGACCAGGGATTCACTTTCATTATATTCTTTCAACAATGCCAACGCTTTTTCTCGATCCATTTGTGTACTCATTTTATCTCCTCATCCTTCTTTCTAAATTATTCGGCTGATTGCCACTTTATCATCAATGAACAAAAATTGCCTTGCTGTCAGCAATAATCTTCTTTTTATTAAGTGTATTTTAACACAGTTTGTCGTTTACTGACAAAGCCTGTTTCAATTTATTCAGCTCATCACCACTCGCAAAAAGCCCTGCCACGGATTTTTGCATTCATGGCAAGGCTGGTGCTTAATTTTTCGTTTATTCTTAACTCAGATTACAGATAATTTAACTCTGACCCCAGGTTTGTTGAAATAACCCATCGATCCGGGCAGTCAGAGTTTCTGGGCCAATCCCGTAACACTGTTTATCGACCTGTTTCACCGGCATGATTTCCATCAGTGAATTGGTGATAAAAACTTCATCAGCTGCCCGCAATTGATCCCCAGTGTAATACCCCTCTTCGATCGCGATATGATTGGCTTTTAGCAGCTCGATTACCCGGTTTCGGATAATGCCGGCCAGCAGCCCGCAATCTCTCGCCGGGGTGTAGACGGTTCCGTTTTTGATCAAAAAGAGATTGGTCATACAGCCTTCGGCCAGATAGCCCTGGGTGTTATAAAAAATCGCTTCACAAAAACCGCGAGTCTTAGCTTCATTTAGGATCAGCAGATTCTCGAGATAATTGTTGGACTTAATACTCACCAGCCGGGATGTTTCATTGCGGACCGCATCACTGGTGCAAATTTTCACACCCTGCTCAAACATCTGGCGGTCATAATGGTTTTCCCGGGCCGTGATCAACAGATTATCGGCGGTCAACCCCTTACTGAGGGTGACCCGCAGACCGCTGCGCTCCATCTCATTTTTGGCGATGACCTTCAAACAGTCGGTCCAGATCTGCTCGGGATGGCTGGTCAACTTGAGGCTCATCACCAGGGCACTCTGCTTTAACCGTTCCATGTGATCTTCAAAGAACACGGGTTGACCCTGGGCCACGTTGATGGTTTCAAACACCCCATAGCCATAAAGAAAGCCCTGATCCAGAGGCATCTGGATTTTTTTTGAAATCTCTCCGTTATAACTGACGTAATCCATTTTAATATCGTTTTAACGCATCCATTAGGGCGCGACCCTTATCGAAGGTTTCCTGATACTCAGACTCGTTGTCGGAATCCCAGACGATCCCGCCACCGACCTGAAAATAACCTTTACCATCCTTGCAGACAATCGTCCGGATGACAATATTAAGATCCAGATCGCCGTTGAAACCAATATAGCCGATCGAACCAGTATAAATGTTTCGCTGGGTCGGCTCCAGCTCATCAATAATCTCCATCGCCCGGATCTTTGGTGCACCGGTAATTGAACCGCCGGGAAAGGTCGCCTTGACACAGTCGATGGCATCGAGATCGTCTTTTAATTCAGCCGTAACGGTTGAAACCAGGTGAAACACGGTCTGATACGTTTCCAGCTTAAATAATTCCGGAACCTTAACGGTGCCGGTTTTGGCAATTTTGCCGAGATCGTTCCGTTCCAGATCAACAATCATCAGCAGTTCCGCTTTATCCTTTTCACTGTTGACCAGGGTCTCCCGGTTGGCGGCATCTTCCGCAGCGGTTTTGCCCCGGGGCATGGTCCCCTTGATCGGTCGGGTTTCAATATTGCGACCCTGAACCAGAATAAAACGTTCCGGCGAACTGGAAACAATCTGACCTTCGCCAAAATCGATATAGCTGGCAAAGGGAGCCGGGTTGATTTTTCGCAGTTCGCTGTATAATTCCAGGGGCGTAATCTGTAGATCGGCGTTAAACCGCTGGGTCAAATTGGTCTGGTAAATATCTCCGGCCAGAATGTATTCATGAACCGCATCCAGGGCTTTCAGATATTCCGGTTTGGTGAAATTACCCCGGAATTCGACATTTTCATTGATTTTAAAATCCGAACGGATGGCGACCTTGGGATCACCGGCAAATTTTGCAGCCAAGCGGCTGACAATATCCGCTTCATTTTCTTCAATTCCCAGGGCGGCCACATAGGTTTTATTTTCTTTATGATCGATGATCACAATGCCATCATAGAAACCCATAAAACAATCGGGAATACCCACATCATCTACAGCGCTACGAGGGGACTCTTCCAGATGATGACAAAGATCATAGGCAAAATAACCCACCGCCCCGCCGATAAAAGGAAACGGGGATGGATAATCCATTTTATACTGTTTTAGTAACTTTTGCAGTTCTGCAAAAGGGTCTCCGGTAACCGTTTTCGTTGTAGTTTTAGTTTTAATGGTAATGGCATCGGCTTTGCTGGTAAAAACCAGAAAAGGACTCCCGCCGATAAATGAATAACGTCCCAGGCTGTCCGGGTCTCTTCCGCTGTCCAGAAAGAAACTGTAGGGCTCATCTTTAAATAAAAGATAGCTTTCAAAACTCGTTAAGTCGGTTTTTATTTCTTGTATTAGCATCTTGCACCATTTTCTTTTGTCGATTGAAAAAAGTTGTCCAATAATTCCATCCCCATTTCGGTGAGAATCGCTTCAGGATGAAACTGCACCCCTTCGATCGGATAGTCTTTATGTCGCATCCCCATGATCTCATTTTGCTCAGTACGGGCGGTAATCTCAAAAAAGTCCGGAATTTCGTGATTTTCCACTACCAGAGAATGGTACCGCGTCACCTTCAGGGGATTATTGAGTCCTCCAAACACTCCGGTATTGTCATGGGAGATGGCGTGGACTTTGCCATGGACTGGCTCCAGGGCTTTAGTAATCTTACAGCCAAAGGCCTGACCGATGATCTGATGGCCCAGACAAATACCCAGGATTGGGATTTCACCCTTAAAACGGTGGACCACATCCAGACAGATGCCGGATTCGTTGGGGGTACATGGCCCCGGTGATAAAACAATCATGGATGGTGCCAGCTGGACAATCTCGTCCAGGGTGATTTTATCATTTCTTTTTACCATCACCGTTTCGTTCAGTCCCTCCAGATACTGGACTAAATTATAGGTGAAAGAATCATAGTTGTCGATCATTAGAATCAATTTTTATACCTCTTAGTATTAATCATTTTGTGCAGTATTGTATCATACTCCAAGGGTTTAATACAATGAATTATAGCTGGAATATTTGGCATGAATTTTGGGTCGGTCCGGTTTTTTCGGGGTTGATTTACACCAGAATTTACCCCCAATCCCAGGATTATCTATTTCTTCTTTACTTTTTCCTTACAATGATTATTAGCTCCGGTCAATTTCAATTTGACAAATCGATTCCCAATGTGCTATTATTCTTCCATGTAAATAAAGCTTTTTTGGTGCCTTGCAAAAGGAGAATAGGGAAACAGGTTAAAATCCTGTAGGGACCCACCACTGTATCGTTGAGCACTTGTCATCACCACCTCATGGGAAGGGACAATACTGCGATGAAACGGACTCAGGAGACCTGCCAGAAATGATTCCATTTGGACGACGGTAAAGTTCACATCTGTATTGGATGTGGGCTTTTTTTGTTTAAATTTGGCCTCATTTCACCTTCACTATCGTTACAAAATGCTTTATAATAAAATTACAAGGAGTAACCAATGAAAATTAACACCCGACAACTCGTCTTTATGGCGCTCTTAATTGCCCTCTCTTTTGTAGGTGCGCAGTTAAAAGTTTTTGGCACGATTGCCTTCGATTCACTACCGGCTTTTTTAGGCACCCTGCTGATGGGACCTGTGGCTGGCGCAATTATTGCGGTTATCGGTCATCTTCTAACCGCCCTTACCTCAGGATTCCCGATGACCGTACCCGTTCATCTGGCCATTGGCCTGGGAATGGGTCTGATCATGGTGGCCACCTGGTATAGCTATGCTTTTGTTAAAAAAGCCGCCAACGAAGTCGTTGGCCTGATTGTCAGCGTTATCGTTGCCGCCGTCTGCAATGGCCCGATCCTGTTGTTGCTCTGTTCACCGCTGCTGGTCCCGATGTTAACCTGGCCCGGAGTCATTGCGATGATGTTTCCCCTGGCGCTGGTGGGTGGCATCAATGCCCTGATTGCCGCCCTTGTTTTTAAAGCGTTGCCGCTATCGGTTAAAAATCAGGTCGCTTCAGTAACCTCAACCCAGGTGTAACAGGCAAGGGTTTAATCTGCTACCGCGATAACCAAATGGCTCGCCAAGCCCACGACACTTTCGTTATTACGACCGCCAATCCCCCAAAGGAGGATCTTATGAAAACCTATCAATACCGTGACCTGTCGGTCATTGAGCTTCCCGATGCCCTCCTGGTCACTGCCTGCGACAGTAGCGGCGGTGTCGGGGAGAAGCCTGGGGATGAATTGTGTGTTGCCACAAAATACATTTCTATTTTTGCGGCCCGGGTATGTCTTTTTGAGCTGCTGGCCTGTGGCGCCCGGATTATCGGACTTTCCAACACCATCGTCGGGGAAATGGAGCCCACCGGCGCAGCCCTAATTGCGGGCATTCGGGAAGAACTGGAACGGGCCGGCATCGGGGATCTGACAATTAACGGTTCCACTGAAGAAAATTTCAAAACCTGTATGACCGGCTTTGGTATTTTTGTGATGGGCATGGCTGAGCGGTTGCGCATCACCCCCTCGGTGTCCGGGGATGTGGTGATCTGCATTGGTAAACCTAAATTCGGTGCCGCCCTCATTGTCGATGGTGATCCGGAAATCGCCGATTATCAGGATCTTCAAACCCTTGTTGAACATCCCGGGGTAAATGAGATTATCCCCTGCGGTTCCAAAGGGATTTTATACGAGGCCACCAATCTTGCCACCATCCATCAGTGCCAATTTCAAACCGTGTCCAATGATCTGAATGTGGTGGATTCTGCCGGTCCGGCTACCACCGTAATTGCCAGTATCAAGCCTTTGGCCTTACCCGAACTGGCTGCTGTCTTCAGAGATAAAATGACGGTAATCGGCCATCTCAAATAATTTTTGCTACTAAAAAAAGACCACCTGGTATTAGGGTGGTCTCTTTTTTAAGGGGAGGGGTAATTATATATTTTAGTCATTCCAGACGTCACAAAAATCCAGAAAAAACGTAAAATCTAGGGTTTGAATATCATATACAAAAAACTTGATACTTTAAACTTCTGATGGTCAGTGCCCGGTTTATCTACCCCGGTGACCAGTTCTTTTTCAGTTTCTGATCCCTCATCGGCTGACTTTTCGTCGCATTCCGGAACCTTGATAAAGCGATTGATTAAAAACGCTACGATAATCCCAAATGCTGTTTCCAACAGCCTTAACATTGCCAGCATGTAGCTGCCCGTGTCCTGAGGATAAGTAGTCATGACACTGAGAAACATCACACAGGTAATAACAATGGCACCAGCCTTATTAAAATTATTACAAAGATAGATAAGTGCCATAATACCCAGCGGGATAATGGCCACGTAGGCAAATTCATAAGGAATTGAGTTAGCGGCAAAAATGCCCAGCAGTCCCGCTGCTCCACCAAAGATGGTTCCCAATATCCGATTCCAGCCAGTTTCGATGGAATTTTCAATGCTAGGTCCCATGGTAAGCACCGCTGCAATTGCAGCAAACAGTGGATTAAACTCCGGTCCCATCATTGCAAATACCATCACACAGATGAATACCGCCAGTACCGTTTTTATGTTTCTCATACCAACAGATGGCAGATGACATAATTTCATGATCTTTTTGCTCCAATTTTTTATTTAACTTTTACCCTCATCATTTTGTTCCCACTAAAAATTGTGATCCAAAATGTTTCTTTACCTAGAGTATACTCCCATATTAAATTAAGTCAATAGCGTAATCATTTTCAGGCTGATGTAACTGTTTTCACACCGCATCTCTTAAGCAAACTCACAGATTTTTTAAGTTTTTCGCCTCCCGAATCTCCCCCATGGCAACTCGTTTTTCGCGAACTGATTTAAGCCGGTTAATCAATTCTTCTTTTTCATCCAAACGGATCATTTCCTTCATCGCTTCCAGACTGGCTTCAAATTTCTCGATCTGATCGAGCAGATTTTTGCGATTGCACATAAACAACTCGGTCCACATCGGCGCATTGATCATGGCAATCCGGGTCAGATCACCAAAGCTCCCACCCTCAAAGTCCGTAATCGACAGATCATCCTCGCAATCGACCAGCGCCGCCGCAATCACATGGCAGAGTTGGGAAGTGAAGGCTATTTTCTGGTCGTGAATTTCGGTGGTGGTTTCAACAATATGGTTAAACCCCAGATCGGTAACGATCTCACGGATCAACTCAATATTTTCGGGGTGATTGGTAGGTAAGGGGGTCAGAATATAATTCCGGTTCTTAAAGATCCGGTCATCGGCCCCACCGAAACCTTCTTTTTCACTGCCGGCCATGGGATGACCGGGGATATAATCAATATCTTTGCGCAGCAGATTGCCAAGGTTTTTAAAGACCACTTCTTTGACCCCGATAATATCCGTGACAACGGCTCCCGGTTTGAAGTCTTCCATATAAAGAGCTAAAAAAGCCAGGGTGTCCATCGGGGTCAAACAGATAAAAACCAGATCGCATTGGGGCAGCATTTTTTGCAGCCCCGCCGAATCCCAGACCCCTTCATCAATCACGCCCTGGGCCCGGGCGGTTTTGATAACCGCTGGGTTTAAATCATAACCCCAGATTTCCCTGGGTCCCTGTTTCCTGAGTCCCATGGCCAGCGCTCCGCCCATCAGACCCAGGCCAATAAAGCCAACAATGGAGTCTTCTCGTTTTTTCATTACATCACCTTGTTCTCAAATTCAGCGTATTTTTTGACCGTGATCATGATTTTATGGAATTGTTCCGGCGTAATCGACTGTTCGCCATCGCAAAGGGCTTCTTCGGGATTGTTATGAACCTCAATCATCACGCCATCAGCGCCGGCAGCGATGGCCGCCTTGGTCAATGCTTCAACCGTCCAGGACAACCCGGTGGCATGGCTGGGGTCGACAATAATGGGTAAGTGACTCTTTTGTTTGAGCACCGGGATACAGCTGATATCAAGGGTATTGCGGGTGGCGGTTTCAAAAGTCCGGATTCCCCGTTCACACAGGATGACTTTATCATTTCCTTCTTTCATGATGTATTCAGCCGACATCAGAAATTCCTGCATCGTCGACGACATCCCCCGTTTCAGCAGGATCGGCTTGTCAATTTTTCCCAATTCCCGGAGCAAATCAAAATTCTGCATATTTCTGGCCCCCACCTGGATAATATCCACATCTTCAAAGGCCTCCAGATGTTCCAGTGACATCAGTTCGCTGACAATCGGCAGTCCGGTTTCTTTTCTGGCGATTTTTAATAACTCCAGCCCTTCATATCCTAAGCCCTGGAAAGCATACGGCGAGGTTCGCGGTTTGAAGGCGCCGCCCCGCAGAAAGGTAGCTCCGGATTCCTTGACACTTTTGGCAATTGAGACAATCTGCTCTTCACTCTCCACCGAGCAAGGTCCAGCCATGACGCTAATGGTACCCTCGCCGACTTTTCGACCTTTGACAGTAATAATGGTGTCATCCGGATGAAAAAGACGATTGGCTTTTTTATAGGGTTCCTGAACTCTGAGCACATTTTCCACAATACGATTCGAACGGATTTTTTCCACATCTGCCAAGGTTGTATCCCCTACTATTCCTAGAATGGTGTGATCCACACCTTTTGAATAATGAATGTTTAATCCCTGAGTTTCAATCATCTTGATTAATCTCTGAATATCTTCTTCTTTGGTGTTGGGTTTAACTACTATTATCATTTCTTCCTCCATTATTTTTAATCACTGACTATTAAGCTCCATTTTTTTATCTTCTGTGCACCGAAGACCACCAGAAACCACCTTACTGATTTCCCGTGATTCGCAGGCAGCCGCTAAATTGCTAGCATGATCTTTAGCTTTTGCCTTTCGAAAAAAAAGGAGGCCTCCTAAGAAGCCTCCTAAAAATCAACTTTTATTCAATACACTTGTATCGCTAAAAATTTCTCATGGGTTGGGATTCTCAAAGGAACTTAATTTATTGCACGCAAAGTAACCAAAGCTAAAGAACCAATAGCTTTGGGTGTTAACGTAATAATATTCATTTAAGTTTCTTCTTAACTCTTCCATGATATTCCTCTCAGGACACCTTACAGCTGAGAAAATGAACTTCTCCACAACCTTGTTGAATTGTAACGTGTATTTTGATTTATTATAGACCTAATTTTTATCAATGTCAAACGAATAGTTATTAAAAGAGTGTTAATTTTTCATTCTTTGCTTTACGTATTGACAAGATCTGGTCATTTATGTTATATTGCTTATAATTCCTACTGGAATGATATGTAATTTACTGATAATGATATAAGGAGATACGATTATGAAGGATACCCGAAAATTTGAAACGCTCCAGCTCCATGGCGGTCAAAACCCTGATCCCACCACCCATGCGGTTGCGGTCCCCATTTATCAGACCACCTCTTATGTTTTTGACAACAGCGAACACGCCCAACGGCTTTTTGGCTTGGAAGAACCGGGCAATATCTATACCCGGATCATGAATCCCACCACCAGTGTGCTGGAAGAACGGATGGCGCTTCTGGAAGGCGGCGTTGGCGCTCTGGCCTTTGCTTCCGGCTCGGCCGCCATTACCGCTACCATTCTCAATATCGCCGGCACCGGTGACGAACTGGTTGCCGCATCCACCCTTTATGGCGGTACCTATAATCTCTTAAGCGCCACGCTGCCCCGGCTCGGCATTAAAACAACCTTTGTCAACCCGGATGACCCCGAAAATTTCCGCACCGCCATCAACGAAAATACCAAGGCCATTTATATCGAATCGCTGGGGAATCCCGCCATTAATATTGTCGATGTTAAAGCCGTGGCCCAAATCGCCCACGATAACGGTCTGCCGCTAATCGTTGACAACACCTTTGCCACCCCTTATTTATTCAGACCCCTGGATTTTGGCGCCGACATCGTCGTTTATTCGGCTACCAAATTTATTGGCGGACACGGCACCACCATTGGTGGCATCATCGTTGACGGCGGCACCTTTGACTGGGCTGGCAGCGGCCGCTTCCCGGTGTTCACCACGCCGGATCCCAGCTATCACGGCATTACCTACGCCACCGATATTGGTGCTGCGGCTTTTATTGTCAAAGCCCGGGTTCAGTTGCTCCGGGATACCGGTGCCTGCATCAGCCCGTTTAATGCCTTCCTGCTGTTGCAAGGTCTGGAAACCTTATCGCTGCGCCTCGATCGCCATCTCGAAAACACTCAAAAAGTTGTCGCTTTTTTAAACGATCATCCTCAAGTTACCTGGGTAAACTACCCCGCTCTGCCGGACAACCCCTACAAGGCGCTTTCCGATGAGTACTTTAAAAAAGGACCTGGCTCAATTTTCACCTTTGGCATTAAAGGCGGCATCGCATCCGCCCGGAAATTCATTGACAGCCTGACCCTGTTTACTCATCTGGCCAATGTCGCTGATGCTAAATCGCTGGTGATCCATCCGGCCACCACCACCCATCAGCAGCTTTCCGGAGACGACCTGATTGCCGCCGGAATCACCGAAGATATGATCCGTTTATCCATCGGTCTGGAACACAGTGACGATATCCTGGCCGATCTCGACCAGGCGTTAACCAAAGCCCTTTAGTTTTTTAATACATCACCCGGAGGTGAATATATGCCGATCAAAATACCCAATAGTCTGCCGGCCAGTCAGATTCTGACCAATGAAAATATCTTTGTCATGGATGCCGACCGCGCCAGTCATCAGGACATCCGGCCCTTGAAAATCGCCATCCTTAACCTGATGCCGACCAAAATTTCCACCGAAACCCAGCTTTTACGGTTGCTGGGAAATACCCCCTTGCAAATTGAGGTGACCCTGCTGCAAACCAAAACCTATGAGAGTAAAAACACCTCATCCGAGCATCTGGGCTCCTTCTATTGTTATTTTGAAGATATCCGCTCGCAGCGGTTTGATGGTCTCATTATCACCGGTGCCCCCATTGAAACCCTGGAATTTGAAGAAGTCGACTACTGGGATGAACTCACCCAGATTATGGACTGGAGTAAAACCAATGTCTTTTCCACCCTGCACATTTGCTGGGGTGCCCAGGCCGGTCTTTATTATCATTATGGGATTCAAAAGTATTTGTTGCCAGAAAAAGCTTTTGGTGTTTTTGAGCACCATCTGGAGAAGGGCTATGTCAAACTCTTTAGGGGCTTTGATGATACCTTTTATGTGCCTCATTCCCGGCATACCAGTATCCATCGGGAACTCATCGATGCTCATCCAGATCTGGAAGTCATGGCCTCATCCCTCGATGCCGGGGTTTATATCGCCATGGCCAAAAATGGCCGGCAAATTTTTGTCACCGGCCATAGCGAATACGATCCCGAAACATTAAAAGGTGAATATGACCGGGATGTTTCCCAGGGCAAACCGATTAATGTCCCGATGAACTATTATCCTGATGATGATCCTACCCAGCCTCCGGTGGTGCGCTGGCGGGGCCATGCCAACCTGTTATTCAGTAACTGGCTGAATTACTACGTTTACCAGGAAACACCGTTTGAATTATCGGATGCCGCCTTTTAAGGGCATTAGAAAAGCGCAGGTTGCCCTGCGCTTTTGTTTGTTTTAATATAACACTACTTAATATAATGCTTTTAATATAATGTGCTTAAGGATAATGTTTTTAATACAACGCTTTTTTCTTTGACAGAACCACCTTGAATTTCCAGCCATTTTCTTGGGCATCCGTCTTAGCAATCTTCATGACAATTCTTTACTTAACTAAGAACTCTGTAATCGTATCCGGGTCTGTCCGATCATCACTGCACATCTCAACTCCCTATTTCTCGGGTTTGCTCACACGGTTTGCGGGAATAATTCCCCAATGTGGTGCATCACGGACATTTCAATTATTGCTGATTACAAGCGCCCCTGATTTCGATTAATTGATAATCAGGGGCGCTTTCATTGTTGATACAGCTATTTAATAGGCAAGCATACTCAAGGAAGTTCCGTCATAAGCAAACAGGAACTGGGTAAAGCCAACAGGCAGAGCGGGGGGCTTCGCGGCAAGTTGCATGGAGGCACTTCCCGCTGTATCATCCCACCATACTTCTCCATTCGCTTTTTGATAAATCACTATTTCTATCGTATTATTATAATAATAGATGGGGTTAATCCAGGCATCCGTTGGTGTCGTCACTGGCATTTCTCCCCATTGACCACTACCTCCATAGTAGTATAATGTTTTGCCCTCGGCACCCTGGGCAACAAGGCTACCACTACTAGCAATGCCGATCAATTGATAGGCGGGATCTGTGAACCGATCACTTGCTAAAACCCCTGTACCGCTATAGTCTGTCCACGTCTTTAAGTCGTTGGACTGATAAATTTTGCCGTCACCGCCTTTTCCGTAATAGGTGCTGGTATTCATGTTGATATAAAAGAGTTTAAAGTTATCAGCACCTACTGGCGGGGTCATAGCGCTGATGGGAATGGCAGCGTTCCCGTGTTGCCAGGCTGCCCATGAACCACCACCATAGGTTGTCGTCATCACGTTATTTTTTGTTACAGTGATTGTTGATGTGCCTGATTTCGCTTGATCAACGGTCGAGGTTGCGGTAATCGTATAGTTACCTGCTATTGCATCTTCTGCTACCGTTACTAAGCCTGTATCACTTACGGTTACTTTGCCCTCAGTATCACTGCTAGTCCAGATAACGGTTTCTGCTGCTCCGCCTACTGCCTCTACTGTAGCTATCAATTGTTGTGTTTGGCCTTGAGCGACTGTTGCTGCGTTAGGCGCTACCGTTACACTGGTTATCCCAGGTGCTGCTGTGATCGCGCCTTGATTTTGCAAGATGTAATTTACAGGTTTAACATAGTTTCCGGCATCAGCTCCGGCTAGTGTGTATACGACTGTGATGGTTGAATTTATTCCTACAGTTGCTACATCATAATTTGCCACTGCACTTACCGTGACGTCCTCACTTTCAATCACTCCGATTAAACCGCCTGCTGTTACTGCCGCCGTTGTATTCCCGTCATATGGTTTTGTAGTGGTCACGGTTGGTGCAGAGACGGTTAAGGGTTTTTTTGTAATCTTGCCGCCGGTCGTGTTCGCACTCACTCCCTCAAGTATAAAGTTCCCGGAATCTATTCCGCTGAGTGTAAAGTGGCAGGCAATAGCATAATTCTCTCCAACGGCGCTTTTGGGGACGCCCTGGTCGTCGGTGTAGTCCCCCGTAACACTAATGGAGATCTTATAGTATGCGATGGCAGCTCTAACAATTTCCGGCGCATCCGTATTGTTCCACCAAACCTGCATGGTGGCTGTGCTTTTGCCATCATACACTTTCTCTTTCTCATTCGCCTTCAGCCCCTGTAGCATCGTGGCAACCTTAATCTCCACCGGGGTGATCGTGGCTGTCGCGTTAACAGATGTCGGGAGCTGGTAGTTTGTAGCATCTGCTCCCGTCAGGCTGCCGGTGATCGTAACCGGTTTATTCACCCCGGCATTGGCATCCGCAAAGGTTGCTGCACCCTGGTAGCTGATCTGATCACCCCCGATGATGTCGTTGACGGCTACTGTCGGCCACACGATAACTGTAGCCGTTTTGGTTCCGTCATAAGTTTTATTCTCCACCGTCGTCTTCGAATTGTCGATGGTCAGCGGTTTCGGGGTGATCGTAGATTTTTGGGTCGTATCACCCACCGGTGCCAGATAATTGTCGGCATCCTCGCCGCTCAGGCTGTAGGTCAGGGTGACGGGTTTAGCCGCCTCGACCTTTTTATCGGCATAGGTGGCCGTGGCCATGGCCTTGACATCCTCTCCGTTAATCGCATTGCTCACGGTCACGTCTTGAGCCGTGATCGTGGTCGTGGTCGTGCCGTCATATATTTTTGTAGTGGCCACGGTTGGTGCAGCGCCTGAAAGCGTCAGCTGCAGCGGGGTGATCGCAGATTTTTGGGTCGTATCCGCCGCCGGTGCCAGATAATTGTCGGCATCCTCGCCGCTCAGGCTGTAGGTCAGGGTGACGGGTTTAGCCGCCCCGACCTGTTTATCGGCATAGGTGGCCGTGGCCGTGGCCTTGACATCCTCACCGTTAATCGCATTGTTCACGGTCACGTCTTGATCCGTGATTGTGGTTGTGGTCGTGCCGTCATATTCTTTTGTAGTGGCCACGCTTGGTGCAGTGCCTGAAAGCGTCAACTGCAGCGGGGTGATCGCAGATTTTTGGGTCGTATCACCCGCCGGTGCCAGATAATTGTCGGCATCCTCGCCGCTCAGGCTGTAAGTCAGGGTGACAGGTTTATCCGACCCGACCTTTTCATCGGCATAGGTAGCCGTGGCCGTGGCGAAAAGGTCATCGCTACTCACCTTGTTCACGGTTACTGTTTGATCCGTGATCGTGGTCGCGGTCGTGCCGTCATATTCTTTTGTAGTGGCCACGCTTGGTACAGCGTCTGAAAGCGTCAACTGCAGCGGGGTGATCGTAGATTTTTGGGTCGTATCACCCGTCGGTGCCAGATAATTGTCGGCATCCTTGCCGTCTAAGTTGTAGGTCAGAGTGACGGGTTTAGCCGGCCCAACATGTTTATCGGCGTAGGTCGCCGTGGTCGTGACCTTGACATCCTCACCGTTAATCGCATTGTTCACGGACACATCTTGAGCCGTGATATTAGTTGCGGCCGTGCCGTCATATTCTTTTGTAGTGGCCACGCTTGGTGCAACGCCTGAAAGTGTCAGCTGCAGCGGGGTGATCGCAGATTTTTGCGTCGTATCACCCGCCGGTGCCTGATAATTGTCGGCATCCTTGCCGTCCAGGCTGTAGGTCATGGTAATATTTTTGTTTTCACCGACCTTTTTATCGGCATAGGTGGCCGTGGCCGTGGCGACGACAACGTCACCGTTAATCGCATTGCTCACGGTCACGTCTTGAGCCGTGATATCGGTAGCGGACGTGCCATCATATATTTTTGTAGTGGCCACGCTTGGTGCAACGCCTGAAAGCGTCAGCTGCAGCGGGGTGATCGCAGATTTTTGGGTCGTATCACCCGCCGGTGCCTGATAATTGTCGGCATCCTTGCCACTCAGTCTGTAGGTCAGGGTGACGGATTTAGCCGACCCGACCTTTTTATCGGCGTAGGTGGCCGTAACCGTGGCGGCGACAGCGTCACCGTTAATCGCATTGCTCACGGTCACGTCTTGAGCCGTGATATCGGTAGCGGTCGTGCCATCATATATTTTTGTAGTGGCCACGGTTGGTGCAGCGCCTGAAAGCGTCAGCTGCAGCGGGGTGATCGCACCATCCTTGACGGTGGTGTCAGCCGGCGCATTATATTTCCCCGCATGCTCACCCGAGAGGCGGTAGGTCGTCGTAATGGTTTTTCCATTCCCCGCGTTTTTATCGGCGTAGGTCGCCGTGGCACTCACACTCACTTTGTCGCCAGCAGCAATCCCGGTGATCGCCGTCGCATCCAGTGTCACATCCGTCACATCAGTACCCGTGGTGCCGTTATAAATCTTTGTCTGGGTAACCGTGGGAGCCGTCGCCACACTCAGGCTGATTTTTCCGGGTGGGATATTACCACCACCGCCGCCTCCTGGTGGTGGTGCTGATGGGAACACGGGTGGTACCACCACACCGGTACCGACGGTATAGCTTTCAGGGGCTTTTTCAAAAACGACATTATTCCCTGTAACCTCAGCTTTGACCACGGTTCCTGTTCCGGTTACTTTAGAGGGTGCGGCTAATGCCATGTCGGTGACCGTGGTGCTGCTGCCCAGATCAATGGTCGCATTTTGAGCGCTTGCCATGACATCGAGGTGTTTAATGTGGGTCTGCCCCTGCGTTTTCACAACCGCATCCGGTGCCTCAACGGTCACGGAATCAAAGTCGCCATCCAGAATCAGGATTTCCCCGGCAGCATTCTCGCCGATAACAATCTGGGTTCCTTCAAGGTTGGTGCCCACGATGCGGACGCCACCATCTAATGACTGCTCCACCATAATTTTAGGATAGTCGCCGCCATTGATATGGATGCTGTCCAGGCCAGCGCCACGCACCCGCAACTCTCCAGTCACATAGATGTTGTTCAATGTCACATTCCCATCACCCACGTCGTCGTCAATAATCAGAGCCCCCTCAATTTTCAGGTTCTGAAGAGTCACATCACGGGATGTAATAATCACATCCTGGTTGATGGTTTCTGTGCCACTTGCCGGGCCATAGGTACCCGCTTTGTCATAGACCATGGACTGGGTCCTGTTCTCAAGCTGGCTCATCGCCATCGTAATGGTTTTGACTGCGACATCAATTTCGTCCTGGGTATTTAACGCCGTAACGACATTGTTTTTCAACTCCGTCTGGAGTCTGCTCCAGGGTGCTTTAGTATAATCCGCTTCATTCAGACTGTCAATCCGGGTTAACAGCCCCGTGTAGGCACTTAAATCGACAGTCGGTGAATCATCTTTGACGATCTCCAGTTTTAACGCTTCCAGTCTCAGAGAACTGCCGACGGTTCCCAATTGTTCGCCGTCATAAAACCAGAGGGATGCATCGACAGGTAGATCCCCGATGTTCTGAATATGTCCCTGGTATCTGATATGGTAACCGGATGCCTTATTTCCGGACGCATCCAGCAGGACAATTTTAATGGCTTCAATCCGTAGCGACTCGCCCCGAGTACCGGCATAGTCACCATTTTTGGCCCAGGTGGTGGGATCAGCTTCCTCATAAAGCCATCCTTTATTTTGAACATGAACGTTGTAGCAGAGCTGTATATCCGATGGCAGACCGATGCCGGGCTTCAGCTCAAAACCTTCAATGCGTTTGCTTTGCCCGACGGTGCCAACGTAATCGGGGCTTTTAACCCAGGAGCCGTCCTGTGGAAAATCGCCCAAATCCTGAACATGGCCGCGTGAAAGAACCGTCAGGATGTCATCACCAACCGGGGCTGCAACGACTGAATGAATCGGACCAATCAGACAGAAAAGAAACAGTGCAAGTATCAATTTTTTCATCATATCTCCTTCTATGTGAACGCTTATGTAAACGCTCGTTTATGCAATCATTGTGTTGTCTTAGTCTATTGACCAGGCCTACCTTTTCTATCCCCCTTCATCCTTTTATGATCAGCCTTGAGATTGCCAGACCGAGTCGCCTCCGTTGCAAATCAGGTTTTTAGTGTAACAGGCCTTTCTCTCAAAATTCTCTCAAGGTTTTATAAAATTTCCACAAAAAAAAAGAGTTCTCCCCGGAGAAACTCTTTTTTTGTCTGCAATTGTCAATAAAGCCCGTCCCTAATGATTGTCTCGCAGCCTTATTGCGACCTCAGCTCTTCCTGCTTTAATTTTTCATGAAACCAGCGGCGGTAGTGTATCACCTTTTTCTCATGTCCGCTCCATTTTCCGAGTATGTCAAGCCACTCCCCCATCATCGTTTCGTCCGCCACAACCTGCGTGACATAGTGACGCACAAGCGCTTCGGCCGGCTGAAACTGATCCTGCTCTCTGTAATTGCCAAGCAGGCGTCTGCATAAGGTGCGATAGAGTCCCGCCACATACTCTTGGATGGATAAACTCCAGAGATAATCCCGCATGCCAAACAGCGGCGTCGTGTACGAAAAAACGAGCCCCACTATTTCTTCTACCGACAGGACAGGGTCATTATTTTCTTTTTCCAGCAGTAGCAGCAGGTATCCCAGATCGGACAATATGTGCTCTGATTCCAGGACATACGCATCATTGATGTTTTTGATCGTTGCCGGTGTGGAAAGCTTTTTGAGTACCTGTTTGATGCGATAGATGGTATTATACAAATTATTAAGACCCCGTTCTTCGGCCATATCGTTCCATAAAAGCTCTAAAAGCTCCCACTTGCTGATAGGACGACCCTGATGAACAAGAAAATAAGCGAATAATTCTTCAGCCTTTCTGGTCGGCCATCCCACCACCTGTTGCTGATGATCCCGCACCTCAAAGCAGCCAAAACAGCGCACCGGAAAAAGCATTGTTCCTGCTCCACCATCTTTGTGCGGCTGGCTTCCTTTGGCGGTTTTTTTGAGACGCCTGATGACCCGTGCAATGTCGTCATCGACAATGGGCTTCATCAGGTAATCCAGAGCCTCCACTTCAAAAGCATTGACCGCATACTGGCCGTAGGCGGTGGTGAAAATAATGTGAAGGTCGGGTTTCCTGTCAAGCAATCTTCTGGCCAATTCAATCCCATTCATTCTTGGCATTTCGATGTCTAAAAAGACCACCTCCGGCTGGATGCCATCGAAAGCCGCCAGGGCTTCCTCAGGTGTGGCAAAGGCACCGATGACCTGAAACTCGTCAAATGTTGCAAGTTTTTTTTGCATATACTTCAAAATATGTCCTTCATCTTCGACGATCATGACTGAAAACAATTATCGCTCCTCCTCTCTGGAAAATTGCAGCCTGTTCTTTGGCAACAAGAGACTGCATGTCGTCCCTTTTCCGGGTTCTGATGACATCACAAAGGATGCGTCAGGAATGGACGCCACCCGTTTCCGGATGTTTTTTATCCCGACGCCCTTCCCCTCTTCACGATGCATCATCTGATAGACGGCATCGGGTTGCATTCCGATCCCGTCATCCGCCACCACAATCTGAATAAAACCATCCACTTCCGTGATCCTTAAAGACACGGTGCCCGGGGCTACCTTATCGAAAATCCCATGGCGAATGGCGTTTTCGATCAATGGTTGAATCAGCAGTGCCGGAACCGCAATCGCCTCTGTCATCACGCTCGGATCAATACCGGTTTCATAGCGGAGGCGGTCGCCAAATCGCAGTTTTTCGATTTCCACATAGGCCTTGATCAGATCCAGCTCCTGCTGCAGCGGCAGCATGTGGCGGGAGGGATCCGCCTGAAAAACATGCCTTAAATACCGGCTTAATAAGGACAGGAGTTCGGCCGCTCTTTCACCATCTTCATAACAGAGCGCAATAATATTGCTTAACGCATTATAAATAAAATGGGGTTTAATCTGGGCTTGTAAGAAGGCGATTTCGTTTCGAAATGCGTTCTCCACCGCATCGGTCAATTGCAGGAGATTCCTGACCCGGGATCGAATTTCTTCCGCTGTAAAAGGCCTTTTAATCGTATCATTGGCTCCTGCCTGATAGGCCAGTTCAATTTCCTTGTCACTGTCCAAAACGCTTGCAATGATAATGGGCAGCTCAATGACCGAGTGCGTTTTCCGGATGCACTCGGTCAGCTCAATACCCGTCATACCAGGCATCATCATATCCGCAATCACCAGATCCACCGTGTGGTTTTGCAGAAGCTTCAGCGCTTCCTCACCCTGGCAGGCCGTAAAAATCGCATAGTCTTCCTCCAGCATCAGGGATAATATGCGAATATTGGTCGGCTCATCATCCACCAGCAGAAGCTTTTTCTTCTGTGCCTGTGATGGCAAAGCGTGCGGATGAAGCTCCTGTTTCACCACGGCCTGCTTCACCGCCTGATTGGCGTTTTGGAACTTGCCCCGGGATAAACGGACGGACAGGGTGGTTCCCTCGGCCACGACCGAACGGGAGATCCAGACCTCGCCATTCATTTTTCTTGCCAGCTGTCTGCTGATATAAAGGCCCAGACCCTGGTCGGATGCACCCTCGGGCTGCGGGTTATGGTAGGGATCCTGAAAGACCGCTTCCCATTGTTCCTTGAGCATCCCCCTGCCGGTATCGGATAGGGTAAAAACGACATACCCGTCCTCCAGCTTTGCTTGCGCCGTGATATCTCCTTTTTCAGTATACTTCAGGGCATTGACCGTCAGATTGTATAAAATTTGTCGCAGGCGGTTTTCATCGGCTTCCACAAAGGTCAGGGGGCTGACTCGATTCACCAGCCGGATCGCCCTTCCGCTCATATCAAAGGACACCAGTTGAAACACGACCTGGATGATAACATAGAGATCGATCGTCCTCATCTGAAGCTGTAAATCATCATGGTGCAGTTTAATGGCATCACTTAAATCACTAACCAGGAGGGAGAGCTTCATGGCGGAATTTTGGATAAAGGCTATATTTTCTTGTTGTTCTGCCGTTAAAGGATACGCTTTTTCTTTTAATAAATGATCGGATATCGTGTTGATTCCGTGTAGGGGTGTTTTCAGTTCATGGGACGTCCGCACCAGAAACTCATCTTTTATTTCATTGGACTTTTTTAATGCCTCCGATAAGGCTTCGACCTCATTGGTTTTATTGGTAAAGCGTCTCGCCAACAGGAGGTTTAATGCGATTAAAAAGCCCAGCAGGCTCACCTTTCCCATAAAATTGGTATTGACATAGCCGGTATGATACAGCAAGGAATCAAAAAGCATGACCGCAATAAACGCAATACTCGCCACCACACAGGAAAATTCATTAAACGGCATCCTGTTGTCCTGTTTTTTAAGCAGGATATAAAGCAGACGAAAGACAATGATAAACAGGAGTAGGTTCTCATAAACCGACATTTCGCTCTTGATCCCGGTATAAAAAGAATAGGGTGTTGCCAGCACAAGAAACAGATAGAGGACAATCGGCGCAATCACAAGAGTAGCCGTCTTTTTTGTCATGGTCGCAGGCTCAAGGGAGCGGATAAATAAGATCAATACCGGAACACTTGAGAAAACACAAAAATCCTGAAGCATATAGGCAATCTGGAAAGGAATGTCGGGCAGGAGCCTCATGAAAAGCTTTTCTGCACTGGTGACGATGATCAAGGACATCAGTACCAGGTACACCCCGCTGTACAAATAGGTGGGATCCTTGTTCCACATCTGATACAGCTGGAGATGATACACACCAAACAGTAGGAATAAGAAAAAGCCTGCCATGTCAATCCCGAAGGACAGCTGCTCCTGCTGGAATTGTCAATAATAGTTCAGTCAAAACGCGCAAGGAATTTTCCAAGCCCCTATAGAATAGCCAGCCCTCATCGTCGGTAACAATCATCAAAACTTCAAATGCTATGCAGCGAGCTGGTGATTGTCGATAAAAAGCCCCCGATAAACCAGCGGTGGATAGCCATTATTTGTACTGTAAATTCGTCGTCGATTGTAATAATGGATATAGCGGTAAACAATCGTTTTGACTTCAACCATGGGCATACTTTTGGTATTAATTTTATAGAGCTTCTCTTTTTT
>NZ_AXAC01000029.1 GCF_000472665.1 Acetobacterium malicum subsp. dehalogenans DSM 11527 | reverse complement strand
CGCCGTCAAATTTTGTCTCGATACTAACCCTGATCCCCGGATACTCAGCTTCATCCATTATCTCACCAATGCTCTTGATATAAAAAGATACTCCATCGTCCAAGGGAACCGAGGCAATCGAAGCAACGATCTGCTCAACGTCATCAGCATTCACATTGATTCCTTTTACCGTGGCATCTAAATCCATGGTCGANCNTGCGTTNAACCCGATCATCGCCGTTACTAGAATTCCCCCCTTCAAAATGAATTGATCTTTATATTCAGAAAGAGAAATTCGCTCCAGAAATCGTTCCATCATATAATGTGCATCAGTACCGCAGTAAGTACTTTTATAATTTCAATGTATCCCAACGCCCTAAATTCGCTAATTTATCTATAAAAAAAATTTTACTAACTCTAACCAGCTCTCTTTTTTAAACTCCTTTTTCTTTTTCTTCTGGATTTATTTTTCACTATTTCTTCGTTTCTTTTATATTCATCAAGTTTTACTTTCATTTTAGCGTTTTCTTTTTCTAATTTTTCTACTCGTTCTTTTTCTATTTGCTCTTTCTTTTTTTGTTCTTTCTCTTCTTCCTGCTCAAATCTACATTTTTCTCGTTCTTCTGCGTTACTAAATAAATGATATCTATACCCCATAAAAAGCCCACATACGCCGATAATAGTGAAAGATACCATTTCATTCCATTGTAAAATAATTAAAAAGACAAATGTCGCAATTGACATAAACTTTGCCAATTTTAATGCATATTTCCCATGCAATTTAACTGAACTATTATAAATTATAACAAATATTACTAAGATAAATTGCCAAACAATTTGTGTTATGAATAATTTCATGAAATCAGCATAAGACACTCCATAACATATATCAATAACGAAAACACCTATTACTATCAAATTGCTTTTAAAGATTTCTTTCAACACTTCTTTTCCATTATTTTCAAAAAATAAAACTATACATGTTAAATAAATCCATAGCAACATCTTGTAAATCAGTCCATAATCATCATTTACATAACGACATAGAAAATATAAACTAACTGTATACCCCGTATATGAAATGATTTCTCTTATTGCTTTTCCCACACTTTTCACTCTTTCAAAAAAATTTATGGATTATATCCTACATATTTACATTAACCTTCTCATTAAAATTTTTGAGTAATTTATTCTTGTTTTAACCAGGGTGTGTCTGAAAAGTCGAAATACTGATTATTTCGATAAAAGCCAGATGCCAGCTTGTCATAACGTGTCGCAACTCTACGAAAATGTTTGATTCTATTGAAAAAGCATTCAACCAGATGACGCTCTTTACAAAGCCACCAGTCAAAATCCCAGGATTCTTTAGTATTTGGCTTTGGAGGAATTGTATAGGCCGCATCTTGTGCAGTGATATAAGTTCTGATCTCTTTAGTTCCATAAGCTTTATCACGCAGGATATTGGTATCTTTGATATCAATGTTTGCCAACAGACCAATTGCAGCGGTATTATCGCAAACTTGGCCGCCTTAAAGTTCAAAGTAAATCGGATTTCCCAGAGGGTCAACCTCTGCGTGAATTCTAGTTGTGTTACCACCCCAACTTTTACCGATGTATTGATTCACTTCTTCATTTACAGCCCCTTTTTAGCACTGGCACTATGCTGATGCGCTTTTACAATGGTTGAATCAATGCTGGAATTTTGAAATCAGCATCGGTATTTAAGGCATAAAAAACATTTGCCAGTGTTTCGTCATCACACCATTTACAGAAACGGCTGTAAACCGTTTTCCAGGAACCAAAACTTTCGGGAAGATCTCAACACGCAGCACCACTTCGTGCAATCCATAAAATTGCGTTGAAGATTAACCGATTATCTTTAGGTGGACGACCTGTTTTGGCTTTGGGAAATAAATATTTGATCTGTTCCCATTGTTCATCTGTGATTTCATAGCATTTTGACGGCATCATACTTCTCCCAATGTTTTTGCTTTATTCTTAAACGCATTGTGGAGATTGTAAGGAATTGGTTTTCAGACACACCTTAGCTAATCGCTATTTTTATTAATTGTTTTCAAGAAGATCCTTTTTTGTATGCGAGCTAGAAAAATTTTTTGTTTCTTTAAGACCTAATGTTGATTGTTCATTGACTTTAGCAAGTAATGATCCAGTTGTGTTTTGCGTTTCTACGACATTTATTTCTGAAGCTGATTCAGAAACAGTTTCAGAAACTGTTTGTTTTTCTTCATTTAGCATTATATACTGCCTCCTATTATTATAATAAATGCTTTAGTTCCAAATATAAAAACTGTTACTAATGCGCTGAAAAAACAACCCATAGAAAGTTTTAGAAATAATCCACGTCGATTATTCAACTCAAATAATCTCGAATGTTTTTCAGTAATAGCACTTTTCCATTCAAGTAAGAAAGAGTAATCATTTTCAAGAAATTTTTTCTCGTTTTTAGAAACATATTCAAAGAAATCATTGGCACTATAAAAACTATTTTGCTTCCATCTCCACGATGCTAGGAATGCAAATAGAAGACATAGTAATAACAAAAATGTAATTAATGCAACTGCATATAATAAATAATCTTTTGTGAGTTGGTTGTAATGTTCTAAACCTATTTGAAAAAGAATGTATAAAGCAGCTGTACTAAAAGAAAAAGCAGTAGTCATTTGATTAGCTTGAGTTATTAAAGATTCTTCCCTTTTTATTTCTAGATCAAGTGCATATTTGCCATATTCAACTATTTCGCTTAATAAAGTATTTTCTTGGCTTTTTTCAGACATTTTTTAATAACCTTTCTCAACTATCCCAGCTCTAAAATTCAGCTGAGACATTAAAACAACACACTCTGTAGCATCTAAAAAACAGAAGTTGACAGAAAAATGCACCCAACATTTGATTTGATGTAGCTGCAAACCAAACAAAAATCTGACAGGAAAGGTGCATACCACAATGATAAACCAAAACAACCCCATTTCAAATTTTTCGGCCATAATCGTCTCAAGGTTATAAGTCCAAATATCAACAGCCCGGTCTTCCAACATCAGCTTAAATTGATAACGCACTTCCTTGGGTGTTATAATGTCCCCTGTGGAGATATCAACTTTGAACGGTATGATCGCACCATCAAATTTTGTTACCATGCTTACCCGAATCCCCGGATAATCCGCTTCATCCATTATTTTGATCTGAAACGTCACACCAACCAGATCCCGTTCTGACGCAATGGTTTCAATATCATTTACTCTAAGAATCTCGTCACCATACTTTTTACAAAAAACGCCATACTGTGCTGTTAATCTGATACCATCTCAAAGCTTCAGTAAAGCAATCAAAAAATCATCAGATTTTTTTGCCTAGTCTAGATCATTTTTATTCTCCAGTATACTAATTCTTTTTTCAATTTCCTCTTTGTTTATTTTAATTTTGTCAATTCATTTTCATCACCAAATAAAGTTGGATCATTTTTGAGGTTGTATTCCTTTTCACATTGATAGTCTTCTCTATAATCTGAATATATATCAAATTCATGTGGACCAGCCGGATCAAGTTTTTTCCACCATGTAGGAATTTCTGATAAAAATATACAACGATATCTTTTTACCGCTTCTTTATAAGTTATAGTCTCGGATTCCAACGCAATAAACAATTCTTTGTATCTTTCATGTAATATATATGCAGCATCAGTAATACCTTTAAGATTTAATTGATCTGGTAAAATAGTTGCAATGAAACTTAATACAGTCATAGCAATTAATGTATTATTAGCCCACATATCTTGATTATTTGCTACATAAATTGACAAACCAAAAGCAGAAACGCCTGTAATTATTGAGGTGAACTTACAGAATGTTGTTGAAACAAATGTAATCACCTGATAAATTCTAAATTCACTTGATTTTTTCTCTATCTCTTTTAAAAGAGATTTTTTATTATTATTCTCAAAATCCATATTGTTCCTTATATGATATCCATAAGATAAATCATACCTCCCCTTTCATTTTCAAAATTTCTTAGCACATTATAGTAAATGACATAAACCCACAGCTATTGAATTATATGCATTTCTAATCAATAGACCATTCTTTGCTTGACGGGTTCACAGTATCGTTATCATTACGCATCCGATAGATATTTATTTCTCTACCGTGGCCTTTTCTTTTTTCAATATCTACTCATCAATGGTTGTATGTTTTTCCAGTCTTTTTTTGAGTAAAGGATAGTCGTTTATCACATGGCTGAACAATAGTAAATACCGTTATTTTTTTATAATCAGCTTTTTCAAATGAACCTCCCTTTTGTGGTATTGTTTTCATTGTAAGATTAATGCACTGTTTTGTCAAATTATGAAATATATTCTACAACTAATGCTCCTTACCTTCAACAAACCATTTTGGCTTTTCATAATAGACATAGACGTCTTTATTTTTAATTCGACAATGATAGCGGGTTCCCTGTCCGCCGACCTTTAAAGACGAACTAGGCCGGATATCAAAGATAAAGTCAATGTCAAACTCTCGACCATCTTCCCCCAATATCTTCATCGGAATGATCTTTCCATCTTTTTCAAATTTCGCAATCACCGGCACAAATTTCTTCACCGCCATAAAAAACTCCTTTTAAAAATATGAAATGGGATAGATGACATGATCTTTCTTTGCATCCAGGCACCCCATCGGATCGTCACTCGTCACAGCTCGTCGCACCGCCAGATTACTAAAGCGTTTTTTCAGGCCATCCACGGTATCATCCAGTCTTGCCTGTCGTACCCGTAATTCCTCATTGCCAAATATATCTAACTGAATAGGCGTCGAATCCGGTACCAGATCTGTAACCCTCACGCCCATGGACCGGATATCCGAACTAAAATCATAGTTTTTTACAAACAGATCAATGGCAGCTCTGGCAATCTCATTGGTCAGATCTGACGGTTTCGGAAGCTTCATTTGTCTGGTGAAGCTGTACAGCTCTTTATTGCGAACGTGAATGGCCACACTCTCGGTTAGCATATAAATGATGATCTTTACGGCCTTCGCAAATGTACTAGTTATCCAAAATGACATATAAAAATGCGACAAAAAGTAAAATACAAGTGCGACAAAAAACAGGGGTAAAATAGCCAGAAATAGCCAGATTTTTTTGATTTTTCACAGTCGGTCATACTTTAGGTGGAGACTAAAAACAAAAAATAAAAAAAGAACCGCTAATTAAAGCCATTCTTTTAAATAGAAATTATTCATTTACTGGAGCTAGCGGGGGGAATCGAACCCCCGACCTACTGATTACGAATCAACAGGTAAATAGCATATTAAAAGCATTTTATAGTCGCAATAGGACACATTTAGGACATTATTTTTTTTAAATTTCCTAATTGCCTTACTTTCGAGGGCCGTCATCCTTTATGTAGGACACTTGTTGCTAGCGTTAATATGCACAAATTAATTAAGAATCACTTTATCTTGATTGTCACTTTACCTGGTGGGGGCGATCCGTACCGGTTCAAGGTGACAATTAATATTGGGGATTATGGTCATATATAAGTGTGACTTTAACGCTTATTTTTTCAATAACTTAATCATCTTTTTTCTTACTTTAGTATCTAGACAATATAACCCTTCATCAGGAACTTAAAATAACTGTCCAGTTTACTGAAGCCTATCCAGAATTTTAAACCTTTGTAATATTACTGAAATAAGCTAAATATTTCTTTGCATTTCTGATCATTAATAATATCGTTCTTCTTTATAAAATCTGAATTTGCAATTATTACCGAATTGCTAGCTCCTGAAAATTGCGTTTGCCCAACAACAGATATTATCGCTTTCTCCCTACTAAATCTTGAACTTTTAACATAACTATCAGTTCCAGGAGAATATTTTCTACACCGTTCTTTATTCAAAATATTGTTATCAACAAACTCTTCGGCATTATTGATTAAATTTGTATTTTCTATGCAACCACATTTAAACATGTTGTTTAATTGTCTCTCTAAAGTTCCTTTTTTACTAACTTCATCATGAAAAACATAACAACCGAACTTAAATCCACTACAATCCATCTTTACCCCATGTTCAACTTTTTTTTCATCAATAGAATACTTAGAACAGAAATTGTCCTTAATAAAATCTACTCTGCCCTCAATACCTAACTCATCGGCATCATAAAACAAAATATATTCTGTTTCAATCTCTACAGCTCCTTGTATAAAAAGGTTTGCTTTACTACCAAATAACTTATTATATTGGTCAATTACATCATATCTTGGTTTGGTGGTTGTGTCACTATTCATATTATGAAACAAAATCAAATGATTATCTTTGATTAATGATGCTCTCGGGATTAGGTAACTATCCTCATGAAATCCTAGTTTTCTATCTGAAATTTTTTCATTGTTAAAAATTGTGAGAAATAATTGATTTAATGGTTTCGGAAAGCCTGATATACTATTTTCATAACTTTCAAATCCAAAAGAATAAAGAATCTTAGAAATAAAAGCAATATCGTGGGTTCCCTCACAAAGCGCTATACTAATCTTCATTGATAATACCTCCTCTGATATCAAGGTTAATGCTATCGACAAGATATTTTAATTCTTCTCCATCAATATTATTAGCTTCAATTATTCCACCTTTATTATGAATAAGGTAACCTGAAATATCTTCATTTTTATAGTCGTTTTTTACAAAAGCATCAACACACTCTTTTGAATGAGTTGAAAGAAAAACTTGCACATTAAACTCTATTGAAAGTTCTTGAACAAATTTTGTGAATTCTTTAAGTAAAGAATAATGAATTGCTGTTTCAAATTCGTCAATAAGTAGAACTCCATTCCTACAACTTGCAAAACTTAAAGCTAATTCAAACACTCTAAAAATTCCTTCACCATAACTCGTTAAATCTACAGAACTTTCACTAAATTGAGTAGAATCAACTAAAAATTTTTTTTCTCCATTATTTTCAGTATAAAAAATTCTTCTGATAGTTGGGTCAATTTTTTGTATAAACTTAATAACTTTATCGTAAGCGAACTCTTCATCTATTTTCACATCTAGAGATCTATTATAAATAATTACTAACTTCTCAATATCATACATGTAAGGACTACTGAAAAATGAACTGCATATATGCTTTATTTGGTTGTATTCCCTTTTCATTGGATTAAATTCATATGTATGTATCTTGGTTGTGTTTGTTTCGTCATCAATCTTTCCGCATATACTAACAGATGTAACATAATCATCGTATTTCTCAACTTTTGAATCTTCGTACTTTTTTACCTCAACACTAACCGGAAGTTTAAAAAATACTCCACTTATCTTGATATGTTTATTCAATGAACTTTCAAGATAATTCGGATCCATCTTCAATAACTTACTTCTTAATTTAGTAAGGCTAAATAAACTACCCATATCATTCTGATTGCAAAGCAAGAATATACTTTCTAGCAACGTTGTTTTTCCACAATTGTTTGTACCTACAAATATATTAATTTTCTTCAGATTATTCAATTTAAATTCCTTAAACAATTTATACTCGTTAACTAATATCGATGTAAAATGCTCAACTTTTCCATGTTGAAAGCAATTTGTTGGATTTGACCCAAATATATCTAAACTAACCCTTTTTGGCAAAATATTCTCGATTTCTTCATAAATCTTCGCAAGTTCATTTTTATCCTCATCTTCAAGGATATCTGTATACCTATGTATAGTTTTAACATTGTTTTTTACTAAACCAATTGATTTATCAATTGAATTTCGGTCTTCAACTCCTGTTACTTGCAATGCTTTTGCTATACTTTTCCTTTCCTCCAAAATATCAAGCGCATGATTATCATAAATTATTGATCCTAACTCCCTTATTTCAAATGCTTTTGTTATTATCGGTTCTCTATTTCTTTCCTCTTCGCTAAGCTCCTGATCTTCTTCTGTTGTTTCTTCGTAATTTGACATCCATGAAAAAAGACGTTCTAAATTTTTATCATTCATAGCTTTATAGCAGGTATCATCCCAGGACAACCAGTCTTTGATAGTTGGTCTTTTAACAATTTCTTCGAACATTGAATACATATCACTCTCAAATTGATCACCAAAATCACTATTTTTATATGTCAAAATCAAATTGAAAGTTCTTTGAGATGTTCTGATTTTTTGTTTCGTAATCGCTAATGAATTACATAATTCTAATTCTTTTTCAGAATATAATTCCCTATCCTTCTCAAAAGGTTTTAGATAATCATAAATTAATTGCGCCTGATTAATAGTTGCCCATTTTTTATTTCCACTAATATGCTTTAAACCCATAATAATCAAATGATTATCAGTCTCATCTTTGTCATGAATTTCGAATGGCACACTTGCAAAAATCTGTGCATCTAATTTACCTATATTAAACCCACGCTTATACTGATCATGTAAATATTTAAGAGTTGCAACTCTTCTATTCCCCTCAATAACAAGGTAACTATTGTTACCAAGATCTTTCGCTTGAATTACGTCGACTTTCAAAAAACCATTTGCTTTAAAGCTCTCAACAAGATCTTTAATCTTTTCAATCTTATTTCCTTCGATAAAATTTTTTGTTCTTAATTGGACACGTTCATCTGTAACATCCTCGTCACTAATTTTTTTGTATTCTTTATTATCTACAAACCTATAATTATTAGGGTCTAAAAATAAGTTCTTTATATTCTTGCTTATTCTTATTTTGTTATCATTAATCTCTGGCATATTAATCTCTGGCATATTTATCTCTCCTCGTCTAAAATATTCTATAGGCATTTACGAAATGCCACAGCCCAGTGCTATCAGCGGATTTTTCCGCTAATCTATATAGACATCCTCCTTTTATTAACCTAAGTCTTTCAGTATACACTTTGACATTAACGTTAATTCTTCTGAATTTGTGTCTAACTTTCTGTATACACTTAGTCCAATCCCGAACATTTATTATAAATTACTGTTATAAATATTATTAATAACGTTGCTATAAAAGATCCTATACTAATATTATTCAATAGGTCACTTGGAAAAAAAATAAAGAGCTGAATGAAAACGATATTTGTAATGAATAAAATTATGTTCTCGCGAATTCTTTTGTTTGCATAAACAAACTGATTAATTACATTTAAAAATTTTTCTTTTGATGATTTTTCTTGGTCTAAAATTTCTGTTAATGGAATGAACGTCCCAATGAGAATACTAAAAGCAATATAGCTTATAATTAAATAATCATTGTTATCATATTTTAAATAGTTAAATAAACCCAATTCACTAATACAAATCAAAATTGATAAAACAATATTATTTTTATCGGTTTTTTTAAGCAAAATACTATCCTTTTTAAATATTAATTTAAATAGTAATCCCACAATAAAGAATGAAATGATTAAAAGTATAGGCAATAGTATTGGAGCCATTTCATAATTATTTGAATATAAACACATATCTATATAAAGCACCATAATAGGCAGACTAATCAAAAAATACACAAAAACTAATACTTTACGTTTAGCCATTTTTGCAATTTCCAATAAAATATTTTCTTTATATTTTATTAAATAAATCACTATGCAGTAAATTACTAGTGTAAAAAAAAACGATAAAACTATTAACAATTTTTTAAATTCCAATCCAAACTTCACCTCTTACTTAAATTGATAGATTTTATAGTTCAAATAATACTTGAATCATTCTCAATAAAATATCTAAATACTTTATGTCATTTGGACTATCTCTGAATCATAATTTAGGCATTAAAATTTTCTCAGCATCTTTTCTTTGAATGGTGTAAAAATAAAGTACTTCACGGATTTCTTCATCATCAGTTAACGAATTAATGTTCTCAAATATATTCTTGTGAATTATTTGCTTAATCAATTCAAATTTTTCTTTTGGTAGACTGTAAAAAGCTTTTTCCCATTCGTCTTTCAACCCATTTCCTTTATAAAAAAAGCGATACACAATCATTGCTTCCGGCATATATAAAAGTTTATTGAACTCAGTCTCATCTTTACCAAAGGCTTCTTCGAAATAAGACTTCCCCTTGCCAATTTTTCCTTTTGTAGCATTCAGTACTGCTTGAATTGCACGAATAAATTTTCTATTCCAGTGCTTCCCAATATAAAATCTATTGCGGAAAAATTCAGGATCATCAATTGGATGAAATTTCATAGGAAATGAAAATATACTTACCTTAAGTTCTTCACACAATTCAATATTTAGTTTCATTCTTCTATACAGATCTACAGGATGATCATCGTAGTTATATAATAAATAATTGGACATATGCGTAATTCCATTTTCAGTAGACAGCCGGATTGCTTTCTCATATGGCTCGCGCAAATTCCAACTATCAAACGCTATTCTTAATGGTCGAATTGGTATTTCAGCTAGTTTTTTTGCTTTATCAGGACATGCACTAAGGATTCTTGCATCTACACCTTGATTAAAGTCAACGTATCTGTTCTTTGGAACATTCCGGTAAATTTTTTCAAAAAAAGGTGCAAAGTATTCTTCATGTAATAAAATTTTTGATTTTTGAGCTGTATAAACACTATTTAGCTTATTGTCTTTTAACAATTGATATAATTCATCTTTTATTTCATCATCATTTAGTTTTTCAAGCAACAATTGGTATTGCTTTATCATGCTCCGGATATATCCTCTATCATTATAGCCTGACTTTAAACCATGAATCGTGAGCATATACTTATTTGGTTCAACAAACATTGTTTTTTTGTCAAAACCACATGCTTTTATTTCATCAATGATTTTATTAAAGTCCTTTGATGCCAACACATTGTTATCCAATAATAATAAGTTTCTTTTTTCACCAAATGTAGCTTTAACTGATGTTATTTGATCGGAAAGATTAATATAACTACAGTAATTTGGCTCAATTTTCGGTACTCCACAAAAAGAACATTTATTAACGCATCCTCTTGTCATGTAACCATAATATCCACTATGCTCTGGATAAACATAGTCAATTTCCTCTAGAATAGAATAGTCCAACTCTAAATGATCAATAATAATTTTATTTGGTTCATATTCCCCACCTTTATCTAGCAATCCAACAAAAGGTTTAATACCAGTTTCATTTTCAATTTCATCTGGCACCATAGAAGCCGCTATACCTCCAACTTTAACTTCATTTATATCTTTGCAGAGAAGTTTAAATGAATTAATGGTTTCTATTGTTTTTTCCCAATAAAATGTAAATAATGTAGTTATGCAAATCCTATCCCATTTAGGATTTACGAGATATTTCTTTTTGTAATAATATTCGCGATAATACTTAATATTTTCAATTGCAATCACACTTTCTGTTAATAATTGCAATTCTATAAGGTTTTTAGATAACCCCTTTTGAATATATCCTATAATACATGTTCTATACTCTGTCCAATCCAAAGTACTATCATTTATCATCAGTTTTTGTAAAAGTTCTTCGTAAATTTGTTCGATAACAAATTGCTTAAAATCACCTTTGAAAAAGGTGACTTCATCTCCTAACATTTTATGATATGTCGAAATTTTCATAAGGCCCATCGGTGGATATTTGTTTTTATAGTTAGGTTCTATTAATAATATTTTTCTGCTCATTCTATTTATTCAACTCATTCTGTATTTTATTAATTAATTCATTACTTAAATCTTCTTGCAATTCATCTTTTATAACTCCGTATATTCGTGATACTAGCTTCTGCTGTTTTTTATCTAGTTTAGATAAACATTGTGTTACATATCCTGGAGTGTTAGGCGGCTTAACAGCTTTCTTAGTTCTCTTCTTTATATCTACATCCGGTCTATTAATTTCTTTGATTTCAGATTTGAATTTTTCCTTGATTTTTTTAATCACCTCAACTAATGGATCTGACTCAGATGTTTTTTCAATCAAGTTTTTCAAATCACGTTCTGCTTTGCAATTTTCTTCATCCTTAGTTTTTAATTCGCGCTCGATCGTTTCTCGTTCTTTTTCGTTAACAAATCCATTTGATTGTTTATCCTGATATTCTTGTTCTTTCAACTTCAAATTAATATTTTTTCTATATGCAATTTTGGCTTTATTTGCGCCATGATAAAGCTTATGAAGCGTTTCAAAATATTCCTGCAATATAACTTCAAATTCATACCTTATTATATTTTCATTGAAATAATCTCTTCTAGCATTTGGAATCAATTCCTTATGAATTACGTGAATTTCGCCAACAAAATAGGAGTTCCCTCGTGATTCTTTGAAAAACTTTGTGAGTGTCCTGTCATCACCAAGTTGAATATTTGACTGTCTTAATCGTAAACCCCGCATTTCATTTACCGATTCAGGTATAGCCTTCTCATATCTGCTAATTCCATACCACATCCAGGCTAATACTTCGCCATTATCCCGTTCAATTTTCGTGATTCGAATGTTAAAAATTTCATCATATTTTTTCGCTTGTCCTGATATATTTTCATAAAGATATGTACCGTAGTTTTTGTGAATAACTTCATCATTTACATAAATCTCATATTCATTAAGAAGTATGGAATTTTCTCTCATAAAATTATAAATTTCGTTTCTGTATATGAATTTGTTTGAATATGGCACAGGTGCGTTGGATGCCACGTACTTTCTCACTTCATCAACATTTAGTAATTCATGGTTATCCTTACGTATATTTATCATTTCAACTATAAAAAAATGTTCCTCCTCATCACATTGTTCTGTTTTATATGAAATCACTTGGTTTAATATTTCCTGAGCGCTATCCTTTGCATCTTTGTCTTGTATTAATTCCAATAATGCCTTTGCATCCCAATTCATGATAGTTTTTAATTTCTCGCCTTTATAAGTTGTGACAAAACGTAATGTATCGCAATAAGCAAGCCCACCAAGGCGTCCTATACCGCGGAAGCCCTTATCAATACCCACTTCTTTATTTGAATCAGCCACATCTCCAAGTTTTTTTGAAACATCACCACTTGGAATTCCCGTAGCATTATCTTTAATGATTATGCTGCGGGTGTTGTTATCAATTGTAATGTCAATTGATAATTTTTCATTCGGAAACATATTGTTTTTTCTTGCAAGATCTATTTGGTCCGCTGCATTTTGAATATATTCTCGAAAAATTATTTTTGACTCAGAATACATTCCCACTGTGAGATTTTCTATTATGTATTTTCCTATTCTAATCATATCTAATCTCTGACTCCCTATTTGAATTGTTTGTATAATGGTTTAGGAAACTTTACATTTAGCAATGACCTAAAAATTGGGTTTTGAATGATATACTCACCTTGCTTCAATCGGGTCATCATATTTTTGTATACACTAGGTATATATTTGTAATCGCCTTTGGATAATTCAATTGCATTCGTCCTTCCATAAGCAAAAGTTGAAGAATTTCCTGTTACTCGGCTATGTATTGCACTCTTAAATTGCTCTGCACCAAATAAAACAATACCTAAAGAACGGCCTCTTTCAGCAATATCCAAAATTTGCTTCAAAATAGGAGAATTCTTTGGTGTATCAGAAGAAGCAAATTTATTTAGTTCATCTATAAAAATAATAATTTTTGATGGTGGCTTTTTTCCATCTGTTGTATCTTTTTCATCCAGTTGCAGGTTATATAATTCGCGTATTGTGTGCCCAAAAACAAAAGCTTGCATGTCGGAGTCGAGTTTTGCAACGTCAATTACATACACATCATTTTTCTGAATATCTTTTATCTTTTGAGCAATACGCACTTCTTTTTTCGAATCATCTACAATTGAAAATAAATAATTATTATTTATTGATTTTTTTACCATCCGAGTAAATTTACGCCAACTTAAAACAGATATTTCTTTGCTTTTATCATTAGTATTACCAGGTTGACAGCGTTCTTCTAATTTTTCTATAAATGCTTTCCAGTCATGAACAGCGCCAAATCCACCTTGATTATCAATAATATAATTAATAATCGATTCCATTGTCTGGTTTGAATCATCAATATTTGAAAACATCAAATCAAGATTGTCCTTATCAAGGTCATACTCAAATTTATATTCAAATGCTTTATTATGTTTAGTTTGCTTTTCAAATAGATCTTTTTCTGCGTAAGTGTTCGACCTCTTTTTATTGGAATAAGGGTATAGATAGGTAACTTGTTTAAAAGGATTAGTCTCGAGTCCCAACATAGAATAAAAAGCCATTGTTCGATCCTTTTCATCTTGATCACCTTCAAAGTCATTCGGTTCGTCAAGCGCTAGCATATCACGGCCTTTAACATTAAATACTACAAAAGCAACATCCTCAGCTTCCTCATCTTCCAAGCACTTGTCTTGAATTGCTTTCATTAAAAACATCCCATATGATGTTTTTGCAGCCAATCCAGATATACCGGAAATATTTAAATGTGCTCCTTCAGGGCCAATTAAAAATTTTGAATCTATATGTACAGGCAACGTGATTTTTGCCGTATCATCTGTACCTTCATACATTTCTAAGTACCCGCAAACAAGTGGGTTCTTAATACTATCTAAACCTAATGCAATTATAATTTCTTCTTTTGTCGCCAAATGCACTTTGGCATTACTTTGGACGGGAATAAAAATATTATGTGTATTACCAACAACTTTTGCTTTAACATAATTCATTCCTATTCTCATTGTAGCTTCTTCAGCATCAACGTCGCCAAAATCATTGCTAATAAAATTTGACAAAAAACTCGCGGAATCTGTGATGTGCGAAATTTCTTCAACAACAGCAAAAGTACTGCTATTCCTAATATGTTCAACTTTTATTACATCAAATGGATTGAGTATTAAATTCTTATTAGTCCAAAAACAAAAATCATCTATCGTCGTAGGAACCTTTTCGGTTGCAATGACTTTGCCAATTAAGCTCATTTTTCTTTCCTCCTAAAATAATTGCATGAATAGATCATTACTTAAATATTTGCTTTTCACAAAAGATTCTGTTAAATAAACAGGGTATATATGATTCGCCCAACGCCCGTCTGCACCATAGCAAACCGGATTCCTTTCATTTAATAGAAATGCTGATAAATTATCAATTTCCTCAGATGGAACACCATTCTCCTTCTCACTATCTTTGACAATTAGTTTTTCAACTTTTATCACACCATCAAATACACTCTTAGTATATTTTGCTTCACAAAGTCTAATATACCAAACGCAAAATTTAACGTCATTTCCAGAACGAGTAGACTCAAACATATACGCCGGCGTTCTATGAAAGGGTTTTAAATTTGCAATAATATCTGAGTTAGAACCCCCGCCTTTAATAAAGCATTTTGTTGGATCAAAGGACTTTGATACTCCAATTACATAATGATAATTCTTTGCAACCTTTTTATCACTTAGATTTTTCACTCCCTGGTTATTCTTTGGCGAAACTTTTTGATATTCAAGTGAGCCATCTTTTATTAAGTAATTATCTTGATTTAATTTTCCTGCTGTTACCAAATCTGCAACCATATTTTTTTCAAGTTCAACCATAAAATCTTGAATTTTTGACACTGCTTTATCTTCAAGTTTGACATCGCCACTACGATCGTACAATTTAATGCTATCAAATGAAATACCAAATCTTTTAAGTTTAACGGTTTCGTTTATTTGTTTAAGTAAATCCCTGGCCAATACTGTCCTATCCCAAGGATCTCTAAAAGCAATATCTGGAAGAACCATCACCATCTTTCGATTAAATTTTTCCTTAATAAGCTCTTTTTGAATTCGCTTACAACAGCCAATGCCAATCTGACCTGCTATAATTGGATAGACATTTTTATTATAGGATATATCATCTATTTTATACGTATGCCTTGACCCATCTAAAAAGTATGTAAACACAGATGGTAAAAATTTTCTTTTATCTGCCTCAGTTCTTAAATCAACAGATTTCTTATGCTGTTCAGTCTCTCCAAAATCTTTCCATTCAACGTTTGCATTATCATCATACTCAATACCAGCTCTATCCGTTGTACTATGACAATATCTGTATGATTTGTAACTTTTACCATTTGTCTGCTTTTCAATCGTCGAAATAATTGCACCCATACAATTTACTCCTTTACTTGTTCTTCTGAAGAACGCAATTCATTTTCCAATTCGGAAATAATTGATTCATCTACTCCATATTGTCTCGCGATGTCAATGACAGTGATTACAGCTAGTCGATTTGGCCTCGCTCGATCATTCTCCCAGCGGTTTACAGTTGAAAAACTTACATGAATTTTTTTTGCAAAAGCAGTTTGTGATAAGCCAAGTGTAGTGCGTATTTTTCTCAAAATTAAACTAATATTCATTTTACACCTCACATAAAATTCATTGTAGCATACGCTATATAGCACTGTCTATATTTCATGGGTAAGAACTCTATATTTTTTGCTTAGAATGTCTCACCTTCAAAAGACACATTAAATCTCCTTCTCAATGTATTGAATTCAATGTAATTTAAATAAATTAATTTATCAAACAAGACTTGACTCCTGCAAAAAAGCTCTAACCCTCAACATACCATCTCGGTTTTTCATAATAAACTTAAACGTCATTATTCTTAATTCGACAAAGATAACGGATACCCTGACTACCTACCTTCAAAGACGATCTTCGCCGGATATCAAAGACAAAGTCAACGTCAAAAGCTCGTCCTTCTTCCCAAAATATTTTTAGTGGTGTAATTTTTCCGTCTTCTTCAAATTTTGCAATCACCGGTACAATTTTTTTATAGTCATAAAAACATATCCTCCAAAAATATTAAATAGGATAAATGACATGATCTGTTTTAGCATCTAGGCTACCCATCTGATCATTAATGGTAATGGCTCGACGCAATGCTAGATTGCCAAAGCGTTTTTTTAGATCATTAACGGTATCATCTAACCTGGCTTGCCTTACTCTTAATTCCCCATTTCCAAATCCATCACAGCGGACTTAATTCCCTGGCGCCCAATCAGTGACATACTGGCATGACTGCTACTATTTTTAAAAGCCGGCCGCATCTTTATGAACGAACATGAAAAAAAATCCAAATCAATGGGTACATCATTGTCGGAAATGGGAACTTGACGACAAAGTTTTTCTTAATCTGTAAAAATTAAGGAGCAAGATTTAATGAGTATTTCGACTCATAAGAAATTATAATATATCACAAAAAATGGAACAGCCGTCCAAAGGAATGGTCAAAATTTTGGAACGGCTTTTAATTGTTTTGTTTCGGAGGAAGAATCAGCCTTTCAGACGTCTAATAACCCTTGTTAAAAAAGGCTGCCCATTTTTATTGACAGCCTTTGATTCATGTGCGAAATAGATTCAATTTTTTAGTGCTTTATTTTTCATTAGAATGTACCAAGTTGATATTTTACATTAACCCGGTAAAACTAGAAAGCACAGAAAAAAAGTTGTTGCCTTTCAACAATAACCTTAAAAAAGTTGTCTAGTTTACTGTTAACAATCCATTATTAAACTTTCGGCTCTTTTTTTATGCAATTATACAACACATCGACTAGATTTATATTGAAAGACCGAATAGATTACTTTATAATTTGGATGGATATGTTAAATTTCAGAAAAAAATATGGAGATCAAAAATGAAAAATCATAAAAAATATCAATTCAATACTCAAGAGGATTTTATAAAAGGATTTTATCTTATAGCTGAACATGCAACTAGATATTTTTATAGATATCGTGATCTATTAACTGATTCTCAAAAAAATCTCATCGGTGATGCTAAGAAAATTCTTTTTGACTTATTAATAGAATCAAATTGCTGTATTGAAGGAGATTTTAAGACTTTGTTAGTAGAACTAAAAAAAGATGGTTATAAAGATATTGTCCTCTCTGCAAGCCATAAACTAAATTTAAATTATAAAAATTTTAAGGACTATGAGGAGCGTTTGTCTTATAATCACGGCATTTTATTAAACACTTTTGGTGATTCCTCAGGTGTATCTTATTTTCGGTTAAGATCAGAATATAAAAAAAAATTCAAAGAACTTAAATTACCACATCTAACGGAAAATCATTTAATCGATAAATCCCTCTACGATTGCCTAAAATCCCGTAACTATGCACACCATTTTTCGGAGTCAAAGTTACTTACTTGGAGAAATTTTCGTGAAGAGCAACTCCGAGATCATCCAGACGTAATTTGGCCCCCAAATGATATAGAGATAACCCGCTGCAATATAACCAATATTATAACCTTATTAGAAACTTTCTATTTTTATAATACCTACTACCCATTATTTAGTGCATTGCAGTTTTTCGTCAGAAACGATTACTGCCTGTTAGCAACTGGAAATGGCTGTCACGGTACTATTATAATAAATGAATTAAATAAGGTTGATGATTATTCTGCTCTCATTATCTCAAAACAATCAGGCAATCTTTATTCTGAATAAACACTTAGATTTAAACATAATGAGTATTTCGGTCGTGATTTCCAACCGAAATATCCAAACATAAAAAACCAGATAAATCTTACATGTTAGTTAATACTCACTGAATAATTACAAATTTTTGATAATATCTATTCCCGATCATTTCCGGAATAAAAAACTGAAGATACGGTCCTTCCTAAAGCTGTAGGGCCGTTTCTACATCGGATTACCCATACTGAGCTTGAATGATACAGGCACCCAGTGCAAGCCACAATGGTTTGTCCTCATTTCCTATTTTGTTTGAAAACAATTTGGCGTATTTTTTTCAATGGCTTTCCAGGGATTTAGATGAGTTTGAGAGCACCAAAAACGTATTTGCGTATTACTAATGATGCATAGAAAATGACACTTATTATGACACCCTTATATCGTCATAAATTTTATTAGTAAAACCCAATAGTGAATGAATCAAAAACGGCCGTTTTTGACTCTCCTTGTATAAAAAAAGAAAACCAATTTGGTATGATTTTCTTTTGACTTTTAGATTTTATTTTTCATCTCTTCTTTTAAGATTCTTTCCATTTCAAGAACATTTGGGAAAACAAGCTTTTTTCCTTGTCTCAATAAGCTCAAAACCCTCTTTACTTTTTTTTGAAGTTCTTTTTCTAAAATACCATCAATTTGCACGGGATTCTCGGTTTCTCTTTCAATGTATTGATTTTTTATATATTTGGGAATAACTGGACTCATGTTTTGAATCAAAAATGCTTTTTCATGACCTAGAACATTTCCAAACACTATCGTATCACACCGACCATATTTTTGAATCTTTTGATCATAAAGATTCTTGAATTTTTCTAATTTTGAGGAAATTGGAACTAACCAAAATATTTTTGACTTCTCATCATAATATGCGTAAAAAGAAGGTCTGTCATGAAATATTCCACCAACCATTTCTCTATTATTCATTAAATTAGCATCGTTGAATTTGGTAAAATATTCATCAACTAAAAAATAGAACCGTCCATGTTCCATAGCTATCTCCTTAAAAAATAAAGCTCTACCCGATTCAGGATAGAGCTTTAAAACATTTGAACTCGACCTTTTATGAGTCGCATATCGAGAAGCGACAGCTATTTGAACTCGATCTCTTATGAGTCGCATGTCGAGTAGCGACAAATATTTGAGATAGATAATCTATCTACATATAAATTGTACTCCTGAATAAATGGATTGTCAATACTCTTTAAAACAATCTTGTCATACAAATATTATTAATCTTGTTTCCCGAGGAAACAAATTAAGAAAGAACCAGGTTTTTAAAATCCGGATCTTCGACTATTTGCTTCACGCTGCTCTTTCATAAACAGATAATCTGCCCTACTCGTGACATTACCTGGTTTCTTGCGACACTCGTTCAGGAACACATGAATCTTCTTTTTATTTTCAGTCCCTTTGAAATAAACCGTTTCTCTTGCGATAGCTTCCAGTCCTGGCAGCTCTACCTTTAAGTATTCACGAGTTAAACCGTTATTTACCAAGAAATATACTTCATTGTATTCATAATAAAGTTCCGCAATGGCGTATGGGCTTTCCTTCAGGTATAGATCCTGCATGATATAAATCAGCGATTCCAGTGATCGGTACTCAATGACCTTTCCTACTCCCACCAGTTCCCGTTCTGAAGCAATGGTTTCTATATCATTTACTCTTAGAATCTCGGCCCCATACTTTTTACAAAAGATGCCATACGGCGCTGTCAGGATGATATTTGCCTGACGCTTGATCCGAAAATCTACGCCATGCTTGGGACTGACATTAAGGATTGTGATTCTATTTGTCTTAAAAAAAGTATCATATTTTTCAAAAATATTTTGAGCAACCTCATCATCCCGGATCCGAAACAGCGTTCTTGGCGTGATATAACCATCCTGTTTCAGCCAGGCAACTGCCTGTGGCTCCATCTGCCGGAATATCCGACTTGGTGGATAGAGAACATCATCTTTATGACTTTTAACATATTTCAAAATTTCCTCTATTAGCTCATCTGATTCATTTAAAATTCGCCGGATCTCATCCTCTGATTCCTTATCACTATTGTTCTCTTGCTTCAGGAATGCACCATAGATACTACTTAGTGAATCCCCTAACTCAAAATATTTCTTAGACAGGGTATCATTGATAATAATCGGCTGTTCATCGATAAAATTTGGCCACTGGTAGATTCGTAAATCGATCCCTGGAAAAATGTGTTCGATTTCTTCCCGGCGCTTCAAACGCTTAGCATTCTTCAAAAGACTATCTAGATGTTGCTTATCTGTAATTGCAAAATGTCTGATACACTCGGATCCAGTTCTCAGACAATTCTGATTGATTGAATTTTTGATATAAAATACATTTTTAATGGGCCTTCCGCACACTTCACAGGTGACTTTTTTATCATCCGGGAGCAGATCCACACTACGGCTTGTATCGATTTGCCATTCATTCTTGGCCTGGGTCACGATATCGTTTCGCATCCGGTAGGTATTCAGTTCTTCTTCGGTCGCTTTTTCTTTTTTCAATATCTGCTCATCAATGGTTGTATGTTTTTTAAGTCTTTTTTTGAGTAAAGGATAGTCGTTTATCACATCGCTGAACAATAACAAATTCCGTTCTTTTTTGATAATCAGCTTTTTCAAATGAACCTCCCCTTTGTGGTATTGTTTTCATTGTAAGATTAATGCACTGTTTTGTCAAATTATGAAATATATTCTGCAACTAATGCTCCTTCCCTTCAACAAACCATTTTGGCTTTTCATAATAGACATAAACGTCCTTGTTTTTAATTCGACAAAGATACCGGATTCCCTGTCCGCCGACCTTTAAAGACGATCTAGGCCGGATATCAAAGATAAAGTCAATGTCAAACTCTCGACCATCTTCCCACAATATCTTCATCGGAATGATCTTTCCATCTTTTTCAAATTTTGCAATCACCGGCACAAATTTCTTCATCGCCATAAATAACTCCTTTTAAAAATATGAAATGGGATAGATAACATGATCTTTCTTAGCATCCAGGCACCCCATCGGATCATCAATCGTCACAGCCCGTCGCACCACCAGATTACCAAAGCGTTTTTTCAAGCCATCCACGGTATCATCCAATCTTGCCTGTCGTACCCGTAATTCCTCATTGCCAAATAAATCCAGTTGAATGGGTGTTGAATCCGGTACCAGATCGGTAACCCTCACGCCCATTGAGCGGATGTCTGAACTGAAATCATAGTTTTTTACAAAGAGATCAATAGCAGCTCTGGCAATTTCATTGGTCAGATCCGATGGCTTCTGGAGCTTCATTTGCCTGGTAAAGCTGTGAAGCTCTTTATTTCGAACATGAATGGCCACAGTTTGACAATAACAGCCGGTTTCTCTTAAACGCATGGCCACGCTTTCGGTCAGCATATAAATTATGATCTTGACGTCCTTCAGATTGGTTAAGTCCCTGGGTGTGGTAATGCTGTTGCCAATGCTTTTAATCAGCCGTTCATTGCCATTATAATGCTCATCAAAGCTTTTAACCGGGCTATCGTCCAGACCATTGGCAAACCGCCATAGAACCACCCCCATCTTACCAAACACATGAACCAGAAAATCAAGATTACTTTCTGCTAATTGGCCGATGTTATAAATACCATATTTCAGTAATTTCTTTTTGGTAGATCGCCCCACATAAAGCAGATCCCCAGCCTCCTGCTCCCAGACAATTCTTCAATAATTATCTCGGGTGATTACTGTGATCGCATCCGGCTTCTTGTAATCCGATCCATACTTTGCAAAAATCTTGTTCCATGATACTCCGATTGATACCGTCACTCCCAGCTCATCTTTAATTTCCGTACTGATCTTTCGGGCAATTTCTTCGCCTGATCCGTGGATTTTCACACTGTTCGTACAATCGACCCAGGATTCGTCCAAACCATAAGGCTCCACCTGATCCGAGTAGCGGTTATAAATCTGCCTGGATAACTTTGAATATCGGAGATACCGTTCATAATTCGGCGGTACAATGATAAGCCCAGGACATTTCCCCATCGCTTGCCATAAGGCTTCTCCGGTCTTAACACCTGCTTTTTTGGCTTTCTCATTCTTGGCCAGGATTATCCCGTGACGTTTTTCCGGATTACCACCAACGGCCACCGGTTTATCTCTGATTTCTGGATTATATAAACACTCCACTGCTGCATAGAACGAATTCATGTCGCTATGTAAAATAACACGATCCAACTTTTGCCACCCATTAAAACGCAACCCCAAAACAGAACGCTTGTTCTTTTCATGATATACCCTATTATGCTCTTTCGTCAAGATGTTTTTCGTGAATTATTTCTGACAACCAAATTTCGTATGAGATCCATCCATCCCGAGGAAATATGTTACCATATCAACAAAATAGCCCGATAGTATAAGGCAAGAGGATAAATTTTACTTTGATACTGTCATTGAAAAAATAATTTAAGTACGGTATTTGCAATGATTTTATCGGAAATTTTAGAACTAGATAACCATTGACTTTAATAACGTAAATTTATTTCTAAAAAATAATAAAAATATAGGATATAGGATATAGCTGGCCACTATTGAATTAAATGAATACGAAAATACTGTTCATTTTAATCAAACTTCCGGCTTATTTGTAATTATAATGTTACTCACTTCAAACTCTAATCATCACGTTTTAAAAATAAAAGCTGGTATCGACTAAAGCCATGGTTAATTTCAGTTATAATAAATGATTAATGTCGATTTTTTTGCAGATTGACACGCGTATACTTCCTTAATATAATTCTATCATAATAAGAAGGCAGGTAATATTGAGTGAAAAAAATAGTAATCGGGTGTAGCGTGATTCGCAAAGAAATCGAAAAGTATTATGAAAACTCAGCAGATTTTGAGTTTGATTGGTTAGAAGATCATCTTCATAACATTCCTGAAACACTTCATAAAAAAGTCCAGTCTGCCATTGATGAACATCGTGACGCTGATATAATTTATCTTTTATATGGCCATTGCGGGCAAGCATTATGCGATATTCAAGCACGACAATGTCCCATTGTTATTCCTAAAGTTGAGGACTGTATTGAAGTTTTACTTTATCATAATCCAGAAGTTAACGAAATGCGACGTACCTCCTATTTTATTTCGCAGGGCTGGCTATGGGGTAATGAAAACCTTGGTTATGAATATGACCGAATAAAAGAAAAGCACGGAGAAAAACGTGCTTTACGTGTAGTAAAAGCCATGTACAAAAACTATCGTTATCTATTGTATGTCAATACTGGAATTGAAGAAAGTCGTGTTCGCCATGATTGTTCTAACGTTGCTGAACGTTTAGGTTTACAACTACGAGAAACTCATGGTGATATCCATCTGCTCTTAAATATGTTAGATGGTGTAATTGATGATAGTTATCTAATTATCCCGCCGGAAGGTTATATTACAGAAGATATGTTTCGAAAATAACTCAATATTGTTATAAACGGGAGCGTTTCAAGTTTCGTGTATTTGCTAAAATTGATATAGAATAGACAATTTAATTAAGGGGCAAGGCCATTAAAAATGACTCTTTGCCCCCTTATCTGTATTATAATCGGAATTGATTGCANAAAATTGATATAGAATAGACAATTTAATTAAGGGGCAAGGCCATTAAAAATGACTCTTTGCCCCCTTATCTGTATTATAATCGGAATTGATTGCATGTCAATAAAAGGGAGTGTTTCAAGTTTTGTGTATTTGCGAAAATTGATGTAGAATAGACAATTTAATTAAGGGGCAAGGGTATTAAAATGACGCTTGCCCCTTACCTGTATTATAATCCGAATTGGGAGCGTTTCAAGTTTTGTGTATTTGCTAAAATTGATATAGAATAGACAATTTAATTAAGGGGCAAGGCCATTAAAAATGACTCTTTGCCCCCTTATCTGTATTATAATCGGAATTGATTTTATATCATTAAATGGGAGCGTTTCAAGTTTTGTGTATTTGCGAAAATTGATATAGAATAGAGTATTTAATTAAGGGGCAAGGGCATTGAAATGACGCTTGCCCCTTACCTGTATTATAATCCGTATTGATTGCATGTCAATAAAAAGCAAGTCTGGATCTAACTCCGAAATGCCCTGATGTGATTATAGGGGATTAATCCAGGCGCTCAGAAAAAAATATTTCCAGCTGGGAGTGAATCTGGCCCCAATCTTTTCTCCGACCCGTCCACTTTTGGGTGATTTCCATGGTTGCCAGATACAGCATTTTAAAGAAACCATCTCGGATTGAAATATTGTTTTTCTTTTCGTCACTTTCCTGAGCTGCCGGGTGAATCCCTCAATGGAATCGGTCGTATATATAATGATACATATTAGCCGCAACCACTTATGGGAAATACTATTACGTCGCAAGCGGCAAAGATCAAGAGATCTTATTTTAGCAGTGCTGCTCTACAATCACTTCGTAGTCTCTCTCACTGAGCAAGCGCCATTCTCTCAATCGATCCCTTACCCCTTCATTCTTTTCATTGCACTACTTCCATTTTTGAAAATACACAAAACTTGAGACGATTCAATATTTTAAACACTTCCTAAAAATTCAACTGGTGATTATTCTTTTTAAATAGGCTGCAATAATATCGCCAAAATGCTTCATTTCTCTGGTAAAGATAAAATCTTTGCCATAAATAAGCTTCTCGGCTTTCAGGTCTTTTTCATCACCTGTAAAAATACCCAACACCATTATCCCTCTTTGCCGGGCAATTCTGACTTCTTTGGCTGTATCATCGATACCAATCCCTCCAGAATAGGAAACTGCACCGCGAAATTCTTTACCACTATTCCTGGTTGGCAAATGAATGTCATTTGGTTTTCCATCACTTAAAACAATTAAAATCTTATTCTCCTCAGCCCGTGTATAAAGAGTATCACAAACACTCTTTATCGCAAGACCATCTCGATTGCATCCCTCACAGCTATATTCGAAAATATTTTCAGTCTGTTTTAAATCATCATCATAATCGCGGTACCGTTTAAGGATCGTATAATCAAAAAAACTGTAAAATCCATTAACGCGACAAGGAATTCCAGCGCCAACAATTGCCCGTACAATAATATACGCCTGGATTGCTACTGTTGCTTGTTTGAAAAACTGAGAATGACTACTATCAATCATCAAATCAACAACATACTTCCCATTATCATTGCTTTCCATTTTTTTAAATAGTCTTGTTGCCGGAACACGGCCCAACCGCCACAGCTTTTGGGCATTAATTCTCCCTGAATCACTGGAAATAGGGTATGTTGATTGTTCTGCTCTTAACGTTTGTATCAATGATTTTTTTAATCGATTTATTGTTGCTTCATAAATCTGTTGTTTCTTTTCATAAGCAGACCGGTTCTGTTCCAAACATTTTTGGGCCCGTTTTAACTGCATTTGGTTATTATTTTTACTACGTATTAACCCCTCTGTGAAATGAAGCTGGCAATCTCGATGAGGCCCTTTACATAATCGACTTTCGATTCTTCTGACAAGCACTCCTTTAAGATAGGATTCCCCACAATTCAATTCAGCTTGACGATTCAGAGCCTCAACAAATTCATTATCCTCGCTTCTGTATTCTGTCTGTCGTTCTCCGCTCATTGTCTTTTCAAGTTCTGCTACTTTACTGGATTTTTTATTTAACAACTCTGAATTTAAAACACTTTCAGATAAATTTTTTGTTTTAACCAACGGTCGGGGATGATTCTCTAAAATACTTTGCATATCAAATTGAACATGGTCATTTATCCTAAAAAATCTGATATATACTTCATCTATTTCTTCGATTAAATTTTGAAGTTCGTTTGTTTTGGCTATACTGATTAGTTCCAATGCTAATTCACGCATGATCGGTCTTACGCTTACACTGATGCCCGCAAGAACTGAAAACATTGAAAACTCGATTTCATCGGTTAAACAATCAGAAACCGGTGACTTTAGTTTATCAATAATCTCTAAACAGGCTTTTTTTTGTATATCGGGAATTCCTGGTCTCTCGACTGTTAACAAATTAATCGCCATCGCATCAATTGCTGGCAAAAGAATTGCCTGCAGCTTTTCTCTGGAAAACCCTGAACAACTCCGCCACTCAATGTATTGGTTGATTAGATGCCAGTCCACATACTTTCGACGGGCACCTGAGATGATTCCAAAATATAGCGCATTAAATTTTGAGCGATTTGCCTTTTCATTTTCGGGCATTTCGTCCCCATAATTGCCACAGATGGTCCACATCAAATTATTAACGCGATTGTCAAATTCAAAATCTTCGGATTCCCTGCAATATTTAGCTATGACTCGTCCCTCCTTGCAAATGGAATATGAGTAGCCTCAAAAGCCTTTTAATAAAATACCAAAAGGTTCCATTCTTAAAATTAAAAATATCAAGTCAAAACATATAACATCCTTGGATCTCCTGGCTCATAAGCTTTTCTTTCATAATTTCCATACAGCTTATTTACAATAACGTCTGCTTGATCACAGATTTTTTCAAAGGATTCAGTGGTATAGTTTTGTAATTCAATTGTCATTATCTGATCATCAAATATTGTATTATTTCGTTGATCATTTTTTTGAAAACGATACGTTACTTCAGTAATACAATCGCTTCGATGTAACTGTCCATGAAGTCTTGTTAAGACGATCCAAGGTTCTATTTCTTTTGACCAATCCACGACAAATTTTCCATCCGGAATTTCATAATCATAATAATCTGGGCGTAATGCTATATCTGTTAATGGTTTAATTTTCGCACCAAAGGGAAATAAGTCAATGATGATTTTTCCACCATAATTCAAGTGCTTGTGCATGTTTTTCAATGCTTTTATAGCATTTTCATAGCCAGTTATTAGCTGAAAAGCCTCTCTGGGAACAACAATCAAATCAAATTTATCCTCAAAATCAAAAAAGCACATATCTGCAACTATCGCAGTAATATAATCCTTTTTTCGATGATTCTTTAGTCGCTCTGTAAATTGCTCTACCATCTCCGGTTCAATATCAGCAGCCGTTACTAAATGATTCGCATTAGCTATTTCAAATGCAATTCGCCCTGTACCACACGGAATCTCCATAATTTTATTAGTATTTTCATTAATCATGGATTTTATAAATGGGACATCTACTGTATCGACCAATTCAAATTGATAAAATTCACTTCGATCTTTATAACCTATTACTTCTTTCATTCTATTTCCTCATACTTTCTCAGTCAAAAATTCTTTTATACTCATTTTTGTTAAATTTACATCTTCTTTTAATACATTTTTTTTTACAAAGACTACAGTTAACATAGTCTTTGTCTCCATTATAAAGAATGCTTGAGACGGTATTTAATGGTTTCATGAAATAGTCGTTTTTTAATATAACACCGATTTCACATGCATTATTTATCATTTCAAATAGAAAATAATTGTTTTCAACCGGCCAGTCCGGAAGGGAACCTGGACATAATTCAGCGATATCATTGTAACCAAAGATATCAGAAATGTACTTTTTAATTTCATTTCGTGTTTCAATTAAAATTGCATATTTTATAATATCAACAATTGATGCTGGATATTTTCCTATTAAAACATCTAGTTCATCCCCTGCTGTAACAATGCTTAAAAACACTTTTTCCAAATGACATAATTTATCAAATAGTAATTTGCTTGCAAAAGCTTGCCCCATCAATGTAATGCATCCTTGTTCCACTTTTTCAACGTTACACCATTTTAAAATAGCCCGCGGTCTTATTATTTCTCCAGTATTCTCAATTATTTCAACAATTAAATCAAAAGTTTTTGAATCAGTTTTAAATCCTTTAAAAACTTCCATTTTGTCTATATTATATGATATCTTGACTGGATTCAATACGATTCTTTCCATATAAAACCACCTCCTCTTTGTTCTGATCAGATTTTATTAATATACAAATCAAAACAGTTAGTATAGACATCACAAGCATTAATTGATAGGCTAATGAAAAACTTCCAGTCATTTTTTTTATGTACCCGCCAGCATAATTACCTATCATCGAACCTACTCCTAATGACAAGTTTAGCAGCCCAAATAATTTTGCAGTTTTTTCTGGTGGTAAGACTCTAGTTACATATGTTGGGTGCAATCCAAAGATGCCATTGTAAGTTAATCCAAAAATAGCACAAGCAAATAGCGCCGCTGCTGCATTATGGACAAACACTACGGTCGCAATTGATAGAATCGAAATACTGTATGAGATAATCATTGCCCGTTTGGCTGTGTATTTGTCGGCTAAAACCCCTGCAACAAAACCACTAAAAATACCAATAAAGCCAAAAATACTCCATGCAATTCCTGATATTTGTTCATTTAAGCCCAAGTCTTCTTGCATTAAAGGTACGATGTAACTTTGGAATGGAATCAAATAGAGCCCAGATAGGATCAATAATCCAACTAATAAAACATAGTGTTTGAGATAATTCCCCGACTTATCATTCCTTAACACCAATTTTTCCGTTTTATATTCATTTTTTTGATTTGCTTTTTCTATCTGTAAATCGGGTGTGCTCTTTAATTTGTAGATCCAATAAACACCAATCGCCCCGAGAATCAGACTGATAATTCCAAATACAAACCAAACAGTTTGCCAGGTATCATTAGTCAGTATATAAGGAATCAAGAAACCATTTAGAATTAGTCCAAAAGATGTCCCACTTGAAATGATGCCAAGACTTTTTCCACGATTATCTTCTTGGATGTTCTTAGCCACAAACTCTACCATCGGTATCCATGATGTTGCCGCAAATATACCCTGAAGGGTTACAATAACTAGCAAGAGCCATGGATTATTAACGAATGCTAGCACAAAAACACTGAGCCCACATAAAATTACTGACGAAGATATCAAGAATCTAATACTTAAATAACCACACAAAATACCACCAAGTAAAGAAAATAGAAGGTAAGCACCTTGGTGGCAGGCATTTATTAACCCAATAAATTCATAGTCAATGTTTAAGCTACTGACGATATCCGGAGTAATCATCGAAAAAATATAACGTCCAAAAGCAAATGTTATGGTGATAAATCCAGTTAAACATATAACATATATTAATTCTCTTGTTCTATTCGACATGGTGTCCACCTACTCTTTCTTTCATACATCGCCATATGTCTGATTAATTCAGGATGCTCAAATTTTCCATTTCTACAAATTAATCCGGTTTCTAGCATACTTTTGTTTTCGATAACCCCATATAACTTTTTTGCATGTTCAATTAAAATTGGCATAACCAACTTTTCAGTTGATTCACTTGAGGTTATTGCGGACGCAGCGCAAATATTATCTATTTTGCAATGAAGAACACCAAATTTTTCAAAAACAGGTTCTTCGAGACTCGTATTCTGATCGAATGTTTGAATGTAGCCCGAACCATAACCTGCGGTTACATCTATGATAACGGATCCCTTTTTCATTGATTTTACCATTTTTTCTGTTATAATAGGTTCCGTATCGAATGTTGAAATAAGAATTGCGCCAATTACCAAATCTGCATCCTTAATTTCTTTAGCTAATTTTTCTGATGTGTTTACGTAACATTCGACTTCTGGTGACACAGTAGCCTGAAACTTACGAAGTTTAATCATGTTACGTCCAAAAACAACGACTTTTGCACCTAGTGAACTTGCAGTACGAACTGCAACATTGCCAGCGTCGCCATATCCAATAATCACAATTTTACATTGACTAGCACCAGGAATATTTGCTAGAAGTTTGCCACATCCCCCTTTATGTGCTAATAAATAATAAGCGCCAAAAAAAACTGCAAGTTTGCCAGCAACTTCTGCTGGAGCTATTGAAATAGGACTCATATGATCTGGAGTTGTTACAAATTCATATGCATATGCCGTCATCCCACTGTTCACAAGTGCCATTGACAAAGCATAATCACCTTCGGCGTGCAGAAAAGAAGCAAAATGCAATTCTGGTCGAAAATATTTATAATCTTCTTTTTCTGGCGCCTTATATTTTACAACAAAATCGGAAATTGTCCACGATTGTTCATGATTGACCATTTTTGCACCTGCTGCCTTATACGCCTTATCTTCAAGTCCGATTCCTTGACCTATACCTTTTTCAGCATATACAGTAAAACCTTCTTTTAGATAATCTTTAACCCTTTCAGGTGTTAAAATGGTTCGATATTCGTCAATGCAATTCTCTTTTACAAAGGATATAGATTTCATTTCTTTGCCTCTTTCATACTTTTGATGTTAGAATAATCTTTCTAAACTCACATTTGAAATTACTACAAAACTCACAATCGTGGTCTTTCTCTGCAATAGCAATATTTTTATCTGCTCCGTAAACATACCCCATCGTTTTTAGTGGTTTGTATACATAACCTTCGGTTAACCCAATCCCTATATTTAACTCGTTATCAGTAATCACTTTAAGAATGGTTGCCTGATTCTGTATTGGAATAACATAATCATCCGGACAATACCGTTCAGTTAAAGAGAATTTCCTTTTAATGTATATTTCTTCGCGAATAATATGATAAAAGTCATCTGAAGCATTGAATAAAAGTTGATCCGCTATTTGGTCAATCATCATCCCTTTCAAAAAATTCTTTTGCTCAAAATAACTTGTACTAAAACAACTAATTTCAGCGCCCAGAGTAATCACAACATAAACGAGATGGCTGACTTCACTCAACCCTTTATGAATACGACCTCTATCAGTTGCTTTTTTTAGAACAAAAGACCCTTTAGCGATTGAATAACTCGGTATTTCTTGTTCTAGCTGCTCATACACCCTTTCAAACTCGTCATAGTGATTAGAATCTTTCGAAATATGCATTCGCTTAAAAACAGTATTTTTATCAAAACGTAATGGTATTTCATAAACCATAATCGACCTTCTTTCTTTGTACTCACCAATTTTCACTTATTATCTTTTCACAATTCAGATTTTTGGGAATATATCACTTGAGTCCCATGTAACAGGTATTCGTGTCCGAACTACATCCATTACAATTTCTTTTTCGTACTGATCAAAAGTTTTTCCAACTATTCCCATATTAATTGCATTTAAGGGTTTAAGACCACGCCTAATCGTCTTTAGGCATGCAATTATTCCTCTTAAATCAACAGATTTCGTTGATATTTCAGAATTAATTGCTTTTTCTTGCAAATCCATAAATACACCAACAAACTGTGTTAATAAATCAGTGTTCGCATCCGGAAAATTCATATTGAGAATTTTTTGCAGCGTTTCTTTTCGAATTTGCGGAATCTGGATAGTCATAAATCGTGATACTAAAGCCTCATTTAAGTCTTTCGTTCCGGCATAGTCATAATTCATAGTTCCTATAAAACGTGTTGCCGTATGAAGATGTATTTTGTCATATCCAGGAACATCAATTACTTTTCGATAGTCTAATGCTGAATGTAGAACAACCATAGCATCATTTTTAGCCATATTAATCTCATCAAAAATTCCAAACCCTCCATTTGTTCCACATTCATAAACGGAACCTCTTCGCAACTTTACCTCATTTTCAATAAAGGTATCCGCGCCAATTAAACTAGCGCTGTCTGTGTTTACATGAAAAGAAGTATTCCATTGAGGTCTTCCAAATAATTGACAAATATTATCAGCCAGAACATTTTTACCAGAAGCTTTTTGACCAATCAATAGAATATTTTCACCTTCTAAAATTGCTGTGATACACATTTCCCAAATGTCTTTCCCAATAAATATTTCATTTGTCGTAGGAATACGATCTTTTAATTCTTCGCTTAATATATGTTCTTTCTTAAAAAACGATACATCATCTAAAAGATTTTTTCGTATCCCTTGTTCAAGGAGATTTAGATTTATATCAAGTACCTTCATAAGTACTCCTCTCGATTCCAGTTCAATACATACAGATAATTGTATTAATCATAAATACTATTTGGCAATATGTTTGGTAAACCTATCTCATGATTTTGTAAACCTCGTTGTGTTTCTGAAATAACATTTTTTTCTGGATGTAACTTCTGAATAAACGTATTGATAATCACTCTAGGGTCACATAGTGTGCCACATGTAAAAGCATCAATAAAAAGTGCATTGTGCTCCGGGTAAGTGTGTACTGATACATGTGATTCACTGAGCAATGCCAACAAAGTAACACCGTTAGGTTTAAATTTTTTTGTCATTATTCCTAAACATTTTGCTTTTGACTCTTCAATTCCCCGAGTCAAAATCTCTTCAAGTTGATCAATGCTGTCTAGATTTTCATATGAAACACCATATAGCTCGCCAAAAACATGAGTTCCAGTAAATGAAAACTCTTCAAAATTCACTAATTGCATATTTACTTCCATCACATAACCTCTCTCACTTTCTAAATTAGTGATTAAAATACAATATAAAAGATATTATATTTTTCGCTTATGCATAATTTACTAAGCAATAATTATGCCAATTTATCAACCTATATCATGGCAATTATTTTATCAACATACACAATTCAATACTACAATACTATATTTTTCATCTATTTTTACGAATACTTGCTATGTTTGTTTATCTTCATCAGATCATTTCACAACAGACCGCAAAATTAATTTCCATGCAAAAAAATAATAACAATATTATTTTTCCCGATTTAAAGGCATTTTTTTGAATCATCCAAATATTATTTTGCACTTAGATAGAGCATTCTAGTATGTAAATTGATTTTTTAAAAGTATTTGATCTATATCCATAACAGCATATAACACAATATCGTAAATTTACGAAAATATTACTTTTTAACTTAAAATTTATAAAACCCAATAGGACTAAAATCATCGTGTTTAAGACGCACAATTATAAAATTAATATATATTATTGAAACGTGAATAAGGAATTAAATTATCATTACTCAACTCAAGATAATATAATAGTCCAATTTTATTATTTATAAATTTAAAACTATTTTTCTTTTTCAATCACTAAAAAAGGGCGTAGAAATCCTGAATGCAAAAAAGCATCAAGCTTGTCATTTCTACGTCTTTTATTAAAAAGTCTGCTGGATAGGTGGTTTCTTCATGACCACTGGATTCTCATTATCCTTCGTCCAAACTACAAAGGCGACTAACACCTTAACGAATCCAAAATCTCTCCCGAAGTTTCCCCCGAACCGTGATTATTTTACTTGGGTTTACGTTCTCATCCCCAATGACGACATTTTAATGCAGCAGCACATTAAAAGGCCGAATAGATTTATTATTTAGGCTCTACCACACCACGCTTCTGTTTTCGGTGGTCTAACGTTGTCCCCACCCTCATTATTTAGCTGTCCGATCCTTCTTAAATCAAATTTTAAGCACAACAAAAAGGGTTTGCAGCAATCACACGACTACTACACACCCCTTTGTTATTGAAAAAAAATATTCAGCTTGCGAAAAATTTCAATGATTCTACTTCTACTATCGGATCCAACCAGCTTGCTCATGCAGGAGCCGGTTGACGGTTTTGCTACTTCTTGACTAGTCGATTTTCCCATCCGTTTTCTTTTATTCCTTTCTGTTAAGATCATTGGTTGATTTAAATTATTGCTCTGGCTCCCATTCTCCTTCGTCGATGGCACACATTTCCATATACTCCAGATGATCCGCCATACTTGCGCCATTTTCTGGGGTTCCCTGGGAATGCTCGGATTGTTCGACGCTGAGAATCGTATTTAACTCGTTTAAACGAAGCAAGTAGTCGTTTAGTTCCTGCTCCTGGGGAAAAGGCTTTTTAACCTCATCCCTGGCGTTTTCCAGCCGTTCCATGGTATCCTGGATATTCATTTCGCATTTTTTTATCTGATCCGGGATGCTTTCCAGGACATGACCGATGCGGGTGATATTTCCAAGGGGATCGGTACCCAAATGGACGGTATGGGTGGCCTGATTTTTTAGATAAAGTTCGACCCCATCAAAACCGGCATACTTAGCTGCCATTTTAAAACCGGCATACTGGCCAATTAATCGTGGTTTATAATCTTCCAGCTTTTTAATCACCTCCAGAATGGCGGTGCCGGCTTCCTTCTTATCGGTATGAAAAACATTGCCGATGGTCATTTCAAAATGATCCTTGGATGGCCGTTTCGATTCAAAGAGCTTCTGATCCTCAATTAAGGCTTTTTTCTGCTCGTTTTGGATACTGATATCTCTTGGATAGGCTTTTAAGATATTGTCCTCCAAACGGTACCGTTGGCTGACAAAATTGGCTTTGATCAGCTTCAGCTTGGTGACTTTTACATCCAGATCCATCTTCTCCTTAATGAGCGGATTGCCGGTGGCCAGGGCTTTGACTTCGGCATAGGATAATGCCTGCTCATCGACATCCTCACAGGATCTCCCTGGGAGTTTACTGGTCATGATCTGACCGATAAATTTCTGTTTATTCTCGATCAACTGCCACGAGTAGCTGTCAAAAGTTTGCTCGGTGACATAACGAAAGATTTTCACTTCCGGATTCTCGTTTCCCTGTCTTAGGATGCGACCCTCCTGTTGCTCAATATCGCTTGGTCGCCACGGGACATCCAGATGATGAAGGGCAATTAACTTGTCCTGGACGTTAGTTCCAGCGCCCATTTTAGGCGTTGAACCAATCAGCACCCGCACGGATCCGCTTCTTACCTTTGAAAAAAGTGTCGTTTTCTTCACATCGGTATCGGCATCGTGAATAAAGGCAATCTCATCTTCTGGGATTCCTTTTTCGATGGCTTTATTTTTAATCTCCTGATAGACGTTAAACCGGCCATCCTTATTGGGCGTGGATAAATCACAAAATACCAATTGAGCTGAACGCTGATCCATGCTGTCCTGCCAGACTTTGACAATATTTTCGACACTCTTATTCACCTTTGATTCTTCCGGATCGGGTAGCAGCGGATTAATCAGTCGCTGATCCAGGGCCAGCTTGCGTCCGTCATTGGTGATCTTCAGCATGTTGTCCTCATAAGGTTCCACCAGGTTATTTCGGACCCGCTCGGCTCGTTCAACCAGCTCCATGAGCATCTCCTTCTGATGATCGGACGGTTTAATCACCACATCCTCATAGATAGCTTTTGGTACCGGGAGTTTTAGCATATCTGGGGTTTGAATATCAGCTACCTCCTTAAAGACGGCCATCAGCTCCGGCAGATTATAGAACCGGGCCAGACGGGTTTTTGATCGGTATCCGGTTCCTTCCGGAGATAATTCAATGGCGGTAATGGCTTCGGCATAGGTCGACGCCCAGGCATCAAAGTGACCTAAATCCATGTCCATCAAGGTGTCGTACTGGAGATAGCGCATCATCGTATATAATTCGGTAATGCTGTTTGAAATTGGTGTGCCGGTGGCAAAGACCACCCCTTTGTTATTCGTTAACTGATCCAAATACTGACATTTGTTAAACATGTCGGTGGCTTTTAGGGCTTCACTTTGTCCAATACCGGCAACGTTTCGCATTTTGGTATACAGAAACAAATTTTTGTAACTATGCGCCTCATCCACAAACAGGCGGTCAATCCCCAATTCCTCAAAGGTAATAACGCCATCTTTTCGGGTGTCATCATTGAGCCGGTTCAGACGTAATTCCAGTGACTTTCGGGTTCTTTCCAGCTGTTTGATGGTGAACTGTTCCTCATTATTGCGTTTGGCATCATCGATGGCCATTAGCACATCATCAATCTGACTGTCCAGGGCCTGTTCCTGAAATTCTTTGGATAGGGGGATTTTTTCAAATTGAGAGTGGCCAATAATAATGGCATCATAATCGCCGGTTGCGATCCGGGAACAGAACTTTTTACGGTTATCCGGTTCAAAATCCTTCTTCCGGGCCACCAGGACATTGGCCCCGGGATAGAGTGCCAGAAACTCGGCTCCCCATTGTCCGATTAAATGATTGGGAACCACAAACAGGGCTTTGCTTGACAAACCCAGGTACTTGCTTTCCATGGCAATGGCGGTCATCTCAAAAGTCTTGCCGGCACCGACGCAATGACCAAGCAGGGTATTTCCGCCGTACAGCCCCCGGGCAATGGCATTAAGCTGATAATCCCGCAAACGGATCTCCGGCGAAATGCCGTGAAGGACCACATGGCTTCCTTCGTATTCCCGGGGCCTGATGCTATTAAACAGGATATTATATTTCCTGGTTAAAACCTCCCGACGTTCCGGTTCCTGAAAGACCCAATCCCGGAAGGCTTCTTTGATCAGCTCCTGCTTCTGATTGGCCAGAATGGTTTCGTTTTTATTAAGAACACGGACATCATTGCCATCAGCGTTCTGGATTGTGTCATAAATCCGGATATCCTTCAGGTTAAGGGAATCCTCCAGGATGCGATAAGCATTGGCCCGTTTAGTGCCAAAGGTGACATTTGCCAGGACATTATCATAGGTATCGGCATTCTTGCCTTGTACGTTCCAGACCCCGGTATAGGGGGAATAATGGATCTTGATGGATCCGCTGTTAATCAGATAGGTTGCCGGCTTAAAGGTGTCAACCATGAAGTCCTGGATATAGCAAGGATCGATCCAGGTTGCTCCCAAGCGTACTTCGATTTCCGATGCTTCCAGATCCCGGGGCTGGGCAGCTTCCAGTGCAGTGATGTTTGGTAAAAGGGTTTGAGCCTGATCGTTGGCGAGGTTTTCAAACAGCTGACGGACATGATCCAGCTTCTTTCGGACATTTCCAGACAGGTATTCATCGGCGGTGACAAAGGGAATGTCCGTAGCATCGGATAGGTTTTGGGGGAGTTGCTCCGGATCCAGATTGCCAAAATCCCGGAAGATCAGTCCCTCCAGATCGTTAATGATAACTTCCCGGGATTTTCCGGTTAAACTGCTCATATAGTTTAGATCGACCTTGGCTTTTTCGTTGATGGAAACCAGCAGCGCTTCATTGGAGGTATCTACCGCCGTGACCACCTCATTGGTGCGAATGGTCCGTTTATAGAAGATATCCGATTTCGCTTTAAAGGTACCGTCTTCATTTAGAACTTCCAGAGCGCATAAGAGCCAATAGGATCCATCCTCATCAAAAGCCCGGCGGTTCCCGGTGGCGTTAATCAGACCGTGTTTCTTAGAAAATGCATCGTATAGGGTATGCAGTTCTTCCTGTTTCTTTTCAATCTCCCAATTACTGCCGTTTTCCAGTTGCAGGTCAATCAGTTCCCGGGTGCAATCCCGGAGACCGATCAATCCCATAATCCGGCTCGTTGTGGCTGCGGGTTTATCCATCCGGTTCATTACAGAATTTTCCCGGTAGAAAAGTTCATCATCAACGATGGTATAACTGTAATTGGCCACATCCGGATCGGCGGGGATGGTAGCCCGGTCATCTTCCATAAGGTTTTCAGCTTCAATTTCCACTTGTGGAAATTGATAATCCAGATTGCCCAGGGCTTTTTCCAGTGCAAGCTTCAGATCGTTCCCGGGGATCGGCAGACAGGCCGATTCCTCACCGAACCGTCCAGATACCATTTGCATCTCCCCCAAAATCATTTCCGGATGATCAATGAAATACTGATTCATGGGGATCCCATTTTCATCCATTCCCAGATGTACCCAGGGTTCATCCGCTGCTAGAACCTTCCGATCCCGCTTCTTCAGGAAGATGATATCCGATGTGACTTCGGTGCCGGCATTCGCTTTAAAGGCATTATTCGGCAGGCGCACGGCGCCGATTAATTCCGCCCGTTCAGCCAGATACTGCCTGACCATGGGCGACTTCTTATCCATCGTGCCCTTACTGGTGATAAAGGCTAACACGCCCCCATCCCGTACCTTATCCAGCGATTTGGCAAAGAAATAATCATGGATCATAAAACTGTATTTGTCATAAGCTTTATCATAAACCTGATAATCGCCAAAGGGGACATTCCCGATGGCCACATCAAAAAAGCTGTTGGAGAACTGGGTTTTTTCAAACCCGCATACGGATATGTTCGTTTCCGGATAAAGGGCTTTGGCGATCCGACCGGTAATCTCATCCAGCTCCACGCCATAAAGCTTCGAATCCTTCATGGCATCCGGCAATAAGCCAAAGAAATGACCCACACCCATCCCGGGTTCCAGGATATTCCCTTTGTAGTAGCCCATCTGCTCCAGTGCGCCATACATGGCTTTAATAATAACCGGCGCTGTATAATGGGCATTTAGTGTTGATCCCTTGGCCGAACTGTATTCTTCCTCGGATAACAATTCTTTTAACTCCTGAACTTCCGGTTTCCAATGGATGTTATCCGGATCGAATGCCTGGGGCAGTCCGCCCCAACCCACATATCGGGATAAAATCGCCTGTTCATCCGGCGTGGCCATCCGCTTTTCTTTTTCAATCGCTTGCAGGGTTTGAATTGCCAAAACATTGGCTTTGAACTTTTGTCGTGGTGAGCCTTCACCCAAAACATCAGCAGTTATTTTATAGTTTTCTGGTTTAGGGGTATTAATCTCCGTTTTTTTCTGGTCGCTATGATCCCCTTCATCCTGATCCGCTGCGGAAACATCGATCAATTCCCGATCTTTAGCATCTCCCGGATCCCGATCAAAGCTTATAAAAGACCTCGTTTCTCCATAGCTTTCCACATAGGGTTCCGGATCCATTTCCTGATAGGCTCCCGGCACGACGTATTGGCCGGCTTCAATGAGTTGTCTGACTTCCCCGGCAATCTCTGACCAGGACAAGAAATAATCAATCGACGGATCGGCAGTCTTTTCAAAGCGAATCCCAGTCTGATCAAGATGTTGCCGGTAGGTATCCGTGAGATTCCCGAGCACCGGGACTTCGCTGAATAAATAGGTGTTTTTAATTACTTCGCCAAACTCTATATTATTTTTGGTTTCGGACAATAAATCATAGATCACCGGCCGGGTGTAGTCGTCCGGGGTCACGTTGATTAGCAGATCCTGAATGTCAGCCAGCGGAATTGCCGGCTTTTCCGGTTTTAATTCAGGGGCTTCGATCCGTTTTGCTTCATCAATCACATAACGTCCCTGGGCCATCAATTCTTCGATACGCTTTGCCACCTTTGGCCAGGACAAAAGGATGCTTTTTTCTGCTTCCTCCCGGCGTAACAGAATCCCTTTGGCACTGTGGTCTTCCCAACTGTTGTCGGCACCAGAAATGGCATGAGATCGGCCACCCTGGCCATATTCATTTTTGAGAAAATCCGCTTTCTCCTGGGATGAGTGGTTTTCTGTGAAATAGTTGATGATCCGCTGTTTTCCTCCGGACATACTACCACCGTTGCATAAAACCGCATCCACTTCATCCTGGGTGATAAACATCGCCGGTTCCTGGTAATCAAACCCGTTCGCCAGATACTCCCGGCGCTCCCGTTTGAGATCATGGAGTCGGTTTAATAATTCATCCGGCTTGTGAAAGTGAAAACGCAAAATAGATCGATCAACCTTATATTTTTGGGCAAATCCATCCAGTCCATTAATAATTTCATCCAATTTTTCCGGATCAGTGTAAAGTTCAGCAATCCGAGCTGAACTATCCGGATGACCCCCACGAAAAATGTCCTCATCCATAAAAAATTCCCCGGATCGATCCTGATGCAGATACCAGAGTTTATTAGCCAGTTCTTTGCGTTCGTGGCCATCGACCTGGTCAAGCTGTTCCTGGCCCATATAAAGGCCATTTTCCAGGAGTTCCCCGATCCGCTTTTCAATCTGTTCCCAGGATAGGGTGGTTTTCATAAAATTACTTTGTACCGTGTTCCCCCTGGCGATCTGAATGCCGTTTTTATCAAACCAGACCGCCACTTCTTTTTCATCGATGTAAAAGCCTTTGCCACCGGTGCGGTATTCTGCTTGCAGGAAAACCACATTGTCTTCTGCCGGCAGCTGCTTCTTGTATTGGGCCACAATGCGTAACTGACTGTTTTTGTTATTGCCGGCGCTGCGAAGGATCACGTCAATATCATGCTGGGGCATAGAAAAAGCGGAGGGCTTAAGGCTCTCCGCTTGTTGGTTTGGTTTTATTGGCTCCTGTTCAGGCTTAAACAGGCTTAGTTGTAAATGAGTTCCGAAAGAACGATCTCGTTGGCCTGATTCTGAAGGTTGTTCATATAACCCGCCCATTCCAGGGGTTGGGTTTTCTTGTCCGGGGCCGGATGATTTTTCATCATCCCCGCCATGATCAGCTCCAGCCGACGCTGTGCTGCCTGATCCACTTCCACCAGATGTTCGTTGATCTTGTCGTCGAAGATCAGTTCCATCAACAGATCCGGCTTGAATTCCTTCAGGTATTGGTTCCTCAAGTATCCGTATCTCCCGATTTCCTGACTGGGTGGAGTCAGGGGTTTGATATCCGGGGTCAGAAACTCCCCTTCCTGGTGATAGGTCAATTCCATAGGTTTGAATGTTTCCTGGTTCTTGCTCATTTTTTAGTTCTCCTTCTATTTGATTTTTCAGTTGTTCCATTTCAATGGTTTGCACCAGTTTTCCCATTTCAATGAGAAAGGGTTTGGTGGTACTCGTTACATTATTACCCAAAAATATCAGCGATTTAAAGTTTTTTATGTTTTTTATTTGTACAAAATCTTCCGGATTAAAATAATCCCTGGGATTATAGCCACATCGGGATAAAATCTGGTAAATCACACTGTTATCATACAGAGTGGCAAAGTCACTCACATCCAGATTCCTGAGATAACGTCTGTTTGAATCCATGATCTCAGCCTTAAAATACTCAAACAAATCTTTATTTCGCACTTTCATTTCCGTCATAATGTAGTATGGCAGCGTATGCTTCGAGGGTGTTTCCTGGTACTGTTCAGTTGCTCGTTTAATAATCTCTACTTCATCCACTTTTTCCCGGCTCCACAATTTAAAATCCGGGCCATCCGGATTACGTTTGTGAGTATCACTTACGTCAAAGACATTTTTAAATTTATATTTCAGCTGATCATCCAGCACCAGAATTCGCTTCGCACCAACGTTGACCGTTCGATTGAGCTTTTTATTCCATGCCTCTATTCCGGTTACAGCGGTTGCATCCGGCCGTTGGAAGACGATCAGCATCTGATTGTAAAAGGTATGCTTATAATGCCAGGCCGACCGTTCCAGAAAGGTCATCCAGTTTTCAGGTGTCTGAAAATTTTCTTGCGCTATTTGGGGAAAATGTTGTATTTCTCTTGAATTCATTCTATTCACCTTTCGTCAATATGGTTTTGTCTTTGAGATTGAAAAGAAAAAAGAGATCCGCTTGGATCTCCTTATGATGTGTTTCCTGTATTTTGTTTCCTCGGGAAACAGGATTATTGTTCCGGTTCCCATTCTTCATCATTTTCAAGGGTTTGCGAATCGGACAGAATGTTGATATATTCATTAATGCGTTCTAAAAGGTTGTTTCCGATCAGTTCCGCCATTGCTGAAACATCATCATTTCTAAAATACGTGTCGAATGCTTCATAATATTTTTTTCGATCTGAAAATTTCACATTAACGGGCAGATAATTATTCTGCATCAGATCAAGATTAAGGATTAACCGACCGGTTCGACCATTTCCGTCGATGAAGGGGTGAATCCCTTCAAATTCTAAATGAAACCGTGCGACTCGCTCGATTGGATGAAGTGTTGACTTCCACTGTTCATTCTTTTTAATCAATTCTTCCATGGATGGCTGTATCTGAACCGGCTGCACCGGCTCGATAAAGGCTCCCGCAATTGAAACCGGTATTCGTCGATAAATCCCCTTATCTTTGGGTCGATTGATTAAAACCAAGGAGTGAATATTTTTAATAACGGCTTCGGATAAAATGGCTTTTTCACTTACCAGGTCTTTAATATATTCAAAGGCGTCCCGATGACCGATGGCTTCCAAATGATCTTTTAAGGGCTTTTGATCAATGGTAAGTCCTTCTAAAACCATGGCAGTTTCTCCAAGCGTTAAGGTATTGCCTTCAATCGCATTGGAGTTATAGGTAAACTGAACCATAAATGTTTCATTAAGTCGTTCGATTTCACCTTGAGTTAAAGGCCGGCAGGATTGAAGGACGTTATTTTTATTTTCAATTTCTTTTAATAGCTGTTCAATCTTCAATCGGTCATCCCTCACTTTCTTATCATACTTTCTTTGGCAATGAAAAATGTTTAGCTAATGATAGCACAATTCATATCATCCTTATCATCTATTTTTAAGAACTTATCTTCAGTGTTTTCACTATTGAGCAGAATCTCACTATTCCAGTCCTTTTATACAATTTTCATGTAAAAAAGTTTTTAATTGAGCACTATCTTTTGTTTTTTTTAAATTTTTCAATTCTTGATTGAATAAAGTCATATTTTCCTCAGAAATCTGTAAGATTCCAGCTCCGTCACTAATCAAAATTTTATTTGCAATCAACAATCCGGTGCTTTTATTCCATTTCCAAAATGGCTCATGGTTGATACAATAAATAAAGAACTCCAATGCCTGTTCTGTGACTGATAAGGAAGGATCTAAAATTTCTTCAATCTTCATTTCAACAACATCAAAACACAACTTCAAGATATCAAATCTGGTTCGCAAAACATTTACTTTTAATTCCTCTGGAATGTCCCACCTATTATTTTGATTTCTTACAACAAAGTCGTTAATCTTGCATACATAATTTATATCAACCAAATCACTTATGCTAAACAATAAATACTCCCAGGCCTCATTTAGATTCAAAATAAGTTTTATATCGTCCAATGTAACATTCGCAACATTTTCATCATTAAGTATTGTTTGCACTTCAGATAAAGTTATGTTTGCCTCCTCCAGCTTAGTTGCAAGATAAATACTAGGTACCAGCTGCTTTCTGGCAAGAGAAACACTTTCAATTAATGACAATTCAAATTTATTTTCAAATCTTTTCTTGCATTCGAAATTTGTTCTGTTAATCCGACTCTCAATATCATTTTTTAGATAATAGACTTTCTTGGCAATCTCAAACATTGCTGCAATTCGAAAGTCTTTAACTGGTTCAATAATTTCGTTAGTATGAACATTAATCCACGAGATCCCATCTGATTTCAAATGTTCAAACGCTGGCTCTATTGAGCATTCTTTAACTCGTATTACCCCCGTTTTATAAATAGATCCAACCGCAATTGAATGATTGCCACTATAAACAAAACACAAATTCAGCTCAGGAAAATATACTCCTTGCTGATTAGAATCCTGAATAAACGGAGCTTTCAAAAGGTCAACTGCCAAACTCCATATTCTTTGTTGAACCCAGGGATTCCCAATGACACAATCATCAGCAAGCCACATATTCCTGTCTTGATGTGAAAGATTTTTTTGAACATCTACATCATTTCCTTCAATATCTTTACAGATTGGAATGAATTTCTTGTCTAAATCAATAACATCATAGGTGTACATCACTTGTGCAATCAGAGCGTATTTCAAATCTTCTCTTAAAACCGCAATAATATAATTCAAAAATTCCAACCTTGCGTTAAGCTTCTTGATACTCTTCGAATCTGAAAGGCCAAAATCTGCAAAACTCATAACCTCCTTAAATTGACAGGATTGTTCATTTTGAATTATCTTCGACACACCCTTTTTTTTGAAATTTTTAAAAATGTTCATACGTACTCATCCAATAATTGAAGAATCAGCATTTTCATATGAAGCTCTGTTACCGTATAACGATAAATCAAGCTCCCCAATTCATGACAGGCAGCAATATACTGTTGATTGATTAAAGCCGATCGAATTGGTATTAAATAATGCAAATAATCAAAATTTCTTTTCATTTTATTTTGATTATAACACGATTCAGGCTTGATTAAGCGTAATTTTTCTCTAAACTCCAACAACGCCTCCTTCGCATCATTGTTTATATTCCCTTTCATCGAACAAGGAAGATGATACTTTTTAATAATTTCAAATAGTTCCTTGGTCACTTTTTCCATTTTTTCCTCCTTAATACCAATCCCTTTTATTTTATTCTTTCAACAACATGTTCTTGGTAAATACTTGACGATTTTTATACATTGAACAATTATAATCGGTTAATACACTTAGGATATCCACTGCCATCAAAATGCTCATGATTTTGTTTCCTCGGGAAACAAGATTATGATTTTCTATTTCCTGTTTTCTCGGGAAACAGAATCACATTTCCTGCTCCCATTCTTCTTCATAGTCTTCAGTCTGTGCCCCGGCATTAAGTTGATTCAAATGTTCTTCCATCGCCCCGATATGTTCTTTATAGGTATTGTTGATCTTGTCCATGGACAGGTTCAGGCTATGTTTTTTTTGTTCTTCTTCCGGCAGCGCTTCGATCTGTTCCAGAAAACTCTGGTAATGGGATGCCAGATGATCTTTGGTACCTTCAGTAACTTCCAGGCCAAAGCGACTCAAAAACATAATGGTCAAACCGTCGGCTTCAAATTCATGCTGATGTTCACTTATTTCGGAACGAAATGCTTCGACTGTATGGTCTAAAAAAGCATGAGACATTTCATGCAGAAACGTCCCGAGCTTTTGAGTATCCTGAAGTTTTTCATTCAGTCTGATTTCATTGGTAGCTGGCGTATAAGATCCCCGTAATTTGATCGAACGTAAGGCCGTTTCCTCAACCGGGAATCCCTGGTCTTCACAATAACTCCGTAGTTGCTCATATAAGGTGGCATGATCCTGAGATACTTCCCCAAAACTCACTAACTGGGGGTATTCGGCTACCGGGCAGTCGGTTTGGGAAATATCAAAAACCGATCCCAGTTTAAACCGCATGACCGATTTTACATCGATCTCTCCCCGCTTGATCCGCTCCCGCTCACTTTTGGTTGCATTAATTAAAGGAGTGGACGTATTTTCGCCATCCCGATAAAAATAAGACGCTTTAACCGGTACCAGAATCTTCATGCTTTTTTGACCCTTCTGCACCTGATAACCTTTTTCCTTATAAAACTGATAACTGCCCACAAAGGATGCCCGATCATTCTGAGAAAAAATAAGCTGCTGATTTCGGGGGCTGTAACGATAAAACTTTGAAGAAAACTCTAAATATTCAGCAATAACCACCGGATCACGCTTGAACGACTCACCCAGATCAATTATTTTCTGGTTATAGAGATCCATTTCCTTTTTAACTTCTTCTGGACTTCGCTTCTCATACTTGGCCATTTACCGATCACCCATTTCTTTTAAAATACCCGTTCGCACTTGTTTTGGCAATAGTTCCAGTGGTGCTAAATCCTCATCAGCAATCTGTTCGCCGGCGATAATAAATTCCTCCGGAACTTCGACATAAAACCATTCACCATTCTCATTTTTAACAATCGCTTTACCATTCATATAACCGATCACTTCATTTTCAATTGCTAAAGCTTGCATTTTTTATTCCTTTCTTCCTGTTTCCTCGGGAAACAAGACGTTCGTTTTTTTTATTTTGTTTCCTCGGGAAACAGGATTACATTTCCGGCTCCCATTCATCCTCACACGATTGCTCCGGTTGCTGTTTTGAAATATCACGAAACTGCCCATAAATCTGGCTTTCGTCCCACTGTAAGCCCTGTTCGTCCTGGCGAATATTGGTGGCTTGAATGAATTGCCGGCCGTTAAATAACAGGGCGTCGCTCCCGTTTACATCCAATACCACCGTCTGATCGGAAGCATTGGTTTGAAAAACATCGCCTTTTCTTAATACATTGCATTGCGGATGCTGATCAATTTTTATTCCGTCCTGATAATTTTTCATTTTTTCACTTAAATGGTTACAGCCATAAAAAATATTATTTCCCATAATGAAATCCGCCGGCATTTTCACGTCATGGATGATCGAATTGGCAAAGGCATAATTCCCGATTTGGGTAATTGAATCCGGCAGAATCAGATCGGTTACACTGGTATTATTGTAAAATCCCCAATCCGCTACCGCTGTAACCGGGTATGAAATCCCCTGGTACTCGACCAGCTCAACCGGTGAAATCGGACTATTAATCGGCCGTTCATCATCGTGGAAGTTTGAACCCTGCAACACTGCCCGGTTATTTTCCTGATCAATGGCAAAACATAAACCTTCTCTGATACAAAATGGATTGTTGTAATACTTCTTTATTTCTGCCAATGGCGGTACTATCCGATAATCATCAAAGTAACAGGCAGCTGCCCACACGGGCTTTTGGGTATCGTCATCAATCTCCGCATCGAATGCCCAGATAAATTGATCCCCATTAAATAATAGCAAGTCATTTTCATGCGCTTCTAACGTGACTAAATACTTTGCAAATGATCCGTTTTTAATTTTCTGCATTTTTTCTCCTTTTCGAATATCTTGTTTCCTCGGGAAACAGGATTAGTCTTTTCATCATTTTGTTTCCTCGGGAAACAGGATTATATGTATTCCCATATTCAACGATTAATAGACATCGATCCATTTTGAACAAATAAAAAAACGCCATGCAGCTGGAATAGCACAGCGCCTTCCCGGCTTTATATAACCGGTTTCAAGCTCGTGTTGTAATTCAAATTTCATTTTTTCCACTTCAAACATAACGGCGATACGAAAATCTAAAACCGGCTTGATTATTTCACCGGTTCGTTGATTGATCCAGTTCTGCCCATCTGTTTTTAATGGCGTGACTGACGGGATATAGCTGTCTTTTAAGTCTGTGATATCTTTTTTATAAATCGATTCCGAAAGAATGGAATGTTTCAGGTCGGTCTGTAAAACCTTCAGGGCAAAATCCAGACAAGCAATTTTCCCGGTAATATCCTTTTCCATGGCAAGGCCATTCTGAATGGCAAATAACGCATCGTCAAAATTTTCTTTAAATCCACCGATGTAAATTTTCGGCTGTTTTGGTTTCTTTTTTCCAAACATCGGCTCACTCCTTTAGAAATTCTTCAAGCAGTTCAATGATGACTAACTTGATTCGGGTTTCCGTTGGTGGAAAGCGATAAATCAAACTTCCCAGTTCATTGCACACAATCAGGTAATTTTCATCAATTAATCCCCTTCGCATGATCATCAAATATCGTAAATAGAACATGTAGTTATAACCGCTTTGATACGACTTCCTGCTTTTTGTCTTTTTGAGTTTTTTAAGAAATAGGCAAAGCGCTTCTCTGGCTTCAGTATTCAATTCTGGTTCGGTAAAAAAATTATATTTCCCGAAAGTGTTAAACAATTCCTTTGTAACAGTGTCCATTCCCGTCAATTACTCCTTTATTTCCTGATTTTCTTGTTTCCTCGGGAAACAGATTACCTTTATGCTTCCGGCTCCCAGTCATCGTCAAGCTCATAATCTTCTTCCCGGGTCAGCTCCGCATGAACCCGATCAAACCCGTCATTTAGCAGATTAAAACCCTCATTTTCAAACCGCTCATGGATGTGATTCAGTAGCTCCGTTCCCTCAAAACGATTTTCCACAACCAGCAGCGCCTTAATCATTTCCGCTTCATTGGTCTGCTTCATGCTGGTTAAATCCTGTTTGAGATCCTGGAAACCCAGGTTTTCATAGTTTTTGGGTATCTGATCAATCGACTGATAATAATTCCCGAAATCCCAGATCAATTTGCCTTCAAACATCTGGATGCCCTGGGCTTTGATAAACTGGGTCCCGGTAAAAAGCAGAGCATCACTGCCCTGCACATCCAAGACTACTGTCTGATCGGCTCCATCGGTGCGGATGACATCGCCTTTTTTAACGGCTGCTGCTGTCATTACGAAACCCCCTGCTCATTTCTTTTCAATAACTGTCTGAACAATTCTTTATTAGCGTGCCATCCCATGATATTGGGGGCATACTGACTAAACTGCGCCGTTGGGAAGAAAGTTTTCAATGTCGCTTCTTCTTCCGGGGCAATGAAATTTAATAACAGGTTGATTTCCTCCAGCTCATCCTTCTGATAGTGTGCCAATGCCTGATTTAAAGCTGCCCGTTCAAAGCACTTGCCGGCCCCGCACAAAATTTTTATGTGCCCCTGACTAAAGGGTTCAATCACATCTTCATTCAAAACCCCCACATCAAAGATAATGTAATCATAGGTTTTCATGACCAGACCATCCTGATAGAAATAATCGACCCCCTTGGTCTGATGCCATTCCCCATCATCGATTTCTTCTTTTTTCATGCGGTAAGCTTCAATAATCGGTTTGAGATGATTGTGATCATTGGCTTCCATGTAAGCCACCATTTTTCCCTGATTGGCCAGATAGTTGGCCAGCTGGATGGCCGTGGTGGTGGTACCGGTCCGACGCTGGGAACCGGCGACGATAATAAACTGTTCCTCCGGTTCAGCTCGTGCTTCCGGTTCCATTGGATCCGCTATGACGGTCTCAATAAATGGCATTTCAGTCAGCGGTTGGTCATCGACAACAACCGGCCTTTTAATGATTTCTGCAATCGACGGCTGCTCAATGGCCACTGCTTCATGAATCTCATCTTTTAGCAGCTGATCCTGGTAGGTGATTCCGGTCCGACTGACTGCCCTTAGAATCTGGGCTTCAAATTCCCTGGGATCGCCGGTAATGATATTATAGACTTCCCGATTCAGAAGCTCCTGTTTCAGCTCCGGGGTGATCTCCCGGGCAAAGATGATCAGTCGCTGTTCGAACCAATCCTGAACTGCGTCAATTGCCTTAAATAGACCCTCTGGAATATCAAGCAAACACTCCAGATCCACCGCCAGATAGCGATAGGATGCAAATTTACTGAGATCATTCTCCACAAAGGCTGCCAGTTCATAATCTCCGATGAATTTTTTAATCGGCATGCCGTTTTCTTTTTTCAGAAAATCAAAAATTCCATTGTTCTGGTTACTGGTTACATATAAAAGCATGATTCATTTCCTCCTATTTCGTGAATATCAGTACAATTAACATGATAAAATTGATGATGGAGAACCCACCACCAATGATAATAAAGAGCTGTTTAAAACCTTCAGCAAATAGAAGCGTATTGACCCGTTCCATTAGACCTTCCATTTTTCCCAGGGCTTCGTCACTTTTACTCTCGATTTTGTTCAGTGCTTCACTATATTTACCGGTGAGTTCATCCAGTTCTTTTTCCCGTTCCCCCACGATATCCGTTTTGGTCTGATTAACCTGTTCGACCAGATTTGTAAAAAGCTCATCGAGTTTCTTTTGGGAGACTTCTCTGGATTCGTCAAAATGCTGACTGAACGACTCAAAGGTTTTAATGATGTTATCGCACTGCTGTTTAAAGTCGATGGTGTTTTTTTCAATAATGGCCAGCTGAAGGTCATTACTCTCAACTCCTTCCCGGAAAGTCACCATTTGATCCTTGATCTGTTCTGCCATTTTTTTGATGGTTTCTTCTGATCCCTGGACACTCAGGTTTGCCTGCACGAACATCCGCTCAATGCTCTCGATCCGTTTAAATTCACTTTCTTCTTTTTCAGCTTCTTCCAGATTTTTTTCCACCTCACTGAGCTTACCGATGACCTCATTAACCGCATTAAAGAGAATCGTATTGGATTCTTCCAGATCCTCAGCTTCTTCGTATTTTTCTCCGGACTCCCCAACCAGCTCCCGGATATCTTCCATCAGCACCGAAATGTGCCGGATATGGGAATTTTTCTGGGTATAGGACTCTCGGAAATAAATAAACTGCGATGCAAATTCCTCGACGGATTCCCGGAGTATTTCGGCTTCTTCCGGGGTTAAGTTTTCATCATCCACACCATTGAGGGTTTGCATAAACTTGAGAATGTCATCTCTGAAGCTTTTCGCTTCCTTTGTCTTGTTGGTTTCCACTTTTTTCATTCTTTTACCTACTTTCTTTCTTTAATTGATTAATTCTACCTGAAATCATAGCCCCCTAAGTCAACAATCCTTTGCTTTTTAGTGGCACTATCCTCCTGTATAACATAAATCGGCAGATGTTGTCGGCCCCATGATAGACACTCCGCTTCGGTCGGCAGCCACATATCAATAACCTTCCGTTCTTCATCCACAGCACCCCCACGATCTTCGACCACATAGACCCCACCGTTTGGCTGATCGGCCCGGACCGGAATATAAATTCGGGTACCGGCTTCCAGACTGGGATAACCTGCCACAGTCCGGTTGGCAGTAGTGGTCGTCCCGGAAGACGTGGTTCCATAATCGCAATAGGCCGTGATCTGAGCATTCACCATTTCGGCGGTGCTTAAGTCAATCTCCCCGGAAATGGCAGCGTCACTATCGGATATATAAAGCATCGGATCCACATATTCACCGTCGGCTTTTATTTCAAAATGGATGTGTCCCCCCTGGGTGCTACCGGTTGCGCCGGTTCTGGCGATCAATTGTCCACGCTTAACCATATCGCCAGCACCAATCGACCAGGATCCTGATTCCAGATGACAATAATGCGCCGTGATTTCTTTCCCGTCCTTGGCCTTTCCGACATTTATAATAATCGTATTCCCCCAACCGCCATTCATCCCGGCATAAACAACGGTTCCGTCACCAATGGCATAGCAATTCGAGCCATCGGGGGCTTGAATATCAATCCCGGTATGCATCCGCACATCACCATAAATCGGATGGATCCGTTCACCAAACAGATTGGTTTCATCGGATCGATCCAGTTTGTATTCGGCATCCAGTGGCCAGGCAAACTGGCCATTGCCATTGGCTTTTCCGGGTAATAAGTATTGATACTCGGTTTTTAATTGCAGCACAACTGCCAGGATATCCGGATTGGTAATTAAACTGGTCAGCATGGTTATCGGTGTAGATAAAATATAAACAAGCATTAAGACCAGTCCTAAGATCAGCCCCAGCATTCCGGCCAGTATTCCCAGAACGATGTTTCTTAATTTCTTGTCCGATGCAACCGCTGTCGCTGCTTTGGCAATGACTGGAATCGCCATGACTACCGACCACCCCGATCCCCAAAATACTTAAACTTGTAATCGGCCACATCAAAGGACATGCTAATCCGATCCCGACCGATGATAAAGAGTCCCTTTCCTCTGAGCTTGGCAGTTAAGACTTCCTGCTCGGCTTCGGTTAAGAAATAGAGCTTTTTCAAGTCCTGAAGGTTCTGTCCGGTGGTTCCCAGCATAATCTTGTAACAGGGCTGATCCAGCAGCGCCTGGCCATACATTTTAATACTGGGGTTTAAGAAATCCTCAACCGCATGAGAAATAATCATAATGCCGGCCTCATATTTTCGGCAGCGCTTCATGGCATTTCTGAGAAATATCAGCGATTGCGGCACCCGTTCATCAATCATCAGATAGGATTCATCACAAACCAGAAGGATCCGCTCATGACGATCCCGACTCATTTCCTGCCAGGCCCAGGACAATAGATTAAAATATTGGGTCGATTTGATGGTGTCGGATGAGTTGTTCAGATCAAAGGTATCCAGACACACACAGCGGGCATCCGATTTTAGTGATGTGTAACCCGACCACAGGAAGGAATCGCCACCAATGGCCAGATCTTTAAAGATAATGGCCAGATCCCGATAATCCGTATATGCTTTTTCACTGATTCCCCGTTCCTGTTCGGCTTCTTCCCGTTCGATCAACAGCTCATATAAATCTTTGAAGGTCGGAAAATCGGTATTTTTCATAGTAGTCACATCCGTATCCCAAACGATATTAAAACGGTTATAAAGGGTAATGACAGAATCCTTTAACAACGCCCGTTGAATGTCGGTGAGATCTTTAAAGTACAACGAAAAAAAGACGTCAAGCGTCTTTAAATGAAGGGCCATGGCACCAAATTTTCGGACATCCTTTTCTTTTTCAGTGCCTTTTTCCGGTTCATCATCCTTCTCAAGATATAAATCTTCTTCCAATGGTAAAATTTGAAGGGGATTGATCAGGTGCTTACCATCCCCGCCGGCATTGATCCAATCACCACCCAGGTTTCGGCATAAGTCCTGATATTCTCGTTCGGGATCGATAAAAATGATCCGGGTTCCCAGGGCGTACTCCATCAGAGCAATGTTTTTGATAACCGTTGATTTTCCGGATCCCACATCACCCAGCACCACCACACTGGAGTTGGTGCGATCCTTACCACGCTTCCAGAGATTCAGACAAACCCTTCCACCAGTGGAATCCCTGCCATACAAAAACCCTTCCTGATCGTTATAACCACAACTGGCAAAAGGAAAGCCCCCCAGAACAGATGAAATGGGCATGACCGTTTTGATGATCTGCTGAACATTCTTTTCCTGGGTGCAGGCTGGAAAAAGATTGCGAAAGCCTTCCTTTTGCAGATAAGGAAAGGATCGAATCTTCGTTTTTTCCATCAAAAAGGTACTTTGCACCTTTCGGCACATCTTATTAAACACTTCCCGGTCGTTGGCCATGGGCATAACCGATATCCCCACACTGCCAACCACTTCCTGTTCAAACTCAATGTTTTTGAGCATTTTGATTGAGTCTTCCTCCCGCTTGATTGCATTCATCTCGGCCAGAGCATCTTTTCCACTGGCTTCCTGGGCTTTTTCACGGTGCTGATTAACAGATTTATTGAGATTATTAATAAAATCGGCATTCTCAATTTTATCAAACTCAATGGAGAAGACTGTTCCGGGGATATTGGACAGTTTCCCCAACCACCCATAATCCCGGTGGGCCGGATATTGGATCACGCCATACACCCGGGCCAGATATTCACCAATCCACAATTCATTGGGCTTGATTTCCATGTTGATGGGCGAAATAATATTCATCAGGGATTTATTTTCAGTAATTGCTGCTTTTTTTGATCGCCCAAATTTGGATCCCCGCTTGGGCTGTTCCGGTTGACTTTCCTCACTATTCCCAAAAAGTGACCGCCGTTCCTTTTTAGGCCCTTTGTCCTTCACCGGTTTTTCGGCTGCTGTCCGTTCTTTCCGACTTTCTTTGGGTTTCTCGTGCTTACGCATATGCGACCTCCTGTGTTTGATCTGCTGCCACGAATTGACTTTCATGACTGTTCTTATATAAATCCATAATCGTTGTAATCTGGGTGCCGTATTCCATATCTTCCAGATGACAATAGGCAGGGTTATTAATCAGATTACACAGTCTGACAATTTCCTGCTGTTTTAGAATCTCACCGGTGATTGTTCCACTAGCCAACCGGCTTGCAATATCAGTGATCCGCTTGAGGAAATCCCGTTCAATGCCATCTTCGTATTCTTCCCAGACGATGAAATAAAACTGACGCTGAACAATTTCACCGGATTCGGCAAAGTGATGCATCTCCAGCATTTCCTTACCCAGAATATCCTTAACCACCGGCTCAGTGGTTTGGGTCCAGATCCGGGAGTATTCTTCCACCAAGGGAAAAATATCAACCGGCCTTTCCACCGAAAGAAAGCGCCAGGAGGATTCCGGGGCCATCTGCACACACAGCTGCTTACATAAGGACCGTTTTTCACTCTGTGACAGTAAATCCAGAGAGATGGCATCCACCCGGTAATAGGCACAGATTTTATTATCTTTGGTATAAAGAAAATTTCCTTTGATGTCTTTGACATTAATAAAATCGTGGACGCTGTTATGCTCCGGCTCCTTCTTTTTTCCTTTGAATTGAACCGTCTTGTTTTTCTTATTCCAGATGTTCATTACAACCAGTGCGATAATGCCCACACAACAAATAATAAGGGGGATGATTTTATCCATTTTGCTTTCCTTTCAATTTTTGTTTCCCGGGGAAACAGGATTCGTTTTGCGATTTTTGTTTCCTCGGGAAACAGGCTTCCATCTATTTTTTTGTTTCCTCGGGAAACAGGATCACATTTCCGGCTCCCAGACTTCTTCCTGCCGTTCCTCCAGTTCCCGTTTAAGGCTGCTTTCTTCCGGTGTTACCGGTTGATGACTTAAATACTGATCCAACTCCGCCACATGATCCTGAAATGTTTTATTCATGGATTTAAAGGTCGCATCCAGGCGTTTCTGGTGATCGCTTGGGGAGCCTTGAAGTTCTTCACGATATGCCTGATAGGTTTTTTTGAGTCTTTCGTTTAATTCTGCGGGTGCTTTGAGGTTATTATGGGCCAACAGCATCAGAGCCACCCCCTGGGCTTCGAGTTGACCTTCCAAGCCATCATAATTGGGTTTGATCGTCGCCTGGCAATATTCCAATATCCCTGCCGTTAAATTCTTATTTTCAACCATTTGTTCACTGGATTTTATATCAGGATATTCACTTTCGGATAAATCGGTTTGAGTAAGATCATAAATCGACCCCATCACAAACCGGGGGCCTTCTTTTGCATCATTGGGAACAAAGATTTGAATCGGATCTTCACCTTCCTTAACCTGCATCCCCTTTTCCAATAAATCCTGAATGTTGGCTACCTGGATGGCATTGGCGTTTTGGGCAAAGATCAATTGCTGATTTTTGGTGGTATATTGCTGAAACCGGGTCGAAAACTGAATGAAATCCGCCAGTTTTTGGGGATCGGCATCAAACCCGTCATGAAGATCGAGAAGCATGAGTCCATACTCATCAACGTGATAGATCCGATCCGTTACCAAAGCATCAGTCAATACCTGATCCCCCTTTATTGCTTTATCGTTTTCCGGGGTTTTGGCCGCTTCGCTGGTAATGATGGGATTGGCATCATTGCTGACCGTTCGGGTTTCTGTGGGCGTTTGATTGACCGCATGAATGGCCCGCATCAGATCCGACATGGTGTTTTCCATGGTAAGCAACAAATCTCTGATTTTATCGATTTCTGGCGAATTGGAGTCCCTTGACGGGGTATTCGTTTGAATATTCGCCACAGTCTCGCTTGCTGCTTCCCGTACCGGGTTATTTTTCTCAGCCCGATTGATTTCATCAATCTGTTGGTTGGCCACATTTTTGATCTGTTCAAACCGGCTGTTGATCGCATCGAACTGATTGACCATCCAGGTGGCAAACCCGATCCGGGCCCGGTTGGTCACGTTGGAAAAATAGTTTTCGATTCCCCGAGCCACCGCAATGCGTTTATCATCGACCTGGATCATCTTCTCACCCAGGGAACGAATCACCGTGCGCCGGGGAATCCGACTGTCCTGGGCAGCTTCGGAAAACTGATCCAGACTTTTATTGGTGCGTTCCACCGCCTGATCCAGCGCATTGATCTCTTTAGCCAGGGCTTTTTCCTCCCGGGTAATGGGGTTGGGATCAATGAGCTGTTCCATATTTTTTAAATCAATCACCGGTTCCCGGGTTTGATTAATCACTTCCCGACTGACCAATAGAAACTCCTTAAAGGTACTATCCAGCTTATCAAGGAGATTTGTATCAATGGGGTCGACACGTTCCAAAACCGCCTGATTTTCAGATTTAGCGGGACTGACTTCAGCCTTATTATCATCCAGAGCCGTTTTTCCAGCTGCTTGCCCCACCCCGGCAGCCTGCTTCATCATTTTTGCTTTTTCCGATTCCACGATGGCATATAGTATCCGGGCCGTTACCTCACCCAGCTGTAAAATCTGATCCATACCAACACTCAAACTTGCATTTTGTCCATTTGCCATTTTTATTCTCCTTTAAAATTATTCATAAAAAGAAGCGCATCCTTTTCATTTGAAAATAAATGCGCTTCCACGTCCATCAGATCCCGAGTCGTTCGAATAACCCGCTCATCTTTCTTTTCTTTTTCAATCACTACATAGGGTACACTCTGATTATCACGATCCAGATAGAATAACCATCGCTCTTTATCCCACACTTCCATTTTTAATGAGTCATTCACAAAAGGTAATGCGATAAAACGATGGGATTCTTCATTAATGCGCCCCATGGTGCAGCACCCTGATTGAATTTTTTAATTTCTTCCTGCTCATATCCTGGTATTCTTTTGTCGAAATGACCTCCAGCTGATTATAAAAGAAGCATTTTTTAGAATGCTGCAACTGCACCAGGACAAAGAAATCATAACAGTCCAGGACAATTCCCGGCTTTGACACCTTTTTGTTTTTATCAAATTTATCACCGTCAAGTCCCGTTCCGGTTGTTTTCACTGTTTGCCCTACTTTAAAAACCTGGTTTCTATGACATATCCCCTTACTTCCGTCGTTTGCTGTTCTTATCTTCATCCTCACCCTCCATAAATTATTTTTTAATCACATTCCCTTTTTTTAGATGTACCGAAATGACTGCGGTGGTACAAAATGGTTCCATACCCTAAATGGATTAATCGGGGTATGATACGCCATCACATCCTCCATTTCAATGGCATAAGCTTTGTCATGACCCTTAAAATAGGCATCGAAATCCTTCTTTTTAATCCCTGCATAAGCTTCTGTTTTCAACCAGATATTTTCCGGTGTATCAACCATAATTCGTTTAATGGTAAACTCCCCAGTAATGAGTCCCACCGGCCTGGTCACGTACATGACAATGGTATTGACCGGTTTTCTAAAAATCCGTTTTCGGTATTCATAGTGTTTATTTCCGTCCATAATCTCATTTGCATACTCCGGTTTGATGGACAGGAGTACATTATCTTTGCTTCTCACCGGCACCCCCTTATTTTTTATTATTAACCTGCCAATCGTCATAAACGGTTCCGTTGATGTTGACGCTGTTGGTGGTCGCTGTCCCCAGCATCCCCCCAGGCGTCCAGGCATCGAACACCTCTGAATAAACCGTGTACTCCGTATTATCCGGAAACCAGAGCGGGGTAAAATGCACCCGGGCACTGCTGGCTGAGAACGGATTTGTTTTTAATTCCAGCATCGAGTTTGATAGATTGCTGTTATTTGTAATCCCCATGCAGTCGGACAGGCGATTAAACTGATCAAAACTGCCGTTTGTCGTGACCCCGGTTTTAAAATTAAACTCCGGGAAAACCGTACTGGCATTCTGTGCCCCGGCTAACCATCGATCCGCTACCACATCGGCGTTACTGGCTACGGTTGTGCTTAAATTCAGGGCATAACCATAACCGGATTTAAAACTGGCCCCGCTGTTGGCTTCCTGGGTTCCGTTTTTAATCTCTGGCGTCACTGTCAGGATTGCCCGATAGGTATCTTCATGAAAGTTGGTGCCATCATAGCTGTGACGCTTCCATTCATTGGCATCGGATCGGATCACAAGATAGGTGGAATCCACCATTCCGGTCACTCCACCGTTATCCACTCCATAAATTTCAATGTAATACATGCCCTTATCATAATGTTTGACCTTGGCCACATTTTCGACACTGTGATCCCGTTCCATGTCAACCACATAGGAATAACTGCCATCAGCATTTTGTGTCATTGGTTCTGTCTTCACATCATCCTGGCTTCCGGCTGCACTCCAGACCTTACAGGTCAGACCGGCAATGCCATTGGCAGCATTCAGATGGCCAACCGTGATGGTAAAGGTCTTTTCCGAGTCCTGGATCGCCGTGATCTGATCGGTTGTAATGGTATCGTGGGCAAAAACCGGGGTTGGCAATATAAACCATCCCAATAAATAAAGCAGGGTAAAAACCCTGCTAAACCGCTTCGTTCTATTCATTTTTTCCTCCTTGGTGATTGAAAAAGAAATCAATCCGCTTTCCATTTGGCATACAGCTTCGTATCTTCATATACCGGATAGGCATCAAACCGCCAGGGATTGTTACACCCGAAATCCTTGTACCAACCCACAAAGGCAAAACCGTCACGAATTGGTGGATCAGGCGGGGTGATCAGGGTTTTGTAGTTGGTGCTAATTGCGTTCACCGCACTGCCCCCCATCGCATCAAAACTGATCTGATACTGATTGATAGACCATTTGGCGTAAAGCGTCACCGGCCCGGTAACCCGGTCACTGGCCACTTTCCATTCCTGGGTACACCCGCTGTCTTTAAACCACCCTGAAAATGAGTAACCGGTTAAAACTGGCGGAGTGATTGCTGGCAAGGTGCTGTCATAATTCACCCCGATCGCCGGGATCTCATTTCCGCCTTTGGTGTTAAAGGTGACTTTATAAACCACCGGGATCCATTTTGCTTTGAGTGTTGTATCACCCTGAACCTTGTCAGTGGTGAAATTCCAGGGGCTTGTGTAGCCTGCATCCCTAAACCATCCTCCAAACACGTAATTGCTTCTGGCCGGCTGAGTCGGCGGGTTGATCGTCGAGTCGTATTTCGTCGTAATCGAAGCGCATGCACTGCCTCCCTGGGAGTCAAAGCTGATCTGATAATCATTAATCGTCCACTTGGCAAACAAGGTGGTTGTTCCCCGGATCTTGTCATTATTGAAATCAAAGGCATTGATATATCTGGCTTCCTTGTACCATCCGGAAAAGGTATAGCCGTAACGGACCGGATCCGCCGGCCTGGTGATCAAGGTATCATACTCGGTGGTAATCGGTGCGATCTGACTCCCACTTTGCGGATCGAAGGTGACCCGATACTTGTTTTTAATCACCGGTTTTTCGCTGATATAGCAAAAGGCCGAAGCTGATGCACTCTCTCCGCTGTTGGTGCTATCCCAGGCGGTTGAAAATATCCGGTTGCTGCCGGATACGGAATAACTGTTGTCGGTCACCGCTCCCCCCGGGGTATTAAATACCACATACTCGGTATCGGCGTTTGCTGTGGCAGTGACTGTGATGGTATACCAGTAATAGGTATGGGTGGTGGTTGTCACCTTCCCATCGGCATCGGTACTGGAGGTTGTCCAGGAATAGGAGTGGGTTTGGACACTGTTGGATGTACTCAATACCTGGGGATCGACGATCCGCTCGGTAAAGTCAACCGACACCGCACTATCCAGATAGGTACCTCCTGACTGTTGTCCCTGACCGGTAATTTTAATATTCTCATTGCCGGCTGTCCCCGGGTTATAGGTTTTACTCCAGGTTTTTTCAGCTTTGACATAATCAATGGATTCCGGAGTATTGACCACAAAGGTGGCACTGTTGGTTTTAAAAACCACCTGATCAGTTTCAAGGGGTGTAACCGCATAGACCTTAACCGCTGTATTGATCAGGTATTTATTCTGATTGGGCCATGTGCCGGCACGAATGATTTCCGGGTTTTTAAATTCCTCGGCCTTGACCGATAATTCTTTTTCTTCCCCGGTGCGTAATCCGGTTGATGTAATTGACTGGGGTTTAAAGGTCATATGATCCGTTCCCCGGATCGTCGGGGTGTAGCTAAATGACCAAATATACCGAGTCGGATCATCCGGATCATTTTTACGATTAATCCGGGTACCGTGGAAGTAACAGTCCGCCAGCTGGCAGTTTCCATCCAGATGGTTTTGCAGCATTTCCAGATCTTTATTATCGATGACCCCATCATCATTCACATCAGCTGCTCCGCAATGGGGACACCGCTCTCTTGCGGTGTAGTCTTTACAGCCACCATCGACATGGGCCTTTAAGATATCGTAATCTTCACTGTTGACCTGAAGATCCCCATTCATATCCATCACCTGGTTATTTCCTTTTAGCTGCTCATCACTGTATTCAGTTTGCGGGGTTAGTAGAAACTCACCCGTTCCTGAGTTGATCAGAATCTGATCAACATCTTTATTGGAGGTGATTGTAATTGTGATATTGTCCTCTGATGTTCCAGATGTACCGATAAAAGCCTTGGCACCTTCAGCTTGGACGCTGGGAGAAATAATCGACAGAGCCAATAAAAGCACTAATGCTATAAGGATGGTTCGCTTTTTAATCATAAATGTCTCCTTCCGAAAAAAGAAGTGATCAAGTATTAACTTTATCTCGATCACTTCTTATGGTTTATTATTTTGTCGTTCCTGCTGCATCATATGCACCATACTCTGAATTATAATAAGGTGATCTCAACCGCCAATAAGCACTACTTGACTTCAATTTCTTGATTCGTGAAGCATTATCTGTAAATATTGGATATTGATAACCCTCTTAGTCTTTTACACTTTTTAGTATTCTTCCTTTACGGTAATGTTTTTTAATTCACTTGTGTAACTTCCATAAGTTACTTTTATGAAATATCCAAAGTTTTCATCAAATCCAACTAATACATTTGAACCATTATAAGTATCGATACCATTTATGTTTTCTTGTATTAATTGATCAATCCGTTGCTGTAAATAAGATATTCTCGTTTCCATGCTTGTTTTATATTCTATTGGAATAAAATAGTGATTCATTTGAAGAAATAAAACATCATTAGCGACTTTTTCTTTATCGGATAGCCCTTTTAAACCTTTTTGCTTTGCATTATTATAGTTATTTATCGCTGTTTGAGTAGCTGTTGTTGTTTCCATAACTGTATCTTCACTCACATTTCCGTCTGCTAAAACATTTTTTGCTGTTTGTTCTGCTTCTTCCATGGCTGTCTTTGCTTCTTGAGTGGTCCATCTATCATTTATTGATATATCTGATCCATCTTTTGATACTGGCACATACATAATTTGATTTAACATTGATTTAAGTACGTACTTAAAGTCAAATCTCGCAATTTCAAAATCAACGGATTTTTTAGCATACCCTTCTTTGTTAAAGTTTAAGTTATACCGCCCTGGTTCAAAACTGTTTATCCACTTTGTGTATCTTATCATATACGTATTAGCATCCACTTTTACAAGCACAAGATCATTAACGGTGTCTTTGTTAAAAATATTATCCTTCTTTAATTCAAAATCATTTATTGTTAAAGACGGAATACTAACTTGATCTCTCCCATTCACTAAGTCATATATAGTAAAAACTATACTAGCTTCTGCGGTGCTAGTTAATTTTATTATTGTTTCTTTTGTTTCCGGTGCAGAAGAACCATAGTCAGGATCAATTTGTGGTTCTTTAATATTCGGATCTACACTCATATTTTGAGGTTCTTTTACAAGGATGATATCATCCGCTTTAATTTCAGCATTGATAATGTTTCCCTCACCTGTAATTACAGCATTGGCATTTAAAACTGCTTGATTGATTTCAGCATTATGACTTAAATACATTTTACAATCACTAGCGTTTTTATTAACTAGGATAGTTTCCACCGTTGTATTATCTTTAATGTTTACTGTGGCTTTCGCTGCTTCGACCGTAATAAGTTTAAATGCACCTTCAAACGCAAAGGATTTATCGTTGGCATCTTCAGAAATTAGTATTTCCAAATCATTAACAGCATTAGCTTCAATACCAATATTGTTTGCTGTTTTTTCAATCGTGAATTTATTATAACTACCACCGTTTAGATGAATACTATCGTGGCCACCACCACGTATATGCGTTTCGCCTGAAACTGTAACATTATCAAGTGTAACATCTCCTTCGCCAACGGCTTTATCAATTATCAAATCACCATCTATACTAACATTTTGCAAAATAACATCTTTTGATTTAACCATAGCATTGCCTTGAATTTTTTCATGTCCTGTTTTATGATCATAGACTCCTGGTTGATCAAATACTACACCGTCATCATTTTTCTTAACAATTTTTATTTGAATTTCTTCTAATCTGAGGGATGAACCGGTTGTTCCAAGTTCATCTCCATTTTTAACCCATCCCCATTGATTGGCATTTACAACTGGTATATTTCCTTTATCTTGAACATGCCCCCGATAATAAACATCATAATCTGGTAAATTAACGAGATCAATTTTAATTGATTCAATACGTTGCCCAAGTCCTTCTGTTCCAGCAAACTCATTTGTTGTAACTGGTGTCATCCATCCTTCATTTTGTACGTGGACTTGATAAGTAATTCCCGCATTTTTAGGAACATCGCCTGTTAAATTAATCCACAGACCTTCTATCCGCAATCCTTCTCCACGTGTTCCTAATGCTTCTGGTCCCGGGATGTAGCTTCCTTGTGGTTTTGGAAAGTCCCCTTTATTTTGAACATGACCTCGATATTCAACTCCTAATTGTTCTGTATAGTCATTTGTTTTAAAAGCAGTTGTTGACAATACAATCAAAACTAATACGCCCGCTGCCATTATTAATCTGTTACGTTTTACATTTTTCATAAATCCTCCTATTGTACTCATTAATGTATTCTTTATATAAGAATTATCCCAATTGAATATAAGGAATAACTCAGTTAATCTTTAATGTACGATACATTTAGTTGATATCTATAATAAGGGCCATAAACCCTTGTATCAACCGCTGGTTTAGTCACTGTTCCACTATAGTATGCTGTATAATCTGTGCGATACGTTCTTGTATCGATCCCCGCCTTAGTTACTGTACCACCGTAAATTACTCTTACATATGTTGGAAAATAGGTTATCGACTTTGAGTATAAAAGTCCGGTATAGCCGCCCTCAGTATATCTGACTACGCCAGTTACGTGTGTTGTTCCGGCATCGATTTCCGCCTGTGGAAAATGTGATTCAAAAGTCTGATAGCGACTATCAGCGGGTATATACTCTCCACCTGTTTGTACAGTTACGTTTGTTGTCTTATACTTATTCAAAGTACCACTATAACCACCAGAATTATAGGAAACACTTGATGGTGTTGTATCTGATCCTATCGATGATTTTGTTGTTGATTCGGTTTTCGTTTGTGCTGGTGTATATGAACCGCTTACTACACCCGTTGTATCAGATATACCACCTGATAAAGTAACATTAATGGTATTACCAATAACACTATTGACAGTAACTACACCTTGATTGGAAGTAACGTTTTTAAATTCATATAAATCACTTATTGTAATAGAATGTGTTTGTGTTGGATATGATCGGGCTAATAAATTTATGATTTGTTCTGAAGTGGGATTAATACTCCATTTGGCATAATAGGTAATCCCATCAACCGGGTATTTTTCTGGCAGCTCACTGACTTCTTCACCGGAAAAATCAGCTTCTTTAAACCACCCTTTTTGTGTGTACCCGTCACGAGTAAGCACTGGCATGGCTCGATTAGTGATCTTCTGATCGGTGACACCATTTAGATCCGGTGTTGCTGATCCCTGATTTTCTTCAAAACTAATCACCGATGGGTTAGCTTCCCATTTCGCATAATAGGTAATCCCATCAACCAGGTATTTTTCTGGCAGCTCACTGACTTCTTCACCGGAAAAATCAGCATTTTTAAACCAGCCTTTTTGTGTGTACCCGTCACGAGTGATCACTGGCATGGTTCGATCAGTGATCTCCTGATCGGTGACACCATTTAGATCCGGTGTTGCTGATCCCTGGTTTTCTTCAAAGCTAATTACCGATGGCTTAGCTTCCCATTTCGCATAATAGGTAATCCCATCAACCGGATATTTTTCTGGCAGCTCACTGACTTCTTCACCGGAAAAATCAGCTTCTTTAAACCA
>NZ_AXAC01000028.1 GCF_000472665.1 Acetobacterium malicum subsp. dehalogenans DSM 11527 | reverse complement strand
TGCGTTCATGTTCATAAATTTGTCACTCCTTAAAATTATTGCAATGGATAAATACCAGTTTGACTCATTGCCTATTCAATCTACTGTGGTGTGACACGAACGTACTGTGGGACAGCAGTTCAACCTGCATAAAACGAACGCTGCGAATGAGGAGCCGGTTATCAGTCTTTTTTACGGACGCGAAGTCCAAGAAAGGCAGACGATATACCTATTGCTCTTACATTCTAACAGCTTAAGCAACAAGATGGATAATGTCCTAACTGGTTGTTAGGTACTATGACCATAAATATATTGTAGTAGAATGGAGAGAATCGATGAATAATAAGGTTAAGAAAATCGGAATTCTAACCGGCGGTGGTGACTGTCCCGGCCTGAACGCTGTGATCCGGGCGGTGACTAAAGCCGCCATTGCCAACTATGGCTATGAGGTGATTGGTTATAAGTTCGGGTACCGTGGTCTGTATAACAACGATTTTATCAAACTGGACGCCCGCAGCGTTTCGGGAATCCTCCACAAAGGGGGGACCATCCTTTATAGCTCGAACAAAGATAATCTCTTTGACTATCAGGTGGAAGAAAATGGCCAGTGTGTTAAAAAGGATGTTTCGGATGTGGCGGTGGAAAATATGAAAAGAGAAGGGGTGGACGTGTTGGTTGTACTGGGCGGTGACGGCACCCTGACCAGTGCCAGGGATTTTGCCCGGAAAGGGGTTAATGTCATCGGGGTGCCTAAAACCATTGACAATGACCTGTCGAAAACAGATGTCACCTTTGGTTTTAATTCAGCGGTAGATGTAGTGGTCGATGCCCTGGACAAGCTCCATACCACGGCTGAATCGCACCATCGGATTATGATTCTCGAAGTGATGGGCCGAAACGCCGGCTGGATTGCCCTGCACGCTGGGATTGCTGGTTCTGCTGATGTTATTCTGATTCCAGAAATTCCCTTTTCGCTGGATGCCATTGTCGCAAAAATGAATGAGCGCAGCCAGCGGGGCCTGCCCTTCAGCATCATCGTGGTATCTGAAGGCGCCATGGAAAAGGGGGGGGAACTGACCGTTCAGAAGATCGTCAATGATTCTCCGGATCCGGTCCGGCTTGGAGGTATCGGCAATAAGTTGGCCCTGGCCCTGGAAGCCAGAATATCTGATCATGAAATCAGAAATACGGTATTGGGTCATCTTCAACGGGGGGGGATTACCTCGGCCTATGACCGGCTCTTATCCACCCGTTACGGGGTAGCGGCGGTGGAACTGATTGCCCAGGGCAAGTTTGGTAGCATGGTGGCCCTCCAGGATGGGAAGATGACCGATGCCTCGCTGGAAGCGGTTATCGGAAAAAATAAACAGGTCGATGTCGATTCCGAGTTGATCCACGTGGCTAAAAGTCTGGGTGTCACTTTTGGCGAATAACGGCAGGATTTTTGTTGTCAATCTGGTTCTTGTATTGTTGTAAAAAATAGCCAGACAGAAAAAGCATTTCTGTCTGGCTATTTAAGAAATTCATTATAATTTAACAAACGATGGGGCAAGGATTAAAAGAAAAGGATTGATACAGCCTCTATTCTGGGGTTTCGTCAGTGGTTTCGTCAAGCTCGTCTTCGATCACCACATCGTCTTCATCCACTAAAATCTCAGAAAGCACTTCAAAAAAGAACCCTTTCGCAGAAGCCAGAGATTCGTTATGGGCAAACATTGCCAATTTGTGGTAATCGACAAAGCCATCTTCATCAGCATAAGGTTTCAGACGTTGAAGAAAAAATTCTTCGGTGATGGCATCTTCAAATTTTTCCTGTACGGTGTTAAAGATTGTAATTAATTCGCTTTTCTTCATGGTTATTACCTTCTTCAGCGTTATTTCAGCCGCATCGGGCTGATAAATTAATTATAGGAGCGGGGAGCAGAATAAACAAGGTTTATTTGCAAAAACCGCAAGAAATTTGGCGGACTGGTTTTATAAAAGATTGGATTTTTGGCTCCCTTTTATAGTATACTGATAGATAAATTAGAATGATTTAAATTAATAAATAGCATCGAAAGGAAGTGGTGAAAGTAAATGGAATTTTTATTAGCATATCCGCCGGTCTTACTGGCTTTGTTAGCTGGGTTATTTACCTGGTTTGTGACGGCTCTGGGAGCATCACTGGTCTTCTTTTTCAAAGAAATTAACATTAAGGTGTTAAATGCCATGCTGGGGTTTGCGGCTGGGGTCATGATTGCCGCCAGCTTCTGGTCATTGCTGGCTCCCGCTATTGAGATGGCTGAGGGTGGTCAGATGCCGGCTTATGTGATTGTGTCGCTGGGCTTTCTGGGCGGGGGTTTTTTTCTATGGCTGGTGGATAAGATTCTGCCTCATGTCCATCAGGGCACCAATCACCGGGAGGGTATCAAAACCTCCTGGCAGCGGAGTGTGCTGCTGGTATTGGCGATTACCTTCCATAATATCCCCGAAGGTTTGGCAGTGGGGGTTGCCTTCGGCGGATTGGCTTCCGGATCACCCGCTATGACCCTGGCCGGAGCGGTATCTCTGGCGGTGGGGATTGGGCTTCAGAATTTTCCCGAAGGGGCGGCGGTGTCAATTCCGCTGCGGCGGGAAAATATGAGCCGTCGTAAGGCTTTTTTCATTGGTCAGTTTTCAGGGATGGTGGAACCCATTGCAGCAGTGCTTGGGGCGGCAGCAGTGGTCTTTATTGCCCCGATGCTGCCGTTTGCGTTGGCATTTGCCGCCGGGGCCATGATATATGTGGTGGCGGAAGAACTGATTCCCGAAGCCCGATTAGGTCATGAAGGGGATATTGCCACCATCGGCGTAATGTTCGGCTTTACGCTGATGATGATTCTGGATGTCGCTCTGGGATAAAAAAATAAGGATGTCTCCAGTAGACATCCTTTACGTTAGTGAAAACTACGTCCAGCCAATTGTCAATCAATGTGACTGTTGGCGGACTTTATTTGTTCTTTATTCGATCCGGGTCGACATGCTTTCGGCAAAGAGGGCGATACCACCAAAGATCAGGTAAACCCCAGCGATGATGCCGAAACCCAGAAGCATGACAAAGGGATTGAAAATCAAGAAAATAGATAAAAATATGTTGATGATTCCTGAAGCCAACAGCCAACCGGTTCCGGTCGCACCCTGCTTTTTCATCACCGAGGAAGCGGCGATCTGGTTCATTCCGGTGGATAAAGCAATGAAAGCGAGCATAAAGGCCAAGGTGCTGGCCCGCGACAGTGGATCGGAGAAGATCAGCAGAACCCCCAGCACTACGGCCATGATACCAGAGGTCAGACTCCAGCCATTTTTGATTTCGCTTTTGGCAAAAACAATGATGTGAAAAACGCCGTAAATTATCAGACCGGCAATAAAAAACCACATAATCATTTGGGCTGCAAACATTGGCGCAAAAAAGATCAGACCGCCGAGGATAACCATCAGGATGGCAACGACAATCCCCAAGGTTTTGGACATTTTTAGAAAATTATTCATCTTTTTTCCTTTCATAAATAAATTTTATGGTAAATTAGATCAAGTACATTTTATAATATCTAGATAATATAATCAAGCTAATTATAAGAAATGTAGAATATTAAGAACAATGAAAAATAAATAAGAAAATTAGATTCATAAAAAGATATTAAATGGAAATAAAATTACAAGGAGACAAAAATGTTAATAATCGGACCCCACCTGTCTATTGCCGGTGGATTCAAAAAAGCTGGTGAAGAGGCGGTGAAAATTGAAGCGAATACCTTCCAATTTTTTACTCGCAACCCCAGAGGTGGCAAGGCCAAAGCCCTTGACCCCAAGGATGTGGCCGGACTCCGGCAGATTATCGATGATCAGAGGTTTGGACCACTGTTGGCTCATGCACCTTATACCTTGAATATGTGTTCGGCCAAACCGGAAACCCGGGAATTTGCCCGGATGGTATTTAAAGAAGATCTGTTGCGGCTGGAAGAACTGCCCTGTGAACTTTATAATTTCCACCCCGGCAGTCACACCGGCCAGGGCGTAGAAAAGGGCGTCGCAGGGATTGTCCAGATTCTTAATGAGGAAATGTGGGCCGATCAGAAAACCACGGTGGTGCTGGAAACGATGTCTGGCAAAGGAACGGAAATTGGCAGATGTTTTGAAGAATTGAAAATGATCATTGATCAGGTGGACTTACCCGATAAAATGGGGGTTTGTCTGGATACCTGTCATGTTTATTCCGCAGGATATGATGTGGTGGGAAATCTGGGTGGGGTACTGGAAGAATTTGATCGGATCATCGGTTTGGACTATTTAAAATGCCTGCATTTAAATGATAGCATGATGCCCTTTAACAGCAACAAAGACCGCCATCAAAAAATTGGTTTGGGGACTCTGGGAACCGAAACGTTTAAGCAGATTGTTACCCATCCGCAGCTGAAGGACTTGCCCTTTTTTCTGGAAACACCCCAGGAAGATACCCTGGCTTATCAAAAAGAAATCGAATTATTGCGATCATTTTAACGTTTTGATAGTGCGTATCACAACACCAAAAAAGCAGCGATGGGTCAACCATCGCTGCTTTTTTGGTGCCGTTTTTTAATGGCAGGACCGCCCGATTAAATTAATAAAGATAACACATAGCCCAACAGCATATCCTCATTGACGTCCCAGGGATCCGCCATAATGGCTGCATCCTCAGCTGTTATTTCAGGATGTTGGGCCGCATAGCTTTCAAAATAGTCCAGATATTCAGATTTGATTGTTTCCATATCGTTACCTCGCTAATATTTTCCGTGATCGATTACATACTGATGAACCGCCTGGAGTTTCTCCAGATCGAGGCCTTTGCCTCGGAGAATTGATTTGCCAGTAGTAAAAATATAGCCGCCTCCAGGAGCGCCTTCGGCGATCATTTTTTTGGCAATATCGATGCATTGTTCGGTGGAATGAGATTTCAGAGCTTCAATGGGGTAGTTGCCCATGATGCACATGGTCTTACCAACCTTTTCCTTAATGGTCTTCATTTCGCCGTATTCAAAAATGCCCACCACGTTGGGGTTTAGGCTACCCAGATAATCGTATAGTTTGGACCAGTTGCCTTCAATAAACAAGGTCACCGTATAGCCCAATCCGGTGAGGGTGTTGACCAGTCGGGAGAAGGTCGGCCAGTAAAAACGCTCAAACTGTTTGGGGTTTAAGAACGACGGCATATGCAGGGGCATAAAGATTGCCGGAATTTTTTTCGGCGGTCCGGTATAGCTCGTGACCCCCCATCGCAGCAGTAGCGGAAACAGTGCCTCGCAAGCCTGCTCGACCAGCTCGGGGCAGCGATGCATATCAACCGAGATGCCCATAAAACTGCGAAGTTGATCCGCTAAAAAATCAAAAGGTGCTTCGATCATGTTATCAAAAATAATTGGGACCCCTACTGTGGCACTGCAGTGGGCATCGATTTCCCGGAGAATTTTAGTATAGCGCACATAACTGAGGGCCCCTTTGGCCAGGTTAAGTCCGCCTAGCCCCCCGGGCTGATCAAAGGCCTTGTATTGCCGGGGCAGGACCTTATCCACCAGCGTTTTAAAGGGGTCCTTAATCAGTTCTTCATATTCGCTGGCCAGCATTCCGCAGACCTCGGGATGTTGCATAAAGCCATCCTTATTGGGAACAAAATTCTGTGATCCAATGGCTGTATACATCCCTGGGCATCGTAAAAAAGCCGAGGCGGCGGCGTCCACCTTCATATCCTGATAGTAAATTGGCAGGGATTCTCTGACAATTTCCAGATTCCAGGTGGCTGATTTGAGGTGGCGGCCACAATAATCGATCGCCACCTCGGGGCCGTTTAAGGCGAAAATAGGGATACGGTCTGGTTTTTGCAGATTTACTGCTTTTTCAATACGGATCAATCGTTCATCCAATAATCGTTTGGCATCACTCATTTATATCGACCTTTATCCTTTAATATAGAAATCATCTTTAAATAATATAAGTTCAAATTATCATTATTCTTGACAATTGTCAATATTTATTGAGACTAAAATTATACTTGAAAATAGTGCTTGATTCTGGAAAAAAGATGTGCTACTATAATGTTAATAAGTGAGCAAGTGTTCACATATTGAGGAGAAGAAATGGATAAAGTTTTGAAAAACGATCATAGCGAGGAAACCTTATTTGAGGTGGCCGAATTTTTCAAGGTGTTGGGGGATCCCACCCGAATAAAAATCGTTAGTGCGCTGTTTGAAAATGGCGAGCTGTGTGTAAATGATATTGTCAACCTGGTGGATGTTAGCCGGACGGCAGTGTCTCATCAATTGCGGATTTTAAAGGATAAACGGATCATCAGTTACCGAAAAGACGGTCAGATGAAATTTTATCACCTGGATGATGCTCATGTGGAAGTGATTGTTTTGTTAACCATCACCCATTTAAGTCATCACTAGGTGTAGTGAAAAGAGGTTATCAGTATGAAAGTATTTTTAGAAGGTCTCAACTGCGCTAATTGTGCCGGAAAAATTGAAAAAATGGTTGGCAAAATGCCGAATGTCAGAGCGGCCAGTCTGTCTCTGGCCACCGGATCATTGGTGATTGATGAAGGGGATGGATTCGCCCAGGATGAAACCTATGATGCCATCGTCAAACTAGTTAATTCCCTGGAACCCCATGTGATAGTTTCTCAGAGTCGGAAACAGGTGCTAGCAGTGGAACCCTGTGGTTGCGAGGGGCAACATGGTCACGACCATCCACATCATCAGAGCGAGGTATCGCAGCCTTCGGGGCACTCACACGCAGGGGCTCTGGGCGATATGGATAAACGCCAGAAGTTAGAACTGATCACCGCGATCGGATTATTTATACTGGGTTTTGTTTTCCAGGCACTGCTCCCGATTAATCTGGAAATGGTCACCATTGGTGTTTTCCTGGGTGCTTATTTGCTGGCCGGGTATCGGGTTATTTTGCTGGCTTTTCGAAATATCGGACATGGCCAGATTTTTGACGAAAATTTCCTGATGACCATCGCTACTTTTGGTGCCCTGGTTTTAACCGAATGGCCGGAAGCAGCTGGAGTCATGATCTTTTTCGGCATAGGTGAATATTTCCAGGACCGGGCCGTCGACAATGCCCGCCGATCGATTGCCGAAACCATCAGTTTTAATGCCATCACCGCCAACCGGATTGGCCCCGAGGGTGAGAGGCTTATCGATGCTAAGCAAGTTAAGGTGGGCGATGTGCTGGTGATCAAGCCCGGCGAAAAAATCCCCGCTGACGGGGTCATCCTACAAGGGGTTTCCCATTTGGATACCTCCCCGCTGACCGGGGAATCCTACCCCCGCAAAGTTGAAAAGGGCGATGAAATCCTTAGTGGAATGATTAATGGCAATGCGGTTCTGAAGGTGTTGGTTACTAAAGACTATGAGAATTCCACCGCCATGAAAATTATGCATCTGATTGAGGAAGCCAGTGATAAAAAAGGCAAAACGGAAAAGTTCATCACCAAGTTTTCGCACTACTATACCCCCATTGTGGTCTTTTCAGCTATTGCCATGGCCATCATTCCACCGTTACTGATCCCGGGGGCGTCCTGGGAAACCTGGTTTTACCAGAGTCTGATCTTTCTGGTAGTCTCCTGTCCCTGTGCCCTTGTTTTATCGATACCGATCAGTTATTTTGGTGGTATTGGCCGGGCCTCCAAGGAAGGGGTACTGATTAAAGGCGGAAATTATCTGGATGTCCTTTATCAAAGTAATGTCTTTGTTTTTGACAAAACCGGAACCCTGACCCAGGGTGAATTCAAGGTCATTAAAACCGCACCGGCAGCCGGGTTTACCGAAGCCGAGCTGTTGGCGGCTGCGGCCGCTGGGGAACACTATTCGAACCATCCTATCGGCAAAGCGATCACTGCTTATGCCCAGCAGGATGTGAATGAAACCCAGCTTAAAAATTACGCTGAAATTCCTGGCAAAGGCACCCGGGTCGAAGTTGATGATCAGGTGATCTTGGCTGGAAACAAGAGTCTGCTGACGGATCATCAGGTTGATCTGGCTGAAAATAACGAAGCGGGTACCATTGTGTATATCGCCATCGATAATCAATTGGCCGGATATCTGGTGCTGGGGGATATGGTCAAAGAAAATGCTTTTGCCGCTCTGCAGCAATTAAAGAAACTGGGCGTCAAAAAAACAGTGATGCTTAGTGGCGATAATTCACAAGTCGCCAACCAGATCGGCAAGCAGCTGCAGCTGGATGAAGTAGTGGGAGATTGTCTGCCGCAGGATAAGGTGGCCGCCTTTGAAAGAATCAAAGCGGATAATAAGGATGGTAAAACCATCTTTGTCGGCGATGGCATGAACGATGCCCCGGTTCTGGCTATGGCCGATGCTGGCATCGCCATGGGCGCTCTGGGTTCAGACGCTGCCATTGAAGCCGCCGATATCATTCTGATGAAAGATGATCCGATGGATATTGTTAAGTCGGTGGATATTGCTAAATATACCCGCCGGATCATGATTCAGAACATTGTTCTGGCATTGGGGATTAAGATCACGGTACTGACTATGACCTTCTTTGGCATGGGTGAAATGTACCTGGCTATTTTTGCCGATGTCGGCGCCGCCATCCTGACAATCTTAAACACCACCCGGATCCTCCGATACCGGGGCTTCTGGCAGAAAATCAAATAGAGATGAAAAAAGATCGCCTTTTTAGGTGATCTTTTTTTAGAGGGAAAATTTACCCGTTAAAATTGGAAGCGTTTACTTGACAATAAGCCACTAAAGGTGTATCATACGACTAAACATGTACACACATGTCACACAAGTTTTTATGAGATGATTTTTTTTCAAAAGGAAGGGTATTAAAATGCTGGATTTAAAGGTTTTGACGCAGGCAGTTGGAGATTTAGAAGAAGAAGATGTAATGGACCTACTCAATGATTTTGTTGCGACTAATCCCTCAGAAGCAGAAGCACAGGAAGCGGTAGCTGCCTGTCAGGGCGGGATGGCGATTGTTGGTGATCTTTTCGAAAAAGGTGAATATTTTGTGGGCGATCTGATCTTCGCCGGGGAATTGTTAACAGAAGCAATTAATGTCTTAAAACCTGTTTTAGGCAGCGAAGACTCGGCTGTTGCTGGAACCATCATTATCGGAACTGTCCATGGTGATTTACATGATATCGGCAAAAATATCTTTAAAAGTATGTCGGAAGCCGCTGGTTTTGAAGTGGTTGATTTGGGAATCGACGTGGCGCCAGAAATCTTTGTAGAAAAAGCGAAAGATTGCAAACCGGCAATTATCGGCATGAGCGGGGTCTTAACACTGGCGATCGACTCCATGAAAGAAACCGTGGATGCACTAAAAGCGGCTGGCATCGATGCCAAGGTGATCATCGGCGGAAATCCGGTAACCAAAGAATCCTGTGAGTATGTGGGTGCTGACCAGTTTACCACCAATGCGGCTGAAGGCGTAAAAATCTGCCAGAGCTGGGTATAAGCGACGGCATTGTCAATAATCCAATAATAGCCCCAGATAAAATAAAAAAGGATAAAAGGAAGCGTAAACGCTCATCTTTTTATCCTTTTTTTTGTTGTAAAGGTACAGAAAAGGTTAAACGCTATTGCTAAAAAAGACGTCTTTTTTAGCCCTAAAATTATAAGATTTGTAGATATTTGTATATACAGGTCGATATAAGTATGGTATAATTTCGACAAACGATTTCATGAAAATCGGAAAACTTTATTCTAAGGAGGAGAGGGTGAATAATTTTTTTAGTCCCGCGGAAATTTGCGAGAACATGGTGAATGGATGTAATAACAAAGCCAAGTTACCAATAAGTAAAATGCTCATACTGGGTATTTTTGCAGGTGTGTTTATTGGATTTGGTGCTTATGGTTTTACTGTTATTACTTCTGGAGCAGGCACTGGCTTTGAAGCCACGTTTGCCAAATACATCGGTGCTGGTGTTTTCCCGGTTGGTCTGATGCTTGTTGTGTTGTGCGGTGCGGAGTTATTTACAGGTAATAACCTGATGACCTTATCGGTCTTCAAAAAGGAAATTACTGTCGGTGCGATGCTACGTAATTGGGGTGTGGTTTGGGTTGCCAACTTAATCGGTTCGGTCTTATTGGCCTGGTTAATGTCACAAAGCGGTCTCTATGGCGAAGCCATGACAGCCAAAGCAATTGGTATTGCTGAAGCTAAGGTTGCGATTCCATTATTTCCTGTTATCATTCGTGCTATTTTCTGTAACATTCTAGTTGTTTTGGCAGTATGGATGCAATCTGGTGCTAAAGACGTCATCGGCAAGATTTTCGCAATCTGGTTCCCGATTATGCTCTTTGTATTATCTGGATTTGAACATAGTGTGGCCAATATGTTCTTCATCCCCATGGGAATTTTATGTGGCGCTGATATAACCTGGGCGCAAGCTTTCCTGAATAATATTATTCCGGTAACACTGGGAAATATAATTGGCGGTGCCATTATTATTCCGGTTTGTTATCATTTCTCTTATGCGAAAAAAGCATAGACATAAAAATTGACAGTTTAGTAACTTTTGCTCTTCTCTTTATGAAGAGCAAAGGCCTCTAAACTCAAAGATGTTAAAATTTGTAAGATTTATATCAATTATACCATTATCAAAAAAAATAATTTAGGTTATAATTAAGAGGATTTTGAAAATAATAAACTAGAAATTCCAGGTGTGATCATTTAAATAAAGCCAGGTCGCTAAAACATGGCAGTGGTATTCAATTTACACCTTTAAGGGAGTGGAACTTAAATTATGAAACATAGCATTGTAAGATCCATCGAAGGATTATATGAAGATCGAACCCTTGAGCTCGTGCGAATTGCTATTCGAAAAGGGTTTAAACCAATTGATATCTTCAATTGGCTGCAAACTGGAATGGAGCGGGTTGGTAAATTATACGAAACCAGCGATTATTTTATTGCGGATTTAATTTTTGCCGGGATCATTTTTCAGGAAGTGATGGAACTCGAAGAACTGAAGGAAGTTACTAAGGTAACTCCGAAAAACAAAATTGGCAGATTACTGCTTTTTTCGGTATTTGGTGATTGTCATGATATTGGTAAAAATATTTTTGGCTCATTTGCCAGAACCGCTGGTTTTGAACTGATAGATTTAGGAACAGACGTTTCTCTTTATCAGGTCATTGAAGCCATTGAAACTGTCAAACCAGATATTATTGGAATGAGCGGCATGCAGCAGGAAACCATTTATGAAATGCGGGCGGTTGTCTGCGAACTGGTTAACCGGGGAATCCGGGATGATTATCGGGTTATTATCGGTGGTGCTGTCATTGATGAAAAAGCGGCTCAGATTGTTGGTGCGGATTTTGCGACCAAAGATGTGATGACCGGTGTCGAAAAATGCAAATTATGGATGATCGAAAAAACCGGCAAAAAAAATAATGATAAATAGACCAAGGTGGTAGAAAAATGGGATCCCCCGAATATTTAAAAATAGTTGATGCAATAAAAAATAGAATAACCAGTGAAGAAATCAAACCGGGTGATGCCATACAGTCAGAAAACCTACTCTGTGAAGAATTTAATGTCAGTCGCATGACGGTCAGAAAAGGTTTGGCAGTACTTGTCAATGAGGGATACATTTATTCCATTCCGGGCAAAGGCAACTATGTTTGCGAGCCTAATCTTGACTCCTATACGCTTCACTTTGATGAAATGATGACAACGGAAAAAAAGGGTGAAGAAATTCGGTTGATTGAGGTCAATGTGGTGAAACCCAGCTATGAAGTTGGTTTTAATCTGGAAATCCCTGAAAATAAACATGTTATTGTAGTGAAACGAGTTTTTGTCAGTGATGGTATCGTCAAGGCTTTTGACGTCAAATATATTCCCTATTATCGCGGTATTCCGATTGTGGAAAAAGAGATTCGCTACGCCACCTTTCCGGAAATGGTGGCAAAAAAGAACTCTATTTTTGCGATGACCAAAAAGCTCAAAATCCGGGCTATGGCGGCAAAAGGGGAAGTAAGTCAGGTGCTGGATATTATGGAAGGCGATCCTGTTCTGGTTGTGGAGCAGAAGCTGATGGATGAAAAAGATCACCCCATTGGATGGGGTCTTATGTACTTTACCGGTGAGGATTCTGGGTTGGAGGCAATTGCTTCCTTCGATTAGTTATGAATAACTGAGGTATGGGATGAAAGAAAGTATCTTACTGATTGCGTGTGGAATGATTCAAGATGAGATGAGCTTAGCGATGAAGAATACCGGCATCAATTATGATACCATTTGGATGAGTGCAGAACTTCATAACAACCCGGACATGTTAAACCAGGAACTACAAAAAGAGATTGATAATCACCAGGAATATGACACGATTCTTTTGGGTTACGGTAACTGCGGAAAAGCATTGATCGGATTACGAAGTGATTATTCCAGACTGGCCCTGTTGCGTTCTGAAGATTGTATTCAGATCCTGCTTCATAATAAAGAGAAACTTAAATCCATCCGGGGTGAAACCTATTTTATTACCAAAGGTTGGATGTTGGGGAAGAAGTCCTTAAAAGAAGAATATCACTATGCCATTAATAAATATGGTCCCAAACGAGCAGAGATGATTATGGGGATTATGTTTAAAAATTACAAGTCCCTGATGATGATTGATTCTGGTGCTTATAATCTGGAAGATTGGATTCATTGTGCCCGGCATCTGAGCCAGGTTCTTAAATTGGATTTTATTATCACCCAGGGAGATGTGGAACTGCTGGAAATGTTTCTTTCACTGGAATGGGATCACCGGGTGGTGGTGATTGAACCGGGAACGGTAGTCACCAAGGATGATTTCGGGGTGGAATGTTTAGTAGCATCCTGTGCCAATATGTTTAAAATGTGATGAAAAATCAAGAGATGCTAAAAAGTGTCTCTTTTTTTATTATGGCAAGATAGTGTATAATGAACTGCGTCACATTTGGATTATGGCAGCTAAAGAGAGAGATAGACAGACAATTTGGAAAACAGTATAATAATAAAAGAGTTATATTGGAAGATGAACAAGTGAGAGGAAAACCTATGAAACTGGAAAAATTATTAGACGAATTAAAAATAATTGAAATCAGAAACAATCAGCCTGATTGTGATATAAAAAAGATTTGCTACAATTCTCGTGAAGTGGTGCCGGGCAGCTTGTTTGTGGCCATCCCCGGCTATGTTACTGATGGTCATCAATACATCGGCAAGGCTATCAGCCAGGGCGCTGCTGCCGTGGTTCATCAGGATGACCTGTCCGACTATCAAGCGGAGGTAGTCTATATCAAAGTCGCAGATTCTCGCTATGGCCTGGGGATATTGGGGAGTTGTTTTTACGGAAAACCCTCAGAGTCGATGTTGGTGACAGGGATTACCGGAACCAACGGTAAAACCTCGTTGACCTATATGCTTAAACATATTTTTGAAACTGAAGGCCAAAAATGTGGCCTGATTGGCACGATCCATAATCTGATTGGTGATCAGGTGGTTGATAATCGTGGCCGCACTACCCCGGAATCCTTGGAAGTCCAGGAGATTATCAAAGAAATGAAGGAGCGGGCCTGTTCCCACTTATTTATGGAAGTTTCCTCTCACGGATTGGCTCTGGATCGGGTCAATGGGGTGGATTTTGATTATGGTATCTTCACTAATCTGACCCAGGATCATCTGGATTATCACAAAACCTTTGAAAATTACTTTGACGCCAAAGCCAAGCTCTTTTTCCAGGTGAAAAAAGCCAGTATTGTTAATGGGGATGGCCCCTGGGGCCGGAGGCTGTGCGATATGCTAAGTGAAAAATCAAGCGTACCAGTGATCACCTATGGCTTAAAAGCGGGTCGTGACTATTGGGCTAAGGATCTGGTCTTTGGTGCTAGAGGAACGGAATTTACCTTAGTTACGGCTGAGCGGGAAGAAAGGCTATTCTTAAATATTCCTGGTGAGTTTATGGTTTATAATGCCATCGCTGCGATCATTGCTGCGCTGACCGAAAGGGTGCCGATGGCGGTGATCCGGGAGGCTCTGGCGACGATGCCGGGGGTTGAAGGGCGGATGGAAATTCTGGAGGTGGAGGCGCCTTTTGATGTGGTCATCGATTATGCCCATTCTCCGGATTCTCTGGAAAAGCTGCTCCAGTCAGTGCGAAAAATATTTACCGGCCGGATTATCCTGGTCTTTGGCTGCAATGGAGACCGCGATAAGGAAAAACGGCCGATCATGGGCCGGATCGCGGGAGAGTATGCCGATCTGGTGGTGGTGACATCGGACAATCCCGCCAGTGAAAACCCACTCGATATCATCAAAGCGGTGGCGGCCGGTGTTCGCGAGAAAACCGATCAGGTTGCTACGGTGGAACTTCGTCAGGAAGGCATCTATTATGGCGCCACCCTGTGCCGCCCGGGTGATGTGCTGGTGCTGGCCGGAAAAGGCCACGAAAAACAGGAAATCATGAAAGACGAAACCCTCTATTATAATGAATGGGACACGGCCCGAGAAGCCGTCGCCCGGCTAGAACTGAAGTCCGAGAATTAGAAAATAATAAGAAAAAAGCACCCGTCGGGTGCTTTTTTTATTTCAGGGTTAAGACAATCGGGCAATGATCCGAGCCCATCACCTCATCTAAGATATCAGTGCTGTCAACCTGGGACATGAAGTTTTCAGACACAAAGAAGGAGTCGATCCGCCACCCGGCGTTGTTGGCCCGGGCGTTGAAGCGGTAAGACCACCAGCTGTATTTGATTGCTTCGGGATGTTGCACCCGCCAGCTGTCGACCATGCCGATGCTGAGGAAATCATCAACCCAGGCTCGTTCTTCCGGCAAAAAACCGGAACGTTTGGCGTTTTCCTTGGGGTTTTTCAAATCAATTTCGCGATGAGCGATGTTGATATCTCCGCAGACAATCACGTTTTTACCAGCCGTCAGCAGTTCCTGGACATCATTTTGAATGCAGCGATTGAAGTCCATCTTGAAAGCAAGCCGTTCATCGTCTTTCTGGCCGTTGGGGAAATAGACATTGTAAAGGATAAAATCAGGGTATTCCATGATAATGGTGCGGCCCTCGTTATTGAATACCGGATTGGATAAACCGGTGCGGATAGCCAGGGGCTCGGTTTTATAATAAACGGCGGTACCGCTATAACCCTTTTTTTCGCCGGAGTGAAAATAGGCCGAATAGCCGGGGATGTTGAGTAAAGCATCTTCCAGCTGATGATCATGGGCCTTGGTTTCCTGAATGCAGAGAATATCCGGAGTGGCTGCTTCAATAAAGGGCAGAAAGCCTTTTTGGGAGGCCGCCCGAATGCCGTTGACGTTCCACGAGATAATTTTCATTGTACCTTCCTTATAATCAAATTTTATTAGGTTAATCGGTTCGTTTTGGGTCAGACTTAAATCGGCCAGATTAGTCGCCTTTTTCCAGGTTTTCCAGCTTTTCCAGGCGATCCATAATCTCCAGCAGTTCTTCTTCGAGAACTGCCTTTTCTTCAGCCAATTCCTGTAAGACGGTGTAGTCTTTGGTGATTTCCGTCAGTTTCTTAGTGACAAAATCCAGCCGCTGATCCTTGGCTTCCAGATCCAGCAGCAGGGCTTCCTGCTCCCGTTTTTCCTTGTAGGTCAGACCGGGCTTGCGGGTTTTGGGTTTTTCAATGGGTGGGGATGCGACTTTTTTTACCGGTTGCTCCGGGGTGTCCTCGCGGTGGCCCAGGCCGGTCAGCGGGTGTTTCTTGATATAATCCGAATAATTGCCGGTTTGGGTGGTGATCTGGCCCTTGCCGTTGAAGGAAAAAATCTGTTCACAGGTGCGGTCCAGAAAATAGCGGTCGTGGGAAACGGTCAGCACCGAACCCTGAAACTCGTCCAGGTAGGCTTCCAGAATGGTCAGGGTGTCAATGTCCAGATCGTTGGTGGGTTCATCAAACAGCAGCACGTTGGGGGCCATCATCAGGATTCCCAGTAGATAGAGCCGCCGCCGTTCGCCACCGGAGAGTTCGGAGATATAAACCCATTGGCTATTTTTGTCAAACAGAAACAGTTCCATCATCTGGGCGGCAGTGACCGTTTCGCCCCGGGAATTCTCCATCACTTCGGCTTTTTCGCGGATATAATCAATGGCCCGGAGGCTCAAATCCATATCCTCAGATTCCTGGGAAAAATAACCAAGTTTAACGGTATCACCCAGGGTGATGGTGCCACCATCCGGAGATAGTTTTCCGGCCAGCAGGTTCAGTAGGGTCGACTTGCCATAACCGTTTTTTCCGATGATCCCAATCCGTTCGCTGGGGCCGAGAATCATACTAAAATCGGCGATGATTTTCTGGGGACCGAAAGACTTACTTAAATGCTCAATTTCAATGACTTTTTTACCCAGCCGGGAAAAGCCTACTGAAATTTCCATCTGGTTTTCAGATAGATCAGTGGCCCGTTCTTTGATCTCGTCAAACCGCTGAATCCGGGCTTTCTGTTTGGTGGTCCGGGCCCGGGCGCCCCGGCGGATCCAGGCCAGCTCTCGGCGATAGAGGTTTTGACGCTTGGCTTCGATGGCGGTTTGGGCTTCCCGGCGATTGGCTTTCTGCTCTAAAAAGTCTGAATAATTGCCGGTATACTCATAGAGGTTACCCTTATCCAATTCGATCGTTTTGGTGACGACCCGATCCAGAAAATAGCGGTCATGGGTAACCATCAACAGGGCTCCTTTACGGTTTAGCAGGTAGTTTTCCAGCCAGGCAATGGTGTCATTGTCGAGGTGATTGGTCGGCTCATCGAGAATCAGCAGATCACAGGGGGTCAGCAGGGCCGAGGCCATCGCCACCCGTTTGCGCTGGCCCCCGGAAAGCTGACCAATCTGTTTATGATAGTCGTGAATGCCCAGCTGCGATAAGATCGTTTCCACCTGGGATTTCAGGTTCCAGAGGTTTTCATCATCGATGCGCTGAGACAGTGACATCAGTCGCTTTTGCAGGGTGGGATCCTCCGGGGAACCTTCCAGGGCGGCCAGGGTGGACTCATAATCCCGGACCAGGTTCATTTCTGGTGAGTTGGCCGAAAAGACCTGAGAAAGTACCGTGGTATTGGGGTCAAGATCGGGGTCCTGAGACAGAATTTCCACCCGTTTGGTACCGAAAAACTTAACCTCGCCAGCATCCGGGCTATCGAGGTTGCCAATAATCCGCAGCAGCGAGGTTTTTCCCGATCCATTAATGCCAATCACCCCGATCTTGTCCGTATCGGCGATGGAAAATGAGAGTTGATTAAAAAGAGTTTTCACCCCATAAGTTTTTTTAAGATTTTCAATACTGGCAATATTCATTGACTACGTCCTTTGTGTTTTCATTTTGCTGATATTTTACCATAAATGGGTGGGATCATGGAATAACTTTACAAAAAGTCCTGAAAATAGTATGATGTAGTCACGAATGATCAAAACGAAAAAAAGGTGGGGTGAACAAAATGATGTTGGGTAAAACCATTTTTATTGCAAAAAGTGCTGATGTGGTGGGAAAGGTAAAACTGGGTAATTTTATCTCAGTGTGGTTCCAGGCGGTCATCCGCGGAGATGTGGACAGCATCACCATTGGTGATCGCACCAATATTCAGGATGGGACGGTGGTACACGTGGCTCCGGGTTATCCGACGGTGATCGGTGCCGGGGTGAGTATCGGTCACAATGCCATTATTCATGGCTGTGAAATCGGCGATAATGTCCTGATCGGGATGGGGGCCATTATTCTCAACGGTGCCAAAATCGGTGACAACTCGATTGTTGGAGCCGGCTCGCTGGTGACCCAGGGAAAGGTCTTTCCGCCCAACTCATTGATCATGGGCAGCCCGGCCAAAGTTGCCCGAGAGTTGAAACCGGAAGAGATTCAGAGCATCCGGGACAATGCCGAAGAATATCTGGATACCATGAAGGGTTACATGTAAACCATCAGCGAAAGACGGGGCAAATAAAAAAAGACCCATGGGGTCTTTTTTTGATTCCTAAAACTTGACCGGTTTCAGGCGAAAGCGTTCCAGCGGTTTGTGCAGGATGGTTACCAGGACGATCCCGACCAGACCCTGAAGGGCACTGAAGGGGACGTTCACCAAAGGACCGGCAACGTTGCCGTACATGATCACTTCAGAAACGAAATAAACGGCGGTCATCGCAATGACGGCGGGGAAAGCAAAGTACAGCAGATTCTTTTCGGGAAAGCGCTTCATCAGATAGCCGAAAATAAAGGCCATCGAGCCTTTGGCGATGAAGGTGGGCAGCATATAAGCACTGTAGCCACCGAAGTAGTCGGCACTGGCCGAACCGATCCCGGCGGCAATCAGACCGCCCCAGGGTCCTAAAATATAAGCGGATAGCAGCACCGCTCCATCACCGGGATGAATATAACCCGTCGGCAGCGGGATCTTCACCAGCGATGTCATCACAAAGGTCAGGGCCATCAATAACGCCGTATAGGTGATTTTTTTGGTTTGATCATTCATTATAAGTCCTCGATTCTAAAAAAATACTAAGCCGACAATGAACTGTTGGCTTAGTATAAGATTAGCGCATATTTCTTTTCAAAACAAGGTCTTGAATTGAGTTATTTTTCTAAAAATCTGAACCCATCGATCAGACCTGTTCGATAAAAATACTGACAGCAGAGTTGCCTGGCAGGTCGGTTTTATCGGGGTTATTGGGAGAAATCGTGATGCTGATCGTATAGCCACTAACGGTTCCCTTCAGGCTGGTTGATTCAGAAACAGGTTCCTCACTATAATCAGGGGCACTGGCCAGCAGGTTCTGATAGAAAACCAGAATCTCATCGGTACTATAATCAGAAACATAGGTGGCTTTCCAGCCTGGTTTTCCCGAGGCATTGGTAATCTGGTTGGATTCGGAAACACTGGTTACCCCATAAAGTGGTACCAGTTGGCTGGGATAATTACCGGCCAACAGACCAGGTTCGTCGACATAGATTTCGGCAGTGTTTTCCTCGATCACCGTCTGCATTTCTGAGGGAACGACAATGGCAGTGGTGGCCGTTGTATCCGGGAGATTGTTTTTTATGGTTTCCGGCTCTTTGGTGACGGCAGTGGTAGTGCTGTTGCTGGCTTCATCGGTGGTGGTTGCTTCATCGCTGATCAGCTTGGGCATCACCAGGACGGCGCCGACAATAAGAACCCCAATGAGTACGATCGAAAGAACGACATAACGTATTTTCATAATAACTCCTTTGGATGCAATCAGCAGGTAATTGAGAAACGGCAGCTGCAATGCACAGTCACCTCCAATGAACTGAGCTGATCACGAATTGGGTGGTTAGTCTATTATAACCGAGATTCTTAATTATTTGAATAAAGATTTCAAAAAACTTGATTTTATTAAGGATATTGGATAGAATATAGAACAGACCTTTTTACTTTTAAATCGTTATAAATTATCGTCGTAACTCAACTAAAAATATAAATGTCAGGACAAGGACGCTGTGGGGAAGGCTTTAACAGAGAGATAATCATTTTGGTGAAAGATTGTCAAAAGACGCCTCAGAGAGATCACCTTTGAACAGGATTTCTGAAGACTGGATTAAGTCATCGCTTAAACCAGATTAGGAAACCCCGGGGAATCGTTAACTTCGTAGAGTGGGCAGTTTTCTGCCAACTTGGGTGGTACCGCGATTTTTCGTCCCTTGGATTTTTTCAGGGGGCGTTTTTTTGTTGATGCGGTTTTGTTCGGCGGCATCGTGTCGTACATTTATTTGGGAACAGTTCTGTAAAGCATTTAATTTATCCATGCGCGATGAGCGCATTCGGATCGTGCAATTAATTCAGCGCATTTACTTCAAACATTTAATTTAACTAAGAAAATTTAACTCAGAGAGACTTAATGGAGGTAGAAAATTGGCACAATTTAAAACATTAATAGAAGGAAAAATCGGCGACCGCGAAGATGCGATCTCACAACAATGGGAAGCCATGAATCTGTTGCAGCAGACCATCGACAATCGGGCGGGACAAGAAAACTTTGTCTTTTATGAAGGCCCTCCCACTGCCAACGGCCGTCCCGGGATCCATCATGTACTGGCCCGAACCTTGAAGGATACGGTCTGCAAGTACAAAGTTATGGACGGTTACCGGGTCCTTCGTAAAGGCGGCTGGGATACCCATGGACTGCCGGTCGAAATCGAAGTTGAAAAACAGCTGGGTCTGTCCAGTAAACCGGAAATTGAAGCCTATGGCATCGATAAGTTCAACGAAAAATGCAAGGAATCGGTCTTCAATTATGAAGGACAGTGGAAGGAAATGAGCCGCAAAATGGGTTATTTCATCGATATGGAAGATCCCTACATCACGTTGGATAATAATTATATTGAAACCGTCTGGTGGATTCTCGATAAGTTTAATAAAGAAGGCTTTCTATATGAAGGTCACAAGATCATGCCCTATTGCCCCCGCTGTGGCACCGGTCTGGCCTCCCATGAGGTGGCCCAGGGCTATCAGGAAATCAAAAGCAATACCGTCGTCGCCGCCTTTAAACGCCAGGATGCCGATGAATACTTTTTAGTCTGGACCACCACCCCATGGACTCTGGCCGCCAATGTGGCCCTGGCCGTTCATCCCGATGCCGATTACATCAAAGCCCGCAGCAACGATGAAGTCTATATCTGTGCCAAGGTGCTGGCACCCAAACTGCTGGGCGAAGACTATGAAATTCTCGAAGAAATGAAGGGGTCAGCCCTGGAATATGTTGAGTATGAACAGCTGATGCCGTTTGTGAAGCCGGATAAGAAAGCCTTTTTTGTCACTTGTGCCGATTACGTTACCACCGAAGACGGCACCGGGATTGTTCATATCGCTCCCGCTTTTGGGGAAGATGACTACAAGGTTGGCCGTCAGTACAATCTGCCGGTGTTGCAGCCAGTCGCCGAGGATGGAAAATATACCGACACCCCCTGGAAGGGACAGTTTGTTATCGATGCCGATCTCGATATCATCAAATGGTTAAAAGCTGAAGGCAAACTGTTCAAAAAAGAAAAGGTACTTCATAATTATCCCCATTGCTGGCGCTGTAAAACCCCGCTTCTATATTATGCCAAACCAAGCTGGTATCTGGAAATGACCAAGATCAAAGACACCCTGATCGAAAATAATAACGGCGTCGAATGGTACCCGGATTTTGTCGGCGAAAAACGCTTCGGCAACTGGCTGGAAAATTTGAATGATTGGGCAATCTCGCGCAGCCGCTACTGGGGAACACCACTGCCGGTGTGGCGCTGTGACGATTGCGGCAAGCTGGAAACCGTCGGTTCCCGTAAAGAACTGGTGGAACGCGCGATTGAGGATATCGATGAAAGCATTGAGCTGCATCGTCCTTATGTTGATGATGTCCATTTCACCTGTCCGGATTGCGGCAAAACGATGACCCGGGTTAAAGACGTTATCGACTGTTGGTTTGATTCCGGTTCGATGCCCTTTGCTCAACATCACTACCCGTTTGAAAATAAAGAACTGTGGGAAGAACAATTCCCGGCTGATTTCATCTGTGAAGGTATCGATCAGACCCGCGGCTGGTTCTATTCATTGCTGGCGATTTCTTCCTTTGTGACTGGCAAAGCACCGTACAAAAAGGTGTTGGTCAATGACCTGATTCTGGATGCCGATGGACAGAAAATGTCTAAAACCAAAGGTAACACCGTTAATCCGTTTGAAATGTTTGAAGAATATGGGGCCGATGCCCTGCGCTGGTATCTGCTCTATGTCTCACCAGCCTGGACCCCCACCCGTTTTGATGTCAAGGGGATCAAAGAAGTACAAAGTAAATTCTTTAACACCTTGAAGAACACCTATCATTTCTTTGCTCTTTATGCCAATACCGATAGCATCGATCCCCGGGAATTCTTTGTGCCCTATACCAAGCGGCCGGAAATCGATGCCTGGATCTTGTCTAAATACAACCGCCTGGTCAAAGATGTTAGAGAAGAAATGGAAGTTTTTGACTTAACTAAAGCGGTCAAGAAAATCCAGAACTTTGTCAACGAAGATTTATCCAACTGGTATATCCGCCGGAACCGTCGCCGTTTCTGGGGAACCGAGCTGACGGAAGATAAAAAAGCGGTTTACAACACCACCTGGGAAGTTTTGGAAGGGGTGGTCCGTCTGTGTGCTCCTTTTGCCCCTTACATCACCGAAGAACTGTATCAAAAACTGACCGACGGTGTTTCGGTCCATCTGGCCGATTATCCGATTGCCAATGAAGAATTGATTCAGGATGCCATCGAGGAACCGATGGATCTGGTCCGGGAACTGGTCAGTCTCGGCCGCGGGGCCCGGGAAGAAGCGCAGATCAAGGTTCGACAGCCACTGTCAAAGATTATTGTCGATGGTAAATACCGGGAAACCCTGGGCGATCTCTGTGTCCTGATTGAAGAAGAACTGAATATTAAAAAAGTCGTTTTTGAAGACAATCTTGGTGACTTTATGAACTATGCTCTGAAACCGGACTTCAAGGTGGCAGGACCGGTGCTGGGTAAAAACGTCAAACTGCTGGGCAAGGCCCTGGCCTCGGTTGAAGCCAGTGAAGTAGTGGCCAAGCTCGAAGATGGTGGCAGCTTTGTGATTGAATTGGATGGCGAAAGCCTCGAACTCCGCAAAGATTTCATCGACATCCGGATTTCGGCTAAAGAAGGCTTCAATGTCCAGATGTTTAATAACAAGTTTATCATCCTCGATACCAGCCTAAATCAGGATCTATTGGATGAAGGCTGTGCCCGGGAATTTGTTTCGCGGATTCAGCAGCTGCGAAAAGCCAACGGCTACGAAGTCATGGATCGCATTGATATCAGCTACAGCAGTGACGAAGCGATGGATCGGGCGATTGAAATCTATACCGATTTTATTAAAACCGAAACCCTGGCTGACACGATCACGATTAAAGCCGGTGTCGGCGAAATGTTTAATTTGAATGGTCATGATACCGGGATTGAACTGATGAAAAAATAGTAAAAAAATACACCGAAATAAAAACCCCTGATTAAGCAGGCATGCTTTATCAGGGGTTGCTTATGGTGAAGGATTTATTCGGCTTCAAACTGCGGATAATACCCCAGAAACTGAAAATACTCAGCCTTTTCCTGAATAATCGGCAGCAGGTTGACCAGGGTATTCTGGGAAATATTGCCGGTGAAGTCGATGAAAAACAGGTATTCCCAATTCTCTTTTAACAGCGGCCGGGATTCGATCTTGCATAAGTTGAGTGAAAAAACTGAAAAGATCCCGATGATTTCATACAGCGCCCCGGGACGATGAGGCAGACGAAAGGCAATACTGACCCGGGTGGGATTTTCAAATAATTCAATCTCCCGGGAAATAATCACAAATCGAGTCACATTGGTTTGCGAAAAGTTGATATTTTCAGCCAACACTTCCAGGTCATAGATTTCGCCGGCCCGCTTGCTGGCAATGGCAGCCATAGTCGGGTCATTTTGCTCAGCCACATATTCGGCGGCGATGGCGGTATTGAAGTAAGGAATACATTTCCAGTCTGGATAGTCATTTAGGAATTCCTCGGACTGGGAAAATCCCTGGGGATGTGAATAAACCTCGGTGATCGTCTCAATGCTGGCGCCTTTGGGTGCCAGCAGGCAGTGTCGGGCTTTGATCTCCTCTTCGCCGACAATATAGTACTGATACCGCGACAGTAGGTCATAAACGGCGGCAATGGACCCGGTGGATGAGTTTTCTATGGGAAGCACCCCATAATCAATAAAGCCCTGACTCAGGGCCACAAAAACATCCTCAAAGGTTTTATAAGCAAACAACTCACAATCCTGCTTGAAAAAAGCCAGGCTGGCGGCTTCGCCATAAGAACCCCGGGTGCCGGCATAAGCCACCCGAGGTTCTTTTTTGATCGTTTGAGGATAGGCCGAAAAGGCCTGATTTAACGCATTCAGGGTACTCGCTTCAGTGTTCATCTCAATAGCCAATATTTTCCCCCACCAGAATCACTTTGATCCGGCCAGGCGTGCGGCTGTGTCGGGTGACCACAATGTTTGCACACATACAGTCTTCCGAATGACACTGCGCACAGTTGCCGGTGTCATAGCAGGGGGTTTTAGCATTTAAGCGAATGGCATTAACTGGTGCCGCAATATTCTGGGCCCGATAAACCCCAGCATCGGCATTGGCAACTACCTTATTAATCCCGGCGATGACAATCACCTGCTCTGGACCAAAACACATCAGCGCCACCCGATTGCTCATTCCATCGACATTGACCAGCTCGCCATCCATGGTGATGGCATTGGTTCCGGTCAGAAAGGTGTGGGCCAGTACGCCCTGGGCAACCACTTCTCTTTTTTCCTGCTGGGTTTTAGCCAGACTGCGGTCAATATATTGATAATCACCATTTTTAACGGCATCAAGTAAGCCAATTTCCTTGATCGATTCAGAACCGCCATGGGTCACGCTGGCCCCGGCGGGAATCAGTGACAAGGCCAGTTCCAGCGCCTCCTGAGTGGTTTTACAAAAATAGCCCTTAAAATTTCGTTTTTCAAGTTTTTTTATTAAAGATTTACTGAGATTCAGATAATTATCTTCCTTATAACCCAAAATATTACCTCCAGAGAAAAGAATAATCTTATTATAATCCAAAGTAGTTAAAAAAACAAAATTTATTCAAAAAATGGGGTATAATAATAAAAAACATGCAATCGCAAAAGAGGAGGATGACATGCATAAATATAAGGGGATTATCTTTGATTTAGATGGCACATTGGTCAATTCACTGGAAGATCTGATCGATTCGGTCAATGGGATTATGAAATATCATCAATTTCCAATCCATTCCTATGAAGAGGGAAAAAAATTGATTGGCAGAGGACTGAGAAATCTGACCCGTGATGCACTACCGGAAAAATATCGGGAGGATGAAGCGTTTGTGGATCGATTGACGGAAATGGTTTCGGCCGAGTATGCCATTAATTATCGCAAGAAAACTAAACCCTATCCGGGGATAACAAAATTACTGGATTATTTAAAGGCCCACGATATTCCCTGGAGTGTCTGTACCAACAAACCGGATATTGCTGCAAAATCGCTGGTAAGTGCTTTGTTCAGCGATTATGATTATGTTGACGTGCGTGGCTTTACCAGCGATGAGTTGAGAAAACCAAATCCGGTCGTGACCCTGGAACTGGCTGCAGAAATGGGTGTAAAACCCCAGCAGTGTCTATATGTAGGGGATTCGACTGTTGATTATGAAACCGCTCTGAGAGCCGGAATGCTGCCGGTTTTATGCACCTGGGGATTTGAATCCTTTGAAGTACTGACCAAGCTGGATGATGCCATCTGGTTGCATAACCCGATGCGGATTGTGGAAGCGTTGCGCTATGGCATGGAAATGTATTCGCTGTTTAACGAGACACCGAATCCGGATCCCAATGCCCAAAAGAAAAAACACTGATTAGCGATGGCAAACAAGACTAAAGGAATCAAAAAGATAAATACTTAAGAAATGTAAACGTTAAACAAGATGTAAACGAAAATCAAAATTACATATTGACAAAAAAAGCAGGTCTTGTTATAATAAAAAATTTTACTTTTCCGCAAATCTGTGTTATACTAACCTAGAGAAAACCACAGAGAGGTGAAGTTCATGCCAAAAGCAACCATTATGGACATTAGACGCGAGGTGGAAAATTATTTGGGCAGACGAGTCAAACTTGAAGCACATAAAAGCAAGAAAAAACTCTACCAAAAAGAAGGGGTAATTGAAAGCACTTATCCCAGTATTTTTACTGTACGAGTTCAAGAGGATCAAAGAAAAGAACAGAAATTGTCTTTTAGTTATTCCGATCTCTTAACTCAAAGCGTAAAAATTGTATTACTAGATGAGAATGAAGCTGATGGTGCACTGTTAGTTTCATAACGACAAGATAAAAAGTTCCACATTAGGAGAAGAACTCGGGTTCTTCTTTTTTTGTTGCCTTAAATTGTTATCTTAATTATAGTAGGATTTTTATTAAACCGATGGTATAATAACCGGGTATTACAAAATTGGAGATAAAATATGAATGATAAGAACTTAAAAATAGAATCTGAAATTGGAACCTTGAAAAAGGTCCTGGTCCACCGGCCAGGCAAAGAACTGGAGCGGATTGTTCCGGATTCGCTTAAGGAATTATTGTTTGAGGATATTCCCTGGCTGGCTCGGATGCAGGAGGAGCACGATGCCTTTGCTGCGATCCTCAGAAAACGGGGGGCCGAGGTGCTGTACGTGGAGGATTTATTAAAAGACATTTTAAAAAATACGGCCGTCCGGGAGAGCATTATTGCTGAAGTCATCGACAAGAATCCCTCATCGGGCAACTACATCGATGGCTTCCTAAATGAGTATTTGATGTCGTTGGACAGCAATGCTCTGGGTGAGGCCTTGATTGCAGGGGTGTTGCAAAAAGAGTTAGGTCATATGGAACGACATCTGGTCCTGACCGATTATTTAAAAGGCCCGGAACCCTATGCTTTTTATTTAAACCCGTTGCCGAATTTATACTTTATGCGAGATCCAGCGGTAACCATTCATGACGGGATGTGTATTTCCGCCATGGCTACCCGCACCAGAAAACGGGAAAGTCGTTATATGTCCGCGATTTATGAACATCATCCGTTGTTTGCCAGTTGCAGCAATAAAACCTTTTACCAGGATACCAACTTCTTTTCAGTTGAAGGCGGCGATATCCTGATTTTAAGCCCCACCGTGGTGGCCGTGGGCTGCAGCGAACGGACCGAGGTTCAGGGGGTTGAGGAACTGGCTAAAAACCTCTTTAATGCCGAGTTGGGCATCGAAAAGGTACTGGCGGTAAAAATACCCAGCAACCGGGCCTTTATGCATCTGGATACCGTCTTTACAATGGTCGATGTGGATAAATTTATTGTCTACCCGGGGATTCTGGAACAAGTGGAAACCGTGATAATGACTCCTGGAAAAAAAGACTATCTACATTATGAACGTAAGGACAGTCTTAAAGAAGCCCTGAAATCAGTTCTCGGTTTGCCGGCCATTAACCTGATTGAAAGTGGTGGTGGTAACCCGGTTGCCGCGGCCCGGGAACAATGGAACGACAGCACCAACACCCTGGCGATTGCCCCGGGGGTTATCGTCGCCTATGCCCGAAATGAGAAGTCCAATGAGGTGCTTAGTCAAAACGGCATCGAAGTCATCGGCATCGAAGCATCCGAACTGGTTCGGGGTCGGGGTGGCCCCCGTTGCATGACCATGCCTCTGTATCGGGACGGATTTTAGATTGGATCATTTCGGTAATCACAGCAGATGATTATAATCAAAGAATATTTGCCTTGTGAAAGGTTAGGATAATCAGTTAAAATAAGCTTATAGAAGCAATAAACGGAGGAAGCATTATGAATTTAAAAGGACGTCATTTATTGACACTAAAGGATTTTACCCCAGAGGAAATACAGTATCTGATCGACTACGCAGCCGAACTGAAAGCCAAGAAAAAATCAGGGGTGGTGGGCGATCTGCTCAAAGGCAAGAACATTGTGCTGATTTTTGAAAAATCATCAACCCGAACCCGCTGTGCCTTTGAAGTAGCCGCTTTTGATGAAGGGGCCAACGTCACCTTTTTAACCAACAGTCAGATGGGCAAAAAAGAATCGATTGAGGATACCGCCATCGTTCTGGGGCGTTTTTATGACGGCATTGAGTTTCGCGGCTTTGAACAAACAACCGTTCAGATGCTGGCAGATTATTCCGGGGTACCGGTCTGGAATGGCTTAACTGATTTAGACCACCCCACCCAGGTATTGGCCGACATGCTGACGATTCAGGAAAATTTCGGCGCAGTTAAAGGTAAACGACTGGTTTATGTGGGGGATGCCCGTAACAATATGGGCAATGCCCTGATGATTGGCTGTGCCAAACTGGGGATGCATTTTGTGGCGGTAGCCCCGGAATCACTGTTCCCGGAAGAGGCCCTGGTGGCCGAAATGAAAGCCCTCTGTGAAACAACTGGGGGAACCATTACTCTGACCGCTGACATCAAAGCCGGGGTTAAAGGCGCCGATGCCATCTATACCGATGTCTGGGTATCGATGGGCGAAGAAGATCAGATGGCCGAGCGGATCAAGCTGTTGTCGCCATACCAGGTTAATATGGAAATGATTAAGGCCACCGGCAATGATGCGGTGATCTTCCTTCATTGTTTACCAGCCTTCCATGATCAGGAAACATCGGTAGCCCGGGAAGTCAAGGCGAAATTTGGGCTGGACGAAATGGAAGTTACCGACGAGGTTTTCCGTAGCAAACATTCCAAGGTCTTTGATGAGGCCGAGAATCGGATGCATACCATCAAAGCCGTAATGTGCTCATCTCTGGTTGGCTAAAATGCCCGATTACGTCGTTGGATCAATTTATTCAAATCCTTGTGTATTATTGATACGCGGCGGCCTTGAATAAATTAATCCGCCTAGTACTCGAGGTTTCGCTCAACCAGAACAGAATAGCCTAAATGGCCCGGATCTTAGTACGTGATTCATTACCAGGAGATTAACAATAAATGGAAATTAAAGATATCAGAAAATTACAAAATGGTTCCGACGTCCGGGGAGTTGCCCTGGCGGGGATTCCCGGTGAAGATGTCAATTTCACCCAGGATATGGCCATGAAAATTGCCTTTGCTTTTGCCACGTGGTTGGAGGAAAAGCTGGAGAAGACGCCGCTGACCTTTGCCATCGGCCAAGACAGCCGGCTGTCCGGACCCCATCTGGCGCAGGCGGTGGCTTTGGGTCTGGTCAGTAAAGGCAACCAGGTCTATCAATGCGGCATCAGTACCACCCCGGCGATGTTTATGACCACCATCGATCCGGTGCTGCAAGCAGATGGGGCGGTGATGGTAACCGCTAGTCATTTACCTTTTAACCGTAATGGGCTGAAATTTTTTACTAAAGACGGCGGTCTTAATAAAGAGGATATCAGCGCGATTCTGGAAATGGCCGAGACCATTGAAACCGGCTTTACCCCCGGAGGGCAGGCCCTGGACTATGATTTTTTGCCCAGCTATTCCCAGAACATTTTAAATATTATTCGCTCTAAAACTGGCACTGATCAGCCGCTGGCTGGCGCAAAAATTGTGGTAGATGCCGGTAACGGAGCCGGGGGCTTTTTTGTAGACCAGGTGTTGAGGCCGTTAGGAGCTGAAACAACCGGGAGTCAATATCTGGACCCCGACGGCAATTTTCCCAACCACGTGCCAAATCCGGAAGATGCAGTGGCCATTGAACATGTCACTAAAGCGGTGCGGGATAACCAGGCTGATCTGGGGATCATCTTTGATACCGATGTGGATCGGGCCGCGATTATCGACGAAAAAGGTAACGCCATCAATCGTAATGGCTTTATCGCCTTTATTGCCAGCATGCTGCTGGTCGAGTATCCCGGCTCGACGATTGTCACTGATTCGATTACGTCCACCGGGTTAACCGAGTATATTGAGAGCCGGGGCGGGAAACATCATCGCTTTAAACGGGGCTATAAAAACGTCATTAATGAGGCCATCCGTTTAAATAACGCGGGTATCGAAACCCACCTGGCCATGGAAACCAGCGGCCACGGGGCCATTAAAGCTAACTATTTTCTGGATGATGGCGCTTATCTGGTGACTATGGCGCTGATCAAATTCGCTGAACTGCATAAGGCCGGCAAGCCGATCAGTTCGTTTCTTGAAGGACTCAAGGAACCGGTCGAAGCCAAAGAAATCCGGTTAAAGATTGCCGCTGAGGACTTTAAGTCGTACGGTGAAAAGGTTTTGGCTGAATTTGAACAATTCGCCGCCAGTCAACCGGGCTGGACTGTCGTACGTCCCAACTATGAAGGCGTCAGGGTGAGCTGTGATGCCACCGCCGGAAACGGCTGGTGCCTGTTGCGGATGTCTCTCCATGACCCGATTATGCCACTGAATATCGAATCTGATACAGTGGGGGGTGGCGTAATCATCGAGACTGTATTAAAGCAATTTCTGACTCAATATCAGGGCCTTGAATAAATCGTTTATAATTTTTTCTGAAAAGATGAAATAAATTATTGGGTAAATAAAAAAGTCAGCCGCTTGTGAATTAAATCACAGTGGCTGGCTTTTTTTATCGTCTAAAGATCGTTTGCGGCAAGGGTTTTGACACCAAACACAAAGTAAAGCAGATGGCAGATCCAGATAATGCTTAAAACCACTCGCCCAATTGTCGTTGCCCGCATCATAATAAAACCTAACAGCATCGTAATGGTCACAATTGAGATGATTCGTAATTTGGCCTTTTTGGTCATTCCTCGGCCTTTAACCAGGGATTCCAGATTACTCTGATACAGCTTTGTTTGAATGAACCAGGTATGAAGGCGGTCAGAACTCTTAGTAAAGCAAAAGGTTGCTAGCAGTAAAAAGGGCGCGCAGGGCAGCATTGGCAAAAAGGTGCCAATTGTGCCAAGTGCCAGACTGATACATCCCAATATTAGATAAAAAATTTTTTTAGTGTTCATCAATTTCCAGCCCGGCCACAAATCCGTCAATCAGATCCATATGCTGGGACATGGCAAAGGCGGCGTTGAGGGGCTCTTTTGCTTTCAGGGCGTTTAAGATCTTGCGGTGCTGTTTGTCAATCACCGGTCCCCGTTGAGTATCATCGAGAATAGCAATCCGGATATCCTTGATCAGCGCTTCAATCAGGGTTGCCGACGATAGCAGGACGTTATGGATCATCTTGTTTTCCGAGGCCATGGCAATTTCATAGTGGAAGCGCTTGTCCAGTTCGGCCCGGACTGACTCGTCAGTTTCAGTTTCAATGGCATCACAGATTTTTTCCAGACTGGCAAACCGTTCCGGCGTCATTTTTTTGGCCGCCAGTTTAGCGGCTTCAGTTTCCAGCGCCCGCCGCAGTTCCTGAACCTCACTGAGCTGCCCATTGCTGAGCCAGAACATAATTGTCAGCGGCTGGGTCAGGGTATTTTCAAAATTTTCAGCAATAAAATTACCTTCGCCCTGCTGACAGACCACCAGGCCAATCATCTCCAGGGCCCGGATCGCCTCCCGGATCGTCGCTCGGGAAACCCCCAGCTGTTCCGCCCATTGCCGTTCCGAGGGCAGCCGGTCGCCGCTTTTTAAATTTCCCTTGATAATATTTTCTTTAATCTGCTCGAGGATCAGCAAATATATTTTTGTGTGCGTAATTTCTTTAAACATCTAAACACTTCACTTCATTTCATTCAATTTTTTATAAAAGTCATAATAAATCATTGTACCACAGCCGCTTTTAAAATTCAAAAAGATAAAATATCAGGAAATAAATAATTTCTGAAAACGTTATTTTACCACTTGACAAATATTTACGAAACACATATAATGGCAACAGGTTAGTGGTCTGACCACCAGACCAATAGTAGAATTTTATCAGAAATTTGTCAAGTGGTTTATGAATGGGTTTAAGAGGGTTTAACAGTTTTCGTCGATTGACCAGCTCAGTCGACAGCGGAATTTATGATGAAAGAACATTTTCCTTGCTGTCTGTTGCTGAAATGGACAGCAAAAGAAATTTCGCTCAGGTCTTAACCAAATGATTTGCATCGTTCGGCATTTGTGAAACGGAGCATAACGCTCATGGTAACTCGAAATGTCAATTTAATTTATTTTATGGAGGGTAAGTATGAAAATACTGGTATGTATCAAACAGGTTCCGGGAACGTCCAACGTGGAAGTGGATCCGGAAACAGGTGTCCTGATTCGGGATGGGGTTGAATCAAAATTGAATCCCTATGATTTATTTGGTCTGGAAACCGCATTTCGTTTAAAAGAACAATTAGGCGGCACCATTACCACCTTGTCGATGGGTCCGATGCAAAGTAAAGAAGTGCTGTTCGAATCTTTCTATATGGGCGCTGACGAGGGCTGTTTATTATCTGACCGAAAATTTGGCGGGGCTGATGTGGTCGCCACCAGTTATACGCTGGCCCAGGGGGCTAAAAGACTAGGTCATTTTGATCTGATCATCTGTGGCAAGCAGACCACCGATGGCGATACCGCCCAGGTTGGTCCGGAAATGGCTGAATTTTTGGGAATTCCCCACGTTACCAACGTCATCAAAATTCTGATGGCTGATGAAAAGGGTCTGACCTTGCAAATGAACATGGAAGAGTCGCTGGAAATCCAACGGGTGCCATACCCTTGCCTGATCACTGTCGATAAGGACATTTACACCCCGCGCTTACCTTCCTATAAACGAAAACTGGAAATTTCCGAAAATCCCGAAATTAAAGTTTTGACCCTGAAAGATATGTACGACACCGATGAAAAAAAATATGGCCTCAGCGGCTCGCCAACCCAGGTGGAACGAATCTTCCCGCCGGAAAGCAACGTCGAAAAAACCAGCTTTGAGGGCGATGGACCAGCTCTGGCACAGGCCCTGATGGGAATTTTAACTGAAAAAAAATATTTAGGCTAGGAAGGAAAAAATCATGGCAGGAATTAAAATAATCAAGGAAAACGTTGATCAAAAAACCTTTGAGGCACTGGCAGAAATTTGCCCCTTCGATGCCTTTTCTTATGTAAACGCTCGACTGGAAGTCACCGCCGCCTGTAAAATGTGCAAGATGTGTTTGAAAAACGGACCAGCCGGCGTGCTGGTACTGGAAGAAGATGAAAAGATCGCCATCGACAAAAGCCTGTACAAAGGCATTACCGTCTATGTCGATCACATTGAAGGCAAGATTCATCCGGTCACCTTTGAACTGATCGGTAAGGCCCGGGAACTGGCCGCAGTGATCGGTCATCCGGTTTACGCCCTGTTTATGGGGACCAATATCACCGCCGAAGCCAGCGAATTGCTTAGCTACGGGGTCGATAAGGTATTTGTCTACGATCAGCCGGAACTCAAACATTTTGTGATCGAACCCTATGCTAACGTCCTGGAAGATTTTATCGAAAAAGTAAAGCCATCTTCAATTTTAGTTGGTGCCACCAACGTCGGTCGTTCCCTGGCGCCACGCGTCGCTGCCCGTTACCGCACCGGTCTCACCGCCGACTGTACCATTCTGGAAATGAAAGACAATACCGATCTGGTTCAGATTCGACCAGCCTTTGGCGGGAATATTATGGCCCAGATTGTGACTGAAAACACCCGACCACAGTTCTGTACCGTCCGTTATAAAGTATTTTCCGCTCCGGAACTGGTTAAAGAACCCTGGGGCAGTGTGGAAATTATGGAAATCGGCAAAGAGAAACTGATTTCAGCCATTGAAGTGCTGGAAGTCATTAAAAAAGAAAAAGGCCTTGATCTTTCGGAAGCCGAAACCATTATAGCGGTTGGCCGGGGCGTAAAATGCGAAAAAGATCTGGAGATGATCCATGAGTTTGCTGAAAAAATCGGCGCTACCGTGGCCTGTACCCGACCCGGCATCGAAGCCGGCTGGTTTGATGCCCGCCTGCAGATTGGCCTCAGCGGCCGAACCGTTAAACCGAAACTGATCATTGCCCTGGGTATTTCCGGTGCGGTCCAGTTTGCCGCCGGGATGCAGAATTCCGAATATATTATTGCGGTCAATAATGACCCCAAAGCACCAATCTTTAATATTGCCCATTGCGGCATGGTCGGTGATTTATACGAAATCATCCCCGAACTGTTAAAAATGATTTCTGATCCGGAAAGCGCTGCCGTCGGGAAAACCCTGGCGATGCCTGAAGCCATTGAAACACCAGAAAGGATGGTTGGCTAAGATGAATTATAAAAAAGTGGAAGCAAAGGATATTGATTTTTTAAAGGACCTGATTCCTGCTGAACGGATCTTTGTCGGTGACCAAATTGGTGAAGATTTCAGCCATGATGAGCTGGGCAGCATCCATTCCTATCCGGAAGTGCTAATTAAGGTAACCACCACCGAAGAAGTATCAAAAATTATGAAATATTCCTATGATCATAATATTCCCGTTGTCGTCCGGGGTTCCGGCACCGGGCTGGTGGGAGCCTGTGTCCCACTGTTTGGCGGGATTATGTTAGAAACCACACTGATGAACAATATCCTCGAACTGGACACCGAAAACCTGACCGTTACCGTGGAACCCGGCGTCCTGTTGATGGAACTGTCCAAATTTGTCGAAGAAAATGATCTCTTTTATCCGCCCGATCCCGGTGAAAAATCGGCCACCATTGCCGGTAATATCAGCACCAATGCCGGCGGTATGCGGGCCGTGAAATACGGTGTGACCCGGGACTATGTCCGCGGTCTGACAGTGGTCTTATCTAACGGCGAAATCATCGAGCTGGGCGGCAAAATCGTTAAGAACAGCTCCGGTTACAGCTTAAAAGATCTGGTCGTCGGCTCCGAAGGAACCCTCTGTGTGATCACCAAAGCGATCCTCAAACTTTTGCCCTTACCAAAGATGACCCTGAGCCTGCTAATTCCCTTTGATAATATCAGTGATGCGGCCGGGATCGTTCCCAAGATTATTAAATCCAAGGCGATTCCCACCGCGATTGAATTTATGGAACGCCAGACGATTCTTTTTGCTGAAGATTTTCTCGGTAAAAAATTCCCGGATTCCAGCAGCAACGCCTATATCTTATTGACCTTTGACGGCAATTCCAAGGAACAGGTCGAAGCTGAATACGAAGTCGTCGCTAACCTCTGTCTGTCCGAAGGTGCCAAAGATGTTTATATTGTCGACACCGCCGAGCGTAAAGAATCGGTCTGGTCAGCCCGGGGTGCCTTCCTGGAGGCGATTAAAGCCTCGACCACCGAAATGGATGAGTGCGACGTCGTGGTACCACGAAACCGGATCGCCGAGTTTATTGAATTTACTCATGAGCTGGCCGCCGAAATGGATGTCCGGATCCCCAGCTTTGGTCATGCCGGCGATGGCAACCTTCATATCTATGTCTGTCGGGACAAACTTGACCAACAGGAATGGGAAGCCAAACTGGAAGAAGCGATGGACCGGATGTATGCTAAGGCCCTGACGTTTAGCGGACTGGTTTCCGGCGAACACGGCATCGGCTACGCCAAACGAAAATATCTGCTCAATGATTTTGGAACGGAACATCTGGCCCTGATGGCCGGGATCAAACAAACCTTTGATCCCAAGAATCTGCTGAATCCTAAAAAAGTCTGTCAGATGTAGGGTGAGAAATGGATAACTTGTTACTTTTCTTCGTCGCCCTGATCCCGGTGGCCTGGCTGATTGTTTCCCTGGGGGTCTTAAAGATCCCCGGGCAAAAAGCCTGTCCCATTGCCCTGGCACTGACCGTCGTGTTGAGTATTCTGGTCTGGAAGATGCCGGTCATCGATGGTTTGACTGCTGCTCTGGAAGGGGCTGCCATGGCGATCTGGCCGATCTTCCTGGTCATTGTCGCCGCCGTCTTTACCTATAATCTGGTTACTCACACCGGTGGCATGGAAACCATCAAAAAAATGATGAGTTCGGTTTCTACCGATCAACGGATTCTGGTATTAATCCTGGCCTGGGGTTTTGGCGGTTTTCTGGAAGCGATTGCCGGCTTTGGTACAGCCGTTGCCATTCCCGCCAGCATTTTAGCAGCGCTGGGCTTTAACCCGGTGTTTGCCGCCATTATTTGCCTGATTGCCAATACCACCCCCACTGCTTTTGGTGCCATTGGTTTGCCAGTCAGCACCTTGGCCTCAGTTACGGGCTTAAATGTAAACGATTTGTCTTTTACCATTGCGATTCAGTTGTTTGTGATGATTGTGATTATTCCCTTTATTCTAGTCAGTATTACCGGGAAAAGTGTCAAAGCGATCAAAGGGGTCTTCTTCATTACCTTGATGGCCGGTCTATCCTTTGGTTTGCCGCAGATTTTTGTGGCCAAGTACCTGGGCGCTGAACTGCCGGCAATTGTCGGCTCGGTTATCTGTATGGGCGTAGTGATTTTGATGGCCAAGGTGTTTTATAAGGATACCGCTGCTAAAAATGTGGAAAAAATCCCCTTCAAAACCGCCGTCAAGGCCTGGCTGCCCTTCATTCTGGTGTTTGCCATTATTATTCTCTGTTCATCGCTGTTCCCGATGATTAATGGGTTGTTGAAGCAGGTCAGTACCACGGTTCAGATCTACACCGGACCTCATGGCAAGCCGATGACCTTCTACTGGCTGGCTACCCCAGGAACCCTGATTATCATTGCCACCTATCTGGGCGGACTGATTCAGGGCGTCAAGTTTGGTGCGATCAGTACTATTCTTGGTAAAACGGTTAAGCAAATGTTTAAATCAGCGATTACCATCATGTCGATTGTGGCGCTGGCCAAGGTGATGGGTTATAGCGGTATGATCGGCGTCATTGCCCAGATTCTGGTTTTGATCACCGGCGATTTCTATCCGCTGATTGCGCCATTGATCGGAGCCCTGGGAACCTTTGTCACTGGTAGTGATACCTCTGCCAACGTGCTGTTCGGCGGGCTTCAGGTCGAGGCCGCCAACGCCATCGGCATGAGTCCTTACTGGCTGGCGGCTGCTAATACGGCTGGTGCTACCGCCGGTAAGATGATCTCACCCCAGAGTATTGCCGTCGCCACTGCCGCCACTGGTATTATTGGCAGCGAAGGAAAGATTCTCCAGGCAACTCTGAAGGTCTGTGCCATCTACGTTTTAATTATTGGGTTGGTGGTCTATTTTGGAGCACCATTGATGGAAGGGCTTTTGAGTACTTTTGGATAAAACAAACGTGTAAATCGAGACACTAGAAGAATAAAATTTTCTAGTGTCTTTCGTCTAATCAGAAAGGAACAGACTATGGAAATTAGAATACCTTATGGAAAAGAAAAACAACGGCTGGAGATTGAGGAGGCTTATCTTAATGGCGTCCTCGTCTCCCAGATTGAAGACTATCATCCCGATAAAAGCCAAAGCGAGCTGGTGGCCGCGGCACTTGAGCAGCCCGAGGGGTCGGCCAAGCTGTGCCAGCTGGCGATTGGTAAACAGAAGATTGTCGTTATTGCCAGTGACCATACCCGGCCGGTGCCCAGTAAAATTATTATGCCGTTGATGCTTAGCGAAATCCGCAAAGGTAATCCCGCCGCCGAGATCACCATTTTAATTGCCACCGGGTTTCACCGCTTGACGACCAGAGAGGAGCTGGTCGGTAAATTTGGTGAGGCCATCGTTGATCAGGAGCGGATTGTTGTTCATGATTCCGGGGATGACAACAGTCTGGTGAAAATCGGCACGTTGCCCTCCGGCGGGGAGCTGATCATCAACCGTTTGGCCGCCGAAGCCGATCTGCTGGTTTCCGAAGGCTTTATTGAGCCCCATTTCTTTGCCGGTTTTTCCGGCGGACGAAAAAGTGTACTGCCGGGCATCGCCAGCCGGGTCAGTGTGCTGGCCAATCATTGCGGCGAATTTATTGCCCACCCCAAAGCCCGCACCGGTGTGATTGAAGGGAACCCCCTCCATATTGATATGCTTTACGCTGCCAGAACAGCCAATCTGGCTTTTGTGGTCAATGTGGTGATCAATTCTGAAAAAGAAGTGATTTATGCCGTAGCCGGCGATTGCGACGCTGCCCATATCAAAGGCCGGACGTTTCTGGAAGGGCTCTGCAAGGTTCAGGCAACCCCCAGTGATATCGTCATCACCAGCAACGGCGGTTATCCCCTGGATCAGAACATTTACCAGGCGGTTAAAGGCATGACCGCTGCCGAAGCTGCGGTTAAACCCGGCGGCGTGATTATCATGCTGGCTAAGTCCAACGATGGTCACGGCGGCGCGACCTTTTTCAATACCTTCCGGGATGAGAAAAATCTCGACAAGATGCTGGCTGGTTTTGTCAACACCCCCCGGGACGAAACCATCCCCGATCAGTGGGAAGCCCAGATTCTGGCGCGGATCTTATTAAAGGCCAAGGTGATTTATATCTCGGCCGCCCCGGATGAAATGATCAAGGCGTTTCAAATGACCCCGGCTAAGGATGTCCAGGAAGCGCTGGCGATGGCCCGGGATTATCTGAATAATGAAGCTGCCACCGTGACGGTGATCCCTGATGGGGTTGCGGTAATTGTGGAATAAGACCAGCGATAAAAGTTGTAATAAAAGCTGTAATAAAAAAGATGACATTTCGGTGTCATCTTTTTTATTATTAGCAGGAGCTGTAAATTAATGCGCTATTTTGCGGCTGTATGCCGGGCTTTATAAATCACCCTGATCGGCATCCACCGGGCCATCCAACAGCAGATAGGACATTAATTTAATCGCAAAGATAACACTGTCGGGATGGGTGAGAATTTCTGTCAGTTCCGGATGTTCCCGGGTAAAAGCGGTCTTGACCCGCTCGGTTTCAGAATCCGCCAGTGGTTGAAAAAGACCGGAGAAGGTAACCGAGACGATATTTTCAGTTGCGGTGGGGCCGCGGTGCTGGCGACTATCCACCAGGACACTGACCCGGGGATTGGCCAGCAGATTCTTGAATTTTCGGGATTCCCGGGTGGAGACCAGATATAGAACACGGAGATCATCGCTTGAGAGATAGGTCATCAACGAGCAATAAGGGTTTCCTGCGGCTTCGGTACATAAAACACAAAGAGAATTTTCACGTAGGATCGTTTCTAATTTAGCTAACATAGTTACCACCTTTCATCAAACTGCAGGAAGAGGAAACCTTCCGGCGGTCTGGGTAAATAAATTTTAAAATGCGTTGAGTAGCGAACTTCTTTTTTTATTATATCAGATATAAAGGCATTGATTGCAAGTAGCGAAGAGAAAAATTTTAGTGTTATAAAAATAAACAGCGTGGCGAAAAACTGTGATTTCTGCTGGCAATTTAAGCGGTTGAGGCGTATAATTATGAAGATCGTGTCAGAATTAAAATGATTGATATATTTAACAATTGCTGAACTGATATTGGGAATGAGATGTGGATCCTTCGATCTTCGTGTGCAGGTGTCATCTGCTGTGAAAATAGTTACTGGAACCTCTGAAACTTCCGGAAAACGGCCATAATAAATACGATTTATTAAATCATCAATGATTTTTGCCCATATTGTTTGAGATATCGATACCGTTGTAATCCCTTGGTTCTGACCATTGTAGCAAAACGTTTTCTATTTCGTGATGCTTATTAAAATAGCAACACCTGAAAAGATCAATCCAAAGAAATTATGGAGGCTAGAAAATGCTAAAAGAAAGTGAATTAAAAACCTATGCAGAACTGATGAAAACGCGGTTTCTGGAAGATCCGGGCGTAATTTTTCAAGTCAAAGACCTGGACCGGGCCGAATTGCTGATTAAAGCACAGTTCGAAGGCCAGATTGAGGCCTTTATGGAAGAGAATGCAGTGCAAGTGCAGGCAGATGGCAAAGGTCTGCTGATTGGCTACTCAACCAGGGATTTGCCCGAAGACCGGCTGATGAACGTGATGCAGCAATCATCTCAAAAATTACTGGCGGTGGTGAATCAAGAAGAATTGCAGGTGCTTCAGGACCGGGCTGTCAGGCAGGCCCAGATCATTCCTCAAAACTGGCATACCGCTTATGTTGACGGTGCCGTATATCATTTGTTGATCATCGCCACTGACGAGTCTGTAAAAGGAACGGGAGTATTCAGAAAACTGATTACTCCCGTTCTTGAAAAATGTGAGGCCAATAAGGAGTCCATTGTGTTGGAGACCTTTAACCCCGATAATCTGCCGATTTATGAACACTTTGGTTTTAACTTAATGGAGTCTCATACTTCCGATGACATGGGTTTGACGTGTTACTGTATGATGCGCTAATAAGAAAGGAAGACGATATACCTATTGCTCTTACATTCTAACAGCTTAAGCAACAAGATGGATAAAGACCTAACTGGTTATTAGGTACTATAACCATAAATACATTGTAGTAGAAAGGATACCGTGTACAAGTGCGGTTATGGTTTCCCGGTCGCTGGTCTTATTCAGCTTAATTTATAAAAAAAACGATCGAAAGAGCTGCGTTTGGGCCAGGAATGAGATCGGTTATGAAATTGAAATGGAAGCCGGGAACCCTTGCCCACCAGTATTGCTCTTCTGGCAAATATAAAGTAAAAAGGGGGAAATCATGAAAACAAGAATGAATCGTTTGGCATCGGACACTATTTTGTCCATATTCCTCATCATAACGATGTTGCTGAGCGGATGCGCTCAACAACCGGTCGGGGTGGACTACACAAAATCGGAGAACTGGGCTTATCTACCGCTTGGTGAAACCGTGACTAAAAACTGCGATGTTTTTTTTGTGGCACCGACGGTTTATCTGGGCAGCGCTGAGTCCCATTCGATGGATCTCAGGGATGAACAAACAAAGGCCCAATTCCTGGGCGCGACCAATATGGAAAAAGGCCTTTATGATGGGGACGCCAATTTTTTTGCCCCTTATTACCGGCAGGCGGCACTGAACGCCTACACCATGGATGGATCCCAATCGGATCAGTATTTTGATCTAGCCTATGAGGATGTTTCAAAGGCATTTGATCAGTACATGAAAGATTACAATCAGGGGCGGCCCTTTATTCTGGCCGGTTTCAGCCAGGGTTCGGAAATGCTGTTGCGGCTGCTGGCAGACAAGTTCGCTGATCCGGCGTTAAGTGACCAGTTGGTCGCCGCCTATCTCATTGGCTGGCGCGTTGCACCGGAAGATTTAAGCAACTATCCCTTTTTAAAAATGGCCCAGAATTCCGGGGATACCGGCGTGATTATTTCCTTTAACTCGGAGGCCGAGGGGATTCAAACTTCGTTGATTGTTCCGGATAAAACATTGGGGATCAATCCCCTGAACTGGAGAACTGATAGCACCCCCGCTGCTGCCAGCGAAAATAACGGCGCGGTATTTACGGATTACGCTGGTGGGATTGTCAAAGAGGTACCAAACCTGACTGGAGCTTATTTGGATCCTACTCGGGGAACCCTGCGGGTAACGGATGTTACCGCGGCTGATTTTCCGCCAGTGCTCGATATTTTTCAGTATGGGGTATATCATCTCTATGATTACCAGTTTTTTTACCGTAACCTGCAACAGAATGTCAAAGAACGGATCAGTAATTTTCTGAGCAGCTCTGTGTTGGTGGAACCGGTCATTTAATATGATAGACGAGAAAGGCCCCTTTGACATGGCGCCCCGGTGTCGGGCACTTAATTTATCAAAAGTGGCCTTCTCAAACTAACCATGCTTGACAAACCGACCAGTCCCAGGACTCACTTAACTTTGCTCAGGCGAAGATTTGCGCAGGAACATGCAAATAAATTTTTTATGGATTTAAAAGATCGGAGCACACGTGACAGATAAAAATAAAAAATCAATACGAATGGACTATCAAGCCATTTTTAAAAAAGCCTATCATTTGATGGATGAAGCGATCATCGCGGGTAATTGTGGTGAACGATGTGGCTATCATTGTTGCCGCCGTAACGACGGCGACGGTAAGCGATTGGGCATGTATTTATTACCCCTTGAATATGAATATATGCAAAGTGAGGTTGTTACCGATTACGATCTGCACCGTCATCAGGACTACAATATGCCCCCTAAAATCAAAAAATATTATTACATCTATTGCCATCTGGCTAACGGTTGCCTGAGAAACCATCGTCCCATTCAATGCCGGACCTACCCCTTTGAACCCCATCTCCAAAATGGTGTCTTCTCACTGGTGATTGAAAAAGAGCAGATTCATGGCTGTGTAATGATTAGAGGCCTCTCAGAGTGGCGCCAGGCCTTTATTGATGGTGTTTATAATGGCTGGCTTGAACTGCTGAAAATCCCTGTCATTAAGTATCACATTGAGTATTTGTCAAAAGAGCGAATCGTGGCCAATAATATTATGATTCGCTATACTTCAAATGGATATGATCATCCGATTAAAAAAGATATTGGCTGATAATGAACTTATTGAAAATGCAGTTATCCGGAATTTTCGGATAGAATTGTCAGTGAATTTGCCGTCAGCGCTGATATGATGGATGATGAAATTAAAAAACCTTGAGTTGACGGAAAGCAGTACGAACATTGCAAAAAAAAGGAGAAAAAAATGAGTAAATTCGCTGTAATTGACACCGAGACGACCTGGGGTGATGCGGTTATGTCGGTGGGAATTGTCATTGCCGATACGGTGACCTTCGAGTTGCTCGACAAACGCTATTACATTCTCACGCCGTTTAAGGATCATGGCGGGATGTACACGGACGCCCTGTATACCAACGGCATCAAGCCGGACCTTGAGTGTTCCCGGGAAAAGGCAATGGCCGAACTGCGGCATTTTCTTTCAGATTATCAGGCTACGGCAATGTTTGCTTACAACGCTGCGTTTGACTACCGGCATCTGCCCGAGTTAAGACATCTTGACTGGTATGACATTATGAAGGTGGCGGCGTATCGACAGCATAATCACAGCATCCCGGATTGCGCCGAATGCTATGGCACCGGCAGATTGAAGCGCGGCTACGGTGTGGAGAGTGCCTACCGGATGCTGAGTGCCGAGCTGGAATACTGCGAGTTACACAACGCGCTGACTGACGCGATCGACGAGTTGACGATCATGAAGTTGCTTAACCACAAAATGGATAAATACGCCTTGGCGAGGATATAAACAAGCAAGAAAACAATCAAACCAGGGTCTGATCGAAAATATGCACGAATAAATTATTTAAATTAATAAAACAAATTAAATCGAAAGAAGGTGTAGCTATGCGAGAAACGCATCTGATTAAAAGCCGGCAGACTTGTAAGCTCGGATTGATCATTGTTATTCGGCAGCTTTTCCCCCAAGAATCCCTTAAAACCGCTTATTCAATTATGGAGGGCGTATTTTGCCGGTTTGCCGATTCGGCAATTTCAATCAGAGAAGTCGATCAGATTGAAAAGAAACTAAACGAGTGGGTTTTAAGTACTCCGGAGATTGACTTTTTGAAACATGAGGGTGGCTACTACTTTTATCAGGTCGATGGCGATGTTGTTAAAATGATCTATCCCTGCGAAACAAATGTTAAAAATATGGATCCTTTTTGTGTGATTCCTTATGCTGGCGGTTTTATTGTTGACTTTGGCGACATTGACCGCGATTGCAACACCGCGTTGATTCCGCCAGATAAACTCTCGGCCATGTATGATAAGACCCAGAAATGGTTGAAAAATATTAATATCGAGTTGCTCAATGATGTTAACGACTTTGTCAAAAGCAGTGCCAGCCTGAAGCTGCTGGGGATGGCTGAAGCCCTGCATGAAAAGGAGATCTCCGATATTGCCGTGATGATTCTGCTGCAGCAGCGGGCGCTGCGGGTGTTGCTGATTTCCGGACCCTCTTCTTCCGGCAAGACGACCTTTGCGCAACGGTTATCGACCCAGTTGAGTGTGAACGGATTAAAGCCGGTTACCCTGTCAATGGATGATTATTTTGTCAACCGCGAAAAGACACCGCTCACTGAAGACGGCAAGCCGGATTTCGACTGCCTGGAAGCGTTGGATCTTCCTTATTTGCAACAACAGCTCAAAGAACTGATCGATGGAAAAATAATTGAAACACCGATCTATGATTTTAAAACCGGTCGTCGTTCCGCCCAAACAAGAAGACTGCAAGTAGGACACGATGAAATCCTGGTCGTCGAAGGGATTCACGCCTTGAATCCGGTATTGTTTATGGGGATCAACCGGAACATGCTGTTTAAGGTCTACCTCAGCTCGCTTTTTCAATTAAATTTCGACCTGGAAAACAGGGTGCCGAGTTCGGAAGTGCGGCTGATCAGACGCATTGTCAGAGGCGACCAATTCCGCGGGACGCATCCCGAGGATACCCTCGATCAGTGGGAAAATGTCCGCCGCGGAGAGTATCAAAACGTCTTTAAATTCCAGGAAGAATCGGACGTGATGTTCAATTCGAGCTTGCTATACGAATTAAATGCGATGAGAACTTTTGCCGAAGCTTCCCTTAATAAAATCGCGGATCACAGCCCCTATGCGAAGACCCGCGACCGCCTGCTTAATATTCTTTCCTTCTGTGAGCCGATGAATATCGAGAAAGTCCCTTTTAATTCAATATTGCGTGAATTCATCGGCGGTAGTATCTATTTTGACTAAGAACAAAAAATCTGAATCAGGCATGGGGATATCATCTGGTTCCATTGCGTTTGCCGCAAGGATCATGTCATATAGTTACTTGGTGATAGTTCCAAGCGCCACCATAATCGCTTCAAACAGCTCCGGCTCCCAGGCACTGCGGCCGATAAATAAGCCGTCGACGTTGGCAAGCCGGGCATAATCCCGGGCGTTATCAATGTTGACGCTGCCGCCAAACAGCAGCGGCACCGCCGCCCCGCTGGGTCCGTAGCGGTCGATCAGAACCCGCCGCAGGAAGTCGTGGATTTCCTCAACATAGGCGGCAGCAGCCGGGGTGCCAGCAACGCCAATGGCCCAGACCGGTTCATAGGCGATCCAGAATTGGCCGATGGCTGCCGCCGGGACATCGGTTAAGGCGATCTTTAACTGTTTGGCCAGCATTTCTTTGGAAACGCCGTAGTCTTTATCGGCCTGCTGTTCGCCGATGCAAATCAGCGGGGTAAAGCCGTGTTTGAGGGCGGCCCGGGCTTTGCGATTGACGGCTTCGTCGCTTTCGTTAAAATACTGGCGCCGTTCGCTGTGGCCCAACTCAATGATATCGACCCCGATTTCGGCCAGCATCAGCGGCGAAATTTCGCCGGTAAACTGCCCAGAGTCCTGCTCGTGCATATTCTGGGCGCCCAGCTTCAAGGGGCTTTTTTGAGCAGCAAGCGCTTCTTTTATTTTCCACAGGTGGGTATAAGGGGGAATGATGAAAAACTCAAATTGGGGATATTTACCAATGATTGTCATCAGGGCCGCGCTGTAGGCCAGACCCTCGGCCAGGGTTTTATTCATCTTCCAGTTGGTTCCCAGTAAGAACTTTTTCATTGATGGCCTACTTTAGATAGGTTTTTTCCAGAGTTCGCATTTTTTCAACTTTTTTGGTTGAGCCGCCGCCCTGGAAATCACTTTTTAACCATGCTTCGGCGATCATTTTGGCCAGTTCGGTGCCGATCACCCGAGCCCCCATGGTCAGGACATTGGCATCGTTGCTTTTGGCCAGTCGTTCGGCCGAATAGACATCGTGGCAGGTGCCGGCAAAAACCCCGGGCACCTTGTTGGCCATCATCGCCACCCCCAGCCCGGTGCCGCAAAAGATAAAGCCGCGGTCATATTCCTTATTTTTGATGGTTTCGGCCAGGTTAAAGGCAATTTCAGGATAGTCACAATCGTGGCTGGCGGAATATTGCAAATCGGTGATGTCGTAACCGGCTTTCTGTAAATAATTAAAAATCTCGTCCTTAAAATCAATGGCAGCATCGTCACAATCAACGGCAATTTTCATCATCTTCCTCCTGGTATCTGAATTTGCACAGTTATTTTCCCTTGTGTAAAAATAGCCTGTTCTTTAAGGTATTTAACCTCGGGATACGCTATCATTATGGCATAGATGCAGGGATTTGTAAAGAAACGAAGCGCTTAAAGGGCTTTGAAATAAAGTAAAAATAACCGGGTCAGTACCCCTGACGGTGGCCTGGTCAGGACAGGGAGACAGGATGGAGAAGACACAACGGGTAGTCATCAAAAATAAAAACGGGGTCCATACCCGGGTGGCAGCGATGGTGGCCCGGCAGGCCCAAAAAATCGAAAAAATCTGGGACTGTCAGCTATACCTGCGGCGGCCCAGTTCGGCGGATGGGGTGGCCTGCAACTCGGTGCTGCCACTGGTGTCCTTGAAAATCCGCCATGGAGAGCTGGTGGAGGTCTACAGCCCCAATCCCGGCAGTGCCGAAGCGGTGTTTAAGCTGGCTTCTTTTTTAAGCCAGACAGCAGAGCTGGAGGCGCCGGATACCGAAGCGATCGACAGCATCCTCCAGGAGAATACCCTGGCCAGTGAAAAGATTTTTGAAAGCATCAACAATGGCCTGATTGCCATGGACAGCCATGGCATTATTAATATTTTCAATCGTGCGGCGGAAGAAATCACCGGCGTCAAAGCCACTGATATCATCGGCAAAAAGGCGGATGAATGGGTGCCCAATTTTAATTTGCATGATTTGCTGGCATCAAAAAGAGAAAATCTCGGTTTGAAGCATAAGATTGGTAAAAAATGGGTAATAACTAATAAGAGTCCGATTATCGTCGCTGACGAGGTCATCGGTGGGGTGGTGGTTTTTCAGGATATCTCCCAGATTGAAGAATTATCCGGGGAACTGCATTCGGTCAAGGAACTGAAAGAAAAGCTCAATAATATCCTCGAAACCGTCGATGACGGCATCTGTATGATCAATCATGCCCGGGAAGTAACCTATGTCAATCATCCCTTTGTCAAGATGTTTAAAAAGGAAGGTACCCAGGTGCTGTCCCGCAAAATTCAGGATCTGTTTGCTACCGAAAAGTTCGCCGAAACTTTTTTCACTGGTCAGGGCGAGCTGATCATCACCAACAGCGACAACCGCCAATTTATTATGACCGCCCGGCCGATTATTATTGAACAGAAGTTTCGCGGCAATGTGATTGTCGCCCGGGAGCTGACCGAAATCGCCCAGCTGGCTGACCGGATTGAGCTGCTTTCCGAAAAGGCTCGCTTTCTTCAGGACGAGCTGGCCAAAAAAGAAGACCTGAATCCCTCCTTTAATAGTATCATTGGCAAGAGCGGCGCCTTGATTGAAAGCTTGACGGTGGCCTCAAAGGCGGCCCGAACCGATGCGGCGGTGCTGATCCGGGGCGAAAGTGGCACCGGCAAAGAGCTGGTGGCCCGGGCCATTCACCGGGCCGGAGCCCGCCACAAAAAGCCCTTTGTTGGTATGAATTGCGCCGCGATCCCCTCCAATCTGCTGGAAAGCGAACTGTTTGGCTATGAAAAAGGGGCTTTTACCGGGGCTTACAAGGAAAAACGGGGCAAATTCGAAATCGCCAGCGGCGGGACGATTTTTCTCGACGAAATCGGCGACATGGACAAGGCCATGCAGGCCAAACTGCTGCGGGTGTTGCAGGAACAGGAGATTGAACGGATTGGCGGGGCCCACCCGATTAAGATTGATGTCCGGGTGATTGCCGCCACCAACAGTCCCCTGGAAACGATGATGAAAGAGGGCAGTTTCCGGCGCGATCTGTATTACCGCCTGAATGTCATTACCGTGATGCTGCCACCACTGCGCCAGCGCAAGGGCGATATCCCACTGCTGGTGGAATACTTCACCGAGAAAATCAGCAAAAAATATGACCTGCCCCGCTGTGCCATGACCAAAACGGCCTTGAGTGCCCTGGAGCAATATCATTTCCCCGGCAATGTCAGAGAACTGGAAAATATGATTGAGGGCGGCATGACCCTGTCCAATAGCGACTGGATTACTCTGGCGGACTTACCGGGTTATCTATGTGATGAAATCGGGGTCGAGCCGGCCGAAAAAAGTCCCCGCTGGGGCGATGGGGATAATCTCCCCACCTTTGCTGAGATGGAGCGGGAACTGATTGCCCGGGCGCTGACCAAACACGGTAGCTTCCGTCAGGCTGGTTTGGCCCTGGGGCTGGATCACAAGACCATTGCCGCCAAGGCCCGGAAATATCAGCTGGACTAGACTGCGATTGGCACAAAAATTGCGATTACATTCTATTCAGATAACACATAACGAGTTGGAGGAAGAAAATGACCGGTGTAATTATCGTATCGCATAGTGAAAAGTTGGCCGAAGGGCTGCGCGACATTGTCATGGAAATGAATGATGGCAGCGTCGCGGTGATTGCCGCCGGCGGGGCTGCCGACGGTCGGATTGGTACCAATACCACCAGGATCAAAAAGGCCATCGAGAGCCTGGCCGAACGGGAGCATATCCTGATCTTTGTCGATCTGGGCTCGGCGGTGATCTGCAGTGAAACCGCCATCGAAATGCTGGAGGATGAAGTGCTCCAGGCTAAGGTCCACATCGTTGATGCACCGTTGGTTGAAGGGGTGATCGGCGGGGTGATTCAGGCCACTATCTGCAATGAGCTGGAAAAAATTATTGCCACTGCCAAAGAAGGGGCGACTCTGAGAAAGGTTCACTAAATGGTCTGTTGATTGGGAAAATTTCCCCATTCGGGGAAATAACGCCCATAACATAGAAAGCGCAAGCTCGTCATTGGCTTTATGAGTGGGTTTCACTCTGGCATGGTTCTTGCGTTAAGAAAACGTATACAAAGACTTATTCAAACAAATAATTTTAGGAGGAAGAAATGAAACGATTAATCAATGATCCCTATGATGTAGTAGAAGAAATGCTGGCCGGTTATGTAACTGCCCACAAAGATCATGTGGTCTTAGATCAGGCATCTGAAGCTCAGGGCCGGGTGGTGGTCAGCAAAACTGCCAAGCAAAAAGACAAGGTCGGCGTGATCATCGGCGGTGGCTCTGGACATGAACCCTTGTTCTTGGGCTATGTCGGTAAAGGCTTTGCTGATGCCGCGGTTATTGGTAACATCAATACCTCGCCATCCCCAGATCCCTGTTATGCCTCGGTCAAAGCTATCGATACTGGTAAAGGTTGTATCTACCTTTACGGTAACTACGCTGGCGATGTGATGAACTTTGACATGGGCGCTGAAAAAGCTGATGAAGAAGATGGTATCCGGGTTGAAACCGTGCTGGTTACTGACGATGTTATTTCTTCTGAAAATATTGAAGACCGTCGCGGGATTGCCGGAGATTTTTTTGTCTTCAAAGCCGCCGGAGCCAAGGCGGAAATGGGCGGCGATCTCGATGCCGTCGTGGCAGCGGCAAAAAAATGTAACGATGTCACCCGGACCATGGGTGTGGCGATGTCTTCGGCCACCTTACCATCAAAAGGCGGCCCAATTTTTGAAATGGAAGACGGCGATATGGAAATCGGTATGGGTATCCATGGCGAACCTGGGGTCCGTCGTGGTAAAATCGAACCTGCTGACAAAGTCATCGACCAGATTATGGAACCGATTCTGGCCGATCTGCCTTATCAAAGTGGCGACGAGGTTTATGTTCTGGTCAACAGCCTGGGTGCCACGCCACTGATGGATCTGCACATCTGCTTCCGTCGGGTTGCTGAAATCCTGGCCGACAAAGGCATTACTATTTACAAATCCCTGATTGGCTCATTTGCGTCATCCATGGATATGGCCGGGATGTCCGTCACTCTGGTAAAACTGGACGACGAAATGAAAGAATTATTGGATTATCCCTGCGACACCCCCTATTTTAAACAGTTCTAAATAGCAACGAGAATAATAACAAAGCGGGTTGATGGGAAACCATCAACCCGAAATCATTGTCAGGAGAAGAATTATGAGCGATTATATTTTAAATAAAGACTACTTTCTTGGGGTGATTGATGACCTCATTGTGTTGGCCGAAGAGAAAAAGGATTATTTTTCGGAACTGGATTCAGCCATTGGCGACGGTGACCACGGCATGAATATGAGTATCGGTTTTCGCGAAGTCAGCAAAAACCTGGACGGCTGGAAAGACGAAGATATCAATACTTTGTTCAAAAATGTTGGTACCGCTCTGCTTGATAAGGTTGGCGGCGCTTCCGGCCCGCTTTATGGCGGCTTCTTCAGCAAGTTTGGAGTGCCGGCCAAAGGTAAGGAGGAAGTGAACTTTGACGAATTCATCGAAATGATGGAAGCCGGCGTGGCGATCATCGAAAAACGGGGCAAGGCAGTAGTTGGCGATAAAACCATGGTCGATACCCTCAGACCGGCCATTGACGCCTTAAACACTGCTTATCATCAAGATGGGCTGGCACCGAAAGAAGCGATGAAAAAAGCGCTTGAAGTGGGTGAAGCCGGTTCCGATTCAACCATCCCGATTATCGCCAAAAAAGGCCGGGCGATGCGGCTGGGCGAACGGGCCATTGGTCATCGTGATCCGGGCTCGGCCTCCAGCGCCGCGATTCTGGCAATTTTATATAAGCGCATGCCGTAGAAATTTGAAAAAAGAATACGCAATCAGGAGCTGTCCGTATGATACAGAGTGCAGGTCGCACCAGGGGTGTTGACGTTGCCTCTGCGAATACGGGCTTTTTTTAGATTGTCCGGCCGAAAAACGGCGAAACGGATTGTATTTGAAATAAATTTTTGCTGTAAAGGGCTAGCAATGCACAGTGATAAAGTGTATAATAGCCTCAGATTATATTAGGAAAAGAGGACAAAAAGGAATGAAAAAAAGAAGTATATTTGGCCTGATGCTGGTTGTCGTTCTGGTCGCTGGTTTATTTGCAGGATGCAGTAGCAACACCGCAAAAACAGAAGATAATGCCAATAATGACGATAAGACCTTTGTGGTCGGTTTGGATGATTCCTTCCCGCCAATGGGTTTCAGAGATGACAAAAATGAAATTGTTGGTTTCGATGTGGATCTGGCCAAAGAAGTTGGTAAACGGATGGGAATGGAAGTTGTACTTCAACCAATCAACTGGGACACCAAAGAACTGGAACTGGATTCCGGCAATATTGACGTCATTTGGAACGGTTTAACGATCACCGATGAACGAAAAAATGCCATGGATTTCACCGCCCCTTATCTGGAAAATGACCAGGTCATCGTCGTTAAAAAAGATTCCCCAATCAAAACAAAAGCTGATTTAGCTGGTAAAAATGTTGGCGTCCAAAAAGGTTCTTCAGCCTATGATGCGTTCACTGCTGATCCCATCAGCAAAGAGGCAACATTGACTGAATATCCGGAAAACGTCTCAGCCCTCAGTGATCTGGGAATTGGCCGAATCGATGCCGTTGTAGTTGACTCCATCGTCGCCCGCTACTACATCACCTCGGAAAGTGCTGAATTTGTAATTTTAAGTGAAAGCTTATCGCCAGAATTATACGGTGTGGGGATCAAAAAAGGTAATACCGAGTTACTGACTCAGGTTCAGGATGCCATGGATGCCATGGTTGCCGATGGAACAGCCGCTACCATTTCAACCAAATGGTTTGGCGAAGACATCATCTACAAAGCTAACTAAAAAGAAAACAATCAGTTTTTAGAAATCGGATAGTTTCTATCCGATTTTTTTATGACGTTTACCACTAATATTATTTCGTTCCTCAGGAGAATAAAATGTCAGATTTTTATATCTATTTATCGAATATCACCTTACCGATGCTGCAGGGAATGGTTATTACTCTCAGTGTTTTTGCCGTCACCATTGTCTGCTCCCTGCCGCTGGGTTTTATGTTTACCTTGATGGCTCGGAGTCGCCTCAAGCCCGTTAAATCACTGGCCAAAGGCTATATCTATGTGGTCCGGGGGACCCCACTGCTGCTGCAGATTATGTTTGTCTATTTTGGTCTGCCATTGTTGCCGGTGGTGGGAGACTATCTGATTTTTGGTCGCTTTACCGCTGCCTGTATTGCTTTTTGTATGAACTATGCCGCTTATTTTGCCGAAATCTTCCGGGGCGGCTTGCTAGCCATTGACAAAGGACAGTATGAAGCGGCCAAAGTTTTAGGGCTGACAAAAATAGAAACGATGATCCGGGTGGTGATTCCCCAGATGATTCGGGTCTGTTTACCAGCCATCAGCAATGAAACCATTACGCTGGTCAAAGACACCGCACTGGTCACGGTGATTGGGGTGGCCGAGATTCTCCATTATGCTAAAACAGCTGTTAATCGGGATGGGGATACCTTTGCTTTTCTGGTTGCGGCGGCCTTATACTTGCTGATCAACTTTGTGATCACGATGGTATTTAAAAAGCTTGAAACCAAATACGAGTTCTAGGGGAAAATGATGGAAATTATAAAAGTCAATCAGCTCAATAAAAGTTTTGGAAAAAATCATGTCTTGAAGGACATCTCATTTACCGTCAATAAGGGCGACGTGATGGCTATCATTGGGTCATCGGGGTCGGGGAAATCGACCTTGCTGCGCTGCCTCATCGACTTGGAAAAGGCCGACAGCGGTGACATCATCATGGAAGGTAAACCGTTGCTGAAAGATGGCGTGTACCCTAGCCCGCCGGAGATCCGAGCGATTATTATGAAAATGGGGATGGTTTTTCAGCACTTTAACCTTTTTCCTCATCTCACCGTTCGTCAGAATCTGGAATTGGCCCCGAAGGTGGTAAAGAAAGAAGAAACGGCGGCCATGAACCAACGCTGCGAAGCCTATCTCAACAAGGTCGGCTTACTGGAACGGATTGATGCGATGCCCTCAACCCTGTCCGGGGGCGAAAAACAGCGAGTCGCCATCGCCCGGGCACTGATGATGAATCCTGATATTTTGCTTTTTGATGAGCCTACCTCAGCCCTGGACCCCGAGCTCACCGGGGAGGTTCTCAACGTTATGCAAAGCCTGGCCAATGAGCACATGACCATGGTGGTGGTGACCCACGAAATGAGTTTTGCCCGGGAAGTAGCTAACAAGGTGGTTTTTATGGACTCGGGAACGATTCTTGAAGAAGGCAGTCCGGAAGATATTTTCATTCATCCTCAGGAAAAAAGAACCCAGGAGTTTTTAAGCAGTATTTTACGGGAGCAGAAGAAAACAAGTAAGAAATACCGACTGAAAAAATATTGCTGAGAAAATTAAGGAACAAAAATAGTGGTTCAGGTTTAAAAAATCAAAACATAAAATAAAGAAAGCCTTCCCGCATCGAGCGGGAAGGCTTTTAAAATACAAGATAGGCTTGACAAAGAGAAAGTCTTGTGATAGCATATAAAATTGCATTGGTATCTTTTAAAATAAGAGTAGAATGCATTCTTGTCGTCAATTTTTGGGCGGTCAATGAAGCGTTTGCGACTCAGTCATGAACAACTGATCAAAGGGGAAGCATGTCGGAGCCAGCAGCTATGAAATTGATTACGGTCTAATAATAACACAAGGCGAGACGAAACACAACAGGCAAATTTGGGATACCCACAGGCCGAACACGAGTCGGTGAGGGGTAGTCCGTTGCTGAGTATTTTTGCGAGGGGTGATATTGGATGGTAATGTTGCATCCTGAAAAAGATGGTTTAAGAACACGCCAAAGCTTTTCTAAAATCAAAGAAGTTATTGAAATGCCGAACCTGATTGAGGTTCAGAAAGATTCATACAACTGGTTTATTGAAAAAGGACTCCAAGAGGTTTTTGATGATATTGATAAAATCGAAGACTACACTGGAAATCTGGTTTTAGAATTTGTGGATTATTCCATAGAGGGAAAACCAAAGTATTCAGTGGAGGAGTGTAAAGAGAGGGATCAAACCTACTTTATACCATTAAAAGTAACAGTTCGTTTAATAAATAAGGAAAAGAACGAAGTTAAAGAGCAAAAGGTCTATATGGCCGACTTGCATAAAATGACCGAAACCGGAACCTTCATTGTCAATGGAGCGGAACGGGTTATCGTCAGCCAGCTGGTCAGATCACCAGGGGCATATTTTTCCTTGAGCCGCGATAAACTGGGCAAGAAATTATTTTCAGCTCAGGTTATTCCTAACCGTGGGGCCTGGTTGGAATATGAAACAGATTCCAACGACATCATGTACGTTAAAATTGACCGGACCCGTAAATTACCAATCACAGCGCTGATTCGCGCCCTGGGATTGGGAACCAATCAGGAAATTCTTGATTTCTACGGTGATGATTACCGACTCATCGAAACGATCAAAAAAGATGAAAATAACAATATGAAATCAACCCGGGATGGTCTGATCGAGATTTATAAACGCTTAAGACCCGGCGAGCCACCTACTGTGGAAAGCGCCCAATCGTTGCTTAATTCGATGTTTTTTGACGATCGTCGCTATGATCTGGCCAAGGTTGGCCGTCATAAATATAACAAAAAATTATCTCTGGCAACCCGGATTTCCGGCCAGCGAGCCGCGAATACCGTGGTCAATCCGGAAACTGGTGAAGTCTACGTTGAAGAGAATGAAATCATCTCCATCAATGTGGCCACCGATATTCAGAACACTGGAATCAATGTGGTTGACGTCAAAGTGGATGATAAAATCGTCCGCGTCATCGGAAACGGTTTTGTTGACATCAATGCCCAGGATCTACCCTTTGACATCAGTGATTTGGACATCAAAGAAAATGTCTGTTATGAAGTACTAAAAGAGATTTTAGAATCAGACATGACCGATGAAGAAAAGAAAAAATCAATCAAGAAGCGAATGGATGAGCTGGTCCCCAAGCATGTGCTGATTTCTGATCTGCATGCCTCGATCTCTTATATTATCGGTCTTGACTACGATATCGGCGCCATTGATGATATTGACCATTTGGGCAATCGTCGTCTGCGCTCGGTGGGCGAGCTGTTACAAAATCAGTTCCGGATCGGGTTATCCCGAATGGAACGGGTGGTTCGGGAACGAATGTCAGTTCAGGACGATGAAATTTTAACCCCTCAGGGTTTAATCAATACCCGTCCGGTCAACGCCGCCTTAAAAGAATTTTTCGGTAGCTCCCAGCTGTCTCAGTTTATGGATCAGACCAACCCATTGGCGGAACTGACGCATAAGCGACGTTTATCAGCCTTGGGACCTGGTGGGTTAAGCCGTGAGCGGGCCGGGTTTGAGGTTCGAGATGTTCACCATAGCCATTATGGCCGGATGTGTCCAATTGAAACCCCTGAAGGTCCGAACATCGGACTGATCGGATCGCTCAGTACCTATGCCCGGGTTAATGAATATGGCTTTATTGAAGCCCCTTACCGGAAGGTTTATGATGGGGTCGTAACGGATGAAATACATTATCTGGCAGCCGATGAAGAAGGTCGTTATACCATTGCTCAGGCTAACGAGCCATTGGACGATGATAACCGCTTTGCCCGTAAACAGGTAACCGGCCGTGCTGGTAGCAAACGGGATTTCGTTCTGATTGCCCCAGACCGCGTGGATTATATGGATATTTCGCCAAAACAGATCGTTTCGGTTGCGACATCACTGATTCCCTTCCTCGAAAATGATGATGCCAACCGGGCTCTGATGGGTGCCAACATGCAACGTCAGGCTGTGCCACTGTTGATTCCCAAAGCACCGGTTATCGGTACTGGGATGGAACACAAGGCCGCCAAGGATTCCGGCGTCTGTGTCATTGCCAGAAATGCCGGCACCATCGAACGGGTGGAGGCCTCAGCCATTCACATCCGCACCGATAACGGCGAGCTGGATAAGTACACCTTACTTAAATTTAAACGCTCTAACCAGGGTACCTGTATGAACCATAAACCGTTGGTCAACAAAGGTCAATATGTTCAGGCCGGCGAGATCATTGCCGATGGTCCGTCCACCGAAATGGGTGAACTGGCACTGGGTCGAAATATTCTGATGGGCTTTATGACCTGGGAAGGTTACAACTACGAGGATGCCATCCTCATTAATGAAAAACTATTAAAAGAAGATGTCTTTACATCGATCCATATTGAAGAATTTGAAGCCGAAGCCCGGGAAACCAAACTGGGACCAGAAGAAATCACCCGAGATATCCCCAATGTCAGTGAAGATGCGCTGAAGAACCTCGATGAACGGGGTATTATCTTTGTCGGTGCCGAGGTTAAATCGGACGATATTCTGGTTGGAAAAGTAACACCAAAGGGTGAAACGGATCTGTCTGCTGAAGAAAAATTGCTTCGTGCCATCTTTGGCGAAAAAGCCCGGGAAATCCGGGATACATCATTGAAGGTTCCCCATGGAGAATCTGGGATTGTTCTGGATGTTAAGGTCTTCTCGCGCGAAAACAAAGATGAAGACTTAAAACCTGGGGTTAATACCCTGGTGCGGGTTCTGATCGCGGTTAAACGTAAGATTTCCGTTGGAGATAAAATGGCTGGTCGTCATGGAAACAAAGGGGTAATTTCCCGAATCCTGCCGGAAGAAGATATGCCGTTTATGCCAGACGGAACAGCCCTGGAGATTGTGCTTAACCCGCTGGGGGTTCCTTCGCGAATGAACATCGGTCAGGTTTTGGAAGTCCATCTGGGACTGGCGATGCGATCCATCGGCTGGCATATTGCCACGCCGGTTTTTGACCCGGCTGATGAACAGGACATTATGGATCTGTTAAAACAGGCCGATTTGCCTGAAGATGGTAAGATCCAACTTTATGATGGCCGCAGCGGCGAGCCTTTTGATAATAAGGTTACCGTTGGTTACATGTATATTCTTAAACTTCACCATTTGGTTGATGATAAAATGCATGCCCGTTCGACCGGACCATACTCCTTAGTTACCCAGCAACCTTTGGGCGGTAAAGCTCAATTTGGGGGACAGCGTTTTGGAGAAATGGAAGTTTGGGCCCTGGAAGCCTATGGCGCCGCCCATACCCTGCAGGAAATCTTGACGATCAAGTCGGATGACGTCGTCGGCCGGGTTAAAGCCTATGAAGCGATTGTCAAAGGCGAAAATATTCCTAAACCAGGCATTCCTGAGTCTTTCAAGGTACTGATGAAAGAATTCCAGAGTTTAGGTCTGGATGTCAACATCCTCAATGATCAGGAAATGATTAAGCTGCTTGATGATGAGATGGATGAACGGGATCCTTTGGAAGAACTGGCCATTGAAATTGGTAGCACCGAACTTTCCGAAGCCGGAGATGACGTGAAATTGGAAGACAGCTTCCAGATTAAGAGCATTGATGATGACGAAGACGACGACTTATTATAACAATAAATTTATTAAAGAAGGGAGCGAAGCCATTTGTTGAACGAGGAATTCACCTTCAAATCCTTACAAATCGGATTGGCCTCACCTGAAAAAATCAGAGAGTGGTCACGTGGAGAAGTAAAAAAACCGGAAACCATTAATTATAGAACCCTGAAACCAGAAAAAGAGGGGTTGTTTTGTGAGAAGATTTTTGGACCGCAGAAAGACTGGGAATGTAACTGTGGTAAATACAAGCGTATTCGCCATAAAGGCATTGTCTGTGAAAACTGCGGGGTTGAAGTAACTAAGGCTAAGGTCAGACGTGAGCGGATGGGGCATATTGAACTGGCCTCTCCAGTTTCGCATATCTGGTATTTCAAAGGAATTCCCAGTCGAATGGGACTGATTCTGGAAATGTCTCCCAGAAATCTGGAAAAAATTATATATTTTGCGGCTTATGTGGTCACCGATCCGGGCGAAAGCAATTTTGATTTCAAACAGATCCTCACCGAAGCGGAGTATAAAGAAGCTAAGAGTCAGTTTGGCAATAAGTTTACCGCCAGCATTGGTGCCGAAGCGATTCAGGAATTACTGAAACTGGTCGACCTGGATCAGGAATCGGCTGTGCTTAAGGAAGAACTAAAAGGCGCGTCCGGTCAGAAAAAGATCCGGGTCGCCCGTCGTCTGGAAGCGGTTGAAGCCTTCAGAAATTCCACCAACCGTCCGGAATGGATGATTCTGGAAACCATTCCGGTTATTCCGCCGGAATTGCGGCCAATGGTCCAATTGGATGGCGGCCGTTTTGCCACCTCGGATCTTAATGACCTGTACCGTCGAGTGATTAACCGAAACAACCGGCTGTTAAAACTGCTGGAACTGGATGCTCCGGATATCATTGTTCAAAATGAAAAACGGATGCTTCAGGAAGCCGTTGATGCTCTAATTGACAATGGTCGACGTGGCCGGGCCGTCACTGGTCCGGGTAACCGTCCCTTTAAATCCCTTAGTGATATGCTTAAGGGTAAACAGGGTCGTTTCCGTCAGAACCTTTTGGGGAAACGGGTTGACTACTCGGGCCGTTCGGTTATCGTCGTCGGGCCAGATCTGAAAATGTTCCAATGTGGACTCCCCAAAGAGATGGCAATTGAATTATTCAAGCCATTTGTAATGCGGGAACTGGTTGGCCGTAACCTGTCACAAAACATCAAAAGTGCCAAGAAAATGGTCGAAAAACTGGATCCAATGGTCTGGGATGTTTTAGAAGATGTTATTCAGGAACATCCGGTTCTGTTAAACCGGGCGCCAACCCTTCATCGCCTGGGGATTCAGGCCTTTGAACCAATTCTGGTTGAAGGAAAAGCGATTAAACTCCATCCGTTGGTTTGTACTGCCTACAATGCCGACTTTGACGGCGATCAGATGGCGGTCCATGTGCCCTTATCAGTCGAAGCTCAGGCCGAAGCCCGCTTCCTGATGCTGGCATCCAATAATATTCTTAAGCCACAGGATGGTACGCCAGTTGTCGCACCAACCCAGGATATGATTTTGGGTACCTATTATATGACCATCTATAAGAAAGATGGCAAAGGCACCAATAGTGTCTTCCGAGACCTGGATGAAATGGAAATGGCTTACTTCAATAAAGATGTCGAGCTTCATGCCCAGGTCAAGGTCCGGATCACCAAAGAAATTGATGGCGAAACGATGACCCGCCTTGTTGATGGAACCGTCGGTCGATTCATTTTCAACACCATTATTCCCCAGGAACTTGGTTTTGTTAAACGCGATACCATCGAAGAAAAATTTGCCCTGGAAATAGACCGACAGGTTAATAAAAAAGTATTGTCGGAAATTGTCGAGCGCTGCTATAAAACATATGGACCCACCAAAACATCTGAAGTACTGGATGAAATTAAACGCTTAGGTTTTAAATTCTCAACCCGAGGTGCCATCACCGTTGGGGTCAGCGATATGGAAGTTCCTAAGAACAAAGAAGAAATTCTATCCCGGGCCGACGATAAGATCACCGAAAATATGACCCTCTATCGTCAAGGTTTTATCAGTGATGAAGAACGTTATAATAATGTTGTTGAAATTTGGAACAAAGCTACTGACGAAGTTACCGATGCGTTGCTGGATCACCTTGAAGATCTGAATCCAATTAACATGATGGCGGATTCCGGGGCCCGAGGTAGTAAGAACCAGATCCGACAGTTAGCCGGGATGCGTGGTCTGATGGCCAACCCAAGTGGTCGAATCATCGAGCTGCCAATCCGGTCCAACTTCCGTGAAGGGTTAAATGTTCTGGAGTTTTTCTCCTCCACCCATGGGGCCCGAAAAGGTCTCGCGGATACCGCCCTACGAACTGCCGATTCCGGTTACCTGACCCGGCGTCTGGTTGATGTCAGCCAGGATGTAATTGTCCGTGAGGATGATTGCGGCACCACCCGGGGTTATGAGGTTTCCACAATTAACGATCACGGCGAAATTATCGAAACCCTGCATGAACGATTGGTCGGCCGATATGCCTTTGAAGATGTAGTTCATCCGGAAACAGGCGAAGTCCTGGCACCGGCGGGCGAGATCATCTCAACTGAAATGGCTGACAGTATTGATAAAGCGGGGATTGAAAAAGTATTGATTCGCGCCGCCTTTAATTGTCAGTCCAAATATGGGGTCTGTAAAAAATGCTATGGGGTTGATTTAACCACCTGGCGACCCGTTGAAATCGGCGAAGCCGTTGGTATCATTGCCGCCCAGTCAATTGGTGAGCCGGGTACCCAGCTGACCATGCGTACCTTCCATACTGGTGGGGTTGCTTCAGCTGATGATATCACCCAGGGTCTGCCCCGTATCGAAGAGCTTTTCGAAGCCCGAAAACCGAAAGGCCAGGCGATTATTTCAGAAATTGACGGTCGCGTGGAAATTCAGGATACGCAGAAGAAAACTGAAGCCGTTGTTACCGGTGCTGATGGGGATATGAAGGTTTACCTGATTCCTTACGGCTCACGACTGCGGGTTCATACCGGCGATCAGGTCATTGCCGGAGATGAGATCACCGAAGGTTCCATTAACCCCAGTGATATTCTTCGTATTCAGGGGATTGACCATGTGCAGCAATATCTGCTGCAGGAAGTGCAAAAAGTTTACCGAATGCAAGGGGTACACATCGGCGACAAGCATCTGGAAGTTATTATCCGTCAAATGCTTAGAAAAGTTAAGATTGAAAACCCTGGCGATACTGCTTTACTGGCGGGCAGCTTAGTTGATATCTTCAATTTTGAAGAAGAAAACCGTGCCGCCCGGGAAGCCGGTGGCGAAGAAGCGACAGCCAGCCGGGAACTACTGGGTATCACCAAAGCTTCGCTGGCAACTGATTCATTCCTATCAGCCGCATCCTTCCAGGAAACCACTCGGGTCCTGACCGACGCCGCCATTAAAGGCAAGGTCGATCCGTTGATTGGACTGAAAGAAAATGTTATTATCGGACAATTGGTGCCAGCCGGTACCGGTGTCAAGATGTATGGTGACATTGATCTGGTTTATGAACGGGAAGAGGAAGATATTTACGAGGATATGATCGAAGAAGACTCGGTTACTGAATCACTGGATATAGTTTTCGATGATGATATTTTAAACGCCTATGTTGAAGAAGAACAGGATGAAACGGAAGATGCCATTATCACCGATCTGGACATCTTCGACCTGGATTTCTTAACAAAAGAATAATTCTTGACATTTAAGACTCAAACATGTATAGTTATTAGGTGTGTTTAGCGAAACGCACGAACAGCAAGAAGGAGGAACCGATGAATCAATTTGTTGATGTTTCAAAAGTGATTGGAATGAAACAAACTCTTAAGGCTGTGAAAGAAGGCAAAGCACTGAAAGTCATTTTAGCAGAAGATACCGATGAAAGTATCAAAAAAAGCATTGTCGAATGCTGTGATAACCATCAGATCACGGTAGAACGAGTTGAAACGAAAGTTGGACTCGGAAAAGCCAGTGGGATTGATCGGGCCGCAGCCGTCATTGCCATTATCAAATAACTCGAACCAGGGTTGCCTTTAAAGTGATCCTGGTTCCCAAAAAAGTCATTAATAATCGTTTCGATTATTGATATATTAATATTAAAAGGAGGTGCAGGACTAAATGCCTACAATTAATCAGCTTGTAAAAAAAGGAAGAAAACGCATGGTAGATAAAACAAAAACTCCAGCGTTGAAAGCAAACCCTCAAAAAAGAGGCGTATGTACAGCAGTTAGAACATCCACACCAAAGAAACCAAACTCGGCGCTTCGAAAAATCGCCAGAGTTCGTCTCGTTAACGGAATGGAAGTAACAGCCTATATTCCTGGTGTTGGCCACAATTTACAGGAACATAGTATTGTTCTTATTAAGGGTGGACGTGTCAAGGATTTACCAGGGGTTCGTTATAAAATTATCCGTGGTGCGCTTGATACCGCTGGTGTTGACGCTCGTAGACAAGCTCGATCCAAATACGGGGCTAAAAAGCCTAAAAAGTAGTAGTGCATAGTGCTGCATATTCAAGCGCTCGTTATTTAAATTGATCGAGACCAAATATATGTTAGAGACGCTATACGCACAACAACGAAACGTTGGATGTCGAGTACCGATGAACATAAAAATGTTAAGGAGGGAAGTAAAGTGCCTAGAAAAGGACCTGTTCCAAAAAGAGAAGTTTTACCTGATCCTATTTACGGAGATATTGTTGTAACAAAGTTAGTTAACAATATCATGTTAGATGGGAAAAAAGGTGTTGCCCAAAGAATCGTTTACGATGCATTTGAAAAAGTTACTGAAAAAACTGGCAAAGATGCCCTGGAAGCATTCCGGGAAGCGCTGGCTAATATCACACCTGTTTTAGAAGTAAAAGCTCGCCGAGTTGGTGGTGCAACCTACCAGGTGCCAATGGAAATCAGAACTGAGCGTAAACAAGCTTTAGGGTTACGTTGGTTAGTTAATTACTCAAGAAAAAGATCTGAAAAAACAATGAAGGATCGTTTAGCTGGAGAAATTATGGATGCACTCAATAATAGTGGTGCAGCTGTTAAGAAAAAAGATGATACTCACGCCATGGCTGAAGCCAATAAAGCTTTTGCACATTATCGTTGGTAATCGTTGTTTAGATTTAGAAATAAGAGAGGAAAGCATCTGTGTCAAGAGAGTATAGTTTAGATAAAACAAGAAATATAGGTATTATGGCACATATTGATGCAGGAAAAACCACTACCACAGAAAGAATCCTGTTCTATTCCGGAAAAATCCATAAAATTGGAGAAACCCATGATGGGGTTTCCCAAATGGACTGGATGGAACAGGAACAAGAAAGAGGTATTACTATTACCTCGGCAGCAACCACGTGTTTTTGGAATAAAAACCGTATCAATATCATTGATACACCAGGCCACGTTGATTTTACCGTAGAAGTAGAACGATCTTTGAGAGTTCTTGATGGAGCGGTAGCTGTTTTTTGTGCAAAAGGTGGCGTTGAGCCTCAATCAGAAACAGTATGGCGACAAGCCGATAAATATCATGTTCCCAGAATGGCTTATATCAATAAGATGGACATTACCGGAGCCGATTTTTATAATGTACTGAAGATGATGGAGGATCGTTTAAGCACGAATCCTGTTCCAATTCAATTACCTATTGGCAAAGAAAGTGACTTTGTGGGGATTATTGATCTCCTGATCATGAAAGCTATGATCTATAAAGATGATTTAGGCGAAGAAATTGAAATCGTCGATATTCCTGAAGACATGCGTGAGCTGGCTGACGAATACCGCGAAAAATTAATTGAGTCTATTTCTGATTATGATGAAGCGATCATGGAAAAATTCCTTGAAGGCGAAGAAATTGGTCTTGACGAACTGAAGGCAGCCATTCGACTGGCAACATTGAATGTTGATATTATTCCAGTTGTTTGTGGTTCATCATATAAAAATAAAGGTGTTCAATTAGTATTGGATGCAATTGTTGACTATATGCCCTGCCCACTGGATGTTCCTGCGATCACCGGAATCAATCCTGATACTGAAGAAGAAGATAGCCGAAAAGCAAGTGATGATGAACCATTCTCAGCATTGGCATTTAAGATCATGACTGATCCATTTGTTGGAAAGCTGGCATTCTTCCGGGTATATTCGGGAAGTATTGAATCCGGTTCATATGTTTTCAATTCATCTAAAGGAAAAAGAGAACGTTTGGGGCGTATCCTGCAAATGCATGCCAACCATCGTGAAGAGATTACCACTGTTTATACCGGGGATATCGCTGCCGCAGTTGGTTTAAAAGATACCTCAACAGGGGATACCCTGTGTTCAGACAAGGCGCCTATTATTCTTGAGTCCATGGAATTCCCGGAACCGGTAATCCATGTTGCCATTGAACCAAAAACAAAGGCTGGCCAGGAAAAAATGAGTACTGCTTTAGCAAAACTTGCTGAAGAAGATCCTACTTTCAGAACCCGTACCGATGAAGAAACCGGACAAACGATCATCTCAGGAATGGGTGAACTTCACCTTGACATCATCGTTGACCGTATGTTACGAGAATTTAAAGTAGAAGCCAATGTCGGCGCACCACAGGTAGCGTATAAAGAATCCATTACCAAAGCAGTTGATGCTGAGGGTAAATTTGCTCGTCAATCGGGTGGTCGTGGTCAATATGGTCATTGTCTCATCCGGATGGAGCCAGTTGAACCTGGAACCGGATATATCTTCGAAAACAAGACGGTTGGGGGATCGATTCCAAAAGAATTCATCAACCCAATTAATCAGGGGATTGAAGAAGCAATGCGTAATGGTGTTCTAGCCGGATATCCAGTATTGGATCTTAAGGTTATCGTTTATGACGGTTCATACCATGATGTGGATTCATCAGAAATGGCCTTTAAAGTGGCCGGATCGATGGCGTTTAAAAATGGTATGAGAAAAGCAGATCCGGTTATCTTAGAACCAGTATTCAAACTTGAAGTCGTAATTCCAGAAGAATACATGGGCGACGTAATGGGCGATATCAGCTCACGACGTGGTCGTGTCGAAGGTATGGAAATGCGTGGTGGTGCACAGATCATTAAAGGAATGGTGCCACTGTCGGAAATGTTTGGTTATGCAACAACTCTAAGAAGTAAAACTCAGGGTCGTGGCGTTTACACCATGCAGTTCTCGCACTATGAAGCTGTACCTAAATTTATTTCAGAAGAAATAATTGAAGGCCGTAAATAATAGCATAGCTATAAAATAATTTTTAAGGAGAAGAACAAATGGCAAAGTCAAAATTTGAAAGAAATAAGCCCCATGTAAATGTTGGAACAATTGGTCATGTCGATCATGGTAAAACCACATTAACAGCGGCGATCACATCTGTATTAAACAAGCGATTTGGAACAGGGGAAGCCGTAGCATTCGAAAATATCGATAAAGCCCCAGAAGAAAGAGAACGTGGAATCACCATTTCAACCGCTCACGTTGAATATGAAACTGCAGCGCGTCACTATGCACACGTTGACTGCCCAGGCCATGCCGATTATGTTAAGAACATGATCACCGGTGCTGCTCAAATGGACGGTGCTATCCTGGTTGTTAGTGCGGCTGATGGCCCCATGCCACAGACACGTGAACATATCCTGTTAAGCCGTCAGGTAGGCGTACCATACATCGTTGTTTTCTTAAACAAAGTTGATATGGTCGACGACGAAGAATTACTGGAATTAGTTGAAATGGAAGTTCGTGAACTGCTTGACGAATATGATTTCCCAGGCGATGATACACCAATCATCCCAGGATCTGCGTTAAGAGCCTTAGAAGATCCAGACGGCCCATGGGGAGACAAAATTGTTGAACTGATGACCGCAGTTGATACCTGGGTTCCCGATCCAGTTCGTGATACNGACAAACCATTCCTGATGCCAGTCGAAGATGTCTTCTCAATCACTGGTCGTGGTACCGTAGCAACCGGACGTATCGAACGTGGGATTGTTAAAGTCGGCGAAGAAGTTGAAATCGTCGGGATTCATGACGTTCGAAAAACAGTTGTAACCGGAATCGAAATGTTCCGTAAATTACTGG
>NZ_AXAC01000027.1 GCF_000472665.1 Acetobacterium malicum subsp. dehalogenans DSM 11527 | reverse complement strand
GCCTGAACAAAGGTATCGGCCGGAACATCCACACCGAGGTCAACCATATCAAAACCGGCACTTTCGATCATCATCGAAACCAGATTTTTACCGATGTCATGAAGATCGCCGGCCACCGTACCGATNACACAGGTGCCCAGTGAGGCNGAACCGTCGCCGGCCATCAGCGGTTTTAANACTTCCACGCCTTTTGACATGGCTTTAGCAGCAATCAGCATTTCTGGGACGAAAATGTCGCCGGAGGAGAATTTTTCCCCAACCACGCCCATGGAATCGACCATCGCCTGGAGAATTTCGCCTGGGGCGCTGCCTTCGTCCAGGGCCTCCTGAACCAGTCCGGGGACCAGTTTCGACTTTCCGGCTTCAACCTTTGCTTTGACTTCTTCAATTTTTGACATCTTTTTTCCTCCTGTTTAATAAGTTTGTTTGTTGATACTTTGATTTCAGGCCTGTTTATAGTTATTGCTTGTAAGCAATTTTAATATATATGATCAACATCAAAAAGTCAATAAAATTCGTAAAATAATTAAATAAGATTAAAACAAGGCTTGAGAAAACGATTAAAACAACATAAAAACTAAAATAAAAAAGATTCCACTATTGTTCGTGAACAATAGTGGAATCTTCAACATAGAGATAGTTTTTAACTTCTTTTAATTGAGGATACTCTTTAAGCAATCGATCAATGGTGCAGTTGGCAGAGCTGACCAGTGATTTCAGGAGCAGATGATGATAATCAATTTTCAATGAATAAAGCATCTGATTGATGCACAGATTAAAAAGTTCTTCTTTAGTCAGATCAATTTCTTTTTCGTACTGTTTTATGGTGAGGGCCCGGATCACGCCAAAAGAGGCAGTTACGGCACAATCACAGAGAAGATCTTTTTCAGCTGGATCGATTTGATCGTTTTGATGGACCAGGATTTGATACAGCGTGTAGAGGTTACCATCCCGGGTAGCTTTTTCCAGTAAATCAAATTTGTTCATTTCGTAAATAAAGCGGTCATAGTGGGGATCGATTCCGGTTAATTTAAAATGTAATTTAAAAAAAGTTATCAATTGTAACAGCTCATCATCAGTAGGTAAATATTCTAATAGATGGGAGTAGAGAGTTTCATAATTATTGTTGAGCATATCACTGGCAATGAGGTCTTTGGTTTTAAAGTAATAGGTGACTAAACCCAGATTAACACCAGCTTCCTTGGCGATCATGGTGTTTGGGGTGTTGGCGTAACCATTTTCCAGGTAGAGTCGTTTGGCAGTATTATAAATCTTATCTCTGGTATTCATGATTGGGTATCCTCATTCTCTTTCATTATAATGATATGATAGCACAAATAATGAAAAGTCGTCCACGTCTAATTTATTTGCTGATAAAATGCCTGGAACCGTTGTGTTGATAAGAAGAAAAGAAAATGATTGAGATATCGTTAATGGGGTAGTAAAATAAAGCTAAAAGTCAGCAGATTCAGGAGTTGATTAAATACTTGAAATTAAGAAAGTTGAGGGCTGTGGAATGAATAAGTTTAAATTGTGTCTAGTGATGATAATAACCATGATACTGATGACCGTTCTGGTCGGCTGCGGCAGTAATACCAATAGTGGTAGCACTGCTGGTCAGTCTAATGTTTCTAGGGATACCGTTTATGAGTTTTATGACAAGGTGCAATTCGATCAGACCAAAGAACAGGTAGATGCGGAATTGGGAGTAACCGCAACCGAAAGTAGCCAAATGGAGAACAGCTTTACGTATGTCAATGAGGATACCAGTTTTGGGGTGAGTGTTCTGTATGACGAAAATAGATTGGTTACAAGTAAAACCTTGTTTTATTCGACGACTGAGGAGCTGGCTTTTTTAACAACGAAAGCAGTGACTAAGGAACAGGCCGAAAGTATTCCTGAGGGAGCCACATATGATGAAGTAAAAAATATTTTGGGCGGCGAGGGAACCGAAACGAGCGCCACCCAGGTAATTCCTTTTGAAAATGATAAGGTAAGCTATATAAGAGTATGGATCAATCAGGATGGCACCATGCTTCAGGCAGTCTTTTTACCTGATGGAACCACAAATAATATAATGTTTTTTGATTAATCAAGATCAAATTATCTCAATTTGCCGGCGGCCAGTTGAGATAATTTTTTTTGGGAAATCACAGTTCCGGTTGCATCTTTGCTAATGTGCTGATATAGTAGGGAAAATAACGATGAGATACAAATTTTAATTTAGGAGCTGAAAAATGATAACGGTCAGTGCAACAATCATCTTAGTTTCAGTCATTCTAATTGGGCTTGTTTTTGCCTTGACCAATGGGCTTCATGACGCAAGTTCAGTGGTGGCTACCTTTATCAATTGTGGAGCGGCCAGTCCCAAGCAGGCCATTGCAATGGCATCGGTTTTTGGATTGGTGGGAGCAGTGCTCGGTGGCAATCTGGTGGCCGACGCCATCTCAGAATTAATTAATTTACCTACTGATACCGCGTTATTAACGATTATTTTTGCGGCGATATTTGGGGCGACACTCTGGAATTTAATTACCTGGAAATTAGGCTTACCGTCCAGTTCCACCCATGCGTTAATCGGTGGTATTATCGGGGCGGTGATTGTTTCCTCCGGGGTTGACAACATTGTTTGGGGGTGGTCCCAATTGATCGGCGAAAATCATGAAGTGACCGGGATTGTTAAAGTCATTGCCGCCCTGTTTTTGTCACCCGTAATTGGATTCGTGATCGCATTTTTGCTGGAAAAGCTATCAAAATTATTATTAAGGAATGCCCGGATTTCGATTAACCGCCGTATTAATCAGTTACAGTGGATTATTGTTGCCGGTCTTTCGTACAGTCATGGCTCCAATGATACTCAAAAAATAATCGGGATCTTTACCCTGGCATTGGCGGCCTGGAGTGGCACCGCCATTGAAGCGGCACCGCTTTGGGTGCGGGGAAGTGGTGGTCTGGTGATGTTTATGGGCACTTTGCTGGGGGGCTGGAGCATTATGAAGACCTTAGGGCGCGGAATCTTTGACATTAAACCGCTGCATAGTTTAAATTCGCAGTTGTCTTCAGTGACTTCAATTCTGGGGGCAACCCTGGTGGGCGCACCGGTGTCCACCACCCATGTGGTTGTCGGTGGGATTATGGGCGTTGGCGCAGGCGATGAATATAAAATGGTGCATTGGGGAATTGTTAAAGAAATTCTGGTCGCCTGGTGTATTACCATTCCGTTATCGGCGGTGGTTTCCGCTTTGATTTATACCATAACGGCAATTATTTTTAAGGTTGTTTAGAGGGAGAATAAAATAATGGAAAAAAGAAATATTATTGACCGGATTTTTCCGATTAAATATCATTTTCATCAAATGCTGTTTATGCAGGCACAAAGCAACGCTTCTGGAGTAGAAGCTTTGTACAATTGGTTGAACAGTGGCGATGACAAAGATAGCCAGGCATTATTACAGTGTGTTAAAGAAGCAGACACCATTCGGATGGAGATGGAAAGAAATTTGACCGAAGCATTTGTCACCCCCTTTGATCGCGGTGATATTTACTCCATATCGGTGGGGATGAACCGGGTCTTGAAATATGCTGAATCAACCCTGACTTCCATGAAAACCTTTGATGTGAAAGCCAACGATACCATTATCAGTATGGTTGAACACTTAAAAAGAGGGGTGGAAATTTTTGCTGAGGCAGTGAGTGATCTGAAAAAGAATCATGGCAAATCTGAAGAAGCTGTGGTTAAAATGAGGGCGACCCACCGGGAAATCGAAAAACTCTACATGGATGGGATGGTTTTTGTATTTGCCGGGGTCGATCCAATGACCGCTATCAAGAAACGCGAAGTCTATCATCATATTAAAGATGCATCAACAAATCTGGAAGAAACCGTGGATGTTCTTCACCGAATTATCGTGAGGCTGTCCTAATGTAAAAAGGTTCTTAAGCAGACGTTAAGATTGAATAACTAGTTATCAGGTAGCTGTATCCTTTACTCAGATAGATCCCCCACAACTAATCGAGATAAAGTTTATAATAACCAATAAAAAAACAGTGCGATACCGGATCGGACTGTTTTTGGATTGAAGGTATGTTATCGATTAAAAATTTTAAGCATTGTCTGAAATGATGGTGAAATTTAAAAGAACTATGTTATAGTAGTCCAAATAGCATAGATATAATAAAAGTAAAGGATTACACAATGAAGAATAGTGTTGCAAAGATGAGACCACCAGCAGGTGAAGGGAGGACATCATGAATAAGAAAACAAGAAGAATCAAACAAATAACACGTTGGTTGGCAATAATGATGGTTTTCTTCTTGCTGTTTCCAGCGGGGAGTCTGGCAGAAGATCAAGTTAATTCGGATGAGCAAACGATGGAGACAGTAACACCCGATAAAATGGGTACGCCGCCAAACGAAGGGTCTGAGCAGGGGGATCAAACACCGGCTGAGATTGAAACCCTGGAACAGGTGCCGGAAGTTAACATCAACCAAAACACAGATCAGCAGATTGTGGTTGTTTATGCCGATAGCGGTGAAGATAATGTCAAAAACCTGGCTCTGACAACCGACGAGGTGGTTTCGGGCGAGCAGGTGTCGAATCGGGTTGATCTCATTGAAGTCAGTGTGGAAACAAATGTGGAAGCGTTGATGGCTGATCTGGCACAAAACCCCAATGTCCTGGCGGTGGATAATAATGCAAAAATTGAAGTGACGGCCCTTCCCAATGATCCCTATGTTGTCAACGGCTCGGCCTGGCAGTTTCAGCGGATTGGTGCCGATCAGACCTGGGATCAGGTGTCCAATGCTGACCCGGTGGTGGTGGCCGTTATTGATACCGGTTTAAATGTCAATCATCCCGATTTCGTTGGCAACACGGTGGCCGGTTATGATTTTGTCACTGGCAAGACCAACGTTGTGGATCTGGCCGGCCATGGAACCGCTGTTAGCGGATGCATCGCCGCGGTCACCAATAATGGGGTTGGTACGGCCGGAATTGCCGGGTTGGCCAACATAAAAATTGCGCCCTATCGTACGGGAGGTATGTATAGTGGGGATACCCAGTTGGATGTGGCATATATTTGTGCAGCTATTCTTAAAGCCGCGGAACGGCCAGAGGTAAAAGTCATCAACATGAGTTTTGGTGGATACGGAACCTTTTCTTCATTGGCCGTGGCGGTCAATGAGGCGGTCAGCGCCGGGAAAGTCGTGGTGGCATCCTCTGGTAATGAAGGGGAGTCCTGGAATGCTCGGGTGGGGCAATATTCCTATCCAGCCTCCTACGACCATGTTATTTCGGTCGGCGCGATTAATAAGGATAATACCCGTTCGTCCTTTTCCCAATATAATGACCGGGTCGATTTATCTGCTCCAGGCCAATCTGTTTTAACCACTGCCAAAAGCGGTGGATACGAGTATGCCAGCGGAACCTCTTTCTCCAGTCCGATTGTTGCCGGAGCTTGCGCAGTGTTGATGGCTGCGGATGCCAGCTTGGATGCTGGAGCAGTTGAGACAATTCTCAAAAGCACCGCTCTGGATCTGGGCACAGCCGGCAGCGATGCTTATTATGGTAGTGGCCTGATTCAGCTGAATCAAGCTGTGGCTTCGATCAATTCCAGTGAAACGATCGGGACAACCTATCGTACCCATGTCCAGAACGTCGGTTGGCAGATTTGGAAATATGATGGCCAGAGCAGCGGTACCTCAGGCCAATCGCTACGGTTGGAAGGGATCGAAATCAAGATGAACAATCTTGGCACAGATCTTGGGGTTGAGTACCAGACCCATGTTCAGAATATTGGCTGGCAGGGCTTTAAGAGCAATGGCCAAACCAGTGGCACCTATGGCCAATCGTTACGATTGGAAGCGATTCAAATTCGCCTGACCGGAGCCGCAGCAACCAACTATGACGTCTATTACCGGGTTCACAGTCAGAATTATGGTTGGCTGGACTGGGCCCAAAATCGCGGCAGTTCAGGGACTCAGGGTAAATCACTGAGACTCGAAGCCATTGAAATTCGCGTTGTGCCCAAAGGGGCGGCCGCACCGGGATCAACCAATCGGCCATTTATTATTTAAAAAAAATAATAATGGCGTAAAATTCTTTGAATATAATCAACTTATTGGGGTAAATGACCTAATAAGAGATCATTAAGGAAAGGAGTATCTGGAGATGATTATTACCTGGGACAATATCAGTGAAGTGAACCGACGCATTGAAGAACGGGATCTGGCCTATAAGGTGCATTTAAGTGATGCCTGCGGCGGACAGAGTATGTGGATTGAATCCATGGACAAAGCCAATCATTTTGAAAATCTGGATGACTTGAACGATTTAATCAAAGCTTATTTTTCCGAGATTCATGCCGATGTTGAGTTCAGTTGGGATAAAAAATCTTTTTGGTCAAAAGATCGTTCCCTGATATTTTAAATGGAAGGTTTTTTATCATAATTTAATGGGGTGGCCCATCCAAATAAGACACCATAAAAAAGGAGCTTTGCAGCCCCCTGTTTATGGTGTTGTTATTTTTTGATGTATTTATTGACCAGCCGATATGCGGTGGTCTGACTTAACCCCAGCGATTCGGCCATATCATTGATATTGTCGTAAATTTCATAATAATCTTCAATAATTCCCCGTTTATAATTTTCGACCAGGTCATCAAAAATGACCTGTCTTTTTTTGATTCCTTCATTGGCGAAAAAAGCGCCCAGTTGTTCGGGTAATTTATCAATGCCAATGACACTGCCAAGACTCATCACGGCCATCTGTTCCACCGCATTTTTTAGCTGCCTGACATTCCCCGGCCAGTCATATTGGATCAGGGATTCAATCACTGGATTGGAAAAAACTTTGTTCTGGCTGTATTTTTTATTATACTCTTTCAAATAATACTGGGCGATGGGGAAAATATCATCCCGGCGTTCCCGGAGTGAGGGAATGGTTTGGGTGATGCCGTTAATTCGCCAGTACAGGTCTTCGCGGAAGGTGTTTTTGGCCACCAGTTCGGCCAAATTTTTATTGGTGGCGGTAATGATCCGGGTATTGACCGTTTTTGATTCCAGTCCGCCCACCGAGGTGAAGCGTTGGTTTTCCAGAAAATCCAGCAGTTTGACCTGGATATTGGGAAGCAATTCGCCGATTTCATCTAAAAACAGGGTCCCATTATCGGCCATTTCCACCAGCCCCTTTTTTCCCTTGGGACTGGCACCGGTAAAGGCATAGGGGACATAGCCGAAGAGCTCGCTTTCAATGAGATTATCGGGGATCGAGGCGCAGTTAATCGAAACGAAGGGATTGGCTTTGCGGGGACTGCAATCATGAATAAACTTGGCAATCAGACTCTTACCAACCCCGCTTTCGCCTAACAAAAGAATGGGGATATCGGATTTGGCCGCTTTTTTCAGCTTGTGCAGGGTCTGATAAAGAATGTAACTGCGTCCGACAATGTTATTACTGGCCTTGGTGTGTTCTTCCCGGGAACCTTTTTTATCTTTAAGATCATCATCACTTGTTTCTTTTTCCGGATTCAGATAATCCAAGTCAAACTCCACAAAAGATTCCCGTTTCAAGGTATTATAAACCAGCATGACCAGTTCATGATCGGGATTATAGAGGGGGGTGGTAATAGTAATATGTTCTTCATCCGTAATCAGTGAGCGTTGCCGCGAGATGATGGTACGTTTTTTTTCCATGGCTGTAGCAGTGGAGGGCGGGGTCCAAAAACCCTGGAAGGAGGTTAGAAAATTAAGCTTCCACATTTTTTCGGCCGAAATTCCATGGTATTCCAGACAGGCCGGATTGGCATAAAGGACGTTACCATCTTTATCGGTCACGGTGACCTCAATAAAGCTGTTTTCCAGAATATCCAGAAAAAATTCACTGGAAAGAGTTTTTAAATAGTCTAAATATTCCTGACTGTGGTTAAATTCATTTGTTATCATTATTTTCCCTTTTCACATATTAGTGTGTTGTGTCGCTTAGTCATTTTTATTGCATGGCATTTTGATATGAATTACAAGTTATTAAGAAAAGCTAAATCGTTTTCATTAATAGAACTGATAATAAATCAAAATAGCCCGGGGCACAAGAGGAAAAAAAGGAATATTTCCAAAAGTGAAAAATAAAAAAGCTGTTTTCTCACATTTGGAAAGGATATTAGTGTTACGAATCTCATGAAAGGGCTATAAACTGAGTATATCATGTTGTAAGCACGTTGGCACGATTATTGCGATACATGTTATCAAGAATTAACATGACATCTCGTAAATATGATCGAAAGGAGAAAAACAAAGTGTAATCGTTTTGGCTACGAGAAAGAAAAACAGACGTCCATGAGATAGTGCCCCCGAAAAGCGGGGAATAGGACAATAAAGTGTTAGTTGTGAATTTCGCAATAATTAATTATAAGTACACGAAGGAGAAGAAAATGTTTAGATTTACAGCAGATCAATTTGTTTATGACATCAATGGGACCAAAATTGGTGGACAGCCGGGGGAATTTCCCACCGTTTTAATCGGCAGTATTTTTTATCGGGGACACAAGATAACTCAGGATTCTGAAAAAGGTTTGTTTGATCAGGACGCGGCCAAAGATTTATTGGACCGAGAAGCTGAACTATCAGCTGAAACCGGTAATCCCAGAATTGTGGATGTACTGGGTGACACCGAGGTTGCTCTAACCAAGCATGTCGAGTTTGTTTTAAAGAATACCACCTCGCCAATCCTGCTTGACAGTCCCAGCCCCGAGGTGAGAATTGAGACCTTGAAGCATTTCGCCAATGACCCGGAAGCAATGAGTCGCATCATTTATAACTCATTGGAAGAAAGCTGCACTGAGCACGAACTGGAAGTGATGAAAGCATGTGGCGTAAAAACGGCTGTTATTCTGGCCTTCAGTAAAAAGCATCTGCAACCGGCCAAACGGGTGAAACTTCTGGTTGGTGATGAAAAAAACGAAGGACTATTGACCAAGGCAAAAAGAGCTGGTGTTGAACAATTTTTGATTGATCCCGGGGTTCTGGATGTCGCCAGCAGTAGTTGGACCGCGATGGCGATCCGCGATATTAAAGAACAGCATGGCTTACCTGGTGGATGCGCCTCATCCAATGCCCTTTATTTATGGAAAAAAATGCGTTCCAAAGGCAGCCCCTATTTTGAAGCGGCCGGAGCCTCAGTATTTACCTTCCCCTTAACCCACGGTGCCGATTTTATTTTATACGGACCGATGGCCAACGCCGCCTGGGTCTATCAGGCTGCAGCCACTACCGATGCGATGATGTCATATTGCAATAAGATCACCGGCACAAAACTTGGCACCCTCGAAACACCACTGATGAAAATATTCTAAAAAATTCTAAAACAAAAATTAGAAGGAGGATTAAGTGTGATGGACGAAAAAAAAACAGTAAACAAAAGCAAGGATAACACAGTACTCTATGTTTCAGCGGGGATTGCATTAGTATTTGTTTTATTGAGCTTGATTTTTACTGAAGGAACAAACGCTGTTTTTAATCAGTTGTTTGCCCTGATTACGACGAATTTTGGTTGGCTGTATTTAGTTGCAGTTGGAATTTTTATTGTTTTTGCAATCGGTTTAGTAGTCAGCCCGTTTGGAAAAATCAGATTAGGAAAAGATGATGATAAACCGGAGTTTTCAAATTTCCAATGGTTTTCCATGTTATTTGGAGGCGGGATGGGAATCGGTCTGGTTTTCTGGTCAGTCTCCGAACCAATTATGCACTATTTGACACCGCCAATGGGCGAAGGTGGAACACAGGCAGCTCAGGAGCTGGCCATGCGGATCGTCTTCTTCCACTGGGGACTGCACCCATGGGTGATCTTTGCCATCGGTGGTTTAGGTCTGGCATACTTCCAGTTCAGAAAAGGCATGCCATTTTTGATCAGCTCGGCATTTTATCCATTAATTGGCGATAAGGTAAAGGGACCAATTGGGAAAACCATTGATATCCTGGCTGTTTTTGCCACCATTTTTGGAGTAGCAACCAGTCTTGGTTTGGGATCCACCCAGATCGCCACCGGACTGGAGTATATCTGGGGGATTGAAGCGACCCCAATGACCACGTCGATTATCATAGCAATTATTACGGTCATCTTTACGCTGGCAACCGTTTCGGGTTTGCATAAAGCGATGCAGATGGCGGCAGATATTAAAATCTGGTTATCAATCGCCTTTATGGTATTCATTTTTGTTTTCGGTGGAAGTGTTTTTATTTTGAATAATTTTACCAATTCATTGGGTACCTATTTACAAAACCTGATTGGACAAACCTTCTGGATGGGAAATATTGAGTGGGTCAATGGCTGGACGGTATTTTATTGGGCATGGTGGATTGCCTGGGCACCATTTGTTGGCCAATTTGTGGCTCGTGTATCAAAAGGCCGAACCATCCGTGAATTCATCATCGCCGTTTCACTGTTACCTTCCGGTTTTTCATTAATCTGGATTGCCATTTATGGCGGAGCAGCATTTAACCTGAATGCCATTTCTGGCGGAGCCATTGAAGCAGCCGTCGGGGCTGATTATACAACGGGACTTTATGCATTACTCCAACAGCTTCCAGCATACGGAATCACATCGATATTGGCGATCTTCCTGATTGTCGTCTGTTTTGTCGGGGCAGCCAATTCAGCAACCTACGTTCTGGCGATGTTGACTTCTGGCGGCGATATGGATCCGGACAAAAAACTGAGAGGCGGCTGGGGAATTGCTCAGGGTCTAATCACTATCGTATTGATTCTTGTTGGCGGAACATCGGCCTTAAAAGCCTTGCAGACCGCTTCAATCGTAGCAGCTTTCCCCTATATGCTGGTTATGCTGGTCATGTGCGTCAGTATTTTCAAAGCGCTGAAAGCAGATTATGCTGAAACCCAGCTATTGCTGAACAAAACAGGTCTTAATGATATTGGCAGCGGTCAGGAACCGGTTGCGGATATTCAGGAATAAAAATAAGTACAAAATTATAGAAAAAGAGGTATTTGAATATGTTACCAAAGTTTGATATTTTGACGGATGAACAAATTAATAAGATTCACAAAAACAGCTTGAAAATTCTCCAGGAAATAGGGGTTGAGTTCTCCTATGACCCGGCCATTGAAGTATTTAAAAAACATGGTCAACGGGTCGAAGGACATCGGGTCTTTTTAGATCCCGATTTTGTCGAAAACATGGTCGAAAAAGCACCGGCCCAATTTACTCTCCATGCCCGTAATCCCGAACACAATCTGGTTTGCGGCGGAGAAAATGTTATTTATATGCCAGGCTATGGCGCCCCCTTTGTTTACGATGCCGACGGTGGTAAACGGGATGCCACGATGGCTGACTATGACAACTTTGTCAAATTGGCCGGAGCCAGTAAAAATATTCATATGACTGGCGGTACTGTCGTCGAACCGACTGATGTTTCAGATGACATCCGTCATCTGAAAATGGCGTATAGTCATATTATTAATTCAGACAAATGTTTTATGGGCAGTTCTTCTGGTTATGAGTTCGCCAGGGATGCCATCGAACTGACAGCACTGCTTCACGGTGGCTTGGATGTGATCAAAGAAAAACCAGCGCTGATTTGTTTAATCAACTCGGTGACTCCGCTTAAATATGATGACCGGATGCTGGGGGGCTTGATGGCCTATGCCGAAGCTGGTCAACCAATGGTCATTGCCTCATTGGTAATGGCTGGCTCAACCGGACCGGCAACGATGGCTGGAGCCTTGTCGCTGCAGAATGCGGAAGTACTGGCAGGAATCACCCTGACTCAATGCATTAACCCGGGAACACCGGTGGTTTATGGCTCAACCTCAGCCGTAACTGATATGTCAACCGGGTCGTTATCGATCGGGAATCCTGAAAATGCCCTGTTTACTTCAGCCAGTGCGCAGTTTTCACGGTTCTATGGTGTGCCTTGTCGCGGCGGCGGTGGCTTAACCGATGCCAAAACTGTTGATGCCCAGGCCGGTTATGAATCGATGATGGTACTCTTTGCTGCCAGCACCACCGGCGTTAATTTTGTCCTCCATACCGCTGGGATTTTGCAGTATTACATGGCGATGTCCTATGAAAAATTTATGGTCGATGATGAAATCGCCGGGATGGTATTGCGTTATCTCAAAGGATTTGATACTGAGAGTGATGAAAAAATGGCCTATGATGTTATTGAAACTGTCGGACCGGGTGGTCACTTCCTGACTCAGAAACATACCCGTAAAAACTTCAAAACCGAATTCTACCGACCGGCCCTCAGTGACCGTCAATCCTTTGACGGATGGTCTAAAGATTCGCTGGATACCAATCAGCGGGCAAAACTGAAATGGCAGGAAGTACTGGCCAACTACACCCCACCAGAACTGGATCCGGCCGTCAAAGAAAAAATTGAAGCCTTTATTGAAAAACGTTCAAAAGAATTAATGAAATAGTAAAAATCAGCAAAAATAATATTAGAAAAAAAGGAGAAAATTATGAACCCAATATTTGAAGAAATTAAAGATGCAATTGTGGATGGTGATGAAGATTTAGCGATTGAGCTGGCCGAAAGAGTCGTAGCCGAAAAAATTGATCCGGTCCAGGCAGTACAGCTTGGCTTTATTAAAGGGATTGAAGAAGTTGGTGCAGCATGGACCAGTGGTGAAGCCTTTTTACCAGATGTTATGATGGCCGCCGATGCCATGAAAGCAGGGATGGACGTGCTGGAAGAAGTGCTGGCAGCTGGGGAAGGTGAAGGCGCTTATGAGGATAAGGGCAAGATCGTTCTGGGAACCGTTGAAGGCGATATTCATGATATCGGTAAAAATATTGTCGGCGCACTGTTAACTTCCGCCGGTTTTAAAGTCTATGATATCGGAATTGATCAAAAAGCTGAAGAATTTGTTGCTAAAGCGGATGAAGTCGGCGCAAAAATCATTGCTGCCAGCGCATTGCTGACGACAACCATGAAATCTCAGAAAGTATTGGTTGAGTATCTGGATGATAATAATCTCCGGGATAAATATAAGATTATCATTGGTGGTGGACCAACCAGTGCCAAATGGGGCGAGGATATCGGCGCTGATGGCTGGGCTGAAACAGCCGATGAAGCGGTAGAATTGTGTAAACAATTACTGGGGTAACAAAGATCTGACAATCTATGATACAATAAATTAACATCACAGCACAGGTGCCAAAATTTTCATAAAATTTTGGCGCCTTTCTGTAATAAAAGGAAGTGAATAAGATGGTATTCTACATATCAATTAGTCTGATTCTACTGTTTCTGATTTTTGGTTTTTTATTTCCCGAGCAACTGCTGGGGATTACCAGTCAGATGTTTGCATTTATCACGAATGATCTGGGATGGTTTTATCTGGTAACCGTTTTGGGCGTTCTAATCTTTTCGCTCTATCTGGCCTTTGGCAGGTTTGGGAAAATTCGCTTAGGCAATGACGATGATCGACCGGAATATTCTAATTTTTCCTGGTTTGCGATGTTGTTCAGTGCCNGGATGGGGATCGGGCTCGTTTTCTGGGGCGTTGCCGAACCCGTTTTTCATTATGCTCAGCCGCCAATGGGAATCGAACCCTTATCAACCCAGTCAGCCATGATGTCTTTTCGGTATGCCTTTTTACATTGGGGGTTTCATCCCTGGGCGATCTATGCCATTGTGGGATTAGCGCTGGCCTATGTCACCTTTCGGAAAAAAATGCCCTGTCTGATCAGTTCAACCCTCTATCCACTGCTGGGAGAGAAAACCAGAGGGCCAATTGGTCATGTAATCGATATTCTGGCACTGATTTTAACGGTTATCGGGGTGGCTACGTCCCTGGGGATGGGCGCCTTACAGGTAAACGGGGGGCTGAATACCTTGTTCAATATCCCCAATAATATCAGTACCCAGGTTATTATTATTGTTGTAATCACCGTTTTATTTTTAATCTCAGCAACAACTGGACTGGACAAAGGAATAAAAATTCTCAGCAACACTAATATCATTATTGCCGTGTTGCTTTTGCTGTTTGTCTTTTTATTTGGACCAACCGTCTTCATTATTGATACCTTTTTTGTGAGTCTCAGTGGTTATATCCAGAACATTCTACCCATGAGCCTGGCCTTATCACCCTTTGACAAAGATCCCTGGATTGGAACCTGGACTATTTTCTATTGGGCCTGGTGGTTATCCTGGGGACCATTTGTCGGTACTTTTATTGCCAGAATATCAAAAGGTCGGACGGTCAAAGAATTTATTCTGGGGGTAGTCATCCTGCCAGCTATCTTCTGCTGCATCTGGTTTACTATTTTTGGCGGAACGGCGTTATATTTCGAAATCTTTGAAGGTGTTGATATCGTCGCTCAGGTTACCAATGACGTAACCGTGGGATTATTTGCGACCCTGTCCTACTTGCCACTGGGGAAAATAATTTCACTTATGGCAACCATTTTGATCATCACATTTTTTGTCACCTCAGCCGATTCAGCAACCTTTGTCATCGGCATGTTTTCCAGAAATGGCGATCTGAATCCGGATAATAAAATAAAAATAATCTGGGGTGTAGTGCTGTCATTGATGGCGATTGTGCTGCTTTTTAGTGGCGGATTGGTGGCGATGAGAAATACCTCGATTATCATGGCCTTGCCATTTTTAATCATCATTATCATGATGTGTGTGGCAATCTACAAGGCATTTGCCAGCGAGAAAAGCAATTAGATTTTGTCCCAAAAACCGATCATGGGATCGGATGAGATATTCAAATAAAAGGGGAAGAAGGTAATTGGAAATGGAAGAAAGAAGTAAGCAGAAAAGAAAGTCGATTAAGGTAAAACTTTTGTTTGTACCACTCATCTGCGTGCTGGTGGGGGTCTTAATGATCGGGGCAATATCTTCGTATCTGACACGGGACAGTTTGCTGGCGGAGATGCGGGAAAATGGTTTTTCATCGTCCCAGCGCTTCGTCAATCGGATCGAAGATAATACCGAAGCCGTTAAAACGATGAATGAAATGCTGGAAACACAGATTCGTAGTGTCGGAAATATTATTTTTGCCAATCGCGATCGGGTTAGTAATGAGTATTTAACACAGTTATCTGAACAAACCGGGATAAATCCCATTTACCTCTATAATCCGGCCGGCACCATTACCAACGCCGCCTACGGTGAATATCTGGGCTGGACAGTACCAGCAGATCATCCGATCAATGAGTTTATGATCAGTGGGGCCCCGGAACTGATGGAAGAAATCCGGGCCGACAGCGAAACTGGTAAATTGTTTAAATACGGTTATATCCGCAGCAACACCGGCGAATTTGTTCAGGCCGGGGTATCAGCGGATCGGGTCCTGGAATTGACGGAAAAATTCGGCTATCAGGCTCTGATTGATGAATTGGTATCCGATGAAAACATTGTCTCGGCCAGTTTTATTGACAAAGATCTGGTTGGCGTGGCCGACAGCAACAAGGACAATATTGACAAAAGCTATCAGGACGATGAGACCATAAAAAAAGTCGCTCTTGATGGCGAAATGGTAGCTCAAGAATTATTTGATGAAGTGGCAAATGCCAACGTCTATAATGTGGTTTATCCAGTTGTCATCAATGGGGAACTTCAAGGGGCTTTGAATATTGGTTACTCGATGAGTAGTGTGCAAGCGGCAATCACAAAAAATATTCTGCTGATTGCGCTGGCGGGATTATTCGTCTTTTTGGCCCTGGGATTGATTTTATACAAGCTTTCGGCTTCCATTACTAAACCAATTGCCAGTGTTAACCATATGATCAAAGAAATGGGCAAAGGGCATCTGGGAATTCGTCTGAATCTGGAATCAGAGGATGAAATTGGTGAAATGGCGATGACCATGGATGAGTTTGCCGATGATCTTCAGAATGTGGTAATCGGCACCATGAATCAGATCTCGGCGGGAGATGTATCTGCCGATCTGGAAGAAAAAGACGATCTGGATGAAATCACCCCAGCCCTGAAACAAACCATTAAAACGATTCGCGAGCTGATCGTTGAAGCAACCCGATTGTCCCAGGCGGCCGTGGCGGGAAAACTGGAAACCAGAGGCAATGTCGAAGCATTTGCCGGAGGCTTTCGGGATATTGTTGAAGGGGTGAATGCCACCCTGGATGCGGTGGTTGGACCATTAAACATTGCCGCTGAATATGTAAACCGAATTGGTCAGGGCGAAATTCCTGAAAAGATTAACAAGTCTTACCAAGGCGATTTTGATAAGCTGAAACAAAGTATCAATGCCTGTATTGAGGGGCTGGGGGCGCTACAGGAAGGCAACCGGATCTTGGGATTAATGAGCCAGAATGACCTCAGTCAAAAAATTGAGAATCAATATCTGGGAATTTATGGTGAAATCGGAAATGGAATCAATGCCGTTCACGATCAGCTGGTTCGAATTGTTAAGATTGCCAACCATATTGAGGCAGGTGAACTCAGTGATTTACAGCAACTGAAAGCCATCGGTAAACGAAGTGATAATGACACCCTGATACCCAGCCTGATCGGAATGATGGAAAATATTGTATTGCTGGTGGCAGAAACCCAAAAAATGACCGTCACTGCCGTTAAGGGGGATCTGAGTTTCAGAGGGGACCAGACAAAGTTCTCCGGTGAGTACGAAAAAGTTATTGCCGGTTTTAACCAGACCCTGGATGCCGTGATTCATCCTATTAATGAGGCCTCCGAAACGCTCAAAGAATTGGCGGCGGGAAATCTCAATACTCAAATGGATGGCGATTATCAGGGCGACCATGCCATCATTAAAGAAGCGATGAATCAGACCATCGCGAATCTGAAACGTTATGTCGACGAGATTGCCATTACCCTGGAAGAAATGAGTCGGGGAAATCTGGATCAGGAGATCACCTCCACCTATTCCGGAGATTTCCTGATTATTAAGGAAGCCCTTAATGGTATCAGTGCCAGTTTGAGTACCACCATGTCAGATATTGATGTGGCCGCCGCCCAGGTGGAGATTGGGGCCAGACAGATTTCTGATGGTGGTCAGGCGCTGGCTCAGGGAACCACTGAACAGGCCAGCTCAATTCAGGAACTCACTGCCTCCATTGAAGAAGTGGCCGGTGAAACCAAACAGAATGCCAGCCGGGCCAATGATGCCAACGAACTGACAGTCAGAGTCCGGAAAAATGCCGAAGTGGGCAATGGCCAGATGGCAAAAATGATTTCGGCCATGGGTGATATTGATGAATCATCCCATAATATTTCAAAAATCATCAAGGTCATCGATGATATTGCCTTCCAGACCAATATTTTGGCCCTCAATGCGGCGGTGGAAGCGGCTCGGGCTGGGCAACATGGCAAAGGGTTTGCTGTAGTTGCCGAAGAAGTCAGAACCCTGGCAGCTCGAAGTGCCGAAGCCGCCAAGGAAACCACCGGACTGATTGAAGGTTCGATGGGACGCGTTGAGGTTGGAACAAAGATTGCCGACGAAACGGCGGAAAGCCTGAAAGAAATATTAAATGAAATTGAGAAGGTAACCAGTCTGGTGGGCAATATTGCCCGGGCGTCCACTGATCAGGCTTCAGAAATTGCCCAGATCACTCAGGGGATTGAACAGGTTTCTCAAGTGGTCCAGACCAATTCAGCGACAGCCGAAGAAAGTGCGGCCGCCAGTGAAGAATTAACCGGCCAGGCCGAAATGCTGAAGGCAATGGTTGGGGCCTTTAAACTAAAGGATCAATCCCAGCGCAAAAAAGAAAACACCGTTAGTATGAATGATAGCATCAAAGCGGAATCAATCCGACCCCAGATCATTCTGGATGAGATGGACATGGATAAGTATTAAATAGCTGAAGTTAGTAATGACAAAAACTAAAGCTTAAACAGTTGTTTGGAATTGCTGCCCAACGATTTTATCAGAAATAATTTAATAGATTAAAAACTGCGACCGGCACTTTAAGTGCTGGTCGCAGTTTTTTTAGGCGGTATAAAAATAAATTGGCGTTGCTCTTATAATTTAGCCAGTAAATCCTGCTTTTTCTGGTTGAATTCTTCTTCACTGATGATGCCCTTTTCTTTCAAACCAGCCAATTTTTCGATCATCGCAATGGGATCCTCCGGGGCCGGCTCGGTGGGTGGCTGTGAGGGGGCCGGATTCGAAGCTGTCGAGGAAGCTCCTTCCGGTTTGTGGGCATTATAAGTCTCGATAACCTGCTCGGCTTCTCGGGCATAGAGGATGCTGATGGTTTCGATGGTATCCACTGTTTTTATCTCCAGATCATTGGGGTTCATCCCCAGGGTCAGGGACAAGTCCAGAAATGAAACCGTACTGGCTTGGGTCGACATGGACAAAATCTGATCGTAGGGGAAACTCTTTTTAGTGCTCAAATCCCGGTCGTAGAGGACGATTTTATTGCTGGTACAAGTGATGAATTTTTTAGAGACCAGACTACCCAGTCCCCAGGCGAAGTAGACCAGTTTTTCATCAGGCTCCAGAAAGCTTTTGACAATCTCCAAGGTGGTGGGATCCAGCTTGGTAGCAATGAAGGCATCGACCTGGTCAGCAGTGATAACAAAATCATTATTGCTCAGCCGCCAGAGATACTCAGTTAAGGTGACGATGTCGATGGTTTTGACCTCTTCGACTGGGGTGGTGATCAGTGGGATGCCGTTAACAAGGAGGGTACAGTGATCAGCTTCCTTATTGATGGCGATGGAAAAAAGCTTTTCACTGGGAATCGCGTCGACTGCAAAAAATGACAGGTTCTCGGGAAACTGAATTTTAAAATAAAGGTTACTGGTGGTCAGCAGCAGGATTTGACCTTTGGAATCTTTGAATTGAAACAAGAACTTTTCTTGCATAGTGTAGGTCGGAAAGGTTTTTAAAATATTTTTTAAGACCTTTTCTTCATAGGGGTGCATGTCGATTTTGGTCGCCGTCGGGCTGTTGGCAGGCAACAAGAGTTTCGCACAGAAATTTTTTGTAAACCCGATAACCTCGTCATCCCCGGCGTTGATCAGGCGGCTGGCAGGGGCCTCAGTGGGATTAAGAAGCTGCTCCACCAGGGTATCGGTATAAGTTTTGATGCGCTGGTTCATTTCTGCTCGCAACCGTTCCTGTTCTTCTTTTTTTAAGGCTATTTCTGTTTGAATGGAATCAATACTTTCCTTGGCCAGATCGGTAACATCTTTAAATAGATCTTTTAATCCCATGATTGGTCTCCTTTTTCGTTGAATATGTTACTGTCATTTTACATAAGGATGAGGAAAATAGCAAATTAAAACAGCCTTCTGAACTTTTCTTTAAGATAAATTCAGAAGGCTGATGAAGTAATTATTTAGTTAATGATAGTTAGCCTTTTAAAATAGAAAGGGCTTCTTCACGACCACATTCCATCAGGTAAGGAATTCTGGTAACTTTGGCACATTCTTCCGTTAAGGACATCAGTTCGTTGCGGGTGATGCTGTCCGTGTTGAAGCATCGGGCACCGGCCATTAACTGCTGTAAGCCAACGCGGATTTTGTCAGAGTAGCTGTAGATCCCGATGGCGCCCAAAGGAATATTTTTAATTTCTTTAGCACCGACGATATCTTTGACCGCTTCGTAGCAGACAAAAATTTCTTCAGGCGTAGAGCCGAATTCGCTGACTGTTTTGGGCAGGTTGTTGGCTTTCATCCATTGATCGATATTTTTACCAACCATCCCAGGAATCATCAGGGCCCGGCCCATACAAACGGCTTTAACGTAAGGGGCTCCAAGCGCCAAGGCTTTAAAAACACCGTCTTCACTGCTGAATCCGCCGGCAAAAGCCAGATCAGGAACGCGTTCGCCCTGGGCTTCCAGGATTTGAGCAAATTCAACGGCGGCTGAATGCAGGTAAATTGAAGGCATACCCCATTCTTCCATCATTCGCCAAGGACTCATCCCGGTTCCGCCGGGGGCGCCATCAATGGTTAACAGGTCGATTTTAGCTTTTGAACACCATTTCATGGCCATCGCCAGTTCTCTTAAACCATAGGCCCCGGTTTTTAAGGTGATCCGTTTATAACCTAAGGCTCTTAAGCGCTCAACTTCAGCCATAAAGCCTTCTTCACTGATAAAGCCTAGACGGCTGTGTCGTTCAAATTCTTTGATGGCGCCGTCATTAAAGGCTGCCTGAATAACGGGATCCATCGGATCGGGGGTGACAATGTAACCACGTCGCTGCAGTTCCATCGCGCGTTCGATTGTGTTAACCTTGATTTCGCCGCCGATACATTTGGCGCCCTGACCCCATTTCAATTCAATGGTTTCAATATTGTGCTTATTGATGATATATTCGGCAACGCCTAGGCGGGTATCTTCAACATTCATCTGAATCAGGATTTCACCTTTACCGGTATGATATTTTTTATAGGCTTCAATACGGCGGTCCATATCAGGCGCTTCAATAACCATGTTGTTTTTATCCAAAACCAGACGTGGATCAATCCCACAGACATTTTCGCCACAAACAATCGTAACGCCGGAAATAGCGGCACCAACAGCGAAATGATCCCAGTTTTTTCGGGCGATTTCGGTGGAACCCAAAGCGCCAGTAAAAATCGGAACATTCATGGCTACTTTGCTATCCCAACCGTAGGCACATTCAGTGCTGACATTTGGAAACCGGGCATTGTCAGGAGTTCCTACTTCGCCGTTAGGTAAACCTTTGGCACCCAGGGCATAGCCCTGAATATTCAAATGCGAATAATCGACGGGATAATCTTTATCACCACCGGCGGTTACATCACCGAAGGGACCTGGATAAATCAGTTCCCGGCCTCTGAAAGTGGCCTTGAAAACTTCGCAATTGCCCCGACATCCATCCACACAGCGTGAACAGAGTCCTGAGCAGGGTACAATACTTTTGGAACGGTTGAAGGTTTCTGTGGCATCGTTGCCATTTGGTCTTTGAAGATTCATTAATTTTCCCCCTTGAAAATTAGTTTTGATGATTATCACCCAGCAAGCATACGTCAGCGCTTATTTTCGCCATTGAAAACAAGCATATCCTTGTGAACTGATAAAAAAACTTACTTTACCATTATAAATCAAACAGGAATAAAGTCAATAGATCTAACATTATTACGAATGATAACGCAAACAATTGAAGTAATTTACCGATTTTATTGGAGCGTGTGAAAGATAAACGAAACCGAGCTGCAATGTGGTGTAACGTTCACATCGATAGCTCGGCTTTGTTGTAAGTCGGTTTGGGTGTTATCTAAATATAGACTTTTTCATTAATAATTTCAGTATTGAGGACGATGCTTAAATTTCCGTTTCGGCATCGTAATTTATCGATGAATTCCTTTTGATTCACATCGTTTTTCAGGCGGATACAATAGATGATTTCGAAAAGGGCACCAAAGTCGCTGGTTTTAACCCGCTGAATTTTGTGACTGATGGTATATTGTTTTAAAATATCATCAAAACAGCTCTGGAAATCAGTATCTTCCGGAATGGTGATTTTTAGCTCCATGTTTTTAATCTTGGGTTGGCCGTATTTAGTGACGTTCAGGAGCACCATCACGGTACAGAGAATAACCGCAAAGACGGCACCGTAGAAGATGTAGCCCATGCCGCAGGCGAGACCCACCGCCAGGGTAAAGAACACATAGGAGATGTCAATGGGATCCCCAGGCGCACTTCTGAAGCGGATCAGGCTGAATGCGCCGGCCAGACTGAAGGCCCGGGCAACGTTGTTGCCGACTAACAGAATGATGATGGCAATAATCGCTGGCAGCATGATCAGGGTGACCACGAACCCGGGGGAATATCCGTCTTTACCCCGGGTTCGGGTGTAGACGAAACTGACAAACAAACCCATGATCAGGGAGGCAAATATAACACTCAAGGCCGTTTGGATGGTCAGGGTTTCGGTGAGGGTAGTTGAAAAGAGTGATTCTATCATTGGTAAGCTCCTTTAGTTATTAACACAGGGTGTCAATGGGTTATTGATATTTGTATTGGTGTAAATCGGTAGGCTGATCAGTTTGCCGATACTTTGCTGGCGGTAATCTTTATAGGCTTTTCCGTATTTTGAAAAACTGCTGCTGTATATTTCCAGTTCAGACAGGGCGTGGGTCAGCCATAGTGGAATCGCCCCCAGAATTTTAACCTCCATTAAATATTGATCCGCAGGGATCAGGAAATGTCCAAAATCACCTTTGTCCAGGGACAGACTATGCTGCCGGCTTTTCAGATTGTAATCAAAGGTAACCCGGAGTTCGGGGTCGTCTTTTCCGACAAAGGCGATCCGTTCATAGCCAATGTAGGTTTTAGGGGTCACCGGGTGGTTCTTTAAGAAGAATTCAATTTCTTCCAGCACCAGCTGATTCATGGTGTTGATTTCCTGAGGGTATTCCAGTTTTGAAATAAAACGGGATGCTTCAATGAGACTGAGGGTGGCTCGGCGCTTGTTGACAACACCGCCGATTTTCTTTTTCAGTTCCAGAAAAACCTGATCATCGGGAGCGGTGGGGATGGCATAGCTTCGTAAACGGAGCTTTTCTTTGTAATAGGGTTTGGAAAGGGAATGGCGGATGATATCGTAGTTGTCGGTATCATAATAGATATTGTAAATCGAATAACCGTCATTTTTGGATGTGTAGGCATCAGGTTTCATCTGGGTCAACAGCACCGGCATCAGTTGATTGAGTTGGCTTTCATTTAACTGATATTTATTTTCAAAGCGTTTAAAAGTTTTTGTGATCATTGGTAGTACCTCCATCAAGTTTTGTGTTTTTGTTTTATATCGCTGCTTTTCTAAAGTATACTCGACCAGTTTGTTAAGCGTTTGTTAACTTTGTGTTTTTTGTGTGAACGTTCTGAAAATAATAAAAGATGCACCCGGGGGTGCATCTTTTATTTGAAGGTATTTAAATTTTCAAAGTAAACCAGAAAACCGAGCCTTCATTAATTTGTGAGGTGACGCCATAATCACCGTGGTGCATATCGAGAATGGATTTGACGATGGATAGACCCAGGCCGGTGCCGGTGACTGCCCGTTTATGGGTTTTATCGACCTTATAATAGCGATCCCAGATATAGGGAAGGTCTTCTTCGGCGATCCCTTCACCGGAATCGGCCACTGCTATTTTAACCCAGTCGGCCAGGTCATCGGCCGGGTTTGGGAAAATGGTTTGGGTGACGGTGATTTTTTTATCCTCTCCGGTATAGTTGATGGCATTGGTCAACAGGTTGTAAAAGGCCTGGGAAATCCGGGTTTCATCGGCCGCCAGGGTAACATCCCGGTCAGCAATAAAATCAATCTGATAGCCATCCATTTCCATCAGTTTATTCATCCGGTTAATCGAGTCGCCCAGGCTGGCGGTTAAGTCATAGGGCTGGCGATGGATACTGATATTGCCGGTTTGCAGCTTGGAAATGTCCATGACATCATTGACCAGGGTGGTTAATCGTTTGGTTTCATCGACAATAATCTGGGCATTTTCGGAATTGTTTTCATCCGGCAAATCCCGCATCGCTTCAGCATAGCCGCTAATCAAAGTTAACGGGGTGCGTAAATCATGAGAGATATTGGCAATTAATTCCTGACGCAGCAATTCAACTTTGGAAAGCTCTTTGGCAGTGTAGTTAAGGGTATCGGAGAGCTCGGCAATTTCTTTATAACCAGTGCCTTTAAACTGCGTGGAATAGTCGCCGGTGGCCAGCATTTTGGCGCTGTTGTTAATGGCTTCGATTGGTCGGGAGATCCATTTGGCAATGACCAGGGCCAGGATAACCGAAAACAGAATCATAAATGCAGTAATATAATAAAGTTGGACCCGCAGGGTATTTACCGTGGCATTCACCGGAGAAATCATTGAGTTAAGCACTAGGGTTAGTTCCTCATCGTTAGCATTGACGATGGTTTTAGAGTAAATAAGGGTATCCTTTTCTTTCTCTTTTTCCTCTGAAGGTGGTTTCTCCTGAACTTGCGTGTTGTCAGTTTCAAGGTCATTGGAATCAGGTACAAGTTCCGGTTCTGTTTCTCTGGTGTAACCATCATGATTATAGTACTGAAACAGTTCGCCGTCGTTGTTGGTCACCGCTGAGGGCAGGGCTTTTTCATCAAAGTCTGGTTTGCTGTGGATGATGCAGCCTTTGACAACATGAGAAGAATAAATGGTTTCACCAGAACTTGATAAAACCTTGATACAGATATCGTTATTTTCAGAAACAGTGGAAATGATGGTCTCAATGCTTTCCTCATTAATGCTCTTTTCAATGGTGTTGGCCGTCGCTTTGATTTCATTGATTTTGATACCTTTATAAAAACTGTTTAAAAAAATCACCTGAAAAAACCAGAGCAGCATCAGCAATACGCCGCAAAAGCCCAGTAGAAAAAGAAATATCTTCCATTTGATGCTGATTTGCTGGGATTTGTTTTTTTTCTGAGATGATAGCTTGTTTTTTTTCAATGGTCTAACCTTCAAACCGGTAGCCCACGCCCCGGAGGGTAGTGATCAGCCCGGCATATTCCCCGAGGCTTTTGCGGAGTAATTTGATGTGGGTATCCAGGGTCCGGTCATCCCCATAGAAATCATAGCCCCAAACCTCAGTGATCAGTTTTTCCCGGGTCAAGGCGATATTTTTGTTTCGGATCATATAAAAAATCAGGTCAAATTCTTTTGGCGACATCTCAATGTTTTCGTCATCGATGAGGATTCTTCTGGCCGTAAAGTCGGCGGTCAGACCATCCTTTTGAAAGATATCATGATCCTGGGGCTGATCCCGGGCGGCCCGCTTCATAATCGCATCAATGCGCATCATCAATTCTTTGGGTGAAAAGGGCTTCACTACATAATCGTCAATGCCCAGTTCAAAGCCATGAATCTTGTCATATTCTTCACCCCGAGCCGAGAGCATTAACACCGGAATGTTTTGGGTTTTTCGAATTTCTTTGACGGCAGAAAAACCATCCAGCTCGGGCATCATGATATCCATAATAATAATGTCGAAAGCTTCTTTACGACACAGCTCTACAGCTTCCATCCCGTTTGAGGCTTCAACTGCCGTATGGCCTTCGAAAATTGCATATTTTTTTATCAGTGCTCTGATTTTTTCTTCATCATCAGTTATTAATATCTTATACATCCACTTCACCTCTTTTTCTCATTATAATATAAATAGGATAATATTGCTAAGTGTTTATTACGTGAACAGGCGCTGATTAATGGCTGAAAAATTTTAAAAATTAATTAGAATCTATGTGACATCATCACAGAAAAAAATCGGGAAAGGCGGTAAACTATAAACATAATCACGAAGAGTTAAAATTTACACCAATAAATGATTTAAAGGAAGGTATTATTATGTTAAACTTATTATCAAGAAAATCAGAATCTAAAAATTCGGTAAAAAGAATATCCCCAGATGAGGCGAAAAAACGATTGGATGCCAATGAACCGATTGTACTCCTCGATGTCAGAGAAAAAGCTGAGTATGCCAATCAGCATATTCCAAATAGCATCAATCTGCCACTCAGTAATATTCTGGCGGTGGGCGAAATCTTGCCGGATAAAAATGCCACTATCTTTGTTTATTGCCTAAGTGGAGGCAGATCCCAAAGTGCCGCCAGCCAGATGGTCAAGATGGGATATCAGAACATTTATAATCTTGGCGGCATCAGCGGTTGGAAATATGGAACCGTCAGTGGCAGTCATTAAAAACTAGAAAATTTGAGGTGGGTATGGGAGATCAAACGATTCATGCATTAACCAGAAAGATATTTTTAAAAATTACTCCGCCGGGAAACGGTGATATTATCGGCGACCAGGAACGCATTCTGAACGCATTGACCCAGGAATATGGGGCGGTGCGTTTTTCTCGTCATTTGCTGAAAAAAGTATACCCCCTATGCCGGGAGGCCAATTGGGAGATTAGTCTGACTCTGGTAAAAAACGGCCCAACCTGGGAGCTGGTGGAACTGGAACCCGGAGACCAGCGACATCGTCATTTTGGCGTAGCGGTGGATTTAGGCAGTACCTCAGTGGCCATGAAGATGGTGGATCTGAATACTGGCAGGGTATTGGGCGAAGAAAGTCTCTTAAACGATCAGATCCAGTATGGCGATGATATTCTCAGTCGCATCTTTTATGCCAAAAATAAATCCGAGCATCTTATCGCGGTGCAGCAAGCAACGGTCAGCACCTTAAATGCGCTGCTCCATCGCCTGGAAGAGGCAACCGGGATCAATGCGGAGGAATCTTGCATAATGGTTGTTTCCGGTAATACCACGATGATCCACTTTTTATTGGGAATTGATCCCTGGCCAATCTTTGAGTATCCTTTTGCGCCGGTGTTTAATCATACTGGTTATCTGGAGGCCCGGGATCTCGGTCTCATTACCAGTGGCTATCTTTATTGCATGCCTTCGGTGGCCAACTACTTAGGCGGCGATACCGTCAGCGGGTTGCTGGTGGCCGGCCTTCATGAAAAAGATGAATTGGGTCTATTTATCGATATTGGCACCAATGGCGAAATGGTATTAGGAAATAAGAGTTTTCTGGTGGCCGGAGCCGGAGCGGCCGGACCGGCACTGGAAGGCGGCATCAGTAAAAATGGGATGAAGGCCACTGCGGGTGCCGTAGACTCAGTCATCATCACCAAAGATGAACTCAAGCTGACGACCATCGGCGGTCATCGGCCTCTGGGTATTTGCGGATCCGGAATTGTCGATTTGATTGCTCAGATGCTGTTAAGTGGCTGGATTGATTTTTCCGGCCGCTTTAATCCCGAGAAATCCCCGCGGATCGTTATTCGTGAGGGGGAATATGGTGTTCAATACGCCAGCCGGGATGAATCCGGCAATGGCGAAGAGCTGCTTTTTACCCAGCGCGATATGAGCCAGTTCATCGACACCAAAGCCGCCGCCAGTACCATGGTTGCCTATCTGCTGGAACGGCTGGGCGTGGAGCCACTGGACGTCGATCGATTGTACATTTCCGGAGCCTTTGGGACTTACATCAATCTGGAATCGGCGATTACCATTGGCCTTTATCCTGATTTACCGAGAGAACGTTTTGTTTCGTTGGGAAACAGTTCGCTAAAGGGGGCCTATGCGCTGTTAACCAATAGCGAGAAAATGGAACAGGTGGAGATATTGCAGGAACGGATTGAATACCTTGAGTTCGGCGCGGCAACCGATTTTATCTCGCGGATGTATGCTGCCCGGTTTCTGCCCCATACGGACTTCGATCTCTATCCCACCGTTAAGGCGGCGCTTAAAAAACAGGGACGTTTGCGATAGTCGGTAAACAAACAGGCCGCCCGGTAATGGATAATCATCCATTACCGGGCGGCCTTTGTTTTGCAAGTAATTAATTACGAGTAATTATTTTTGTTCGATTTCGGGCAAACTGTCAAAGCCGATTTGAAGATCTTCGTCAGTGGGAACATAGTCGGTCATATTGCCGGCATTGTAATTCATATAAGCGGTCATATCAAAGTAGCCGGTGCCGGTTAAACCAAAGACGATGACTTTCTTTTCCCCGGATGTTTTGCAGGCCATGGCTTCGTCAACGGCAGCTTTAATGGCGTGAGCAGATTCGGGGGCGGGCAGAATGCCTTCAATTCGGGCAAACTGGGTGGCGGCTTCAAAAACTTCATTCTGGGTATAAGATTTAGCGCGGATATAGCCGTCATGGTAAAGCTTGGAAATAATTGGGCTCATGCCATGGTAGCGTAATCCGCCGGCATGGTTGGGTGATGGCATAAAACCACTGCCCAGGGTGTACATTCGAATCAACGGCGTGGTTTTCCCGGTGTCGCCAAAGTCCAGGGCATAACGTCCCCGGGTTAAAGAGGGGCAGGACGCCGGCTCGATGGCAACAAAATCGATGTCATTTTTGCCTTCAATTTTATCAGCCATAAACGGGGCAATCAGACCCAGTAAATTGGAGCCACCGCCGGCGCAGCCAATGATGATATCCGGTTTAATGTCATATTTGTCACAGGCAATCTTGGTTTCCAGACCGATAATGGACTGGTGCAGACCGACATGATTTAAGACGCTACCCAGAACATATTTGCAACTGTCAGTGGTGACCGCTACCTCAATGGCTTCACTGATGGCACAGCCCAGCGAGCCGTTGGTGTCCGGGGTTTCAGCTAGAATTTTTCGTCCGGCGTTGGTGGTGTTGGATGGGGAGGCAATCACCTTGGCGCCATAGGTTTCCATTACCGCCCGGCGATGGGGTTTCTGTTCGGCTGAAATTTTAACCATATAAACGGATAAGTCGAGGTTGAAATAGGCGCAGGCCATGGAAAGAGCAGTACCCCATTGCCCGGCCCCGGTTTCAGTGGTTAATGAGGCTAACCCCTGTTTTTTGGCATAATAGGCTTGAGCGGCGGCAGAGTTTAACTTATGGGAGCCAGAGGTGTTGGTTCCTTCATATTTATAGTAGATTTCGGCCGGGGTATCTAATTCTTTTTCCAGACAATAAGCTCGAACCAGAGGTGAAGGTCGGTACATTTTATAAAAATCACGGATTTCTTCAGGGATTTCAATGTATTCATCGGTGGTATTCAGTTCCTGATCCACCAGTTCTTCGCAGAATACCGGCAGCAGTTCCTCTTTAGTACAGTATTCGCCAGTGCCGGGATTCACAAAAGGCTCAGGCAGCTCCTTCATTTTGGCCCGGAGATTGAACCAGTATTTCGGCATCTCATCTTCACTTAAATAAATCTTATAGGGTATCTTTTCCATGGTTATTTCCTTTCTTTCTGTGGTTAACTCATTACAGACAGCAAGTCTGTAAATACAAAAAACTCGTCCTCTACTAAACGTAAAGGACGAGTATAACGACTCGTGGTGCCACCTTTTTTCACAGGATCGAACCTGCCTCTGCAGAATACCAACATATTCCTCAACACTTACGTAGTTGTCACGTCATGGAATACTCGACCTAAGTCTTTGACCATGCCCTCAGCGGTCCATTTGATGGATTGCGTTCTGCAAGGCTCTCAGCCTACCTCGCTCTCTGTTAGTGCATCTTCCACCGTTATCTCCGCGTCAATGGTTTGTTTTTATTTAATTAGATACAGTTTAAATGAAAAATTAAGAAAAGTCAATTAGTAAATTCTAATCTTGACAATTATCTGGAAATGAAGTACAATCGACTTGTAAAGAAATTGTAACGAAACGGAGTTTCGATCTGAGGATTGAAATGGAGATGGAGGTTTTATGATAGAAAAAGAGAATAAGAGCCCTAAAAAAAGAAAGAAGTCACTTCTTAAAATAGGCATGGCCAGCGTGATCATCACCTGTGTGGTGGGAACAGCCAGTTCCTTTGTTTTTGCCAAGGAGATCAAGGTAACGGTTGATGATAAGGAACGCGTGCTCAGCGGCGGCATGTTCCAGAATGTCGGCGAGGTACTGGAAGACAATGGTATAAAACTGGGCGATCAGTATACCGTCAGTGTGGATACCAACTCGGTGCTGTTTACGGTTGATAATATCGAAGTGAAAAGCAAAGCCAGCGGCGAACTGTCATTTGATGGGAAAACCATTATTTATCAGACCGAAGCAAAAACAGTGGGTGATTTACTTAAAGAGTATAGCATTGAACTGGGCGACCTTGATCGGGTCGAACCGGGTCAGTCAACCGCTCTGGAAGATGTTGAAGAAGTTGATGTGATCCGGGTTGAGGTCGCTGAGTTACCAAGCCGACAGGTGATTACTTTTACAACTCAAAATAAAGATAATCCGGAAATGGAAGCTGGCAAAACCAAGGTTGTCCAGGTTGGTGTTGATGGAGAATCAAGTCAGGTTGAACGGGTGCTTTATGAAAACGGCGTAGAGGTCAAACGGGAGATTATTTACGATGAGATCGTCATCGCGCCGATTCCAGAAATTGTCGAAGTGGGAACCAAAGCAGCAGTTGTTGTAACAACTCCTCCGGTAGTAGAAACTCCGGCTGTTGTGGAAACCCCGGCCCCGGCACCAACCCCGGTTACCGAAACTCCAGTCGCCGTGCAGACCCCAGTGGCCGCAACCCCGGCCCAGTCAACGGCAACCAATACCATTCCTGAAGGAGCGGTAAAAATGACCATCCAGTGTACCGCCTATACGGCAACGGGAAATGCCACGGCGTCGGGTGTGATGCCAACTGCCAATCACACGGTGGCAGCCTGGAGCGGACTCCCCTTTGGCACCAAGATTTATATCCCGGCCATGGGTACCACCTATACGGTTGAAGATCGGGGCGGAGCAGTAACCGAAGGAATCGTTGATATTTATATGGATTCCTACGATGCCTGTATTCAGTTTGGACGACAAAACCTGGAAGCTTACATTGTTTATTAGAAATCGATAAAAAAGGATGTGCTGTGGCACATCCTTTTTTTATCTTCACTATTGTGGAAACTAAAAAAGCAGAAACCTCGCACTCGGTTTCTGCTTTAATTTTTTAGATGCCTTAAGACCAGGGCACGATAGTCGAAGGGATTAGTGATATCCCGGGTATAGGGAATCGCTGCGATGTTAAGCTTCACATCAGGTTCAATCGCTTCATATTCCAAAATCAGCGCATTGAAGGCATCGGTAATCTCCTGATTAATCAGTAATTGATTTTTAACGGAGGTGTTTTCCATGAGAATGCTGAAAACACTGCCATCAAGAATATAAATCAGGTGGGTGCTGTAACAATGAGTCTTAATAATCTTTAAGGTTTTATAGAGAATCTCGTCCCAGAACCTTGGACCATTTATGGTTTTGAGTTCTTCCAGATGGCGAACCGTTATCATTTCCAGGGTCAGAATGGTTTCGCCTCGGGAAGCACGATCCATGGCATATTTTAGGTCTTTGTAATAGGCCTTTTCAATGGTCAGTCCAGGATTTTCTTCCAGATTATCATAATGAGCGATTTGCTGTTCCAGATTTTTTTTGAAATGGAAAAGCTCCCGGACATTTCTGATCAATAAAGCAGAACTCCATAAAATCATCGGAATCACGACCAGCCAGCCGACCTGATAAAATTCAAAGGGAACTTCCAGATAGAAAACAGAAATGAGGGATAACACCACATAACTGCACAGCAACAAGATCATAAAAAAGATACTGGCGCCGTAGGGCATAGCGATGGTAAAAATCAGGCAGGTAAATAAAATAAAGACTACACTGTAATCAACAAAATTAAATTCTGAAGCGGTGAAGATCAGAAATGCACCAAAAACCATTAATCCTAAAAAGAAAAAAACAAGCGGCGGAACCATATCGGTTAAGCTGGGCTTTTTCAGGGAGGAACGGTCTGTTTTTTTAGTGTTTTTCGACTTTTTCGGTTTGGTTGCTTTAGCTTTGGTCTTTACAGGTTTTTCTTTTCCCGGCGGCAGTGGTTTTTCCGGAACCGGTTCTTCCGGAGTGATCGGTGGTGCTTTTAGTAGTTCGGGGGGCTGATCAGAATTTGGTGTTTCCAGAGCTGTTTCCGGGGGCGACTCGGTGTTTTCCGTTTCGGAAAACCGGGAATTGGGACGTGCATTAATGCTGTTTGGTATGGCTGGATCGGTGGTTGCTGATTCAATTGACATCCTGGGGAGAGATGAGGTCCGCTCGGCTTCATAGGCATAAGGGGTGGTTCGACCCAGTATTTTTGACAGCGTGGGCAGTTCCTCGTCATCCTCGATTTCGCCGACGGGGGTGGAAAAGTCAGTCAAATCATTGGTCTGGGATGGTTGATAGGTGAGCCGATCACCATCAAATGCCAGCCTGTTGGTCCGGGTTTCGAAAGGACGGGAATTGAGGACGGCCTGATCCAGAGCGTCGTCATCCGAGATATCCACACCGGAAAGAAAATGTTCACCGGGTTGGTAGGGCTCATGGATAGCGGCTTCAAAAAATTCAGGTTTCACTTCATGAGAAATAAACCCATCATCAATCAGTGAAGCAAGCTTTTCATCAATTCGTATTTCACATTCCTGGATGGTGGCATCCAGATGCTGTTTTTTTTCGAGAATAATATCCAATTTACTCGGCTGGATTTTGTCATTATTCATATGTATCCATCGCTTTCGCAAATAATTTCATTGCAATATTTTTTGGTCATTGACTTTATCATCATAATCGTGGATGATAAAGGAGCTTTTAGAGGCTAGGCGAATCATTACAATAAATTAGAAATAGTCCTCTACAACTACACATTATAGCAAAGAATTTGCTTACATAAAAGGGAAAATCGAAAAAAGGCTGTAAATTCGGGAGAAATATTTTTATCAACAGCTGAAGTGGTTTGATATTTACGGAGAAATAAATTTAAACGCCCTGTTAATGGGATTCTGATCTTCGTTTGATAAGTATCAACTTTTAGCTGTGTATATGTGGATAAGTTATACAAAACAATCAACAGGGCCATTGAAAAAAGGTTGATCCGAAAAGCCCATAATTTGGGAAGTTTCAGGGAAAAGGCGAAGCATTTACAATACTTATCCACAAATAGTGGATAGAATTGACGGAAATGTGGACAAACCTGTTGATTATCTCGGAAAATAGTACAACTGTGTGGATAGAAGGAGTTAATTGTGGATAACTATTTAAAAAAAGGGGAACGAATCGAGGATTTAGGGCTGAATAATTTGAAGATTATTCAGAATCCCGATTTTTTCTGTTTTGGTATGGATGCGGTTTTGTTATCCTGGTTTGTTTCCCGGCGAATAAAGGGGTCCCCCCACATCATCGATCTGGGAACCGGGACAGGGATTATTCCATTATTGCTTTATGGCAAAACCAAGGCGGCCTCCATCACCGGTTTGGAGATACAGGAACCGCTGGTGGAAATGGCCAGGCGGAGTATGGCACTTAATGGTTTATCAGCTCAGATCAAGATCATTGCCGGCGATATTAAAGAACCAGGTGGTGAGATTCTGCCGAACACTTATGATGTGGTAGTCAGTAACCCGCCTTATATGCGGGCTCAGGCTGGGCTGAAGAACAATTGTGAAACAAAAACGATTTCGCGGCATGAAATTTTATGCAGCATTGAAGATATTCTTATTTTCAGTAAACGGATGCTGAAGGATCGGGGACGGCTGTTTCTGGTTCACCGGCCGGAACGGCTGGGTGATATTATCTCACTGATGCGACTTTATAAAATTGAGGTCAAGCAGCTGCAATTTGTTTATCCGTCCATTAAAAAGGAAGCCAACCTGGTTTTGATTGAAGGCCGAAAAAGCGGTAAGCCAGGATTGAAAACAGATGCACCGCTGATTGTTTATCATCAAGAAGGCGAATATACTCAGGAAATTTATGATATATATGGGATGAAAAAGCCGGAATAGTTAGCAAAATTAATTTTTTGATAGCTCCAGGCAGCCATAACTTTTGCAAAACAGAAGAATATCGGGAGGATTTGATGGCATTTACTTACTTTTTTAGAGATTTACATACTTTGGAGTTGATCTGCGACCATGCCATTCCAGATCTTCGGTCAAAGGCGGAGCTTAAGATCTGGGATGCCGGTTGTGCCATGGGGCCGGAACCGTATACCCTGGCAATGTTGTTGCGAGATCGGATGGATCAGCTTGATTTTGAAAAGGTGAAGATACAGGCTACTGATATTGATGGTAGTGACCTTTTTGATAAGATTATTTTAGCGGCTGAATATCCCCGGGAACAGGTGCAACGGATCCCCGCTGAAATTTTCGAAAAATATTTTATCAAGGTTGAAAAGCGAGATTCTTATCAGCTCACTGCTGAAATCCGGGGCGCGGTGATCTTTCAGAAGCACGATTTGCTGACTCTGAACAGTATTGGAAAAGACTTTGGACTGATTTTATGCAAAAACGTCCTGCTTCATTTTAATGAGCAGGAACGTATCAATGTGATCCGGATGTTTGATGAGGCCCTGACGGAGGGCGGCTATCTGGCAATGGAACAAACCCAGAAGCTGCCAGCCGAATTAGAACATAAATTTGAGCCGGTGGTGTCAAATGCCCGCATTTATCGGAAACGCCGCTATTAACGTTGAAAAAGGTGTCCCGAGTTAAGACTCGGACACCTTTTTCAAGAACGGCCACGCCGGGCCTTGAGAATACGAATATCTTCGCCCAGAAAGGGAATGGTTTTAAAATAGCCGGAGATTCGCGAGGACAGCCGTTCATCATAAAGCGCTTTGATTTTGAGAACCGTCAGATTACTGGAAATGATCATCTTTTTTTCGGCATTAAGGCGGCTGTCGATGACCTCGTAGAGCTGCTTCTGACTGTATTCAGAAGAAAATTCTGCCCCTAAATCATCGATGATCAAAAGATCGCAGAGCAGCAGCGGTTCATAAATTTCAGTGGAGGTTTTCTTTTCCCGGAATAGCTGATCCTGAATACTGGCGACCAGGTGGGCAGCGGTGACGTAGACAATCCCATAGCCTTTTTCGGTGAGCTTATTGACGATGCAATTGGACATAAAGGTCTTGCCGACCCCAGGCGGACCGGTAAAAAGAAGCTGGTCTTCAATGTTTTCGAAGTTCTGACAATATTTCAGCATATTCTGTTTGATGCTAAGGGCATTGGAGCGATGACTGGCAGCTCCCGAACCAATCGGCTGTTCGGAATAATAGTCAGGGTTAAAGCTTTCGAAGGTTTCCCGCTGAGCCCGGGTTTTCAGGTCATAGCTGGAAAAACTGATTTCGGCCAGACACTGGTTTAGACATGAGCAGATTCCTTCCGGGAGAATTCCGGTGTCCTGACAAAGCGAGCAATAATAGGAGTGGGTCAGCAGAACGGCCTTTTCTCCGGCCAGATCTTTTTTTCTGGCCTCAAGTTCGCTCATCTGCTGGCGGATGGTGGCGGTTTTATCGAGCTCCCTGGCAATGGTAGCGCGGGTGAGGGCAACCCCCAGGCGATTGATTTGATTGTCCAGATCAGAAAGCTCGGGAATCAGATCATAAAGGGCTTCTTTTTTTTTGCGCTGTTTGAATTGATAGGCATTTTGTTTATCTTGCAACAGGGCAAAGGCGTCATTATAGGTCTTCATCATTTATCTCCAGTTCTGGCCATAAATCCTCAGCATAATCGACTTCCATATCCAGGTAAGCCTGTTTACGGGAATCGCTCATCGGTTCAATGGACTCCTTATGATCGATTTTTTGTTTTGGTTTGTCATTTTTAATATCTTCCAGAGTTTTGAAGCCCTGTTCGTGCCAATTTTTCAGAATTCCATCAATATATTTCATGTTTGGTTTGTTGGTTCGGGATAAGGCCTGGACAATGATCTCCATCGAAAAACCGTAGTCATTAAACCAGGTATCCATCATCTGCCGCTCAGAAACCATGGGATTTCGTTGGATGCCCAGATATTTGAAGATCTGAAAATAGGCGGTTCGTTTGTGGGCGGAGTCCTTAATATGGGCCTCAGCCTCGATATGATCGCGTACCTCAGCAGTATGAAAGCTTTTGGCTACGGTTTCCAGATAAGAGACCACCTGAGCCGGGGTAAAGGTGCGATCTTTCTTATTAATCATGTTAATGGAATATTCCACAATCAGGATCACGGCTTCCGGAGTGAAATTGTATTCATCCAGCCAGCGTTTGAACAGCAGGGTTTCTTTTTTGGTGATGGTCCGGCTTTCGTACATGTCCTGAATGGTGGTGTACATGCGTTGAATCCGGTCTTCGATGCTGTTGGAAGACTGGGCATTTTTGGGAACCGTAGTTTCCGGGATAGCCTCATTTTTATAGAGAATGGTGCCGGTGATATTGTAAAAACGGACCAGCGCATCCCGGGTGCCGGTGTATTCAATGGCGATGATTTTTTCAGAAGCCCAATAATCCCAGGCTTTTTTGACATCGGTTTCTAATAAATTCAGATCTTTGGCGATATCTTCGTTGCTGATGGGGGTCAGGCCCTGATTAAAGCATCGCTTTAAGCCGTAAAGATAGACCTTCACGTAGTCCCCCCGAGCCATGGGCATATAGTGATTAATAAATATATTTTCAATGGGTGTGACACCCAGGTCGTCATGGCTGGAAACTAATTCAAAACGATTCATTTTTTACCTCGAGTTATGGATTGATAATCTTTTTATTACTAAAAATCTCTAGTTTGAATAGAGACGATAAACTTATTATATCACATCAAATTTAATTTGTGAGGAATTCCTGTTTTCTTTAGGTTGGGAAAAGAATTCTTAAAGAGTATAAGAAAAACTGGTTTGCTGATAAAAAAATGGCGTAAAATCAAGAGATTTCTTGATAAAATTGAAACTTATGATATAATAACCAATTGGATATTGCATATACACTTGCACTGAAAGGAATAAATATGGATGCTTTTATTATAGAAGGAGGTAACCCCCTACAAGGCGAGGTTACAATCTCCGGGGCAAAAAATGCCGTGCTGGGAATTATTCCGGCAGCAGTACTTTGCGCCTGCTCAAGTAAGATAGAAAATGTTCCCGATATTAAAGATGTTAACAAAATGATTGTTATTCTTGAAAAATTGGGCGCTGAAATATATAGAGAAAAAGATACCCTGATTATTAATACCGAAAAACCGATTTCATATGATGTGTCGGATTATGAAGAGGAAACCGGCCAGATGCGGGCCTCCTATTATCTGTTGGGCGCGTTGCTGGGACGTTACCGCAAAGCGATTGTGCCATTACCCGGCGGCTGTAACATCGGGGACCGACCGATTGACCAGCATATCAAAGGCTTTCAGGCCTTGGGCGCAACCGTGGTGATTGAACATGGCCAGGTAAAAATGGAGGCACCAGAACTTAAAGGCGCTCATATTTTTCTTGATGTGGTCAGCGTTGGCGCGACCATCAACATCATGCTGGCAGCGGTTCGGGCCGATGGTAAAACAATTATTGAAAATGCCGCTAAAGAACCCCACATCGTTGATGTGGCTAACTTTTTGAACTTGATGGGAGCAAACATCAAGGGTGCGGGAACAGATGTTATCAAAATTGTTGGCGTTGAAGAAATGCATGGCTGCGAGTATTCAGTGATTCCTGATCAGATTACTACCGGCACCTATATGATGGCGGCAGCAGCCACTGAAGGGGATATTTTAATCAAGAATGTTATTCCCAAGCATATGGAAGCGATCACGGCCAAACTCAGCGAAATGGGGGTCATTGTTCTAGAAGAAGACGATGGGATTCGGGTTATCGGAAAGCATCCGTTAAAGGCGGTCAACGTCAAGACCATGCCTTATCCTGGTTTTCCTACCGATCTCCAGCAGCCGATGGCCGTTTTAATGACGATTGCCCAGGGCACCAGCACCATTACCGAAAGTATTTTTGAAAGTCGTTTTAAATATGTGGACGAATTACGGCGGATGGGGGCCAATATTTCGATTAACAGCCGGACTGCAAGTATCACCGGGGTCAAAGCTTTATCCGCCACAAAAATCAGAACCACTGATTTAAGAGCCGGGGCCGCTATGGTTATTGCCGGATTAATTGCTGACGGAGAGACAAAAATTACGGAAATTGTTCATATTGATCGGGGTTACGAAAATCTCCAGGAAAATCTGCGGAATCTGGGGGCTGATATCCGCCGAATTTCCGAAAAAGACCCAGCTTGCCTTTAAAATGATTAAGATTGATGAAGCGAAGGGTACAACGATTAACTTAAATCTCGTAAAGTTAGGTTAAGTCAGGTTTAAGCATCATTCGCTAGGATAAACCTAACAATCCAGCTGGCCCTTGGCGCATTTAAATGGAATAATTTTACAAGGTTGAAAATGAACAGGGGAGCAACGATTGAAATTTTGTAGTTTATATAGTGGAAGTTCAGGAAACAGTTTGTTTGTCTCAAACAATAGCACCAAAATTCTCATTGACGCCGGCCTCAGTGGCAAACGGATCCAGAGTGCCATGGATGCCATCGCTGAGGACCCGCGAGAAATTGGTGGCATTATGGTGACCCATGAACACAGCGATCATATCCATGGCGTTGGGGTTTTATCCCGGCGTTTTGATCTGCCGGTTTATGCCAATGAAAAAACTTGGGAAGCGATGATGAAGGATCTGGGCAAAATTGCCGAGCATAATGTTAAAATCTTTGATTTCGAGAAACCTTTTCATATTCAGGATCTTCAAATTGAAGCGTTTAAAACATCTCATGATGCGGCAGATTCGGCCGGATTTGTCATTTCTGACGGAAAAAATCGACTGGGAATCGCCACCGATTCGGGGATTATTACCACTGAGATGCGCAGTGCCCTATGTGGCTGTGATTTGGTGGTGCTGGAGTCCAACCATGACGTGTCGATGCTGGAAGCCGGATCTTATCCCTTCTACCTCAAACAGCGGATAAAAAGTGACTTCGGTCATCTGTCCAATGAGACGGCCGGCGATCTGGCCCTGGCTCTGGTAAAGGAAGGTACCCGACAACTGGTGCTGGCCCATCTCAGCCAGGAAAACAATTATCCTTTGCTGGCCTATGAAACCACCGCTCGGATCTTAATCGGGGCCGGCGTGGTTCTGGATGGTGATGTGAAACTTTGTGTGGCCAAAAGAAGTAGTGCGAGTGAGATAATCAACCTGTAAAAGAACTTCAACTAAGATTGAGGTGAAACGATGAACGACGATCTGAAAAAAGAAAAAAAACCAAATTCCCTGATCATCGGCATGATTGGTGCAATTATCGGCGGTGTGATTGTGGGCGCGTTATTTCTTGGCGTTAACTTTTTCTTTGACAACAGCACTGTAATACAGGGCGCCAAAAATGAAATTGTAGTCAGTGAGAGCTCAGCGGATACAGTGGTGGAAGCCATTGCCCAAACGGTTCCCCCATCGGTGGTGGGGATTGAGACCACTGGAGTGGCGATGACCGCTTACGGACCTCAGGAAGCAACCGGAGTCGGTTCCGGCTTCATTTTAACCAGCGATGGTTATATTGCCACCAATCAGCATGTGGCATCGGATGATGTCTCGGCCTTGAAGGTATCACTGGCGGACGGAAATACCTATGATGCCAAACTGGTGTGGTCTGATGCTGCGCTGGATATGGCCATTATCAAAATTGAGGCCAAGGATTTGCCAGTGCTGGAACTGGGTGATTCGGACAATGTGGTCGTTGGTGAACTGGCGGTGGCAGTTGGTAATCCGATGGGACTGAACTTTGAACGAACGGTCACGGCCGGCATCATATCAGCCCTGAATCGGAGCATCCCGTTGGAAAATGGGTTAGCGGAAGATCTGATCCAAACCGATGCTTCGATCAATTCGGGAAACAGCGGTGGCCCGTTGGTTAATAAAAACGGTGAAGTAATCGGCATCAATACCTATAAACTGACCACTGGCGAAGGAATGGGTTTTGCCATACCGATTAATATTTTAAAACCGATTCTAAACGAAATTGTGGCAACTGGAAAATTTGATTCCACGGTGATGGGCATCACCGCTTATGACCGGGCGATTGCCGATTATTATCTTACTGACAGTGATGTCAACTTTAATGAGGGAATCTATATTGCTTCGGTACAACAGGGCGGCGGTGCTGCTAATGCCGGTTTGGCTGCCGGAGATATCATTAAAGAAATTAATGGCATCAAAACGAACACCATGCTTAAGATGAAAGAAATTCTCTATGCGGTCAATGGCGGCGATAAAGTAAGTGTGACCTTCGAGCGAAATGGTCAAAGTCAGACAAAAGATGTGATTGTCACGGCTGGTCAGTAAAAAGAAAATCGTTTTCAGTTAAGAATTTATGAAAAAAAATGAAAATCCCATTGACAGTGGATTTTTATGGTGCTATAATCAAAAACATCTTAAGGTAAACCTAACGGAAGTCAAAGAAGACAGGATTGTTAGGATTGATACTTAATGATTTCTAAACGCTTATCAAAGGTGATAACAGGAAACCCTGTTATCGCCTTTTTTTATTCAAACCAAATAGACCCAGCAATTTATCAAAGGCGATAACAGTCATGAATGTTATCGCTTTTTAAATTTTGATGGATTATCATTATTTTATCGTTTGAATGGACATAAGAGAAATTGATTGCCAATAAAATATCAACGTATTGGTGGATCAAAAGAAGAGGACAGAAATTATAAATTGCCTAAAAGGGTGGCCTTAATTAATTACAATAAGGTCATCATGATCAAGCTACTTGATCAAAATAATTTAGAAAAGAGGAAGTTAAAATGATTAATTCTGGTGATGTCGCATTTGTTCTGATCGGTTCAATGCTGGTATTCTTTATGACTCCAGGCTTGGGATTGTTCTATGGTGGGATGGTACGCAGAAAGAATGTGATTAATACATTGATGTCTGTGTTATTCTGTTGTGGTTTGGCAACAGTGATGTGGTTTGCCGTTGGTTATTCGATTTCATTTGGTGAAGACGTCGGCGGACTGGGAGTTGTCGGGAATTTAAGCAATGCCTTTTTCAGCGGTGTCAGTGCAACTGAAGCTGGTCCTTATGCGGCCAATATCCCCGGCGCACTGTTTGCCATATTTCAGTTGATGTTTTGTATTATTACACCAGCCATTCTGGTGGGGGCATTGGAAGGTCGAATGAAATTTTCCGCCATGTTTGTCTTCATCACCTTCTGGTTGCTGCTTGTTTACTACCCACTAGCTCATATGGTATGGGGCTTAGGCGGTTTTATCGCCGGACTGGGAGCCGTCGATTTTGCCGGCGGTAATGTTATTCATATCAGTTCTGGGGTTTCTGGGCTGATTGCCTGTATCATCCTCGGTAAAAGAAAAGGTTATGGTATTCAAGCTTATCATCCCCATAACATTCCGATGATTTTCACCGGTGGTGCCATCTTATGGGTGGGCTGGTTTGCCTTTAATGGCGCATCGGCCTTAGCTGCCAATGGACTGGCCGTTCAGGCGATGGGAAACACGATGATCGCTTCAGCAGCAGCAATGTTAAGCTGGATGCTGATGGAATCGATTCTTTATAAAAAAGTGACGGTTCTGGGTGCTGTGACTGGTGCGATAATCGGACTGGTAGCCATTACCCCGGGTTCTGGTTATGTGCCCTTTGGTGCGGCCTTGTTTATCGGTGCTTTAGTTAGTCCAATCTGTTTATTCTTTATGACCAAGGTCAAACAAAAATTTGGATATGATGATTCGCTGGATGCCTTTGGTTGTCATGGGATTGGCGGAATCTGGGGCGGTATTGCCACCGGCTTATTTGCTCAATCAGCCATTAACCCCATTGCGCAATGGGATGGGTTGTTCTTCGGAGCTACTGAATTATTTGTGGCTCAATTAATGGCGGTAGGGATTTCAGTTATCTATTCGGCAGTTATGACCGGGGTAATTATGCTGGTCCTTAAAAAAGTGATGAATATCCGCGTATCACCGGAAGCCGAAGCATTGGGTCTGGATATCAGCGAACACAGCGAACAAGGCTACCCAGCTTTCTCGGGAATTGATCAATAGAACGAAATTAAAATACGGTTGGGGAGCCATGCCATCATGGCTTCGCAATCAGCAAAGAAAGGAAAAAACTTATGAAACTGATTGAAGCAATTATCCGTCCGGAAAAGTTGGAACCTTTAAAGGATGCCTTTTTAGAAGCAAAAGTTAATGGCATGAACATTCGTCAGATTCTAGGATGCGGGAATCAATTTGGTTGGGTGGCTCATAATCGGGGAACCTCGGTAATGATGAACATGCTTCCTAAAATTGAAATAAAAGTTGTGGTTGCCGACGATAAGGTCGAGGAAACCGTGAAGCTGATTATGGACACTGTCCGAACCGGGGAAATCGGTGATGGAAAAATTTTTATCAAACCAGTTGAGGAATGCATTCGGATTCGAACCGGCGAGCGCGGCGATATCGCCCTTTAAAAACTGGCAAATGGATTTAAGCGATTATATTAGATACTTGATATAATCGCTTTTTTTTGCGCTTTTTTTGAAAAGACACGAAAGATTTCAACTCTGATAAATTCGAGGATTGACTCCAGGGACGACAAATGCTATAATTCGACTTGCTGAGTCAGAAATGAGTCGACAAAAATTAAATATTAAAATCAACCTTAAATAATAGCGAAAAGGTTTAGTCGATTGTCAATGAGGAGAATCGGCAAAAAAGTGAACCGGATATATCATTTAGAGTATCAAAGGCGATAACAGTTTTTTTGTTGTCGTCTTTTTTTGCGTTGAGCGTCTGCAATTGCTGATTTTAAATTAGCTAATTGAACCAACTTATCAAAGGGGATAAGCGTAGCGGCCGGCCGGTTGAGGGCTGGTTTTAAAGTGGGTTGATCGGATAATCATTGAACCATTTTCAGTGATTGGTATAAATAACGAAAACAGAGAATTACGGAGGAAATTATGATTAATTCTGGAGATGTGGCATTTATTCTGATTTGTACAATGCTGGTATTTTTTATGACCCCGGGGCTGGCATTATTTTATGCCGGAATGGTGCGGCGAAAAAATGTCCTCAACACCATCATGTCGGTGGTGTTTTGCTGTGGACTGGCAACGGTGATGTGGTATGTGGTGGGGTATTCGATATCCTTTGGCCCGGATCTGGGTGGTTTTGGCTTTATCGGTGATTTTAGCAACATTTTTTTTAGAGGCATCAGTGCATCTGAACCGGGACCCTATGCCAGTAGTATTCCGGGGCAGCTGTTTGCCATTTTTCAACTGGTATTCTGTATGGTAACCCCGGCTATTGTGGTGGGTTCACTATCAGGAAGAATGCGGTTTTCAGCGCTGTTTATTTTTGTAACCTTCTGGATGCTGCTGGTTTATTATCCGATGGCCCATATGGTTTGGGGTCAGGGCGGTCTGATTGCTGGTCTCGGCGCGGTGGATTTTGCCGGGGGATTGGTCATCGAAGTCAGTTCAGGGATTTCTGGTCTGGTGGCCTGTGTTATTCTGGGCTCCCGAAAAGGGTACGGTATCAAATCCTATCATCCCCATAACATTCCGCTGTTTGTCATCGGTGGGGCAATTTTATGGGTCGGCTGGTTTGCTTTTAACGGCGGATCGGCTCTAGCCGCCAACGGACTGGCGGTGCATGCGGTAGTGACGACCTTATTGGCATCGGCGGCGGCGATGTTAACCTGGATGCTGGTTGAAATGGTGGTTTATAAAAAAGTCACCGTCATGGGGGCCATCACCGGGTCAATCGTTGGACTGGTTTCAATTACCCCTGGAGCTGGTTTTGTACCAACCGAAGCGGCCTTGTTTATTGGTGCCGTGGTGAGTCCGATCTGCTTCTTCTTTTTAACAAAGGTGAAGGTGCGGTTTGGCTATGATGATACCCTGGATGCCTTTGGATGTCACGGTATCAGTGGGATCTGGGGGGTCATTGCCACTGGACTGTTTGCCCAGACGGCGATTAATCCGGTGGCCCAATGGAATGGCTTGTTCTTTGGCGATACCCAGTTATTTGTCGCCCAGATCACAGCGCTGTTAATTGCGGTGCTTTATTCGGGTACGATGACAGCGGTGATTATGCTGATTCTCAAGAAGATCATGGCGATTCGAGTCGCTCCTGAAGCAGAAGCACTGGGTCTTGACATCAGTGAACACAGTGAAGAAGCTTATCCGGCATTTTCCGGAATTGACCAATAGCAGTTTATCGACTAAAATACGAAGTGGAAGTCAGCACCGGATATTGGGGTAAATGAAAGTAAAACAATCATTATTCCTGTACTTGGAAATTGCCCAATGTCCGGTTATTTTAAGTAAGAAAGGAAAATGCTATGAAACAGATCGAAGCGATTATCCGTCCGGAAAAACTGGAACCTTTAAAGGATGCCTTTTTGGCAGCAAAAGTCAATGGTATGAATATCCGCCAGGTACTGGGATGCGGCAACCAGTACGGTTGGGTGGCTCATAACCGGGGCACCTCGGTGATGATGAATATGATTCCCAAGATTGAAATTAAAATTGTGGTAGCCGACGATAAGGTCGAAGAAATCGTCCAATTGATTATGAGTGTGGTCCGAACCGGCGAAATTGGCGATGGAAAAATTTTCATCAAACCAGTGGAAGAATGTATCCGGATCCGAACCGGCGAAAGAGGAGATATCGCATTATAAAAATGACTTTTTCAATAAATCGAGAAAAGCCCGTTCGTTACATCTGTAACGAGCGGGCTTTTTAATCGATACTTTTTTACAGAAGAAAACGAAATGATTGACTTTTTTAGCAAAAGCAATATAATTAAGTAATAATTGCATAATTTCAGAAATGAATAAAAAGAAAAGTCTTAAAGCGTAAAGCTGATACAGCTTAGAAATAGCTTACGAAAGCAGAAACAGGAAGGTGACCGGATGAAAAAGGTAGTGGACGATGAGCGTCTGATGGTGAAAATCTGCGAGATGTACTATAATCAGGATATCAGTCAAAAGCTGATCGCAACGGAGTTGGGGCTATCCCGACCAACGGTGTCCCGAATTCTTCAGAATGCCAGGGAGCGGGGGATAGTCAAAATAATTATTGATCCTATTTTTGGCAATAATTATGTTGATCTGGAAAAAAAACTGGAGAATCGCTATGGCTTAAAAGAAGTCTTTATCGTCGATATGAAACAGGATAACCGGGATCAGAAGGATGAGCTGGCCAAGGCCACCGCCAACTATCTGGAGCGGTTGATCAAAGATGATACCATTATTGGGGTTTCGATGGGGTCTTCAATTGGCCAGATCTATCGTTTTGTATCCAAGGGAACCTCAAAGCGGGTGACTTTTATCCCGCTCATCGGCGGGATCGGACATCTGGGCATGGAGCTTCATTCCAATACTATTGTTGAAGCTCTGGCCAAGTCTTTTGGTGGTGTCTCTTATCTTTTGCATGCACCGGCCCGGGTGTCCGGAGTTAAGATCAAAGAGGAGTTGATGAAGGAACCGGATATCCGACGGATCATCAAAATGGGTGACGGTCTGGATGTAGCAGTGGTTGGGATTGGGGTGCCTAATCGGGGATCAGCCATTATGGCCACCGGCTATTATGATGAAAAAGACATGGAAATCATGCGCCAAAAAAATGTGGTGGGCGATGTCGGTATGCAGTTTTTTGATATCAATGGCAGCACTGAAGCCTTTGAGGCTGATAACTGTGTGATTGGGGTTGACATTAAAAAGCTCCGGCGGGTCCCTCATTCGATTGGCGTGGCCAGTGGTCCCGAAAAGGCCCAGGCCATCCAGGGCGCCATCAAAGGCGGATTCATTAATGTTCTGGTCACTGATGTGGAATGTGGAAAAAGACTGCTGGAACTCGATGAAGCCGCCGAACCGGCGACCAGGAATAGGACGATGGAAGCAGAAACTGAGGAGATTGACAGAAAATGATCGTGACGAAAAAAGAAGCACTAAAAGATGTTAAACTGTTTGCTCTGGATATGGACGGCACGGTTTATCTGGGCAATGGCTTAATCGATGGGGCGCTGGACTTTATCGAAGCTTTGCGAGCCCAGCAAAAAGATTTCATTTTCATCACCAATAATTCATCCCGGGGGCCCAGCTTTTATCAGGAGAAACTGAAAAATATGGGTTGTATTGTGGAAGAAGACCGGATTATCACTTCCGGAGATGTAACCATTGAATATTTAAAAACCTATTATCCTGGACAATCTGTCTATCTGATGGGTACCCCACTCTTGGAAGAGAGCTTCCGGAAACACGGCATTAACTTGGTCCAGGAGCAGCCGGATGTAGCGGTGGCCAGTTTTGACACAACTCTGACCTACGAAAAGCTGGAGAAAATCTGCACCTTTATCTTAAACGGCGCGGTCTTTTTGTCCACTCATCTGGATTTGGTCTGTCCCACCGAAACCGGTTTTATCCCCGATTGCGGTTCGATGTGTGCCCTGATCACCAAATCGACCGGGGTGGAACCCAAATATTTAGGTAAGCCTTTTCCCGAAACCATGGAAATGATTTTAGCCATTACCGGCCATAAAAAAGAGGATGTAGCCTTTGTCGGAGACCGGATCTACACCGATGTGGCCACTGGTGTCAATAATGGCGGTAAAGGGTTTCTGGTGCTGACCGGGGAGACTAAAATGTCCGACCTGAAAAATTCGGAGGTGGTTCCGGATTGTGTTTTTGACTCACTGAAAGAAATGACGAACTACTTATAAGCCTGTTTATTTTATCGGAAACGGGGAAGATAATAATAACAACGATCATAATATGAAGGCGACCGAAAGAATAAATGGAAAGGAATGAAAGATTCATTAACAGGTAGGAGTATGCATTCGAAAACAGTTACAATTATTAATCCCACAGGTTTACATGCACGACCTGCGGCGGAGTTTTGTCAGAAGGCCGGAGAATTCAGAGCGGATATCAGAATCAAAAAATTAGGGGATGACCCCAAAGAGGGTGAGGCAAAATCGTTGTTGAGTATTATGGCAACGGGAATTAGTCAGGGCGATGTGGTTGAAATTTTTGCCGCGGGTGAGGATGAGATGCTGGCGGTGGAAACTCTGGTGGCATTGATCGGCAGTGGCTTTGGCGAAGTGTAATTATTATAAGATGTAAAAAAACACCTCACGGTGTTTTTTTTTAGTGGATGTGTTCAGTAGGAGATGATCTAGGCATACGTCAGTTTGTTTTTATAAATGATCGATTTTAAATCGGCCTGTCGCCACTGGAGTTCGTCCAGGCTGATACCGAAGTCCAGTTGACCCTGGGTGGCGATCAGGAGATGTTCGAGATTGCAGTTACCGGCCCGCTCGCCGATCCCGAAGAGGGTGGAATCGGCATATTTGGCGCCGGAACGGAGTCCCTGGATGGAGTTTGCCACTGCCATGCCCAGATCGTTGTGCATGTGCACTTCAATGTCGATGTTGTCAGGAATCCGACTGATCGTGGCCTTGCAGAGGCTGGGCGACATGATTCCTACGGTATCTGAGAAACGCAGGGTGGTGGCCCCCAGATCCCGGGCGGTTTCAATCAGCAAAACGACGAAATCCCAGTCGGCCCGGGAGGCGTCCTCCAAACCGATAGTTAGTTCTCTTTTCTCATCGTGGATAGCTGCGGCGCAGGCACTCAGGGTTTCCAGTACCTGGGATCGGGTGGTGCGCAGCTTCTCACGAATCAGCAGATCCGAAGCCGGGACACAAACATGGATAATGTCGGCGCCGCAGTCGATGGACTGGCTGATATCGCCGAGATTCATCCGGTTCCAGCCAATAATCTGCGCCTTCTGACAGGCCAGTTTGATTTTTTCAAAGGCCCGGCATTCCTCCCTGCCCATGGCCGGGGTACCGGCTTCGATTCGGCTGACCCCCAGGGCGTCCAGCGATTTGGCGATGGTGACTTTTTCCCGGATCGAAAAGGCCATCCCGGGGCTTTGTTCGCCGTCTCTTAAGGTTGTATCAACAATATACTTCCGTCTGTTTGTCATTTTGTACCTCACTGGCAAGGGTTCGCAGTTCCAGATCGGACAGGTTTCGGCCAAGCTGGCTGCAACGTTTTTTTATTTGTTTTAAAATCGAGTGGGCCGCTGATTCGGATAAATCAGGTTGATTCAGTTTATATAAAATACTTTGTCGGCCGGAGTGTTTCCCTAACACAATTTCCCGTTGACTTCCAACGGTTTGGGGATTAAACGGTTCATAGGTACGGGGGTTTTTCAAAACACCGTCGACATGAATGCCGGATTCCACCTTGAAAATATCTTCACCGATGATTGCCTTCATTTTAGAAACCGGTTGCCCGGACAGCTTTTCATAAAGGCTGCGCAGTTCACTTAAAACTGACAAATCGCCGGTAAAGTTATCGGGTAGACTGAGGCTCAGGCTCATCAATACTTCTTCCAATGGCGCGAAGTTATGATGATTGGTAAACCCGCAACTGATGCTTTGGCCACCGGCATGAAGCCATTCCATGGCGATGGCAGTAGCACAGTGTTTTTGATTTCCTGGACAAAAATCGAGGGTTTCGACACCACTGGAAAGCAGTGTTTTAAAAATCGCCGGATAGTCCCGGGTCATCAGGTCATCGAGTCCGGTGATACGGATTTTGCGATGCTGGAGGGGGTTGATTTTACTCACAGGAATATTTTTTTCGAGCAGATCATTTGCTTCCAATTGCCATAGGGGTTTGGGTTCCTTGCTGGAACAACGCATCGAATCAGCAGCAATCGGAGTAAGTTGGGTGAGAAAAAAATTTCGCCCCAGCAGCCATTTTTTTAAACCGGCGGCAGTTTCCGGAAAGTTCAGCCGTGCAACGAGGTCAGGGGTCAGTTCGATTTTAGTGACCCCACAGGTAAAAAGCAGATCACAGAAATGGTTAAGATCCTGGGAGGTGATCCCGGCAGTATTAAAGGTTGTCAGTGTCCGATCGATAATGGTAACCATTTGTGTACCCCGCTTTCGCAATATTTCAAAAATAGGATGTAAAAAAGTGACGGATAATAATTAAAAGATTGATGCCACCGATTCAGAAGCAGCATCAATCTGATTGATCATTGTATCGGTATAATTTGTTTGGTGCAATCCGGAACGGTTAAATTACCAGATCCTCGACGACGTTGCCGCCTTCGATATGTTCTTCCATGATGCGTTCCACATCATCGACAGTGACATTGCCATACCAGACACCTTCCGGATAAACGACCACGATGGGGCCCTTATCGCAGATTCCGAAACAGCCGGTATTATTCAGCATGACGTCGCCGGATAATTCCCGTTCATCGATTTCTTCAAGAAAGGTCTGCAGGATTTTCACCGAATCCTGTTGAAAACAATACCCTTGTTGAGTGCCGTTGATCCGGCAGCTGGTGCAGATAAAAATATGATGTTTTGGACTAACCATTTTTTTCCTCCTGAGCAATAATAGAGTTTGGATAATTATGATATGGCCGTCTACTCCGCAGTCTGATTACCCGAATAAGCAATTATTCATAAATGGACTGTGGAGCAATTGACGGTTATTCAATGAATTTAGAAATTACCGGCAGTTTGCAGCTCGGCTTTTAGCATTTCCTGGGCAGCTGTTTTAACGGCATCTTCAATTCGGTCATACGTGGAAAAGACTTTGATTCCTTTGCTTTCCAGACGTTTAGTAGGTAGATCACCGATGCGCATGGTGATGGCGCCGTCGCAGTCATTCAAGGCTTTCAGAATGGTCCCGATTTTATCTTCTTTTTCGTCACATTCTTCTTCACCGGTGCAATATTTGCTGATCACCCGTTTTTCTTTAAACTGTACTTCGTCGTCGAGGTAGTCATAGATGTAAAGTTCGGACGCCTGGCCGAAATGCTGATCGACCAGCATTCCGCCTTTGGAGGTGATGGCAAAGCGTAATCCTTTAGGGGCGGAGATGACGATTTCTTCAGTTTTAGTTTTATTTTCCCGGAAATCCAGCGAGATGTCGCTGTCAAGCTTGCCAATGGCATCGGCTCGGCATTGCTTACAATGATACATCTGTTTCAGGTGTAAGCCGCATTTATCGCGGATTGCATTGATCTCGTGATTGGTGGCGATTTGCAGGCCTTCAAAGGCTGAACCTTTAACCGGAATCAGAGGCATCACGTTGGAAATAAAGCAGCCCATATCTTTTACTGTTTTGACCACTTCTTCAATGTGTGTATTATTGATCCCCATCAGGGTTACGGTATTGATTTTGACGATTACCCCTTCATCGATGAGCAGTTTAATCCCAGATAACTGATTAGCCAGAAGAATCGAGGCACCGACTTCGCCGTGGTAGCGATTCCCCATAAAATCGACATGTTTATAGATTTTGGCACCGATGGCCGGATCAACCGCATTGACCGTAACAGTGACATGGGAAACGCCGAGTTTTGCCAGCTCTTTGGCGTGGTAGGGAAGCATTAAGCCGTTGGTGGAAACGCAGAAGGTAACATTGGGGTCGTATTCCTGAATTAAGGTCAGGGCTTTTTTAGCTTCTTCAAAGTTTGCCAGGGCATCCCCGGGTCCGGCGATACCTACTACCGTCAGGTTAGGGACCTTTTCTTTAACCAGTTTATACTTTTCAAAAGCGGCTTCCGGCGAAAGAATTTCGGTGGTTACACCAGGACGGCTCTCATTAGGGCAATCAAATTTGCGAACGCAATAATTACACTGAATATTGCATTTAGGGGCGATAGGGAGGTGCATTCGGGCATTTTTCTGAGAGGCACCGCAGCTATAGCAGGGATGGTTGGCTGTTTTTTCTTCAATTGTCTGGTTCTGTGGGGTCGTTGTTTTGTTTGTGTTGTTATTTTTCAGCACTTTCATTTTTGCCTCCGTTTCCGGCTCCAATCCGTATTTGGATTTAGGCCCTTCATTATAATAGGTGTTGTACAAGGTTTCCCGAAACCCGCCTTCCACTGCTTTAAGTAGAGTATTGGTGATTTGATCCAGTAGGATTTGTGAACCTTCGTAGCCTAACGTTCTAACTCGTTGACCGCCAATGCGGTCATGGATGGGGAAGGCACAACGGATCAGGGGAATACCGTGTTTTTCTTCGATTCGACGGGCATCGGAATTTCCCAGCATCAGGTTGGCGCCCAGTCGCAGGGCCTCTTCTTCAATGGTTTCAAAGTCAACATCATTTAAGATCACATAGTTGTCAACGAAAAGAACATCGGCCAGCTTAGAAAGTTCAGCTTCAATTTTTTCTTTGAGCTGAGGACAATTAGAGCCTGTAGCGGCAATCACTGGCATAATACCATTTTCACAGCAGAGCCGCACCGCGGAAACGACAAAATCCGGTTCACCGAAGATGGCGATGCGACCAAGGGCATTGTATTTATGAGAGTCGACCATGCCATCAAGATAACGTCCTCGTTCTTTTGCGATTTTTTCTGGAATCGCTTTTTTTGAAAGTTCGGATAAGAGATCGATTAAAGCATCTGTATCCCGTAGCCCCATCGGGAGGTTGATCCGTTTATAAGGAACCCCGTAGTTTTCATAAAGATAGACACCGGGCGATTCGTCAGGTTTAATCGTATCGGATATTTCAATGGTAGCTCGGGCGCCGGCCATTTTCTGGATTTCAGAAATAGGGGTGCCATGCATCGGCAGTCGATAATAACTGCTCTGGTGAACGCCGTCCAGATTTTCCGAGAGATCCGGTAATAGGATATACTCCAGTCCAAACTGATCCAGGATATCTTTGAGGTAACGGGTATCCGCTGGGGAAATCATGCTACTGATGATATTGATCTTATCATGTTTGGTGCTGTCCATATCCACATGGGAGACGATCGCTTTCAAAGCCCGGTTAAAGCCTTCAAATTGCGTGCCGCCATAGCCGGCTGATTTAACGGGAATAATTTTTACCGTTGTGTCAGGATGTGAAGCGTAAAAGTTCTTGATAATAAATTCAATATCTTCGCCAATGGTTTCGGCCAGACAAGTGGTTGAAACGCCGATGACCTCCGGTTTATATAATTTGATCAGGTTTTCCAGACCAATGATCAGGTTTTTCTCACCGCCGTAGACGGTTCCTTCTTCAGTCAGAGAAGATGAGGCAATATCGACTGGTTCATTATAATGGGTAGCCATATGGCGACGGATATAAGTGCTACATCCCTGAGAACCATGAAGGATGTTCATACACTTCTGAATACCATAGAAAGCATTGGCTGTTCCCATTGGCATGCACATTTTACAGGGATTAACATTTAAGTTGACTAAATTTTTAGACATTTTTATTACCTCCTTGGGCGATAGTTTCCCAGACAGGACTATTCATGGAAAGATTGATTTCAGAGGCAAAGTTCAGGGTGCCTTCGTAGCCGGCCAGGGGATGCTTGCGTTCATGGTTGTGATCGCAGAAGGCTACCCCAAGTTTATAGGCCAAGGGTCGTTCTTTGACGCCGCCCACTAATATATCGGCTCCCATTTCCTTCATAAAGGCTTCCAGTTCAGCGGGATTGGCATCGTCCAGTATGACGGCATCCTCATCAACCAGATGCTGAATGACTTCATAATCATCCTTGCTGCCGGTTTGGGTACCCACCATTACAGTGTTCATACCGAATTCGTTAAACTGTCTGATCAGGGAGATTGCTTTAAAACCGCCACCAACATAGATGGCTGCTTTTTTTCCTTCAAGATTTTTTTTGTATTTATTTAAAAGAGGGATGACTCTATTTTTTTCTTCTTCAATAAAAGCTTTAGCGCGCTTTATAACTTCTTTATCACCGACGGCATAGGCAATCCGCATCAGTGAATCCGAGGTGTCGGTGACGCCGAAAAAGCTGACTTTGATAAATGGGATATCAAAGGTTTCTTCCATCTGTTTAGCTAAATAAGTCATCGAGCCTGCACATTGGACCAGATTCAATTGAGCACTGGGAGCTTTTTTAAGATCTTCGACCCGGGCATCGCCAGTAATATTGGCAACCACTTCAACGCCGATTTGTCGTAAATAATTTTTGATGATCCACATTTCACCGGCCAGATTAAAATCACCGAGAATGTTGACACCAAGTGTTTTTGCTGGTAAAAATTCGGGAGTCACGAGACTCATGATGGCATTACAGGCCATTTTATAGCCAGTTTTTTTGGTTCCAGAGAAGCCTGGAGATTTAACCGGGATGACCCGGATACCGTATTTTGATTCGGCGTTGCGACAGACTGCGTCGATATCGTCACCGATTACGCCGACAATACAAGTGGCATAAATAAAAATAACTTTTGGTTCATGAAGGGTCATAATTTCATCAATGGCAGCGACCAGCTTTTTTTCGCCTCCGAAGATAACATCGGTTTCCCGGAGGTCGGTAGAGTAAGAGTTTCGATAGCCTTCTTCTCCGCTGGATAAACTACCGCGAATATCCCAGGTATAGCTGGCACATCCGATGGGGCCATGAACAATATGGAAGGCATCGGTGATGGGGTTTAAAACAACCCGGGCACCGCAGTAAACACAAGCCCGTTGACTGACTGCCCCTGAGACACTTTCTGACTCACACTTGATTCCACTGCCGTCTCCGCTGCATTCCGAAAAACGAATTGACTTGGCTCTTTCTGGTAAAATAGCATTGTCATTTTTCATTTTACAGCCTCCTTTCAAATAAAGGGGAGGAAAACCTCCCCTTGGTGTGTATTGATAATAATGGTAGTACATGCTGGTATCAATTACGAAATAGTTGCGTATGAAGTGTTTAGGTTTATTATTTCATGACCACATAACAGCAATAAAGATAAGGCGTTTTGGAAGAATAAGTTCCTAAACTACATGACCATTTCTAAATCTTCATCTTCACAATCACGGTCCTGACGGTCCATGAGGGCGTTAAGGATCAGTTCAGCCAGACGGATGGCACCTTTGTAACCAACGATCGGCATGTACGAATGGACATAACGATCAATGACCGGGAAGCCAACACGAACCAGAGGAATATCCTCAGCTCGGGCAACTTGCTTGCCATGGGTTCCGCCGATTAACAAGTCAACTGGATCATTTTTAATCCATTGGTGAAGTTCAAATAAATCGCCAGACTGTTTAGCAGTACAGCCTTCGACGCCGAATTTTTCCAGTAACGCATTGGCTTTTCTCTCAAAAGCAGCACCAGGAGTACCAGTTACCATATATTTTGGAATCATTCCCATTTCCAGCGCGATTTGAGCCATGCCTAAAACAGTATCCGGATCTCCAAAGATAGCGACCGTTTTATTGTTGGTATATTGATGTGAATCTAACAGGATATCCATTAACTGGCCCCGTTCTTCTTCAATTTCATAAGGGACTTCATTTTTAGAGAACTGGTTTAGTGCCATAATAAAGGCATCGGTATTTTCCACACCAATTGGTAGTGGTAGCGTTTTGTAAGGAACTTTACATTTCTTTTCAAGGAAATCGGCTGGGAATTCAGATGTTAATTCACCTAATCCTAAGGTCAGCTCACAGTTTCCAAGATCTCTAATATCCGGAATGGAGGTTCCGCCTTTGGGATACATGGTGTAGTTGCCAGTCATTGGAGCATCGAGAACGCCGCTGGTATCTGGAAGCATGATGAACTCAGTGCCCATCAGCTTCATCAGTCGTTTCATTTCCCGCATATCACCAGGATTAACAAATCCCGGGAAGAGGGCTAATTTACCATTTTTTTCGCCAGTTGCTTCAGATAGATATTTAATAAATCCGGCGATCATGTTATAATAACCAGTAATATGTGAACCAACATAACTTGGCGTATTGGTGTGAACGACCAATTTGCCTTCAGGTACTTTCGCATCCTGGATGTAACCGTTAAGGTCATCACCGATAGTTTCACTTAAACAGGTGGTGTGAACGGCAATGATTTCAGGGTCGTAAATATCAAAAATGTTTTTAATCGCCGTTTTCAAGTTGGAGCCGCCGCCGAATACGGAAGCGCCTTCGGTAAATGAACTGGAAGATGCAATAGCTGGATCTTTAAAATGTCGGGTTAAAAACATACGATGAAATGAACAGCATCCCTGTGAGCCATGGCTATGTGGCATACATTGGTGAACACCCAGGGCGGCGTACATTGCACCAACTGGTTGACATGTTTTTATCGGATTGATTCGTAAGGTGGATCGGTCCGATAATTTTTTTGGGGTTAATTCTAACATTATTCCATACCTCCTAAGCTGCCGACTAACGTGGGCTCACTTTTCCAGGGCGCCTGAACCATGTTCCAGACTGGGGTATAAGTGGCCATTGTAATGTCTTTGGCGAAATTTAATGCTCCTCTGAAGCCAGCATAGGGACCGCTGTAATCATAGGAATGTAATTGTCGTGATGGGACACCTGATTTTTGAACAATAAATTTGTCTTTAATACCAGAGAAGAAAATATCAGGTTTTAGCTCTTTTAAAAATTCTTCGGTTTCGAAATGGTTGAAGTCATCAGTGATGATGGCGCCTTCGGCAATATCATTCCATAAGCCATCGTATTTTTCGATGGGAACGCCAGCTGCTTTAAGTTCTTCAATTTTTTCTGGGGTATGGAAGGTTTTGTAGTTTGCCTCGTCTTTAGTGACAGTAATACTTTCAATATTTTTTGAATCCGCATCGATCTTAATAGAAGGAATAACATCGCGGCCTTCATAATCATCACGATGTCCAAATTCATAGCCGGCCAGAATTACATCGACGCCTAAGTATTTCAATAGGTTGATATAATGATGGGTACGCGATCCGCCGACATAAACAGCCGCTTTCTTACCATCCAGTTTTGACTTGTAGTAAGCCATGCCTTCTTCGATTTCGTCCAGTTCTTCAGCGATAACTTCTTCTGTTCGAGCCAACAAGGCTGGGTCTCCGAAGTAAGTGGCAATATCCATCAAGGAGCTTTTGATACTTTCCAGACCAATAAAATTGACCTTGATCCAATCCATGCCATATTTTGTTTTCATCATTTCAGCAATATAGTTGATTGAACGGTGACATTGAACCAGGTTTAAATCAGCGGTATGAGCATTTTTAAGATCTGCATAGCTACCATCACCCGTCATTACTGAGACAACGTTATAACCGATTCGCTTTAATATACGTTCAACTTCCCAGCCGTCGCCACCGATGTTGTATTCGCCCAAAAGGTTAATGGAATATTTTTGAGGTTCTGCATCACCAGTTCCGATGATGTATTTCATTAGACCGTTGTTGGCAATATGGTGACCACCGGATTGGCTGACGCCTTTATAACCTTCACAACTGAATGCCAGTACTTTAATGCCATACATTTTTTCAGCTTCAGCGGCAACGGCATGGATGTCATCACCGATTAGTCCAACCGGGCAGGTTGAGCTGATCATAATACATTCCGGGTTAAAGATTTCAACCGCTTCTTTAATAGCTTGTCGCAGTTTCTTTTCACCACCAAAGACGATGTCTGTTTCCTGCATATCAGTTGAAAAACTGTATTGGGTAAAGTCTTTGGTACTTTCATCACTTTTGGCTTTATTTCGTCGGGTTCCCCAGGTGTAGTAAGCGCAGCCGATGGGACCATGAACGATGTTGACAACATCTTTTAAGGGACCAATAACAACCCCTTTACAACCGGCATAGCAACAGCCTCGGTTGGTCATGATGCCTGGGATTGCCCGGGTGTCGGCGGCGATGACTTGCGGTTCGCCAGCTTCAATTTCAATGACGTGTTCTTTTCTGTTTTTATATATCTTAGAGCTATATTTATCGAGTACTTTATCTCTTGAATCCATTCAAATCACCTCTTTCTAAAATGCATCCGCATTTTTTTCGCCACTTCGTACACGAATGGACTCCATAATTGGGATGACGAAAATTTTACCATCGCCGGGATTTCCGGTTTGATTGTTGTCGATGAGAATGGAAACAACCTTGCTGACATCTGCATCGTCACAAATAACGGTGAAAAACCGTTTCGGAATTAACCGGGATGATTCTGTTAATGATTCACCCATAGTTGAAACAGGCATTTCACCGGCATCAACAATATCCTGAATAATAGATAAATCAATGGTTTTCTTGCCACGACCGAGCACCTTTAAGCAAGTAAAAGCAGGAAAGCCTTCGTTGACAAGTGCTTCTTTGGTCTGGTTCACTTTATTCTGTCGAATAATCGCCATAACTTCTTTCATATCAATTCCTCCTTTTACAGGCCGGCTGTTCCAGTACTGATTGTATAGGCTTCCTCAACTGGAGAAATGAAAATACGACCATCTCCAAAAGTACCATCCTTGCCGGTTTTTGCATTTTTCATAATTATTTTACAAACATCATCTTTATCTTCGTCTTTAACAATGCAGAGCAGCATTACTTTAGGGATTTCATCGTAATAAACGTCTCCAACTTTAATTCCCTTTTGTTTCCCACGTCCATATACATCCAGTTTAGTTACGGCTGAGAAGCCAGCGGATAACATTTCGGATAAAACAACTCCTGTTTTTTCAGGTCTGATAATTGCGCGTACCATTAACATATGTAAAACCTACCTTTCACGATTCAAATCTAAAAATTAATTACTATAATTAAATATCCATTAAGCCATGTTCCATCAATAGCTCTTCCAGTCGATCCTGATGCATTGGGGTTGGAACAACAAACATTTTGTTACTGTCGACAGCAGCCGCCAGATTACGGTATTCCTGAGCTTGAACGGCGGTATCGTCAAATTCCAGAACGGTTTTCTTATTGATTTCAGCTCGCTGAACCATGTTGTCACGGGGTACAAAGTAAATCATCTGGCTGCCCAGTTCTTTAGCAAAGGCATCAACTAATTCTCTTTCACCATCAACATTACGGCTGTTACAGATGATTCCACCTAAACGAACGCCACCGCTTGAAGCGTATTTCTGAACCCCTTTGGCGATATTGTTGGCAGCATATAAGGCCATCATCTCACCTGATGCAACGATATAGATTTCTTGAGCTTTTCCTTCACGGATTGGCATTGCGAAACCACCGCAAACAACGTCACCCAGTACATCATAAAATACATAATCCAGATCTTCGGTATAGGCACCTAATTGTTCCAGCATCCCGATGGAAGTAATAATTCCTCGGCCGGCACAGCCAACGCCTGGTTCAGGACCACCTGATTCCACACATTGAATGCCGCGGAATCCTGGTTTTAGGATTGCATCCAGTTCAATTTCTTCACCTTCTTCGCGAAGCGTATCCAATACGGTTTTTTGTGCTAGACCACCAAGCAACAACCGTGTTGAATCGGCTTTTGGATCACATCCAACTACCATGATGTTTTTGTCCATTAAACCAAGTCCTGCGGTGAGGTTTTGAGTTGTGGTAGATTTACCAATACCACCTTTACCATAAATAGCGATTTGTCTCATAATCGTTCCTCCTGAGTGTGAAAAATTTTAAGATCCAATGCAAGTTTTTCGGCAAAAAGTAAAGAAGTCTTGGCCTTTCACAACAGTGTAAAAGGTAAGACTTCCTTGTCTAAAAAACTTATTTTGTTTTGCATAAACGAAAAGATCTTAACCGGCCGCCTTGATTGAGCAGCAAATTAAGACCTCTTTGTCTAAATAGGGTAGGATGTGAGGGAACAAAAAAGGTCTCAGCGCTTACCCAATTGTAAGGAGCTGAGACCACATTGTCTTCGTCAAATCCGTATTGCATTGTTTTCTATGGGCTTATTATCCATGGAATTGAGGGATAAGTCAAGCAGCTTCGCTTGTAAACCCTTTTCAAAGTGAAATGGGTTTAAGAATTGGCCGGCGGTGCGACGGTTTTATTTGGGCCCAAACCAGGATTGTACTTTAGTTAGCTGAGGTGTTATTCAAGTGATAGGTGGGCTGAAATCATTTTCACGGGTTCACAATGTTTTTGAGTCGAAACAACTTTTTCTTACCCGGATAAAACTTAAGTAATTCTTAAGCTTTTGACTGCTTGCGATGGAAATCAGCCGCAGCTAGAGCAGGAAGAACAGTCGCCGCAGGACTTTTTCATCGGATCATGAACCAGAATGGCCCGAACGGTGGCGGTTTTTAAATCCACCGTTACAATATCATCCTGAATGATTTCCATTTTGTCATCGCTAAAAACAATCGTCATCGGTTCAGGAACCAGTATTTCTGGATCCAGGGTGCCTGGCTTCATCAGCGGCTGGACGAACTGTTTCCCTTCCGGCGCGGTGATCATCAGGCCGTTATTGCCGGTGATCAAGGATCTGATCACACCGGTGGGGGAATAGTTGACTGAATTTTCGTCGCAATTAATGCCATGGGCATTGCTGTCATAGGCGATCACAATCCCGATCGGGGTCACAATGGGTTCCGGCAGAGCGGGCTCAAAACTTTTCAATTCGCCATTTTCATATAAGGAGAAGCCGTAGCGTACCTTCACCAGCCCATCGGGACTATTAATTTCGATGGTTTCCTGGGGCCACATGGTCAGGCTCTTGAGGGCACCGCTTTCATAAAAGCAGAGGCTCACGACCTTGGCGGAAAAGGCCCCCACTGCCAGATCAAAGGCAATTGGTTTGGCCAGCGTGTATTCGTCGTTCTCGGTCCAGTAGCCATTGATCCGACCGTTAAGGGGAAACAAACGGTGGATTCGGCCGTTTTCATAAAAACTGATCCGCTCGGCGGATAGGGTTCCCAGGGAGGTGATCACTTCGGTAGCGTTTTCCAGATCAATGCTTTTGATCTGGCCGCTTTTGAAAAATTCCAGGGCTAGCCCCTCGCGATTTCTCAGGTTTGCGGGGCCATAGTTGGGAACCAGAATGCCCACAGGGGTATTGATGGTATTGGGTTCGTCGAAGGCGCAGCCTTTGGGCGAACCATCAGTATAGGTTTCTAAAAAGGTGATCCCGGTGAGGGGACCATATTTTTCAGTTTGGCAGGTTGACATGACGTGCTCCTTTTATTCACAGCCAGCATGGGTGATGACCACATGTTGGGGGGAATCATTTTTATTTTCTTCGGATTTTTCGGCAATGCTATAGTTAAGCTGCATTTCCGGTAATTGGTGGTCAAACCATGGCGGGATATGGTCACAGACTACTTCCAGGGCGTAAAAGGGGGTTTCTTTTAAAAAGGGTAACAGGGCCATTTTGGAACTCATTTCCGGGTGCTTTTTCTGCACCTGGGTTAAATCAAAGCGGTAATAACCAGGAACATCGGTTTCTTCCGGAGTCCGGGCCAGCAGGCTGGCATCTTCTTTAGCTTCCTCGTCCTGACTGATCAGATCGGCCTGGATGGCATCCAGTAACTCCAGATCAAAGTCTTCGGATTCGCAGATAATAAAGCCGGAACGGTCAAAAACCTGATAAGGAATACCGATGATGGACTTGGCAATGATGATCCGGCAGTCATTGAAGGCGCCCAACATCTGACTGATGTTTTCCCGAATTGAAGCTAATCCGCCCGACAGATCACAGCTAAAGGGAATCGGATCGGATTTGCCCCAACCGTTGTCGGATTTGGTATAGAAGATAAAATTGGTCATCTCATCAAACCGGGCAATCCGATTGGTATCATCACAAAAAACAGCCATTACATTTACATTTTTTTTCATTTGTTCACCTCATTGAATCGAATCATTACGGATTATTGATTTAAAACAGAACTGTTTAAAATTAGTTGTAGTATAGCACAGAAATAAAAAAGTGCGACTGAATTAACTCTAATTCGGTGAAAAAACGATTGCAGAAATTTGCTGTTTTAAGAATAATGACCGGTTATTTGGAACGAAAAGTGGCAAAATGGCGCGGATCAAAACGAAAACCCCCTGATAAAATCAGGGGGCATGACCTTACGGAAAGGGCAGGGATTATTGCTGATCATCATCGCTGAACTGGTCTTCCAGTTTTTTCTGTCGTTTTTTCACCAGGGTGCCAGTGACAAACAAGGCGACAAAGATCAGGGCAAACAGTAGTGCAAAGATAAAGGCCGTCAGAGTGCCGAGCGCCAGCAGATTGTCTTGTAAATAAGCGTTATTCATGTACATTGTAAGGGCATAAATGACGGCAAAGGCCCCAGAGCCGATGAGGCTGTAGATCAGGTAGTTTTTGGTGGTGGGTTTACTGTAAAAATCCCACTGACCTTTTTTATAACAGCCGACCATAACCCCGCCACAGCTGATCATAAAGATGGTCCATTCAAAACCCCATTGGCTAAAAGGAGCATTGAGAAACATTGACTGAACAATGATGCTGCCCAGCAGCAGCCAGAAAACAATCCAAAAACAGACATGCTCTATTTTATATAACTCCAGTTCCTGGCGCTCATCTACTACTTTTTTAAATTTTTTCATTGTCGTTTTCCTCCCAAAATAAATCGTTTAACGTTTTTCCTAGCGCTTTACAGATGGCGATACATAATTGTAAAGATGGGTTAAATTTACCGGTTTCAATCATTCCAATGGTTTGTCTGGTGACGCCGACCTGTTTGGCCAGCTCTTCCTGGGAGATATCTTTCTCAGCTCGGGCCACCTTTAATTTTAAATTTTTCATCTGATCACTCCTTACATGACATATAGTACAGTATAGAGGATATAATGTCAAGTATATATTGCATAATGTCAAACATAAAAAGCAGATACAATTATCTGCTGGTTAGGGAAAGGGCTTTTGGGGGACGGCTGACGGCACTGACCAATCGTTAATCAGCGGTACGATTGCGCTAAAATAAAAATGACAATTGTTGGCTGCCGTGTTCCAGTTTGTACCGAGAGACGATATCTTCCATTTTGTAAAGCAGGCCCTGGCGCTGGCATTCCCGGGTGAAGACGTTCCAGAGACTTTTGGCCTGGGGGCTGGCGCAGCTGTAGGCGTTGCCGAAGCTGCGGAGATATTCTTTTTTGATGCCAGGGAAATGGGCGTCCAGCTGGTCGTAAAAATAGAGCCGCTGGGAATCCCGGAGGGTCACCCCAAAGGCGGGGTAAATAAAGCGGGCGCCATGTTCGGCCGCCGCAGTTACAATACTCCTGATATTTGCCGGGGTATCGTTAATAAAGGGGAGAATCGGCATCAGCAGAACGCCGGCAAAGATACCGCGGTCGGTCAGATCTTGGATGGCGGCAAAGCGGTTTGAACTGGGCGCGGCCCGGGGTTCGATGATTTGGGCCAGCTGATCGTCGGCACAGGTGATCGTGATTTTGACAATCACCGGCGACCGTTGTTGGATGGCGGCGAGCAGATCGCTATCCCGGGTCACTAGGGGACTTTTAGTGGCAATGGCCACCCCGAAGCCATAATTTTTAAACAGCTCCAAGGCTTGGCGGGTCAGCTGATGCTGTTTTTCCTGGGGATTATAGGGATCACTCATGGCACCAGTACCGACAACACCTTTTAGAGTCTTGCGTCGCAGGTTATCCTCCAGAATGGCTAGGGCGCTTTCTTTAGCCCGGACCTGATCAAAGGCTTCAATCCCATAACAGTCACTGCGGCTGTCGCAATAGATGCAGCCATGGGAACAGCCGCGATAGATATTCATATTATAGTCGGTGCCGAACCAGAAATTATTTTTGGTCCGGGTCAGCATATTTTTAGCCGGGATGGTTTCCATAAATACCCTTTCTTCGGTAGTACCGTGAGCTTTGGTGCCGGTTTGCGGAAAAAGACATAAAAGCAATTATTGTTCAACAAACGCCATTTAACAATTGCTAATAGTTCAACTGTTTTTAACAATCAGGCCGAGCAATTTGGCCAGTGCGGCGGCCTGGTAGGTGGAGACAATGGCGCCATTTAATGCTTCAATAGAGACGATCAAGCCGTCGATCTGGCTGCTGGTAAAATCCAGTCCTTTCAGCGGCGTTTTGAAAAAACTGGCGGCCTCAAAATTGACGTCATCAAGCTGGATCTGTGCTAGCTTGCACTCAGAAACAGTGCTATAACTGAAATCGCACTGAGAAATTTCCAGGGCCTTGAGTTTGGTTTTACTGAAATTGGCATACTGAAAATTGCTGTCAGAAAAGCAAATGTTCTCTAATTGAGCCTGGTGAAAATCAACTCCTACCATTTTGCAGGAAATGAATTCGCAACGATTAAAATAACCGTCGGTAAATTCGCTATTGGATAGATTGCAGGACTGAAAACGGAGGTCCCGGCAATCTGCTTTTTCAAAGCGGCAATCGGTGAATTCACAGTTTTCAAAAACAGATCCCCGGAAGGACAGGTGAGAAAAATCAAGTTCGTTCAGGGTTAAGTCTTTTAAGTACTTGTTTTCGATATCTATTTCTTCTTCCCGGGCCCAGGCCATCAGCGCTGGCAAATCCTCAGTGAAATCCAGGTCAGGGAGAATGTTTGGTTTTGATCGTTTCATAAAGCCTCCGTTATGGTGATGGTTTATGATTAGTTTAACATGAGTTTAAAAACTGTACAATTAAATAGGCTTCAGATATTTGCAATTTTTATTGATAAAGTTTATAATTTTCACCAGAGTCATTGTGATAATACGAACAAACAGGAGTGAAAATGGAAACATCTCAACGTATCCAAAAAATGGGGGAACCCGCCCTTTTAAAATACTATCCTTTGGTGAGTGAAGCTCAAAAAAAAGGGAAAAAGGTTTATTTTTTAAACATCGGCCAACCGGATATCAAAACCCCGGTCGGATTTTTAGACAGTGTCAACGGTATTGACCAGGAAGTCTTATCCTATCAGGCTCCGGAGGGGATCATCGAGCTCCGGGAAGCGGCCTGTGATTATTACCGGCGGCTGGGTCTGGATTACGACATCAGTGATCTTTTTGTTACCAACGGTGGTAGTGAAGCGCTTCTGTTTACCTTTATCGGGATCTGTAATGCCGGGGATGAAATCCTCACCGCTGAGCCGCTTTACAGTATTTATAAAGAAATGGCTGCCGCTACTGACGTCAACCTGGTTGGTTTTAAAACCTATGCCGAAGACGGCTTTGCTCTGCCGGATACGGCGGTGATTGAAGCCGCCATTACCCCGCGAACCCGAGCGCTGTTAATGACCAATCCCGGGAATCCCACCGGCAAGGTCTTTTCTAAGGAAGAAATTGAGGTGATGGTGAAACTGGCCATCAAACATAATCTTTATCTGATCTCGGATGAGGTCTACCGGGAGTTTGTCTACGACAGTCAGGGCTATCTGAGTCCGGCGCAATATCAGGAACTGGCCCAGCATTTTATCCTGATCGACAGTATTTCCAAACGTTACAGCGCCTGTGGGGCCCGGATCGGTTTTATTGTGTCCAAAAATAAAACCCTGATGAATCAGCTCAAAAAGCTGGTTCAGATGCGGCTGTCGGTTTCTACGGTAGATCAGATCGGGGCGGTTTCACTGCTGAAGCTGGATGGTCACTTTTTTGATGGGATTCTAAAGGAATATACCTGCCGGCGGGAGATTGTTTACGCCGCCCTTAAGGAAATTCCCGGTGTCATCTGCAAAGAACCCCGGGGGGCCTTTTACTTTATGGCCAAGCTGCCGATCAAAGAGGCCTGTCATTTTATCGAGTGGCTGATCAACGAGTTTGATTATCAGGGTGAAACGGTGCTCTTATCCCCGGCCAATGATTTTTATTTAAACCCTCAGGACGGTGCCGACGAGGTGCGCATCGCCTATGTGCTTAACGGCGAGGACATGAAAAAAAGTATGGAGATTTTAAAACACGGCCTGACTGCCTACGCTCAGGCTTTTCCGGAGCAATGTAAATAAGCTGCCAACCGCAGCCCGAAGCGATAAATTAAGAAAACAACAAGGAGAACAAATTGAAAATTAAGTCAGTACAGAAAGGTCAGGATTATCTTGGCTTTTTATTTATAAAGTCGCAGATGACCAAAACAGCCACCAATGGCAGCCGTTATTTTAACATGGTGTTGAACGATGCCGATTTTGACGAAATTGATGGCAAAAAATGGGACGTCAAACCGGAAGATGAGGAAATCTTCACCAATGGCAAACTGGTTAAAATTAAAGGTAAGGTCCAGGAATTCAACAACCGACTGCAGCTGATTGTCGAAAAAATGCGGCTGGTCGATGAAACCGATGAGGTGAGCATTAATGATTTTATTGAAACGGTACCAGTAGATATCGACGAGATGCTAGGTTACATCAATGATACTATCGACGATTTTAGTAATGCTGACATCGCTGCCATCACTAAAAAAATATTTGGCGACCAGACCGCGACCTTGAGTTATTTTCCGGCGGCCAAAAAGCATCATCATGCCATCAAGGGCGGACTGCTCTACCATACCTATTCGATGCTGAGAATCGGCAAAGGGCTGGTGGGGATTTACCCCTTCATTAATAAGGATCTGCTCTATGCCGGCATCATTTTGCACGATATCGGCAAAATCAATGAAATGGTCTCTGACGAAAACGGATCAGTTTCTGACTATACCCCAGAGGGCAAAATGCTGGGCCACATCACCCAGGAAATTGTCGAACTGGAACTGGTGGGTCAGTCACTGGGTACCGACCCCGAGGTGTTGATGATGCTCAAACATATGATTCTATCCCATCATTACCAGCCGGAATTCGGCAGTCCCAAACGACCGATGTTCCCGGAAGCTGAGCTGCTCCACCATATTGACATGATCGATGCCCGGATGTACACCATGGAACAGGCCCTGAACCGGGTGGAACCGGGCAGTTTCACCGAACCCAACTGGAGTCTTGACGGCATCAGTCTGTATCGCCGCAGTTTTGAATAGGAGCTGCTGATGAGTCTTGTTTATCAGGAAAAGAAGCGGGTCGCCTGTTACGAATCTGATTTCACTGAAAAAATGCTGCCCACCACCGCCATGAATTATTTTCAGGAAGCCTCCACCAACCAGGGCAATCAGCTGGGTCTGGGTGGGGACTATTTAAAAGAAAATAATTTGGCCTGGTTTCTGGTTAAATATTGTATCCACTTTAACGACTATCCCCACTATCAGGACGAGGTTGCGGTGACCACCCGGGCTACCGGGATGGAGAAATTCTGTGCCACCCGACGCTTTACTATTGAAGACGGGGCGGGAATCGAAAAAGTAGTTGCTGATACCCAGTGGCTGCTGATTAATCGGGAGACCGAAAAGATGGAGCGCATCGACGAACATCCAGAGATGGCGGCTTATCAGTGCTTTGAAAAAGGGGAACCGATCTTTAAAAAAATTTCGAAGATCAATCAAATTGATCTGGAAAAATCCTTCTCGGTCCGGTTTCTCGATATTGATTTCAATAAGCATGTCAATCATGTTAAGTATCTGGCCTGGGCCATCGAGGTCCTACCCCTGGAAGTGGTCAAAACCAAGGTGCTATCGGAAGCCAAGATTGTTTACAAGGCCCAGTGCTTTTACGGGGATCAGGTTCGGGCATTAGGGGAACAGCTGGCCGAAAACCACTATCGGGTTGATATTGTCAATCAGGACGACCTGGTTATGTGTCAGTTGGAACTAATTCTGAAATGAAATGGTTGAGAAAATCGCCTTCGCCTTGTTATTGGCGGAGGTTTTTCTGTTGCCGGAAAAATCATCAGAAGAAAAATAGTAAATAGATATAAATTTACAAAGAATGTTATAAAACGCTTTCAAAGAAAATAAAACGGGGTATTTGTAAAAAGATTGATATAAAATTGAAAAATAAATCAAATAATAGAAATGAAATATACAAAAAACGAGAAAAATATGAATGAAAAGCATCTAGAGTAAAAAATGATACAAAACTAACAAATGAAATTAGCAATCAGCTCCAAATAATAGTAAAATTTTATCATAACTATTGTTTGATTTTTAGCATGGAATCGGTTAAACTTATAATAGTTGTTAAATATTTATCAAAGTATTGGAGGAAAAAAATGGGATTTAAATCAGATATTGAGATTGCACAAGAGGCTACACCACAGGATATTCGTGAGATAGCAAAGAAATTGGGGTTAACAGAGGATGATCTGGATTTATACGGAAAGTATAAAGCCAAGGTTGATTACAATCTGTTAAAGAAATCAACCGGCAAAAAAGCCCGGTTAATCTTAACCACTGCCATCAATCCAACACCAGCCGGTGAAGGAAAAACCACCACCACAATCGGGGTTGCCGATGGTTTATCACGAATTGGTAAAAATACCCTGGTAGCNTTAAGAGAGCCTTCTTTAGGACCAGTATTCGGCGTTAAAGGCGGAGCAGCCGGCGGCGGATACGCTCAGGTTGTCCCAATGGAAGATATCAACCTGCATTTTACCGGCGATTTCCATGCCATCGGAGCAGCCAACAATTTACTGGCAGCAATGCTGGACAATCATATTAAACAAGGCAACGAACTGAAAATCGACGCCAAGAAAATT
>NZ_AXAC01000026.1 GCF_000472665.1 Acetobacterium malicum subsp. dehalogenans DSM 11527 | reverse complement strand
ATCTCAATATATATGACTCAGCTAATTTTCGGACGTCCCCACTTTTGGAAAGGTTATCCTTCATATATACCATCACTGGTTCACTTGCGTTCCGTTCCAACAACCGCCATCAGCTTCCTTCAGACCCTTCCGTCGCCGGAAACGCCCTTGCTTACAGCTTGTCTTCCCAATTAGCCAGGTGACAGGTCTTCTTTCAGACCATTAGCTCGGCAACATGCCTCGCAAACCAAAAAAGCGCCTGCTAAGCGGGCGCTCAAAACTGTAATAGAACTACTAACCCAGTGCCAACCATTGTTGCATCATGTTGTGACTAAAGGGTCAGACTCTACGCATCGGAGCGGCCAACCGATTAACTATTGGTCGGTACGGTATAGTTTTTGTCAACCTTCTTCCCGGCTTACAGTGAAGCCAGGTGGGCATTGAGTTTTTCAACCAAAGCATCAGCGCTGGTGCTATGCACCTGGCAGGCTTCTTCGATGGTTTCCATTTGTGAAGATGGACAACCCAGACAATGCATTCCGATTTCTAATAAGATCGGCGCAAAACCGCCGTCGATTCTTAACAACTCACCAATTTTCATATCTTTGCTTACTTTTTGCATGGTAAAACCTCCTAAGATTTATTGTAAAGACAATAATTTATTTTTAACTTGAGCTTAGTATACCACAAAAATTCTGTTAATTTGTAGCCACAGCTACAATTATTTACCCAGAAGCGGTTATAATAAATTCATCAAATAAAATCAACGGCAGCTAGAAAAATAGCCCGTATCTCAGGAGGACAAATATGAGTAAATTTTTAGGACCAATTCATTTTTGGGTATATAACAAAATTCAGATACAACAGCAAATTGTGGCGGATATCGTTGCTTTAAATGGCGAGTCGGCTTCACAACGTCAGGCCGAGCTGGACCAACGCTATGGGATTTCAGAAACCAGACCATTAGAATCAGTTATCGATGAGGGTAACATTCATGGATGGCTTCAGATCAATGTGACCCGGTCAGAATACAAACTGGCCGACAGTATTACGGCATTACTTAAAAAAGACCCCGACACCTTAAAACAGATCGAAGCGATTTTTAGAACCAAAGGCCGATCCCTATCTCAGGTCAATATGACCGCGGCAGCTGCCTACAAACTTCTGAGTGACAGTTTACTGGACGGTATGCCCTGCGATCATGCTAATGTCCTGATCACAGAAAGTGATGAAGAGGTTATCTGGAAGCGCAACACCTGTGTTCATAACAACTACTGGAGTGAAGTCGGTGGCGACATTGCTGTCTATTATGCGTTGCGGGAAGCGCTGATCCAGGGTTTTCTGGAAAACACCGGCTTAGTCTATGAAAAAACTGATGAAGTGACCAATGTGATTAGGAGGAAAAACCAATGAACAGTATTGAATTAATGATCCATGAGCATACAAATATTATCCGGATGCTCGGTGTCGTCCGGAAAGCCTGCGTTCAGGTGATGCAGGGTGACCCTATCGACTACGATGACTTTGACAAGATGATTGATTTTATCGCCAATTATGCCGACGTCCATCATCACGGCAAAGAAGAAAAATTCCTTTTCAAAGAAATGGTCGATCACCTGGGCAAAATGGGAACCAATCTGATTTCTCACGGGATGCTGGTGGAGCACGACTGGGGCCGATTGTTTATCGCCGAATTAAAAGCCGCCTTAGTCCGGGTACAGGCCGGCGATGATGAAAGCCGCCTCGATGTGATCGCCAATGCGATCGGCTACGCTAACCATCTCGCCCGTCACATTGCTAAAGAAGACACCGTGGTCTATCCTTTTGCCGAAAAGCAACTGACCCCGGAAATACTGTCTCAGATCAACACCCAAACCGCAGTCTTTGAAGCGGAAGCCGAGCACCAGGGGATTCCGGCTTACTATCTCAAGCTGCTGGAAGAACTGGAGTCTAAATACCAATAAGACCAGAATCCGACGATGATAGTGCCGGGGCAACCCGGCTTTATCATCGTCGCTGGCTTAGCGGGTTCATCGCACAAAAAGTCCCCAGCATTGATCTGGGGACTTTTTGTGCGATGACGCGATTTATTTATGATTAATAAAAATTACTCAGCTGGCCTGTTCATAAGTTACAAAGGTAACATAGTCGTATTCGCAATCCATGCGGGATTCATCACCTTTTGGTATCGACTTAATCCCACCAACCAGTTTACCGCCTCTTTCAAACGCTTCACTGAGCTTTCGGTGGAAGTCACGTGCATTGCCGCTTGTTATTATACTCACTTTACCCATTTTTTTACCCTCCTGTATTTATTCAAAGTTTTCACTCAGTATAACACAGGAATTATTTGTTAAATAGAAGTAATTTCTTTGCAAACCTTTACCAGTTCAATTTCTTAAGATTTCTTTCAAATATTATAACCGAACTCAGTACCAGCACCTCATTTAATCAGAGATTACTGATACCAGTCACTTTAAGCCTGCGGTAAAGACCCCGTTTCGTCACCTGGTTTAAAGTCCCGAATAATTTTCAAATCCTTTTTGATGATTTTTTTCTCCCGATACATCTTTTCATCGGCCTGGTTGATGATCGTATCAATATATTCATTGGAAACGCCACTGAAGGTTTCGATCCCATGGCTGGCACTGATGAGATAGCGTCGGTTTTCAGTGTCATTGATCTGCTCGAAATCTTGTACAATCCGCTGCCAAACCACCTCGGCTCCGTCTTCATCGAGACCTTCAAAGATAATCAGAAACTCGTCGCCACCCAATCTGGCGACAAAGTCATTTTCCCTAATGTTGTTCTTAATCCCCGTGGTGATGGTTAGGATCAGCTCATCTCCAACATCGTGGCCCAAATAATCATTGACGTCCTTGAGACCATTGATATCGATAAAACAAACCGATATTTCACTTTTATTCTTCGCGGTACTTTTGTATAACTGGGCCAGTTTTTCAAAGCCAGTCCGACGGTTATAGATCCCGGTCATGGCATCGTATTCTGAAAAATACTTAATTTCGTCATTTTTTAATTTATTGATCGTCAGTAGCGCTCCTAAGAATACGGCCAGTGCGAAAATCAGGAAATAGGCAAAAAGATTATCTTTTAAAACCAACAGGATCGTATCAAACAGGCTAGCTGTCAACAGCTTACCCTCTGCCGTATTCCTCGGAATATAAGAAACAATGGTCCAGTCCCCCAGTCCCAGAACCAGCGAATGGTCACTGTTTAGTTCCAATTCGTCAACCGTCAGAATATTTGTATAATTAAACACCCCGCTATCAGAAATCAGAGCGCCGCTTTTTTCAGTCTGAATAGTCTGCCAGATATCCGGAAAATCATTTTTGAAACTTTCATTCAGTCGCTTTTCATCCATAAACGACCAGGCTTTGCTGGTGTCCGCGCTGTTGTATAGCCAATAACCATCGGCATTGAGCATAAAAATCTGGCCCCGACTGGTTGAGGCAATCTTTTCCACCTGGCTCAGCATATCTGCAGCGGAATAATTCAGCACCACGATTCCCTCCAACTGGCCTCTCGGTCCAAAATAGGGGGTTGCCAGACGGATCATCGGTTTGATGGGCTGCTCAATCTGATCGTTTTCCATATTTAAATCCAGCTTGGAAAAATAGATCTGATCCTTTTCCAGACCAATCGCCTCAGTAAAATAATAGCGATCCGCCTTGTTTTGGAGGTCGTCACTATCTGCGAGGATGGCACCGGTATCCGTATAATTAACCCGGATTACTTCGTTGCCATCCACATCGATAAAACGGATCTGATCGTAGATCATTTTTCGATTTGAAAAAGCCAGCCAGTGAGCCTCAACCGAGGCATAATCGCTCCGGCTGTTATCGCCCAGTTCCAGCGCATCGGTGACATATAAGAGATCCGTCGCCAGGCGATTGACCTTATTGGTGATGATGGTTTTTTCGACATCCACCAATTGTTTTTCCTGGGTCATGATTTCGTTTTTCTCGGCCATGTCAACATTTATCTGGATCACCAGGGTAATCACAAAAAAAGCCAGACTGAGAATGAAGAACATTCCTAATGTATAGAAAATAGTTTTTTTTGTTTCTTTGTTGATGGTTTTATCGATCAAGATACGAACTCCTTTTGTTTAATCAAAAATGGACTTGATTTATTGTACCTTAATCAAATCCCTAAAACAAGTCCGCCAGGGTGCTTTTAGAGATAAATAGCGCGGCTCCTCATTTTAATCAGATCCCGTTGAGGTTTTATTAAGGCATTCCTAGAAAACGCTTCCATTGGGGGACATCTCGCTTTCCCTGAGCATAACCTAATTGATAGCTTTGGGATAGCTTTTCAAAACCAACCTCGCGATTGGACACCGGCATCGTCTCAGGGTAAACCAGAAAGGCCTGGCCCTGTTGCTCCAAAGTTTCCAGTTCATCGAGGGTCTTGTTGTAAATCACATGGCGGTGCAACATTGCCTGAGCTACTTTGGGATATTTCCGATAATAGGCTTTTATTGATTGTTTAAATCGAACCGGCGATTTTCGATAGCCTTTTTCCCGGGTCAACACCACGAAAAATTTCCGGTACCCGTCTTGTCTGGCAATATCCAGAGCAATACCGCCACCCAAACCGCCATCAACAAAGGACTGGCCGTCATAATGGGTGGGGGGCATAAATACTGGCAGCGAGGATGAGGCCCGGACGATCTTCATCAAGTCCCCCATCTCATGAATGTCATCCTTGGAGTAATAAACGACCTTTCCCAGACGCCGTTCAAACATACCAATCCGTAATTGGGCAGGATTGTCCATAAAAGTTTCAAAGTCCAGAGGCAGGACGCCCCCGGGCAGGGATGTTTCTTCGTAAAGATACTGGGATCTGAAAAACCCTTCGCCTTTTAGAAAAGACTTCCATCCGCCAAAATTTGGATCCTGAGCGATTTCCACAAACGAACGGCGGGCCCTTTCGGAATCCCGGGATAAATAGTTGACCGTATGACTGGAGCCAGCCGAGATGCCAGCGACATAATCAAAGTAAAGCTGGTTTTCCAAGAGATTATTTAAGAAGCCGGCGGTATAGCTGGCGCGCATGCCCCCACCTTCGAAGATCAGAGCGGTATCTTTGATATTACTTTGTATTTTAGTGTTGCTTTTCTTTTTTAATTCCATTTATTCTCCTGTTTCTGAGTTGATTCGTTGCCTCTGTTAAGTTTAACTGAAAAACCAGGGTTTTTCAATCTTAGTAGCAAAATTTGGTTGAGTTAATCCCCCCAGCCTGTTAAACTGAAACGGGTATCTCTACCGAGCCAACTAAATCTGAGGACCCGACTTAAATTTTAAAGGAGCCATCTTATGTTGAATGATACAACCAATAATTACTTAAAAGCGTGTGAGGCCTGGCATCTGAAATTTCTGGACATGGATAAGCCACAATTGCTGGAGAAACTACCTGAAATCAAGCAGGAACAAAACTATCTGACCTTAAAGCTTTTTGACCGTAAATTTGGGATTGATACCGAAACCGGTAACATTGTCACTTATGAAGATTTTCAGCCGGCCGAGGTCATCAGCCAATTGAATATTTATACCTTTCTCTGGTTCTCCTCACCCCAGGCCAGTTTCAAAGACAAATGGGTGCCTTTCCGGGAACTGCGTGGTGCCTCCCCTTTTACCATGGCCTTTGAGAATCATGTTCTTGCTCCCCTGGCCCAGACCTTTTCCGGTCAGACCGAAAAATTATCCCAGGCCTATCAAACATTGGGCGGTACCAACCTGTCCCATTCCGATGCCGGCGGCCTCGTCAACGCCTTTGACTGTATGCCGATCAAATTTCTTTTCTGGGATGGCGATGATGAATTCCCTGCCCAGGCTAATATTCTCTACGACGAAAGTGCCATTGATTTTATCCACGTCGAAAGTACCGTCAGTATTGCCATCGAAGGCATCGAGCGGCTGGCTGCAGCCGCCGAAATCGACATTAAAGGCCCACTTTATAAAATGTAGAAAAAGGCAAAGCCGTCCCTCCCGAAATGGTAGGACGGCTTTTTTGATGCTGAATTTTCTCTCCGCTGCAATAACTGTTTTTATTTATTTCTACTTCGATCACTGTTGGTCAAACAGCTTTTGGTTTTCTCGTTGCCACCGCAACGCCGCCGACCAAAACGATCGTCAGAATCACGGCAATGGCATTTTCCCAGACTGCAGGATCGGCATAGGCTGTCGGGGTACCGGTCATAACGCCATAGGCTTCACCCATCAACAGATGAGCATAACCTTCACCATCGGTATTTTTAGCAGCGCTCATTTCAAAACCGGCACCATTCTGGAAGATCATGACATAGTCCGAACCGCCAAAGAGAAAATAGCCCAGCATATCACCCTTTTTCACGACCGTCCCGGGTTTGATGTTCTCTTCAAAAAGAACTGAGGAAACCTGGGACATCCCCACTGGTAGCAGGGCCACCAGACCATAATCTGCCGTTTCCATAATCACACAGCCCCGGGTTTCCACCGCCTGCCAGCCATAGTCTTCAGCGTTGAGCATATAGCGGTTGGCTTCCTCGTCCCAATAAGTAATCCCACCCACGGCATCGTCCTGGTAGATACTTCTAACCTCCTTTATGGTTCCGCTCACCGGGAAGTGGAAGCGATGGTAATCCTGAACGTTCAGAAAGGTATGAGTCAAGACACCACCAGCAAAGGCGTCACTATAAGCGCTGCCAGCGCCCAGCAATGAGGGAATCGAATCAAAGGTCAGGGATTTTATTTTCACCCCGTCCCCGACTACCCGGGAATCCCCGTCGATCTGCCAGACCCCCTGAGGTACTGAATCAGCGGGGGCCACCACCACGGCATCGTCTTCAGGCGAAGCAATCGGACGGACTGCGGGCGAAACCAGATAACGACTAAAAAAATCATTGAAACTGTGCCAGTTGGACGGATCTTCATACCAGCCGTTCTGTAATCCAAAATCCGGATTGTTATAGGCAGTTTGATAATAGCTATCATTCCAGGATGCCGGCGTGCTCAGATATTCCCCCCATTCCTTGGTGAATTTAATCATCCAGGAGCGGTACGGCTCATGGTATTGCAGCGAATTATTGTAATACCCCATATCTTCCAGCTCTTCTAATGGCTGATCGGTAATGTAGTAAAAATAATCCAGGCTCTGATCGATCTGATCGTAGAGACCCGGATACTCGCTGCCAACATTGGGCAGGATGGTCCAGGGCATGGCTTTAGCGGCCCAGTCAATAAAGTCATAAAACTCATCCAACGATTGAACTGGATTGGAATTTTTGTCGGGATTGACTATTTTGGCCTGGTCAATCGATTTGACCAATAGCGTTTCGAGCTCCGGGTTATGCTCCACCATGACGATCAGTTCTGTCGTGATGGGCTCATGGACCGGGTTTTCGGCCCATACGACAGGGGTTGACAGCAACAGCAAGCTAACAACCAGAAACAGGGACAATAATCTTTTCATTCTCTTCCTCCTGAATAAATTTATCTCGCGTCTTACATACTGAGTCTTTATACCCTTATAAGAAAAATTATTCTCGTTCCAGGAAAATAATCAATTTTCCTGCTATCGTAATTGATCAACTTTAATCCCAACCATTGCAAATAATTGTGATCTGCTTATTCTTTAGTTGAATGGGTATACATTGCTTAATAGTTTTAGAATAATAAACAAGGGAGAATGCATGCATGAGAAAAAAAGAGCAACTAGCAGTATTATGTTTATTGGTCGCTACCCTGGGTTTGCTGGCTCTGGGATGTCAGCCACAAAAAACAAGCGAGGATTCCAATTCAGCATTTGTCACGCTGGAAAGAAAAGATGATGGCTACTTTTATGGTGAGATTGACTTGTCACAAATGACTCACACCCAAATGGGCGAGGAATATGCCAAAGCGATTGTCGCGGTTTTTCCCGATTACGAAAAACATGTGGATTCCATGTTAAAAGACCAGTTTGATCTCCTGGCCGCTGCCAAAGATAAGATCGGCTATGATTTAAACTTTGAATTATGCACCGCCCGGGCTACCGATATTCAGAGTAATTTACAAGCCGAGTATCAAGAAGAAATCATCGGTTTACAAACTGTATTTAATTATGATCAGGATATTCTGGGGGATGGCCGGATTTCACAGAATGAAATGTTGGTTTACCAGCTGTTCGGCGACGTGATGCGACCCACCCAATGCTCCGGAGCCGCCGCCTTTGGCGATGCTTCGGCCACCGGCGCGACCATTATCGGCCGAAATCTGGATTGGGATCTGCTCCAGCATGATGATGCCTCGGCTATGCATACCGTCCTTTATATTAAGGATGGCGATCAGTCGCTGGTGATGTTCAATATTCTTGGTTCATTGGTTCCGATATCCGGCTACAGCGATGATCGCGTTTTCGTGGCTTCTCTTGATGCTGAAACGATGGCTCCTTACCCGGACACCAGCGATAAAAAATCCTATTTCTTTGATTATCGTTATGCCCTGGAAAATTCTAAAACACTGGAAGAAGCGGCTGCTTATCTTTCAACTGAAAGCTACACCATGAATCATCTGGTCTTAATGGCCGATAAAGATAAGGCCCAGGTGCTTGAAAACAATATTGGCAGTCCCGGACGAGGCCTACGCAGCTGGGATTCACCCCTCCAACCCGGCATCACCTGGGGTATTAAGGACACCCTTGCAACCGTCAACGATTTCCGACTGGCCGGAAATTATGCGACCCCTGAAGATGATCCCATTGATGATCTGCGCTGGGAAAGTTACCGCAACAATATTACCAGTGCTTTAACGACCGGGAAAATTGATGTGGCTAAAATGAAGGAGATCGTCGGATACAGCGGTACCGATGGCAAACCAGTTCCCTCTGGTGCCGTCTTCCGTTCCGATCATATCCCCAGTATTCAATCGATGGTTATCCGCATGGATACCCTGGAAACATGGATTGCTTTTAAACCATCCGGTTCCAATCCCCTCAAACCCACCTATGTCGAGGTTTTTACTGAAAATCCATTTACTGAATGACAGAACTAAGGCTACCGAACCGCAACTGAATTAATCATCAATTGGTGATTAAATTCCTGAGGTCTTGCAAAAAGGGCTGAATTAATGTGTTAAAGACACTATAATCCGGCCCTTTGAGCGTTCTTAATTATTCTATTCTAACACTTTTGACTGCGATGAGCTGATTGGCACGCAGATTTCACAGCGATGGTTTTTAATCATTCTGGCCGCATATCTTTCCATGATCGGCCGAGAATCATCGAGCTGATAACCTTGTTTGCCGAGTTCTAAAAACAGTTCCGACCAGGCCTGCGCCAGCGCTTCAGCCGTATGGTCGATCTCAAAAACCGCATATTCTCCGGGGCCGACCCGACCCATTTGGACAGTATTGTCACTAATCTGCTGTTCTGCCCGAATAATCAGACCGACATCATAGCGACAGTCTCCCGGTTTGGTGGTGGCAGGATTATCCCAGGGAATTCCCAGCATAATTGACGCGTCATTTAATAAACCCTTGGCTGTTGCCCAGGTTTTCAATTTTTCCATGGTCTGGATATTCGCCAACCCATAGGGTCCCACCCGCCGGATGTAGACCATCTCAGATTCTGGGAGCATTTCAATTTGCATCTTCATTTTTACTTATATCCTTTCAATCAACGATTCAGACCGGTCTACAAGCAATTTACCATGATTTAAAACGAAAAGAAACGAAATTTTTAAAAAAGTACTTACTCAATTGTTGTTCCGCACGATCTCACATTTAAGGAGCATCACCCGTTATCAAAATATCGGTATCTTAAAATTACTAAACAGCGCTATGCTTTATTTCTGCTCTTGTTCTGCTGCTAAGTGCTGATAAAAATTAAAACGCGATATTCCCGCTTGAACCGATGATTTACAGATTTCATCAATTTCTTCTAAAATAATCCAAAATGATCTGAAAAACGGGTTCCCCATGCTTGTTTAAATACTCGTCACGCAAGATTTGAATAATCCGATCCGGTGCCATGCCCAGCGCAGTCTGGGGGCATTCTCTATCCTTCCACTCAGCATTGTTTTTCAGCCCCCACCGACCGGTGGAAAGATCAACACCGCATCTCCGTCCTGTAATGGTGTCTCAAGGCCATCCAGAGCGAAGATCACGCAACCATTAACAAACACCACAATGCCGGGATTTAGCTGCTGGGCATCGTTAAAGATACGCTCATGTAGCGGCAATCCATAGGTTTTACATAGCTGATCCAGGGCCTCTGCAACCGTCGCCCCATCTGACAGGGTCAGGGATTGATCCTTATTACCACCCATCAGGGCTTTTATGCCCATGATGGTGGTAATTTCTACGGTAATCATTTGATTTATGTTTCTGATTCGATCATCTTACAGCAAGCCCCGGGCTACCAGCACGGCAGCGGCTTCCGGCAGGTCAAGTTCGGCCAATTTTTGCCGGGTAGGTACGCCGTCCTGACGCCAGTTTCGGGCTTCATAATACTCGTCGAGCATCAGGTTCAGATCTTCCTGCGAAATCCGCTGGCCACTGGAGCCCCCTTCCTTAATGGTCTCTGCCATGATTCGTTTGGGAAAAGTATCATCAGCCCGGGTAAAACCGGCGGAAATATTAAAGACCCGCGCCAGATTATTGACCCGTTCCCCGACCATGCCAACATCCTCCTTGGTCAGGGCAATACCACTGGCACTGCTGACCAGATCAGCGGTATTCTGCTCGGCAATCGCCGGCACCGCCATATCCATCAGAAAACCGCACATCGTCGGGCAGTCGGTGGTAGCGCAGCGAATATCCTGGTTCCACTTGGTCAGCCAGCCCTTACCAGCCACGGCAAAGCGGTCATAGGCGTTGGGCACCGGTATCCCAAAGACTTCCTGGAAGGCATAGCCGCGGTTATGATCCGCGCCGGTATAGCTGGTGGCAAAATTAAGGCCGTGAGCCTTGGCACCCCGGGGATCATAGGCCGGCAGTTCCAACCCCTTGATATGCATAGCAAAATCGCCGGCCTCGCCGCCAACCTTTTCGGCCATGATCCGAGATCCATCACACAGCAGCGCTCCGATACCTTCGCGCCGGAAAGCGATTTCCTCAATCAGTTGGGTCACCGCCTGGTGATTGCCAAAACGCAGATCAAGCCCATTGGTGTCCGCGGCAGTCAGCATCCCCCGCTCAAAAAGCTCCATCGCAAAGGCAATGGTGACACCCACCGACATGGTGTCCAGGCCGTACTTGTCGCAGAGCATGTCATTATAGATAATGCTGTCGACACTTTCGACACCCACCACACTGCCGAGGCTGTAATAAGTTTCGTATTCGGGATCTGACATGCCCCCTTCATAACCCCGGCCCTGGGCCAGTTTCAGTTGGGTACAACCAACCGGGCAGCCATAGCAGTGTTCACTGCCCTTGTTGCGGCTGATGCTGGCTTCCACCCCAATGGTCGTCGAATAGTCCCTTTCGCCGGTGTTGCGATAATTTTCTGAGGGAAAAATGCCCATTGCTGAAGTGGCATCCACTACCATCGGCGTGCCCAGTTTGGAAAACTCCGGATACAGTACCGGGCTTTGTTTCATCGCTTCCAGCATAAATTTTCGGGCGGTCTCAAAAGCTTTCGGATTAGCCAGGGGTACCTGACCGCTACCACGAATGGCAATTGCTTTGAGATTCTTGGAACCCATCACCGCACCCACCCCTTTGCGACCAAAGGCCCGACGTTCATTGATGATTGCCGCCATCTTCGACAGATTTTCACCGGCCTGACCAATACAGGCAATCCGGGTATTGTGATCATTCACATCCTGTTTGATAATACTCTGGGTGATTTGGGTATCCATGCCCCAGAGTTTTTCAGCATTTTTGATCGCTACCTTGTCGTCCCTGATATGCAGATAAACCGGGGTGTCGGCTTGCCCCTCAATGATCAATACATCGTAACCCGCAAATTTCAGCTCCACCGGGAAGTAGCCACCGGACAGGGACATCCCCACCGCTCCGGTCAGTGGTGATTTGGTGGTCACCGCCATCCGGCTGGCACAGGGTGCCGGGGTACCACTCAACGGACCCGGAGCGAAAATCAGCTTATTATCCGGTCCCAGCGAATCGACATCACCAGGGACCTCATCAAAAAGGTATTTCACTCCAAATCCGGCACCACCAATATAATCTCTGGCAATCTTTTCCGGCAAATCTTCAACCGATACTTTTTTTGTGGTGAGATTTACCCGCAACACTTTTCCCATATAACCGCCCTGAAACATTTCACTACCTCCTCGTAATCTAAAAATGACTAACCACATCATTTTCTTATTTATTTCTGATCAGGTGTTTGATAACGTTATCATATCACTTTAGGAAAATATTATCAATATACTAAATTAAGTGCAACTAAAATTTAAGCACGCTCCGATCTATAAGCAAGGTACTCAATGATTACTCCATAAACTACCCCCGCAAAAAAACTAACCACATCGGTAAAGCCAGTTGCACTATAAAAAGCAAAGGAGACGATCAGACCAAGAACAGCACCCCGGACCAGCAACTTGGGCATTCCAATCCTGGGCCAGGGCAATCCGATCACAAGACCCATCAGCAGCCGGTTATACCACAATGAAAACAGCAGATAATATTCAATTTGAAATCCCGATCTTACCAATGCCCCAATGATACAAAATACCCCTAAAACAGCACCTGCCAAAAGTGAAGCATTCATTCTTTTTGTCATCATCTTAACCATCTTCCTTTACCTCTCTTTGTTATATCACCATGCCGCTGAGTTTGATTAGCCGTGTGCAGCTGTTAATCCTGGGTTAAAAAACTTAGATACGCATCTTCACGATTTTCTCACACGCAAACAATCTGATTCTTACCCGATTTTTTGGCTCGATACATGGCATCGTCGACGATTCTAAACAAACTTTGCGCTTCACAATTTGCCTGGGAGCCGGAAATCCCGATACTTAAGGTAATCTCCACGGCTACCTGATACTCGCAATTTTGAACCGCTTCCCTGATCGATTCTCCAATCCTTTTCGCCATATCTAATTCCGTTTCCGGCAGCAGGATGACAAACTCATCACCGCCCCACCGTGCTACAATGTCGGTTTTTCTGGCTATCTTGCGAATTATTTCAGCAACCGATTTTAAAATTTCATCCCCCACTGGATGGCCATATTGGTCATTGATACTTTTAAAGTCATCAATGTCCATCAGCAATAGCGTATAGTCGCGCTTGAAATTTTTGTACCGAATCTGCTCATTGATTAATGCCTCTTCGAAATAATGCCGGGATGAAAGTTGTGTCAGGCGATCCCGGTTAATCAGATCGGCCAATTCATCATAGGCTTGTTTCAAACTTTTGGTGCGTTGATCCACCATTTTTCTGAGCAAATGGGTCCGCTCTTCCAGCTCTTTCAGGGGAAAGGACTCATCACTTTCATGAACATCAGTAGGAAAGGAAAGGTGCATGCCAACAATTTCCACCTTCTTTTCGTCGCGGTGCATGACCAGCAGCAACCGTAAATTATTGAACTTCACCGTTTGCTCCAGAATCACGGTTTCCATATCCAGTTCCGCCGCAACCAGGGCATTATTGGCATCAATTAATTGCAGTTCCTGCTTATGAAAGTGGACCTGAATTTGGTTGGGGGCCGACTCGATATCCTTTTCATATAGCAATAACGCTTCGGCCAGGTTGTAAGTTCGTTCTTCCAAACCGGTTCCAAAGCCACAAAATGATTCCGCGAATAAGGCTGCTGTTTTTGACCAGTCTCGCTCCGTTAGATAGGCTTTGATATATTGGTCGAAGTGATCTTGGAAGGGGATGATATTTTCATTTTGAATGATCGTATTCATAATCTACTCCTAAATTACGCAAAGATTGATATTTAATACCTGCTGCACCAAAAATTTTAATAAATATAAATCCTAATCAATTTTTATAAATGATTGTTTTTCACTTTATTTTTGTACTATAATAATACTATTCACTAATTTTGAAAGACAGAAAGGATTACTTAATTGAAGACACTCATCTATAATAATATTTTAGAAACCATCGGCCATACCCCGATGGTTCGGATAAATCACTTAAACCCCAACCCCAATGTCGAAATCCTCGCCAAGTTTGAAGGCGTTAACCCCACCGGCAGTATCAAAGACCGGATTGCCCTTAAAATGGTGGAACAGGCCGAGGCTGAAGGTGTTTTAACCAAGGATAAGATCATTATCGAACCGACCAGCGGTAATACCGGGATTGGGTTGGCAATGATCGCTGCCGTTAAGGGCTATCAGCTGGAAATCGTCATGAGCGAAGCCGTCTCCATTGAACGCCGTAAAATGATTCAAGCCTTTGGCGCCACCGTCACCCTGACTTCGCCAACCGAAGGAACCGATGGCGCGATTCGCAAGGTCCGGGAACTCATTGCCGCATATCCGGAACGTTATTTTAATCCGGATCAATTCAGTAATAAGTATAATAAGCTGGCCCACTATTCCACCACAGCCGAGGAAATCTGGGAACAAACCGAGGGGCAAGTCACCCACCTGGTTTCTTCGTTGGGTACCTCCGGCACCATTATGGGGGTTGGCATGGGACTTCGTGATCACAATCCCGGCGTTAAAATTGTGGAAGCCCAACCAGTTCTTGGTCATTACATCCAGGGCCTTAAAAATATGGAAGAAGCTATTGTTCCAGCCCTGTATCAACCCGATGCCATTGATGAACACATCATGGTTGAATCTGAAATCGCCTTTGATTTTGCCCGGCAAATCGTCAAAAAAGAAGGGATTTTTGTTGGCATGAGCAGTGGCGCGGCGATGTATGCCGCCACCGAGGTGGCCAAAAAAATTGATTCCGGTCTGATCGTGGTGATCTTCCCTGATCGCGGCGAAAAATATCTCAGCACCGATTTATTTAAACTATAAATTTTAGCGGCCAGGATGGTCGCTATTTTTGTGTATCGCCAACTGCTTAAAACCAATCTTCTCCTTTGTTTGGTCGATTCCGACACTATAAGTGTGTTAACACATGATGGTACAAGATCATTACCCAATCGATTTCTGATTGATTTTTAGGATCTTTTGTAGTTTAATATTAACGTGAAACTTAAATAGTAGAGGAGAATTTTTATGGCTAAGCATTGGTACCCGGTTATTGATTATGTTTCTTGCATCAGTTGCGGTAGTTGCACTGATAAATGCACCCATGGGGTATATGATACCGAGAAAGCCCCTTCAGCGCATGTCATTTTTCCCGACGGCTGCGTTGATCAATGTCATGGATGCGGTAATTTATGCCCCAGTGGATCAATAACCTATAACGGCGACGCTACTGGTTGGGTGCCACCAAACCAACAGCGAGTATAACAGCACCGCATTGCCGGTGTAACCGATTGGAATTGATTTATTGTATCATTTTATGGCGTAAAGAGAAAGATTTTATCGAATTTTTGAGTAAAAAAACAACTCACAGGTCACAGGATTAATACCTGTGAGTTGTAAAAAACTTGACCGAAGAACTGCTTAACCAATTTTAATGTTTTCACCTAAGTTTTCTAGAGCATACCTAATGTTGTCACTTAACCTGATAAAAATGCTTTTTGTAGCTGTCGTCCTCATCTTCGACGATGACTTCCAACTGATTGACAGCGGTATCAGCAGTGATCGACATTTCACCGGTCATATAAAATAATTAGTAAATAAATCAAATATTTGCAAAGGCAAAATGCAGGATGGTGGTTACATATGAATAGCGAAATAATTGAATTTATCAAGGAAACCGAAAAAAAAATAACACCGGACGGAATTGCTACAACCTTTAACAATGCTCAAAAATTAATGAAATTACCTAAATTCATCCAAAATTTTATTATTAAGCAAAACACTAAAAATAATCAATACATGGGCTTTGTTGTCGAACCATATAGCCTCTTTTTAGCCTATGAAATTACGCAAGAACAGGTCCAGGAATACATTCCTGATAACTATGAGCTCGTGCCGATTTCGATATTTGATCATTCTGACAAAAAACTTTGTGCGATTGTTGGGTGTTTTAATGTCCATACGAGTGTTTTTTGGGGTTCGCGATACGAGCTTTATGTGATTGCCAGGAATAAAAAGACCAATCTAATCTCCTGGGTGATCTGTGACTACGAATCTAATACTTTGCACTATGATCCGGCGAAAGGCTTTCTGCCCTCCACCGTACAGAAATCGGTTTTTACAACTACTTATAATGGCAAGCTTATTTGCGACATTGAAGGCCAGGATAGCCGCACCAAAATGGATTTGATCATTGATATCAATCAGTATAATTGCGTTTTTTTGAATCAGCGCTTATGGATTGAAGGTAATTTATCAATTGATTATGCGGGAGAGCTTGACAACAATGGGAATGATCCCTTCGGACTAATCTTTGATCCGATGGAAATGAAGTGTGCCCAACATATTGAAGTCGATCAAATCGAGATCAAGCAACTCGATTTCGGATTTATCAATTCCCAAATGAAGCCTTTTGAAGCATGTTGCTTTCCTTTTGCTCAGCATTATATGACAACCGTCTTTCCCCAGGGACATCTGATGAAGGACGAAAACGATTTATATGCTAAAATCAACGAGATTGTAAACAAATAGTTCGAGTATGAATTTCAGTGCCCGGTACCAGGGCTATTTAAACCTCTTATAATATATTTTATTGAATAAACATTGACAAAAAATGAATATAAAGTTATTTTTAATAAGTAACTTGTTATTCATATGGATTGACAAAAAAGAGGGAGGTTTTTAATGAATATACTTTTTATTGTTGGTGGCGGCACGCTGTTTCTGATCATTGCGTACTTTACCTATGGAAAATTCATATCACAGAAGATATTTGCACTTGACGATCAAAACGTGGTCCCGGCGGTGGAAATGGAAGACGGTGTGGACTATGTGCCAACTGATTCCAAATATTTAGCGGGGCAGCATTTCTCAGCCATCGCGGCGGCCGGCCCGATCACCGGTCCGATTATCGCCGGCATCGCTTTTGGGTGGATTCCCACCATGATTTGGATTCTGATTGGCACCGTTTTTATCGGCGGCGTTCATGATATGGGCTCGCTGGTCACCTCGATTCGGCATAAGGCCACCGGGATCGCCGACACGATGAAGGAGTACGTATCCATGCGGGTGTGGATTCTCTTTAATATTTTCATTTTCTTTACTTTGATTATGATTATTGTCGCCTTTACCGATATTACCACCTCGTCATTTGTTAATTCCGTGGAATTAGCTGACGGAAAATCAATTGGTGGCGGAGCCACCGCAACCTCATCCATTTTATACCTGGTCCTGCCGGTAATCATGGGTTTTTTACTGAAATTCACAAAAATGAAACTCAGTGTGGCAACAATTATTTTTCTCCCCTTAGTCGGGATTTCGATTTGGATTGGGCAATACATCCCCTTCAATCTTCAGGAGGTATTCGGACTGAATACACCTCAGGATGCCCAGAAAATCTGGAATTTTGTGATTATCGCCTACTGTTTCATCGCCGGGATCGTGCCGGTTTGGGCCTTATTGCAGCCCCGCGGTCACCTAGGCGGGTATTTCTTATATATCACCCTGATCTTTTCCTTTATCGGTGTTATCTTTGGCGGATTTCAAGTCCAGTATCCCGGTTTCACCAGTGTCCTCGGGTCTGAAGAATTCTGGCGGCCGATGTTCCCGATGCTGTTTATTACCGTCGCCTGCGGTGCTTGTTCGGGTTTTCACAGTCTCGTCAGCAGCGGCACCACCTCGAAGCAATTAGCCAAAGAAAGTGATGCCAAACCGATTGGCTATGGGATCATGCTGGTTGAAGCGGTGGTCGCCCTGATTGCCCTGTCAACAGTGATGATCCTGCCCCAAGGCGATGCCCTGTTGGGCAAGTCGCCAAATTTCATCTACGCCAATGGCCTTGGTTCATTCATGGCTCTCATTGGCATTAGCAAGTCCTTTGGTATTTCCTTTGGACTAATGGCTTTTACCACCTTTGTCTATGATACCCTGGATGTCTGTACCCGACTGGGCCGCTATATTTTTCAGGAAATCACCCATATCAAAGGCTGGTCGGGACGGATTATTTCAACCCTGCTCATCGGTGGAATTCCGCTGACACTGATGTCCATCAGCTTGACCGATCCAACCGGAAAACCGGTGGCCATCTGGAGTCTCTTCTGGAAAACCTTCGGAGCTTCCAACCAACTGCTGGCATCGCTGGCGCTGGTCGGTATCACCGTCTGGCTCCAGCGAACCTCAAAGTACGGCAAAGCCTGGTTGGCCACATTTATCCCGGCCGTCTTTATGCTGAGTATGAGCATCTGGGCACTGGTCAATATTTTTGCCTCATACACCTTTGTCAACGGAGTCTTTGTAATGCCGGTCGGAACGAATGTTGTGGTCCCCGCCCTCGCCCTGGTTTATCTGGTGCTGGCCATCTGGGTTGTGATTGAGTGTACCCCGGCGCTGATCAAAAATGCCAGATTCACAAATACCAGTCTGGTGCTGGAAAAAAGCGGACAATAATAAAATTCTCAGTAACAAAATACGCCGGCCGGTGTTTTGAGATGATCATCAAAACGACCTGCCGGCGTTTGTTTACACAAGTAAATTGTGACTGGCATCAATGATCAATTGTTATTAACAAATCGTTGATGGCATGTACCGCATGCTCTACCATTGCTTACGATTAAATTTTTCAAAAGACGCCACTGTTTCAGACGCGATACCTAATTTTTATAATAATCCCGACCCCAATGTTTAATGCCGTAACCGTGCCATCGGCAAATAATTACCGGTTAGCGATGCTTCATCAAAAATATTATCCACCGCTTTATTATTTTGTTTGGAAAAACCAATGCGGTTCTGCTGTCAAACAGCCGGATGATCTGAAAAGCAGTCATGTCCGCTTCATCTTCTTGGAAAAGTACCTTTACCTATTTCAACCCTTCAATCACGGCCACAAAGGTATCCACTGCTTGGGCACCACTTATGGACTCTTTTCCATTAAACAAAAAATAGGGCACGCCATTTATTTGACGCGAATGGGCATTGTCTTCATCTTGCCTGACCTCGTCTGTAAAAGCTGATGATTCTAAAATTCGTAATGCTTCTGCCCGATCGAGTCCCACTTCGCCTGCAATTGCCGTTAACACGCCAAAGTCTGAAATGTTCAATGAATCCGTAAAATAGCTTTTCATCACGGCTTCTGTATAAGCCTTCAACTTGCCTTGATCCTTAGCATAATGTGACAACCGGTGGGCATCAAAAGTATTAGTTGGCTGCAATTTATCAAAATTGAATGCCAGACCAACCGCTTTCGCAGCATTGATAATATTATTATTTGCAGCGATTGCTTGTTCCATGCTCATCCCATATTTCTTGGCGATCAGTTGATAAATACTCTCATCATAACTCTTTTTTGCGTTCGGATCTAACTCAAACGAATGAAAGACAATCTCAACCGCTTCTTTCATGCCTGTTTTCTCAAGCGCTAAAGCAAGCTTTCTTTCTCCAATATAACAAAAAGGACAACTATAATCTGACCAAATTTCGATTTTCACTGTTTTTACCTTGTCATTCTTACCACTGGTAAGACCTTTCAACTAAGTTAAGTATGGCTGGTACTTATGTTTCCGAATTCTTTTATTTTCATTAGCATCCCCACAAGCGGTGGATGAATCAACCGTCCAGCGATGGCGGCGATGGTTTTCGGATTTAGGGTGGTACTTTCTGGTTCCGATGACCTGTCTGTAGAAATCCTCCTGAAATTAATTGTATAAATTAAGTGAGCCTGTCACCAGGGCTTAAGTTTTGAGACTTTTTTGATTTTAGATTTCAGCTCTTTATTTCTTAACAAAAGGTCGCTCTACCTTCCCTGGTGCTTCACTTCCTTTTAAAACTAACTGGATCTTGATCCCTTCCATGCGGTAACCAAAACCTTCTGTTCCGGCCGGATCGCCATTTTTTGCCCAATCCATCCAACCCATATTCTGAACATGAACCTGATAGTATATATCAAAGCGATCGGCATCTACCCCGGTTAATTCAATTTCAATGGCTTCCAAGCGCAGCGATTCACCCTCGGTGCCACTTATTTCGCCATTTTCCACAAAATTCTGCCAGCACTGATTTTCAACATGGGTTTTATACCGAACCCCAATATTGGAGTTGATGGCATTGGCGTTCAGCTCAACCGCTTCTAAGCGCAGGGATTCACCCTCGGTGCCGCTTATTTCGCCATTTTCAACAATTGGAAGCCATCCTTTATTTTGAACATAGGTACGATAGGCGGTCGTTGCCATTGGTATCACTTTGCCCAACGCTTGATCAAGTTGAATGAGGCCGTAACCATAATAATCGTCACGTCCATTTTCCCCCAGATCAATGGCCGTATCTTTTAAGATCGCCTCAACCTTAGACGACGAAATCGTCTCATCAGCCGCTACTAAAACAGCACAGGCACCCGCCACAACAGGTGATGAAAGCGATGTCCCGGAAGCGGTGATATAATCATCCTGATCCCACAGGGTCGTGGTCTCGACACCGGGCGCACAAAGATCAACCATTTCATTATGTTGGGAAAAATCGGCAATTACATTATCCCGATCCGTAGCGCCAACCGATATGACGTTGTCATAGCTGGAAGGAATCGCCATTTTCCCAGCATTTTCAGGATCACCGCCTTCATTTCCGGAAGCCGCCACTAAGATCTTGCCGGCGTTAGCCGCATAAGCGATGGCAGTCTCAAGGGCTGGAAAATCCTCATATCCGGCAAAGCTCATATTGATGACCCGAACTTCTGGTCGATTGGCCGCATCATAAAGGGCGGCACAGGCATAACCCAGGTTGGCTTCATAATCATCGACCGTTTTACCACCAGTCCGGTACGGGGCGATTTTAATATTTGCTGTCCCGGCCACTCCGGCGATGCCAAGCCCATTATTAGCAAGCGCTGCAATACAGCCACTGACTGCGGTACCATGACCAACCACATCGGTCACCTCGGTTGTTCCTGTGACATAATCAAAACCGGCGATCGTTTTGCCAACGATATCCGGGTGATTGGTGTTAAGACCGGTATCGAGAACCGCTACGACAACGGTGTCTTCATTATTAACCTGATCCCAGGTCTTCTCGGCACCGATCCCTTCAAATTGCCATCCTTGCGCTAATTGGGGATCGTTTGGCAGGGCTACAAATTTCAGGCAAGCATTTTTTTGTGCGGCCAGCACCCGGGGATTCTTTAGCAGCTCCAAAACCAGCGCATCGATCTGGTTCACATCCTTGACTTTGATAATATCAACCTGATCATTTAATTTTTCGCCAGCTGCGATCTGACTCGTTGTCAGCCCCAGATCTTTAACCGAGCCATCATTTTGATAAATCACCACAATTTCGTCTTCTATGTTCGAATCATCTGCCAAGTTCTTGACTTGACTATAACTTTGGATGCCTTGACTGGCAGCGACCACTCCGATTGGTAAACCGGATAGAATTAAAACTACTATGAGCCCAATAATACACTTCTTAAATTTCATCGTATGCCTTCTTTCTAACGTCTATGATTCAAATATAACTCGGGAACGTTCGAGACCGGTGATACCACGGAAACCAGTCAAGTCGATGGTTCGATGCCACCGCCAAAGGGTCCGCCCCCCAATGTCAGTGCAACATCTGAATCAGCCAATCATTACAGTCCCTTTTCCAACAATACCATGACAGTCAAAATTTGTACTAACCGCCATCCTTGTCTTGCATTTTCCTCGATTAAAAGATGGAGTTTTTTTCCAGTCTTTGGTAATCGAAGCGTCAAATTACTTGTGTAATGAGATGTCAAGTGATCCGCATTTTTCATCAATGATGAGGTCTTTTCTCATCAGATAATCCGTCTGGATCTCATCTCCCATTATAAAATCATGTGACCCGATTTTATAAAAGTTGTGTTTTTGATAAAAACTCAAGGCTTTTTTGTTGTCCTCCCAGACCCCCAACCACAGATAGGTCAGTTTCCGGGCTTTTCCCAGCGCTACTGCTTTATCCATCAATTGCCATCCCAATCCATTTCCCTGAAAATCCTTCAAAACATAGATTCTTTCGACTTCAAGTGATAAGGGATCATGAAGATCGGTTTGTGCTTTGCCTTCATTAAGTTTCATATATCCTGCCAATTGTTCATTACAAAATATGAAATAAAAAAATGAGGCTTCATTTAACCATTCACTTCTGAGCTTTTCTAAATTAAACGCCTCCTCCAAATAAGCCTGCATATTCGCTTGCGTATTCATGCCGGCAAAGGTCTCCCAATAGGTTTGGCGGGATATTTTTTGATAGTCCATTAAATCATCGACTGAACATTCTTTTATTAAAATCATTTTATTACTCCATTAAATCACAGCACTTCAGGAAGCCGTACGACCGCTTTTAAAAGTATGTTTAGCTTCATTTGATGCATTTCTTTGATTGTCTTGACTGGTTCCATTTATTCCCTCACAATCACACGTCTGCTGCGAAAATCAGTTTTCCTTCGTCGCAATGATCGCATTGATGAAGTCGATCATGCCATCTTCGACCTCATCACGAATGTCCCGATAATTGTGGATTTCATGACGATACCCAGAATAAATCTTTGTTTGGACCTGATTTCCGGTATCTGCCAGCCAGTTTGACACCGCATAGACACCTTCTCCGAAAAGACCGACGGGGTCCTGATCACCGGCAATATTATAAACCGGAATGGCAGCCGGAACTTTCTCGGCCCACGGGATGCCAAGAATACTATCAATCATCATGATAAAATCGTAGGTTGAGCGAATATTCGGTGGGCTGGTGAAATTGTTGAAGGGGTCACTGGCATGATCAGCAACGATATCCGGATCACCGGCGATCCAATCATTGGGGGTCAGGGGATTCGTGATGCGGTCAGTCATCCATTCGAAAAGAACCCCTAAATAACTGGGATCAACTTCTTCGCCTTTGCCTTCATCGATGCACTTTTGCAATGCTGCCGCCAACTCCTGAGTCTTCGGAAAAATCGACGAGGTTCCACAGAGCAGCAAACCGTCGATGCCTTCCCCATAAATTGTCGCATAAGACCGAGCAATCATCGAGCCCATGCTGTGACCGTACATAAAATAAGGCAGGTCGGGATAGTCGGCCTGAACTAATTTCCGCAGGCTGTGTTCATCTTCAGCCATGGTCAGATAGCCTTTGTTTCCCCAGTCACTCCAGTTGCCGGATTCCGCGGCGGTTTTACCATGTCCTACATGATCGTCTGCCGCAACTACAAAGCCAGCCTCATTCAGCTTAAGAATCATATGCAGATAGCGTCGTGAATGTTCGCCAAAACCATGGACAATTTGAACAATCCCCCGAGGTTTGCGAATCGGTTTGTAAATCCAAGCCTGGACTGTATCCTTTTCGTTAAATGATCTGAAACTTCTTTCTTCAAATGCCATTGTCTTCCTCCTGTAAATTTATTATCAAGCTGTCATGCAGCCGGATGATCTTAAGTTAAGTGCGCCTGACCGGGCACCGGGCTCGCACCCTATTTTATCTGCTCCAGCAGGGTTTTTCTGGGGTAAAAACCAAACCGCGCATAAAAGCTGAAGGCTTTTTCGTTGCCGACTGCCACCGACACGGTTTTCGTGTGGGCCCCCATTTCATCCATCCAGGCAATGGCATTGCTTAACAATGTCTCACCAAGACTCAATCCACGATAGTCGTCCTGCACATATAGGGATTCCATTTCAGCATCACCGGAAAATTCAACCCGGGAAATACAGTACCCAACATTTTGAGCGATTTCCTGATCAACTGCAATTTCGATTCGCAGCTGCCCAGTTTTAGCCTTTTGGAGCAGATTTTTTTTACGCATCGCAAACGTAAACGCTTCATAGTGGGATTTAAAATTTACCGCAGCATCGCGATGATGCCGGTTCAATGCTTCCCACAGCTCCCGGATGTCATCCAACAGCGATTCATCGCCGCTTCGATAGGTGATCGCTGTGGTTGGGGTTTTTTCGTGTTGCACCGCTTTTTTTGCCTTGCTTTGCCGCCTGATATCGTCTTGGGCTGTGAACGGATCGCTACCATCCACGACTTCCTGAATGATCACAATCGGATCGGAAATCAAGCCATAGTGTTCATCCTCGGGATAAGTCACCGCAATCGCCGGTTCCTGCCCGGCATAAGCAATCATGCTGGCCATTAAATCCCATTTTGTGCAGAGAAAAAAATGAGCAACCTCACCCTGCTCGACAATTTTTAAAAAAGCACCCCGATTGCCCGGGATGGCCAGGGTATCTTTAACACCGGTTTGATATTCATATTGTTCAAACGCCGCCCGCATTTTAAGCGGCACAATCCCATGCCAGGTTCGTGAAAACATGATAACTCCTTTTATACTATAAATGCTTCAAATCAAAGTCAGACAACGTAAAGGATGATCAAAACGTAAAGTGTGCCTAGGGCCGGCCATCAAAAGTAATCCTTCACAGACTTTTCTTGTTTAATCAACATTTACATAAATTACCGGGCTTGCGTTACCTTGTTTAAAATAATGTGCCACCGATTTGTTCAAATATTTTTTTCTAATTGTTTCGTCAGCAATCTTCCCCACAAACTCCCAGCGACTTGTGTCAACGTTTGAATTGATATTGATACAATTATAAGTGGTTCCACCAGGAAACCAACCAGCAATTGTATATACTTCCTGAATAATACCCTCATAAACTGCCATTGCGTAGGTAGCTTTTTCACGTCGAAGACCTAACTTCCACCGGGCTCTTGTTGCATCATAAAGTTCTTGTTCGGTAATGCCATAATAAAATGCCTGATTAATTCTAATAAGAAGTACTGGCTCAACAATCTTTGCAATTTCATTATTATACCTCTGAATCAATTGTTCAACGCCAATGCGCCCATATAGTTTACTATAATGTCCTTTGACTCGATTCGTCAATCCGTCCAGTCCAATTAAATCAATTACCGCTGCTTCCACTTTAAGGGCTGTTTCTTCATTCTCCAAACCGTGAATCAATATTTCTATGACTGGTTCTTTATGATCTGCTTGAAGCATTTTAATTTTTTTGACTTTTTCGGAATCTGAATCATCTTTAAGATGTGAGAACACGCGATTCCCTTTTCCTTTTCCCACATAAAAAATTTCTTTCGTATCCGGATCCATGTAGATATAAACGTAATATTTTAAAAACTCGATTTGTTCAGTCGTAAATTTCATTCATTATTACCTCGTCGTAAAATAACTGGGTTTTATTATCATTTGTTAAGTTTATCTGGCACTGTGACTACAGCCCATGGCAACCCGTGCAAATTCTACTAAAAAATTGGCCGATGAAATCTCAGTGAGCGATTTTCATCATACCGCAGCATAATAAAAATACCACCGATTCGCCTTCTCAATGAACAGGAGGGCGATTAATTTTGATTGGCGTGGGGTTTGTTGCTGTTTTCCGAATCCAGCTCAACCCTACTCATCTTCTCCGCGATGCTCTACGGCCATCTGGTCTACCCAATCTTCCTCAACGTACACCATACCATTCCGACCTTCCACCTTACGGTTAGGACCAGCCTTATGTAGTTTGCAACTTAAAGGACCATAGCAGAACGTCTCAAACCGATACTTTCTCCGCCCTCTCGGATTCCAATTATCGACAATGATTTCAACTGGCATTCGGCAGCCCCACATACAACTGCGACACTTCGTATCATAGGTTCTTGCTGCCAGTCTGCGGTGTCCTCTTTCCCTGTAAACGTCCAGCTCCGGCGGCACCCGTTCCCAGGGTGATAATGTGCTGCCCGGTTCTCCCTCAGCGATAACACTAAGCTTTGAAACTTTATAATAGTCAACCGGCTCCATATCCGGATCAGGAACTGGGACGCATTCACCTGAAACGATATCATTGACTTTGAATTGATGTTTGGTATGAGCTGCTTTGCCGATACCGATGGAAAAAGTCGTTTCCACGCCATCGAGTTCCCCTTCTAACATAATAGCATAACCAAGGTAGGTATGAGAGGCTTCATCGAAGGACCTCGTTAGACGGATGCGGGGTTGGATTGAAATGATCGTACCTTTGAAAGTTGATTTAATCATGATTGAGTGGCCTCCTTCTTTATCTTATCAAAATATAAGCTTGTTGCAATTTTATGCTGGAATCAGATATATGTTCTCTTGATCAAAAAGAAGCTCCATTGGCTGATTATACAGCCTATTGATGGTATCGATATTTTCTACGAATGGACGGACACAGTTATTTTGGTTGTTTTCAAATTGCTTCATCGTCTGTTCGGTTTTTCTTGAGCATAATTTCCCCAATTGGTTACTTGCTTCAATCAGAGTTTCATCAATCTGTGAATCACAGATAAAGGGAATCTTTGCCACCGCATCTCCGGCAAATTTATTCATGGATGCAAATCCATCTAGCAAAGATGAATTGATCGAAGACTTGGCATATTCTTCAATCTGGTTATAGCATTTTGTATATAATTCACGATATTGAAAAGAATAATCCTCTATTTTATGAACGGTACCTTCAAGGTATGCCGATCCAAAGTTTTCCAGTAACATCACTTCAAGAAAGGACGAAAAGGCGAATAAATATAACGCCAGTTGATATTCTTTGAGCTCAGCTTGAACTTCTTCCAGCTTGCCTTTGACATCCTGATCATGATGAATGAAAAGATTCCCTATTTTTTTATTCATTTTTTTAACGATCCGTTCCCGATAGAAAATAATGCTCTGCTCTGCCTCCCGTTTGATTTCCTGAACATGAATGTGTTTGTTGGTTTTATATTTTTCATTGTCCCAGTTGAATTTGTAATTATTTAAAACATCCTCCAAAACATTCAGGTTACCCCGCTGTTTTGCTTTTTCTTTTTGTTTCAGAAATTCAAATATTTCCTGTGAAGTTTCAAGGATTTCTGCTAGTTTTTTATCGATACTGATCAGTGCAACGGCTATTAACAGCAACGTAGGATTATAAGCCATTTTTGTGGTCAAGGTTACGGAGCTACTTGCTGCCGGTACAAATACCGGTTGGCCAGTAATTTGGCCATTTGCTCCCTGAATGAGTCCACGAAATCCAGTGCCATCTTTCGCTTTTGCCAGCTCTCCTAAAACACCTTCCGGGAAGACAGCCTTGTAGTAACCTTCCATTCCACCGGTTTCAAGCGTTTGGGTAACGGTTCGAAATGCTGCAGGTAAGGTAGCAAAAGCTGTACCCAACGCAGCAATACTTACTAATGGTAGTTTTGTACATTTTTCTAACGCCACTTCATCTTTAAGATCAGCAGAATAGTATTCAACATTCATCATAGCTTTTACGATCTCATTTTTTTTAATGTTCTCAGCCATTAATCATTTCCTCCAGAAATATGAGTTTTTTGCTTTTGATATCTATGTCAAGCATGTCTACACCAGTAGTTAATCGTTGCCCTGATAGCCAATCATGAAAAATGCTGCCTCGATGGCTCTCATTTTCAAATCGCTATCCAGATGATTAAATATCGTAAATAATAAAATCATCAATCATTTTCGTCCAATAGATACCCAGTCGTTTTTTGTTTCAATTGGACTGGGTATGCCTTTTTAAAATAGCAACCAAAGCAACCCCCTGTTATATCTTTTTTCGCACTTTTTTCCGGCCCATTGTTTTAAGCATAGGCGGATATTTATCAATCAAATAAGTTTCAAAAACGGCTTTGTCTGTAACAGCAATCGTTGCGTAAAATAGTTCTTTCGCATTAAAAAATGAATAGTTGCATAAATGTAAATTGCTGTTGTTTTTATGCCCATTTATATGAGCAATTAATCTACCAATCAGTAAATCACTTAATCCCCAATATAAAAGATATATCCCTTTGCTAACTTCTTCAATTTCTTCTATTTTTGAAAACCGAACTGTTTTCAATTTCTTTGCTTCATTAAATAACATCTCCAATTCCGTATCATTTAATCGCATTGCAAAACCGTACACAATACCAGAGTTATCTTTGTCATAAACAAATTTTATCTTTCCATTTTCTTTTTTACCATTTAATAGAAAACTCCTGCTAACGTTTTTTATTTCTTTAACGCCAGCGTCACTAACCGATCTTTGCATAAAATCCAATAAATCAAATTTATCATCTTTTTTGCTGCTTTCGTTAATGATATTGGCTATAGTTACACATGATTTTTGTATTTCTTTCGGTTTCTTCATTGAATTATAATTACCTTTCACTTCTCCCTGATTGATTTACCGGTCAATCTCATTTTCATTAAGCATGGCATTACGAGCATCTAATCTTTTTGCGATATCAATAAATGTTTCGCAATTAATCACCTGCTCTTTTTGTGTAGAATAAGCCACTTCATCAAATAAGGTCGATCATTGTTTGCAGGTACTTCATACCATTCTGAACAGAGAAAATAATTGATGCCATAAATGCATACAGGGTTTGCATAATATCTGACCGGCTTAATCCCGCCAGTTGTTTCCGTTTTTAATAATAACGGAAATTGAATATCGAAAGTTTCCTTAGAATATTCTCGGGTCTGCATTTTTTCAACTTCTTCGGGTGAAACAGCACCATCTTCAAGCATATTCCGAAAGACTGTTCTGACAATCGCACCAATTTTCATTTCTTTGAGCCCATCAAAATCGGTATTTTCAATCTTAACCATTTCTGGCGAAATCCGTCCAGGCGATGAAGCCCTCCGATTCTTGTTGACGCTGGTTTCAGTATTGACAAATAGATTATACATCTGCAAACTTCGCATGAATAATTCGGATGTATCTGAAACCTCACCAAGCATGCTCAAAACTGGTTCCAGAATACTCTCCCTGAAATCATCATTGGCAATGATCCGCACATCAAAATCAAGATCAGCCGTTTTTAAAACCGCAGTCATATCACACATGCATTCATTGATCGCTATCATAACACTCGGATTAATTTTGGGCGAGGCAAAAATAATTGTGCCACTACTTAAACCAAAGTACCCATAAATACACATTGCCGTGCGAATGCATTTTTTAATGACACGGGTTACCGTTTCCTCTTTCGATCCATAGTTAAGACCCGCCTCGTGAAAGGCAACATCAACTGCATAAATTTTACTGTGTGCCCCATCAGAAGTGATGCCAAGCGCATCAATTTCCGCCTGTGCCAAAATCTGTGACAAACCGCTGTTGGCCTTAAACAGATCATAACCGAATTTTTTGCTAAAACAATTTGCAGAATTATTCAGCAGTTGTTCGATTTTTTCCTGATTTTTCAGTTCCCAGTGTGATGATGCTTTCCAGTTGGTTTGGGCGATCTGGCATTCTTTTACATGCCGCAGCCATGATAGCATCAATGATTCGCCGACTTCTATTTTCATATCATACCTCTGTAAAAATATTTTGCTCTGATGTTCTGGCACCGACTACTTAATCGTTATTTTTCTCTTATCTGAATTTGATTTTTTCTTTGCAAACGGTTTGCCGATTTTTTTAGCGACTGTTTTAGGGACATCCACAACCCCACTGCAAACACCATCTGATACGTCTTTAGTAACTTTACCGATTTTATTGAGTATTTCACTCCGTTCTTTATCTTTTTTATCTTTTATCGACCGACTCTTTAAGATTATTTCTTCATTGACATAATAAAGCACAATGCGCTCGCCGGTTTTTAGTTTTGAGCCGATTTTTTGATCATTTGGATAAGTGACTCGAGTGACCTGACCATCTTCTTTGCTGACAAATTTCAAGCTTGGTTTTTCTAATTTCGCAGCAACTTTTAGACCTAAGCGTTCAAGGTCTTCTCGTGCTTCATAGAGATTAGCTCCAATGATTCTCGGAACTTTAAATTCACGAACAACGGTTTCTAATAACTTTTTGCTCTTATCAATTACTTCTTGAGTGAGATAGTAAACCTTAACTGCCGTTCCTGGATTGACCCGCGAGCCGAATCTTGGTTCAGAATACATCACTTCATTTTCACTTTCATCAACATACGCTAAATTAGGATTTGCAATCGCCGATGTTGGAATCAAATTTAGTTCGTCTTTTAGAACTCGCAATGCTTCATCAATATAGACGTCTTTTAAATCAGGTATTTTTATAAGGTTTTTCTGTTTTTCAATAAATTCAGTACCTGTTTTTTCTATAAGAACCAAAGCACTTGGCGCAATCACTTTAACTGCAGCTTTTCCATACTTCACGATTTTCGTCATATCCATCATTTTCCCGCCCTTCATTTATTAATTCCTCAACTTTCTCAACTTAATTGGACAACCAAAGCCTTTATGAAAAAAGGTTGCGAATCGATCGAACCCTAATCCTGTTTCCACACTATTTTTACCAAGAACACCATTTACTCGCGTTGATATGCCCACGCCTGGATTGCTGATAACCAGTTCATTACCTATTTTCATTCTTTCCATGCTATCGCATTTCTTTCACTTTCTCCGTATTTAGAAAAACATCTCATCCTTCTCTCTAATACAGAACTTGTAAATTTCGCGTATTACTTAAATTTTAGTCCTTGGTCATTTGATGAAAGCACTTATGACATGAACGAGAGCCAGGTTCTAGCCTTTCTGTGGGCTAATTCCATTAGTATAAGATAACCCAGCACCTCTGGTAGATTAGTATTTTCTATTTCTTCCTCTTTACGACGCCGATTGTCATCATTGATTTCTCAATATTGCATTGGCAATTAGTCGATCAAATTTTCTGACATCGACCCCTTTTCACAAATTCACTTTAATATGACCAGCACGGGTCCAGAGTTCAACTTCAGCATTTAGATCAAGGATCTTGCCTGCATTTTCAGTTGACCACATATTAATTGACGAGTATGGGCAACGAGTATACTTCCACTTTTTTACCACTCAATCCCTGTACATCTCTTACAATTAAACGTTAATTAGTAAAAACAGCACTATCTTTGCTAAAAAAACGTCGTTTGTCTCAGCAAAATATTTGTTTTAATACCTATGTAATCGGTTCGAATGGATTTATTGTATCATTTAATGGCATTGATGGAAAGTTTTTATCGGTGATTGAGCAAAAAAATAAACTCGCCGGATTGGGTCCGGTGAGTTGATCTAAAATGTGTCCAGGATGAAATTATTAGTCTTGATGATTGTTGTCCTCCTGCCCTAACTACGAATCATGTTTCCCGCAGATCGAGATTGGACAAGGTTTATGTTATGACTGTCTGCGCTACTATCTAAGCTGCTTCTCGATATTCCGACTGCCATACAACACCCGAATTATCGTAACGATATGGTTGCTTTCATCTTGTATATAGAATACGCAATAATTATCTACAGGCATTATTCGCAGGCCGCGACTGCGCCACGGCTCTTTGTCATAAGTTCGAAATCGTTCCGGCAGCTGGTCAAGTTTCATGATACTTTCTTCCAATCTGTCTAACTGTCCGCTTGCATTTTGGGGTGACTGTACTTCAACAGCTAAATACTCAAAAATTTCACGTAAATCGTCATCAGCCTGTTCCGTTATCTCAATCTCATAAATCATAAATCATAAATTGTAATCTTTGCGAATATCTGCAAATGCTTTACTTGCAGGCTTTGTTCGGTTGGCTTCCTTATCCGAATAGCCCTTTTCCAATTCTGCATTCAACTGTTCCTCAGTCAAGGCAGACATATCCACAGATCTCGCAGATGGGATTTTCACTTCAAAAGGAAGGCCTTTCTGCAAAATGATCTGTTTATAAAACATATTGATTGCATTGGATGCAGGAATTCCCAGTACCGCTAAAATGCGCTCTGCTTCTTCCTTCACTTCAGGCTCAATTCTTGCATATAGATTAGCTGATTTTGCCATCGGTTTACACTCCTTCCAGATCATGTAATTTGTATTTTCACTTTTATTATACTCATTTGTCTGTACAAAAGCAATGCATTAAGTTGTCTCTGTACTGCTGACGACGGTGAGATCAAAATAGCCACCAGAGAATGATTAAAATAAAAAAATCCCACAGTAACTGGGTGAGATCCAACAGATGCCCCATCCCCACGACCATAAAGATCAGGATTTTTTTGAGGATGCCCCGGAATCCCTGGGCGCTGGAAAGTTTCTTGTTCTGGAGCGCACAGAGCACTCCGGTTACGTAGTCGATCACGACAAAGGCGATCAGACATTGTAAAAAGCCGTCAAAGCCGCCGAGCATTTGGCCGATCACCCCGCCTGCCAGGGCAAAGGCCAGCGAGATTTCACTGATTTTCATTACACCTCACAATGCACAAAGCCCTGCTCCAGATAGAGGATGGTGGTAAGTCCCAGACTTTCGGCGATGCTGGCGACTCGTGTAATATCAATCCCCGGGGCGTAGAGATCAGCAGCCTGACCGATCCGGTGTTTGGAACCCGGGATGCCGCCCACCTCGGCGTTGCGGATTTCGCAGCGGAGCCCCGAGGTAATGATCACTGGAGCATTCAGGGCATTGCGGAGAGCTTCCAGCTTCAGCAATAAGCCCAGATTCATCGCTGCCGGAAAGCCGTTACAATAAGCACCCTGACAGTCGCAGGCAAATTCGGCCTTGGCAAAGTGTGGGGTGGGGCCATAACCCCGGTCATTGAGAGTGGTTTGAATTTTTTTGATAAAGGCATTCATTTTACTTTCCTTTCTTAATTGACATTGCGTTGCCCCAACGGGGCGGGCATGTGAAACACGCCCCTACGAATCTGAACGAATCGGCTACAGAACGGGAACCGTCGCCTTAGTTCATTGAAAAGGCGGATTTGTCAGTAATGACCAGTTCGGCTTTGACCTTGGCGGTCAGAAGCTGGCCATCCGGGGCGAAGATCGCTTTGTCAATCATCCCAGCCATAGCGGTATTGACTTCTTCGACGGTGAGTCCAACCTTGGGATCGGTGATCGACATGGTGGTGGTTTTTAAGTCGGCCCGTTTAAAGGTCAGTTGCAGTACGGTATTTGCTGCCATTTGTTTACCTCCTTGTATAATTTTTGCGGGTTGGTAGCAATGATGCTGCCAACCCCGTTGTTGTTCCCTTTGGGGACAACGAGCGATTGATAATCGCCCCGACAAATTTGAATTTAACCGACATAAAACAGCGGGGGAGCCTCCCCCTAGATCATTGACAGCAGTGCCAGTTCGTGTTTGATGACTTCTTCCAGTACCGGTTCCTGTAGCCCGTCAATAATCAGAGCCGTGTCATAAATTGCCTGATCGGTGGCGGGTGCCTGGGTAAGGCTGTCAATGACACAAAGCTCCTCCACAAACGACAGCACCGAGCTGCCCGCAATCCGGTAGGCATCCAGGGCCGCCTCCGCCTAGGCAGACGGGCTAAAGCAATAATAGTTGGCCTGTAAGCGGGCCAGTTCCGCCAGCGCCCAGTTTAAGATACCAGCCGCTTCCCCCTTAAGCTTATCCTTGAGATGGAGATCCCGTTGCTCCGGGGGTTTGGGTGGCAGAAAAGGAACGATAATCAGCCGCCGGTAAAAGGCCTCAGAGCGGTCGCCCAGATTTTTGAGCAGGCTGTTACAGGAAAACACCAGTCGGGCAGTGGCTTTAAAGGAAAAGGGATCTTTGTTTTTACGCTCGGCGGTAATGAAATCCTCCCCGGTGATGCTTTTAAAGAGGCCGTTATCCTCAATTGATTTGGAAGGCAGATCGGCAAACATATTGCCCAGCCGCCCGAACAACTCTGCCGTTTTAAAGCGATCACCCAGATTCTGCCAGGGAATATTGGAGACGTTGTCCAGCCCCAGCAAAACATCCTGGGCCACCGACAGCAAGGTTGATTTACCGGCTCCGCCCTCGCCCACAAACACAAAGGCCTTCTGAGCACAGGTTTCCGGGATCAGCAGATAACCAAAAATCTCCTGAATCAGCAGCTGCGTCTGTTCATCCAGACAGTATGCGAGAAAGGCCCTAAAAATCGGCGCTCTGGCTTTGTTATCGTAGCAAGGTTTTCACTGGATGGTTGATAAGATGCCCGGATCATGGGGCAACAGCTGACGGGTAGCCAGATCATAACGGCCATTGCTGAGATTAATGGTGCGTTTATCCCGATTGAGGCCGTCGCCAGCTCGGTACCACTGACCTGGTAATTCCGCCCGGCCCCTTTGCTCGCATCGGAAAAGGTCCGTAAATAATAGGGGCCTGGATGAAAAGCAGCCAAAAAGGCCCCCGGTTTCACGTTGATTGGTCTGGCCTCAGCCAGTGTTTTATTTGATTTCATGATAACCTCCTGTTTTCTGAAATTTTTAATCGATTTGTTTGTCGCTCAGCGCAAAAAAACCGGATGCACTTTAAAATTCACAGACTGACTGTGATTTAAAGCAACATCCGGTCGTTTAGTGGCGCTGTGGCCCAGTTTAACTCAGTATGCATGCTGATATATTAAATTGATTGTTGTGGGATCAATGTGATTTTTTTAATCATAATACGACGTGCCTCACTTAAGCACACTCCGCATATTCATCGTTATAGCAACGCTTATAAATCAGCCAAAGTAATGTAGGCTTTGGGATTGATTCCTTCACTGCTAACAACCGTTCCTTTGGGAACAACCTGAATCCGAATCGCTTCTAAACGCAGGGATTGTCCTTCGGTTCCGGCCGGTGCACCATTTTTCGCCCAATTCAGCCAACCAAAATTCTTGGCATGAACCTGATAATACACATCATATTTTTCAGCCATGGCCCCGGTTAATTGGATCTCAATCGCTTCCAGTCGGAGCCCTTCCGAAATGGTTCCACTGATTTCTCCGGCACTTTTAAAGCTCGATTCCCAGCCCTTGTTCTGAATATGGCTTTTGTACTCAATGCTGCCAGAATCCGCAAAACCATCAAGATTTATTTTGATCGCTTCCAGACGCAGGGATTCGCCGGTGGTGCCGCTGACGGCACCATTTTTAACGGCTTGCTGCCAGCCAATATTCTGGATCTGGGTACTGTAACTGACGTTCCCGGTAGCCGTGGCGGCAATCGTCACCTGCTGGGCTCCTTTGGTGGTATCATTTTTGTTGTAGACCGCTTCATACACAGCATATTTTTTAAGCGGGGTTCCGGTGACCTGATGGGCCTCCAGGCTGGCCTGATTAATCACCGCATCGGTCGCTGTCGGTAGTACAAACCCGGCCTTGTCACTGAGGGTCAGGCGCTCCGGCTGATAGCTGGGGTTGTAGTCCTGCCGGGTATCGCTGGAATCCAGGAAATTAACGAGCGGCAGGCCGTTGTCGTAGCCTAAAATTTGGGCATTCACCTGTTGCTGGCCGGCGCTCATTGATATTTCCATGTGCTGGGCACCAATGCCGATGGCTTCGGTCGCGGTGGCGCTGAATTTTTGGGCACTGTTGTCAATCAGGGCAGTTAATCCGGCATCGGTGATCCTCATTTGATCATTAGCGATACAGCCAATGGCCATGTTATCGCCATTGACCTTAATGTCGGTTACCGCATTGTTTTTCAGGTTGATATTCGCCCCCTGGATCCCAATAACTCCCTGGCTATTGACCGCTTCATCGAGGATTTCTGACGTGACGGTGACAGTGCCGCCTTCAATGATCAGATTGCCCGCGACACGTAAGCCCTGCTGGAAGATCACCTGCTGGTGATTGCTGCTGAGACTGGTCACCAGACTGCAGTTTGTGAGGGTCATATTACCGGCACCTTCTTCTGCCGAGTCACTGCGGTCGGTGGTCACGCCGGCAACGACAATGGGATCCTCATTGATCGGTTGGTCGGTGGCACTCATTGCCCCGGTCAGCGTGATTGTTGCCCCGTCAGCGGTAAATTGCCCGTCACCTTTTAAGGCCACAACGGTACCCATTTTGGCTTTGGCGTCCAGCACCGCTCCCGGCTTCATGGTGAAATTTCCCACCGCATTATAGGAAGCCAACAGCTGCAGAGCGTTGACTTCTCCGGTCACGGTCAGGGCCGTGTTTTCAGCCATGGCCAAATCGGCACAAATGGCGCCAATGTATTTATTATTGATGGTAACCCTGGCACTGTCGCCAAGCTTAACAAAGGATTCGGCATAAAGTCCGTAAAAATCGAAGACCTCGGGAGTCTGTTTGGGGCTGTCCAGTAGCAGTGCGCCGGTACCGCCAATAGTCAAGGTCATGCGGTCGTTAGACTCGCCACTGATGGCATGAAAATAAAGACCGGCGAAACTCTTTTTGACCTTATCCGTATCCTGATAACTCTTTTCGGTATCGGCAACAATGGTATTATCGCCAATTAGCTCGATTGTTACCGCATTGGCGGCATCATCGGCTGTAGCCGCATACTGAATGCCGACGCCGCTCAAAAAACTATTATAGTCGTTGCTATAGGTCAGTTTGGCATTGTCCAGGGTCAGGGTTTTACCATCGGCGCTTAAGCTGGCCTGACCGCCACCGGTCAGATTAATGGTCTGTCCCATTAAAACGATCTGGTCGCCCAGGGTAGCATAATAGGCCGGTGAACCGCTGTCAAGGAGATAGGTTGCCGGGTTGGAGACAGTCAGCTTGGAAGCATCGGTTTTGCTGGTCACCACACAACGAACCACCATATCATCCAGCTGGCCACTACTTATTTTGTTTTCCAGGGTGGCCCGTTGGGAGCCTTCGCCAATAAAATCGTACCATTCATCAGGTTGCCCTTCTTTTTGCAATAGCCATTGCCATTGAAAATCACAGGTTTCCGGGTTGGCCACCACAATGGTCATATTGGCCGGTTGGGGAACCGTAAAGTGGACATCCTGGGGTTGGGTAATAATCACCGGCCCACCGGCAGTGGAAACCGCATTATTGACCGTCCCCGTTGCCAACGCGGGCAGCCCCGACCAGCTGGCCGAATCCGTTCCCCAGACGCCCTCATTTTTTAACCAATTGCTGCTATCCTGAGCAAACACACTGGTGGCCGTAAATAGCGACCCCGCCAGCACCAAACAAACGGCTGCGAAAATTCTAATCTTTTTCATTTGAATACCTCCATTTTTTTTCTTTTATACCCCGATTTTTTATAAACGCACAGCCGCAACAATTTTTTCTCGCTCTGCAGAACAGCTTGGCTGTCGCTTAGAACAAAAAAACGGATGCACTTTAAAATTCACAGGCTGACTGTGATTTAAAGCAACATCCGGTAGTTTAGCGGCGCAGGTGGCCCCGTTTAGCTCAGCATGCATGCTGAGCTATTAAATTGATTCGTTGTGGGATTGATGTGATTTTCATAATCATAATACGTCGTGCCTCACTTAAACACATTAGCGGTGTTTACAGGTGCTCCAGCAGCTGAATCTTTAGCCCATTGGGGTCGGTGATAAAGAGGTACCTGATCTGCGGCGCAGGCTGAAACGGGACGCTGTGCAGGATACCTTTTGCTTCTAATTCTGCCATCGTTTGCTCCAGTGAGGCGACTTCAAATCCCAGCGAAATGTTGGCGTCAATGCCCGTCGCCGGGATGATCTTATTGTAAATCAGTTCCAGCTTGGTTTCGCCATCCCCTAAAAAAGCCAGTTCAAGATCTGGCCCGGCCGGCCTGCGGCTATCTACCTTCAATCCCACAATATCGGTATAAAACCGAATCGATTCATCCATATCTTTGACGGTGACTGTTACCCATGAAAACTTCATAACGCTCTCCTTTTTAAATCTAAAATTTTGTTTGATCAGTTGTTAACGGTATTGTCGCATAATACTCGATTTTTGCATCAAGGTTACAAAGATTTTGGGTCCATTTTTGCTGTTCAGCAACAACGAATAAGCGGTGGGTTTCCAGCATCACCCGTCGTTCGGGGATGGTCTGATCGCCCTCGGCTCTCAAATCGGAATATTTTTTGATCTCCCGCAGCGGCATCCCGGTCTCTTTTAGACGTTGAATGAAACGAATCCATTCAATATCGTTTTCGTCATAATTGCGTCGACCCCGGGCATCGCGGGAAACGATAATCAATTCCTTCTTTTCATAATATCGCAGGGTATATTCACTGATCTTGGTCAGTTGGGCCATTTCGCTGATAATCATAATAAAACCTTTCAAAAAGAGGGTTGACTTAGACCATAGTCTAAGCACTATACTGATAGTATAAAGAATTTTGGAGGTAATTACAAATGGATCAAACCCGTTATCAGATTGGCATCGAGCAGTTAAGAAAAATTGATGGCGTTGGCGGCGAAAAAGTGATCGAATCACTAAAAACAATCGCCCCCGACCTGGGCAACTATATTATCGAATTCGCCTTTGGCGATATCTACCCCCGGCCGGGGCTGACCCTTGCCGAACGGGAACTGATCACCATCACCAGCCTGCTGACCGCTGGCGGCTGTGAACCTCAGCTGGACGTACATATTAATGGTGCCTTAAATGTCGGGATACTACCAGAGAAAATTATTGAAGCCTTTATTCAATGTATCCCCTACACCGGATTTCCGAAAGTTTTAAACGCGGTTACGGTTGCCAAAAAAGTCTTTGCCGACCGTGACGCACTCCCCCATGACCAGCCGGTTCCTGGCAAGCGTTAAGCGTTCCTGGCCCAGGTGCCTGAAACAGGCCTGGTTGCGACGCTCCCAACCAGGTCTCACTTCTTGCCGACACGCTGATAAGTCAGCCGTTCGGCCCCACTCTTGAGATAAATCAGGCCGCAATAAGTAAAACCATTTTTAGTAAGAACACGTTGCATGATCCGGTTGTCCCGATGAGTATCAATCCGGAGATTGGGACAGATCTTTTCGCACCAGTCAAAAATCGCCCCGGTTAGTCCGGCCACATTGCCAGCACTGGCCACACGATGGATGGCAACGTACGGTTCATCATTTCGCCACTGACCGTCAAAAATCTGGTCATAGTCAGGATCGCCTTCCTGCAGTAGCATAAACACCGCCTCAATCCGACCATCAATTTCACAGATATAACTGATCTGCTTTTTGATGTCATCTTCAATCAGGCTTGGTTGGGGATAACCATCAACCCATTGATGGGGGTTTCCCGTCGCGGTCATCATGGTACGGGCATGGGTATAAATTTCTTCAATCCCCGGGATATCTTCAATTTGCGTATGTCGAATCTTCATTTTTTGCTCCTCATTATCCTTTCGCCGACCTGGTTTGGTTTGAATACTGGGCATGGCCTTAACCTTCTTGTAATCGCACGCGATTCTCATTTAAATTTCTTGAGGGTGTAGCTAATTACCTTTTGGATAAGACCCGTAGCCTGGTGATCGGGCCTTTACATCAGTCTTGTCGTGCGATCGAATCGATCTGATCATAAATCAATTTTTCCGCGGCGCAGTGGCCCATTTTCCCGCCAACAAATGCATGGGTTCCGATGATCTGTCCGTTTCGCTGTTTAACCGCTGCGGCAATTTCCTGATGAACTTTGTCACTGTTTTTCAGGTCGGCAAATTGCTGAAACGTGATGATGGTAACCTGTTTTCCTGAAAAATCAGCGTTTTGAAGAAAGGTATTCATCGCTGGTACAGCATTGCTGGCCCAAATCGGCTGCATTAAATAAACATCCGTCGCAGCAGCGATTTCTTGCCAGGGGTTGCCCTGGAGTTTAGAACCTTTTTTAAACAGCGCCTGCAAAACATTTCCGTTTTTCTGTTCCCGCAGTTCAATGATCTTACCACCAAGACGCTCATTTAAGCGTTTAGCACCGCTTCTGGTATTTCCATCTTTTGAAAAAAAGACAATAACTGGGCGATTCTCATTTTCCATATCGTTTCTCCTTTAAATCAAGTGAACCTAGCGCTGGGGCACTAACGCCGACTTTCCGCAATTTCCCGCTGTTTCTTTTTTGTCAGTTTCATAAAAACGGTCTGATAAGCCAGTTGGATGCAGTCAATCAAAACCGGTTCCGGGACATCACCGGCAAGCAGAATCGAATTCCAATAGTGTACGTTACACCCGGTCTCTGATCAAGAAAAAAGCAGGAAAAAATCGCCCCAAAAAGTTAAGACAATAGGTCAATTCCATAAGCATTTTGGCTTGGCTCACAGAACTTTCGTCTCATACCTTACCCGATGAGATTTGCAACGCCTATATGAAACGTCATAACTCAGGAATACTAGCCTGGGGTTACTCTTACTTACACTGAATCGGCTGTATAAATAGTGCACAAAACCTCCATCCTTTGTATACTGAGTACGGAAGCCTCCTATATGATCCGACCTAGCTCGGCCGCACTGCCTGGCACCGGTGATTAACCCGTGTGTGTTTTTCCACAAATATCCGTCAATATCTTTTGCAAACCTTTAACATCCAGCACATTTCTCAAAAACGCCTCTCTAAGCAATTCTTTCGGAACCATATAGTCATATTTATCCATCCTTAGCTGCTGTTGTTCGGAAATAACCGCCTCCGGGTTATTAATATCAATCTGTGCTTTTTTAAGAACCGCATTAAAATCCTCAATGCTTAAATCACTTCGAATTTCAAGGTGATGTTTTCCCTGCCGGATCGAGTAAATCTGCAGTTCATCTTTCAGACCGCATAAAAGCAGATTGTTAATGGTAAAAAGCTGCCTTGTCCCCACCCAGGGACACAGATAAAAAGAATCCGTACTGCCGGGAATAAACGCCCAGTTTAAAAGATTATTGTCTTTCACAAAATCACGGGTTTTATTTAATAGCTCCTGTGAACCCGGCTGGAGATAGGAATATATCATTTCTTCCTGTAAAACCTTTTTCATCCGCGCAACAATTCTGGTATGGATCAAACCGGAATGATCCCCCGTCCACTTCGGAAGCCGATTGTTTTTCACCAGTTTGACATAAATCACTTTCCAATCCTCGTCAATCGAAGAAACCTGCCAGCTGCGACCAGCCAGGATAAACACTTCACTCACTGCCGGGCAAGTACTTAAAGTGCCGATTTCGCCGTTTTGACTAAAAACGTGGTAAACTTCCTCATCCTGAAAGACCGCATAAAAGCTGTAATGCTGAACGATTTTTTCCCCTTTTAAGCCGATAATTATTTCACCGGAATCCATGCGCTGGAGATAATCGTCGGTAATCATTTTTTGCAAAAGTAAACGGTATTCATTTTGATCAATGCCCGCAAAAGGTGGCATGGTCAGGACATTTTGAGCCAGATCCGGAGGCTTAAGTTCCCCATAAGTAAAAAGGGTGCTTAAAGTCTGATGAGCCAACAGACTAAAAGGTTTTGGCTTAACTTCAAAAGGCTCCACCCAGCGTTCTTCCAGATATAATTGGATCACGGCAATTGACCGAATCAGATCCCAGGGGATCATATCAAAGGGACTGTGTCGATCTTCCTCAAACTGATTGACAAACAGCATTTTAGATTTTCCGGTGCGCCTGCCCGACCGGCCCAGCCGCTGAACAAAACTTGAACAGCTAAAAGGTGCCCCAATTTGAATAATCGAATCCAGATCACCGACATCAATTCCCAGCTCCAGCGTCAAAGTCGCCGCGGTGACCGTCGGCCCCTGCTGTTCTTTGAGGGCGGCCTCGGCTTCGTGGCGCAACATCGCTGAAACACTGCCATGATGGACAAAGAAGACATCCCGTTCATGCTTTTTAACGGCCAGCGCTTTCATATCATTGATCACTTCTTCCGCACCTGCCCGACTGTTTGTAAAGATCAGACACTTTTTGTGATGACAATGCTCATAGATAAAATCATTATAAGCAGCTAAAACATCATCTTTTTTGGCATCCTCCTTGGGCAGGACAAAACTTTCAGCAGCAAGTAACACGGTTCGCTGATGGGTTTTAATTCCAACCGGAATGGTTTCTCTTTTGGTGCCGGCCGATAAAAACGTCATCGCCGGCTGATAATCATTCAGGGTCGCCGAAAGCCCGATTCTTCTGGGTTTGCAGCCTGTCAGTTTTTTCAGCCTGCTTAACAGACAGATCACCTGCAAGCCACGGTCGACACCCATCAGGGCATGGATTTCATCAATTACGACAAAACGTAAATCGGCAAACAAATGGGCGGCTTCTCCAGGTCGCCGCATGATCAGCGCCTCCAGGGATTCGGGCGTGATCTGGAGAATACCTTTTGCTTTGTTTAAGGCCTGTTTTTTAAGGGATTGGGAAACATCCCCATGCCAGGGCCAAACCGGAATGTCACTTTCTTCCAGCAAATCGCTCAAACGCTCAAACTGATCGTTGATTAGCGCCTTTAGCGGACCGATATACATAATCGCAATGGTATTTGACGGGTGCTGCTGCAATTGCGTGAGCATTGGAAAAAAGGCGGCTTCCGTTTTTCCCGATGCTGTTCCCGAAGCAATAATGACATGGTCGTCGGTGTCCAGAATGGCCTCACAGGCCTCCACCTGGACTTCCCGCAAATCCGTCCACTTTTTTCGATAGATGTATTCCTGGATAAAGGGTGCGTATCGTTCAAAGGCTGTCTTGCTCATATGTCAAATTCGGCAAACAGATCATCATGATCACTGCTGATTGTTTCGGGGTCGCTTTCAGCACTTTTTACGGCGTAATTTTGTTCATTCATTAAAGAATCAAAGCTCGTCCCCGAATTTTGATAAAGGATATTTAATAATCCCAAAAAATCCCGGGTAATTTCGCGGGGCGTCAGTAGCTGGTCAGCCCCCAAACGAGAAACCACGGTCTTTAAAAACACGGTCAATTCATTTTCACTAAGCGTACAATCATAATTGTAATGAGCGCTATGGAGTTCGCAAAGACGTTCCATCAGAATAAAAAGTTCTTCCGGTGAGAGCTGGTTCAATTTAATTACCGGGGTGGTAAAATCAACAAAATTCTGACTGCTGAAGCGGTTGTCTTCGAGCCGTGTCCGCAGGGCCTCATAGTTAAAAAGTCCACGCCGCTCATCGTAAATAAACTGCGGGGTTCCGCTAAAAAAAACGCCAATATTTTGGGCTTTCCCCTGCATTGTGTCGTTAAAAATAGTGAGCAGTTTTTCATAGTTGCTGTCTCGCGCCTGTTTATGGGGAATTTTGTAGAGATTAACTCCTTCATCCAGAAAGACCAACAAGCCTTTGTATCCCGCTTTTTTGACAAAGACGGCAAACAGTTTTAAAAATTCATACCAGCTCGCATCTTCAATGATGCAATCAACCGGCAGATCCTTTTTGGCTTCAGTTTTGGTCGCGTATTCCCCTCTCAACCAGCGCAAAGCATTTTGTTTGAGATCGTCATCGCCTGTTTTCATCCCCCGCCAGTAGGAATCAATGACATTGGAAAAAGCAAAACCATAGGCCAGCTCAGATAACTCCATCATCGTTTCTGCAATCCGCTCACTGACCGCACCAACAAGTTGAGGTTCATTCGGTCGATAACCACTTTCTTTGCTGACGGCAGACTGCAGCCCCATAATCCATTTTTGCAGAATGGCTTCCAACGATCCGCCATCCGGCCGGGTCGGGGTAGAAAGATGCTGTAATAATTCCCGATAGGTTGAAAGCCCCTGACCTTTCGAACCAGTCAGCCTCCGCTCCGGCGAAAGATCGGCATCAGCAACAACAAAGTTCTTGTCCATGGCGTTATTTCGAATCATCTGCAGCAAGAAACTTTTACCGCTTCCGTATTGACCCGATATTAATCGAAAAGATGCGCCACCATCTTCGATGGTATTCATATCGTTCAAAAAAGCGTTTACTTCATTTTTCCGGCCAACAGCAATATGGCGCAATCCAATTCTGGGTACCACGCCGGCGGTCAGTGAATTAATTAATGCGCCGGATTCTCGGCGGCTAATTGTTGGTGCCATCGTTTTATTCTCCTCTTAATGATTTTTTCAGGATAACCGCATACTCCGCGACAACCTCAAGCTGCGTCTCAATGATAATATCACCCAAGATATTGATTGCCAGAGCATTAATGTCATCTATTAGTAATTCCGGCATCGTCATTGTCTCTTCGGCAATTCGCTCCAGTTCAATTTCAGGTTCTTTAAGGGTCAGAACAGCAATCAGGCTTTGCCGCTGCTCCGGCAATAGTTCTGTGACAAATTCCTGAAGATTTTCCGGTAACAGGGTTTTATCAGAATCTGCCTGGTTTTCTTTAACCACTTCAATTTCAGGCGGATTTTTGAACAGATAATCAATTTCGTCTCTGAAGTCATCTTCGATAATCATCTGATCGCCTTCGACGCTGATTAAGTCATTTTGTAAATAACGGTCCGCCAGTCGGTTGATTGCAGAAATTGTTTGGGTATCGACTGGCATCAACTCCGCTTCGTACTCCGACTCATAAAGCTTTTTAAGAAAAGCTCGTTCATTTTCAGAAAGGGCTTTGTAAATGGTGATAAACTCTTCGACTTCGGTTAATAATATTTTTTCCGTTGGCGCTACCATTTCTTCGCCGGCCGCATCTTCCACCTGTAAAATTGAGCGAACGGCATCGGACTGCTTACGCAGATCATTGATGTCCTCAAAATTCAGTTCAAGCTTCGCCGGTTTGTCCCCTTTGTTTTCTTCGATTTCTGTTAATCCGTATTCTCTTTTCAGAAAAGAAGCGATCAGATTTCCGGTTTCCTCATCGATCGCAATGCCCCGCAACCGCCCTTTCGTTCCATAAATCTCACGCAGGGTATTTTCCCCAAAACGGACGAGCTGGTTAACATAATTACTTAACTGCGGCGCTGAAGAATATTCTTTGATCGTAACAAAAATGGTCTGATTGGCCTGGGGACAAAGGGCACTTCTGTACAGATAACGCTCTTTGGTGACTGCCTGTTCGGGGCCGAAGGTTTCCAAAAGCCCCTGCTGGCTTTTTTTCCTTAAAAAAGCATCCGCCAGTGAGACAATCCGGGGAATCGCCTCTTTCATCAATTCATGATAGCCGCTTTGATAAAATTTGCTACCTTTTATGGAGTAATCACATAAGGCGTCAACCAGTTCAAAGCTAATTTTAAGCGGCACATCCTGACGATGCTGTTCAATAATCGTATCCGTTACATAGGAGGACTTATGAAAAGAAGACTCGTAATTTGCAAAGCTTGGCTCAATTCTATTTAGATAGGCAAAGTCAAAGGACCAGTCATACAGATAATTATTCAGTTTGGGAAAAGCTTCCCGATAGGCTTCCCAGATTTCCAGCAGCAGGGTGTAGCCTTCATCGGGTGTTTGATATCCAACCCCGTTTAATAATTCATAAATGTAGATAAAAATGTAAGATAAATCAGTATCAAGATAGTTTTTCTTTCTTATTTCAGAGCGCCAGTAAAAATACCATTTTCGCTGCGGACCTGACATGCTTTGATAGGACGGCCAGTAGGACATAAAGGGTACGAAAATGGTTTCTGCCCCTTTTTTATCAGCATATTTTTTGATATCCTCAAAAAATTCTTCATGGGGATTAAGATAGGTTACCGATACCGTAAAGGGGATCGTTGCTGTAGAACCCTTTTCTGGAATGGTTTGTTTATTTTCCACTTTACCTGATAGGGTTATATCTGAGAAGATTTGCTTTTCGGGCAGCGTATTTTTAATCTGTTTGACGGTGGTATTTTCTGATGGCACTTTTCTAACCTCCACCATTTTCTTTTTAATTTGCCTATAGAAAATGATATAGTGAATCACGACGACAAGCCAGATCAGCGGCGAAATATCCGGGAAAAACAGGGAAATTAAAAAATAGGCACCACCGAGAATAAGCGTCAACTTTTCAGCATAACTTATGCCCAGGTAGATTATTACAAAACAATTAATCACGGGCACAAAAGAAAGAATCCGCATGCCTGTGCCGGGGAGTTTTGGAGCTGTTTTACTCATGATAAGCCTTCTTTCTGGATTTTAAATCTGAGCGGTTGACTAGGGGAAGGTGCATATTACCACCGTCCCTTTGAGTAAGCAAGGGTATCCTAACGATGACGCTTGCGACTACAACCTGCAAGGCTGCTGTCGCCATGCCAGGAAGCGCACAAAACCTCCGTCCCCTTGTGTACCTATTTTTTTAATTGTATGTTGCTAGGAATGTATTCAACTTAAGCTTAAACTTGTCTTTCCAAGTTGAATAACTTCTGATGTCTTGTTCAATTTCAGATTTAGTTGGTAGCTGTGGAATTGTTGATATTCCTCCATCATGCTCTGTTATAGAATACTTGCTAAATAAATTTAAAAGAAAATCAACATCTTCTTGTTCGGTAACTATATAACTTGATAAATTGCCTTTTTTCAAATGTATATTTTTACTAAAACGTTCATAAGTTTTGTTAGATAAAATTTCTTCAACAGAACGCTCTAATAACATTCGAAATCTTTTTCGTGCCGAATCAAGCTTGGTTTCTCTACCATGCGAATCAGTCAAATCAAGTGAATCGTGTTCTTTCAAGATCCTGCTAATTGAATTCACTCTTTCTTGAACGTTTTTCGCCAAATATGGAATTTCGTCTGTTACAATACCGCTAATGCCGTTGTATTTGTCAATACCTATAATTTTGCAGTGTGTGCCTTCGATTGCTTTATGCGTATCTATAAGCAATCGTAAAAATGATAAGTCATGAGTGAAAATTATTATTTGTCTGTTTTGCGATAAATGAACTATTTTAGTCGCAATCAAATCTCTATAATCTAAATCTAAAGATGTAACCGGATCGTCAAATACGATAGTATTCAGACGATTTTCAATCGTACATTCTGCAAGAAAATTTGACAAGGCAATGATTTTTTGTTCACCTTCACTCATAATGGAATTTATTGATTCGTTGATGCCATTTAAACTACATCTTTGATATGTATTTCCTTGGCTTGTTCTTGTTTTCGAAATCAGAACTTTGCTAGCTAAATCAATATTAAAGAAGTTAAGATGGTTAATAAATTCTCGGTGCTGTAAACTCACTGCTTGGGTTCCCATCAACTCGCCAATTTTACGTGAGATTCCGTTTGTCGCAAGTTTCGATTGACACTGACATATCCAAGATTTGTATTTGAATTCGTCGAAGTATTTAAGAATTATAGTCCTGTTATTGAACAAAAATTCTTTTGTTTTAAGTTCATCTAGTTCAGAAATAAAAGCGTTTCTATTTTTCCAAAGCTGCTTATACTGTTCAATCTTTGAATTAATACTTGGAACTAGTGCCTTTATGCTTGGTGTCATAGTTTGTAAATTGACGTTTAGGTTGCCACCGTTTTGCAAAAATGCGATAACTGAATTTTTTAATATTGTAATTGAATTAGCAAATCGAATGTAGTTGTCTTTAAAGTTTGGTATTACTTGTTCTAATTCAGTAAGATTTTCATATGGCGGAACGACTAATGAATTGTATGAGCTCAATTTTTGTTGAATTGTCAAGTCAATTGAACTCAACTGCGTTGAAACATCATTTAATACAAACTTATTAAATGTTAACATTCTCTGTTGTGCGGTTTCGTCAAGTTCTTGTTGACATAACACGCATTTTTGTAAAGATATCAAAGATGGAAAGTTCTGACCATCCGAAAGATTTGAACTATGTGCATATTTTTTTGCGGCTTCCCATAACGTTCTCCAAGGATTTGTTCCAAATCCGTCTAGGGTGTCCATATTTTGTAATTCGGTTGTTGCAATTTGATATGCATGGTATACACTGTCAAATTTGTTTCTATTTGCTCTTAGTTCGTTTATGTTCTGTTCGTTGAATAATGCTTCAATTAGCGCTATTTGTCGAATGTAGCCGTCAATTCGTTTTAGCTGATCGGTTAAATTTGTAATATCCTGTTGGGGATTTTGCGCTGTTGTTAAGTTTGTAAGTTCTTGTTTTCTAATGGTGTCCATTTTGATAAATTGAATTTGTGAATCAACATTAACTCGTTCTAAATTTTCAATTGTTTCATACCATTGAGCTATATTTGTTTGACTCATACTATGAGGTAATGTAGGTTTTTGCGTAATGTACGAAGCGATAGACGAATCCAAAGTTTGTGAAATTATTCCAAAAGTTGAAATCAATTTTTCTAAAATATCAATTCCAACAGGTTTATATTCGGTGGGATTTTCGTTGTTGATGTAAACATCTCCGCATTCGTTATCAAATACAAAAATTGAATTGAGAATAGAATTCCTTGAGCTGCTTTCAGTCCAAGTGAAACTATCATTCGAGCCATTTCTTTCAATGACAAAATCAACTTGCTGTTGGCTGCTTGATGGGTTGAAAACGTTTTTCTTAAGTGTAATATCAGGATTTCTACTCCAACAAAATTTTCTTAAAATGCGTGAGTAACTTGATTTTCCAGAGCCATTATTTCCATAAACAACAGTCAAACCCGTATTTGAAAATTGCAAATTTCCCTGATTATGCAAAGCGCAAATATTTATAGGATTACTTAGACTAATTAATCTTGGACAGTCTCCATTTGTTACAGTTGATATAGGTATATGACTATTGTCAAGCGGAATCGCATTTATAGAAATCGACAAGTCGCCACATTCTTTTTTCACTAATTGTACAAGTTCATCAATATCGTTTTGTGTAAGTGCTGATGATGTTATCAGTCTTCTTAGTGCATCTTGAACAAATGCTTGCCTGTCTTGCGACCAATTTAAGATATCTTGATATACTGACATTATATGAATTCCTTTCTTTTGTCGGTTGTTGTTTTTTAAAGTTCCGTGTTTTACGTATTAGTATCTTAATGTATCCTCAATAATTGTGAATTCTATGACAAAGTAACGTTTCGCTTATTACGTAAACGGTTAATGCGTATCAAATAAAGAATACTCACGAATTTTTTTGTAGCATATATAACTACGTGGATTCATAAAAAGTTTAATGGCAAACTCCTATCACCAAATATCTGGGGTACTCTGCTATTCCGTTTGTGCTGGACATTCACAATTACAAATCATTGTTTTAATCGATTCTTATGGATTTATTGTATCATTTAATGGTACCGACGGAAAGATTTTATCGCCGTTTGGGCAAAAAAATAAGCCGAAGTGATGACCATTAAGCCATCCCTCCGACTTGACCGAAATCACGGCATCCCCCGATACCTCCCTTTAATCGGTTAGCAGGGGACTCGGTTGGCCTTCCCAGAGCAGATACAACCGATGCAGGGCCCGGGTACAGCCAATATAAAGCAACCGTTTATCAGCCTCACTGTGATAATTCTCAGCACTGACATCACAGATCAACACCGCATCAAACTCCAGACCTTTTGACAGGTACAAAGGCATGATCGAAACGCCCTCAATCTCAACAACCGTCTGATGCCGGATCAGATTGACCGACATTTTTTTCTTTAATGCCTCAAAAAGCACCATGGTATTTTTCTGGGTTTTTACAATCAGCCCGATCGATTGGTAACCCGCCGTTTGACACTGGTTGATTGTGTCACAAAGTTTTTCCACCAGGCTTTCGGTATCGGCCGCACCCAGCAACACCGGTTCTTCCCCACTGCGGTTAAAGCTCTCCACCGGGATGGCATCATCGATGAACTGTTTACTGAAACGTAAAATCTCGCTGGTGCAACGGTAGCTCTTGTTCATCGTCACCAGGGCACTTTTCTTGCGGTTCAGGCGCTTTGCGATCGCTTCATAAAAGCTGAGATCTTCATTTTTTTGCAGGGTCTGATTGATATCCCCCAAAATCGTCAACTTGGACTTTAAAAACAACCGATTCAGGATTTCATAATGGAGGGGATAATAATCCTGGCTTTCATCGATGATCACCTGTTTGATGGTAGCGTATTCTTTTGCTCCAAACAGCCTTAAGCTCAGATATGCCAGGGCAACGGCATCATCATAGTTTAAGTGATGGTGGATCAGATTTCGTTTGGTCACCGCCAGCATTTTGCGGATCCCCTCCGGCAGGGCAATCCCCGCGGCAATTTTAAAAAAGTAACCGTCATTCTCAAACAGCTGGGCATAAAGATTCAAGGCATCGATTTCGGCAAAGCGCATCATTTCATTCCGGACCGAGCTTTTAAGCGGACGTCGCCATTTTCCATAGACCGTTTCATTGATCGCCTCTTCCAGATAGCCCAGTTTGGTTTTTAAGGGCGTATCGGGGTTCGTTTGCAGACGGCTGATGATTTCGGCCCGGGTAAAAATCGTCTCACCTTTATAGCGGATATCCCGGATGTTCATTAAGTGCTGGGGAATATCATCAATAAAACGATCCAGAATTTTGATAAAATCCGCCGAGGCCTTAAATGCCATGCTGTCGCTTTTTAGCTGGCTCTGAGGACCATTTGATAAAACCCGTTCCAGAAAAACGTTCTTTGTTTCAAATTTTTTATCGATCAGATCCTTAATGATTTCATCAAAAACCAGTGTCCGGACATTTTCTTCCCCCAGTTCGGGAATCACGTTGGCAATGTACTGTTCAAACAGTTTATGGGGCGAGACAATGATGATTTCCCGCCCCTGAAGACGATCTGATAAACCCTGGTACATCAGATAGGCGGCCCGGTGCAGGGCTATTGAGGTTTTGCCGCTGCCCGCCACGCCCTGAACAATCAACACATCGTTTTCCATATCCCGAATCACCAGATCCTGATCCCGCTGGATCGATTCGACAATGGTTTTCATTTTCGGCGAGGTATTGCTGGACAGGAGCTTCTTAAGAAACTCATCAAAGACCTGCAGATCGGCATCAAAAAAGAAATCCAGATGGCCATCTTTGATTTCAAATTGGCGTTTTAACAGCAGCTTACCCTCAATCCGACCAACCGGTGCATCATACCAGGCATCCCCCGGGGCAAAACGGTAGAAAACGCTGGCAACCGGTGACCGCCAGTCATGGATCAGCATTTTATAGGCGTTTTCTTTTTTCAGTGAATGGTGACCAATATAGATTGGTTCGGTTTGCTCGCCATCACTAAAACAAAAATCAATCCGGGCAAAATAAGGCGTGTCAAGAATGCCCCGAAGCTTGGTGATCTTGGCTTCGGTAAATTCATATAGGGCCGTTCGTTCTGTCACCGGAGCCATCGCCTGGCTCAATTCAACCAGCGCTTCAAAGCCATCGGAACCCCAGAGATTGCCAATGCCATGGGAAGTATTTTCACGGATTTCTTTTTTGGCCGCCTGGATCATTTCCCGGTTCTTCTCATTCGCTTTCAACGCATCATCAAGTTGTGCCCTGGCTTCTTCAATGGTTTCCTTCAGTCGTTGCTCTTCAATACACCAGTTATGGTTATTTTCATTCATTAAACATACCCCTTAATCTAAATCGGCAATGCCCATGCAATGCTTCGCTTGGTAGTTTACCATAACCCTGCACTTTCGACCAGTCTTGTAGTTTTTTGGGTTTCATGATATGATAGAAGTGACCAGAAAAGACATCTACAAAATGTAATATGCATTAATCGTTACCAACCCGAACTGTACTTCTTAACAGCGGGTTATTTTTTTGCTCACGATCAGGATACCTTGATGATTGTTATACTTCATATTTTCTATCAGAGCTCCTCTCTAATTCTTCTCATTAATGATTCGTTGTGTTTGTCTGCCAGATCGCCACCCGGTCATCGGGCGCAACATACATTTTATCGCCTTCTTTAATCCCATAGCTGTCATAAAATGCATCAATTGAGCTGAGTACGGCATTGACCCGAACTGCCGCCGGGGCATGGACATCGGTCAACAAATAATTCTTTTCCAGATCCGGAGTTGAGAGTTTGGCCCAGATCGTAGCCCAGCTGCTGTAAACATCGGTCAGGGATTCGCCCTGTTTTTGTGCCACCGCGGTCACCGTGGTCAAGGCCCCCAGATCGGCAATGTTTTCTGACAGGGTCAGGGTGCCATTAACCGACTCTCCGGTCGAAATGGTATAGTTCCCATAATAGTCAATGATTTTCTGGGACAGTTCATCATATTTTTGATACTCGGCCTCCGTCCACCAGACATTGTAATTGCCCTTTTCATCATATAACGAGCCGCTTTTATCAAAGGCATGACTGATTTCGTGTGCAATGACGGCGCCAATGCCACCCAGGTTTTTGCCATTACTCTGATTTTCATCAAAATATGGGGCCTGTAAGATGGCTGCCGGAAAGACGATTTCATTATTGGCCGGATTGTAGTAGGCATTAACCTCCTGGGGTGCCATGTACCATTGCTCCCGGTTGACACCTTTTTTATATTCATCATAGTCATATTGTCGGGTCGCCTTCATCAGGGCCAGCGCATTGGCCAGATAAGTGCCGCCGTCTTGGGGTGCGGTTACCTGGAGCGTATCGCCAATGGTTGGCCATTGATCGGGATAACCAATTTTTAAATCCATGGTATCCAGCTTCAGAATCGCTTTGGCTTTGGTCGCCGGGCTCATCCAATCCTGAGCGTTGATGATGGCCTTGTACTCTTCACTGATCGTCGCCACCATCGTTTTTATATCCTGCTTGGCTTTTTCATTAAAGTATTTTCCGGCATAGATCTTACCAAATTCCCATTCCAGAAAGCTTTCCACCTCGTCAAAGGCCAGCCGCTCGGCGCTTTTTTTCTCTGTTGAGCCATCCAGTTTCATGGCCATCTCCAGTTTAAGATCCCGGTAAGCAATCGGAGCATAGTCGGCCAAATCATTTAAGACGACAAATTTCGTATACTCTTTCAGCACCGGCAGGTTTTCTTCAGTCAACATCGTATTGATCTGATTGATCGCCTCCACCTCAAAGACCACGTAGTGATCCTCGCTGCCAAGCCCCTGGGCGGCCAGATACTTCGCCATATTAATATTGCCATAAAGAGCCAGCAGTTGATCATAGCTATAGACATTATAGTAGCGCTCCGGGTCATAAAACTCCTCCGGTGCCAAGGCCTGGGCAGCCACTGCGCTGGCAAAGGCATAAACTGCTTCGGCATTTTTCCCGGCGGTCTCTTTATCCTCACCGCTGAGCACCAGCATATCCTGGATATACCCTTTATAGGCGTCGCAATATTCCTGCATCGAAGGGTCTTCCATGTATTCTTTGCCGATTAACGCATCCATCGACTCAAAGCCCACCATCAAGGCGTCCGAATTCATATCATCCTGATAATAACCGTAGCGAATCAGGCTGGACTCCCCGATGGCCGACAGGTCGCTCAGTCCCTCCAGATACTGATCGAGATTCCGGGCTGATTCAATCTTTTCCAGATACGGTGTCACCGCGGTCAGACCCTGGGCGTTGCGTGTGTCAAGATCGATGGCACAGGCATACAGATCGCTTATTTTTTGCTCACTGCTACCTTGGGGATAGGTTTTGCCGCTGTTTGCCAACTCACTGACAATCCCCTGTAGCTGGCCCGATGTTTTTTCATCTAATTCATAAAAGTAGTCCCATTCTCCTTCGGTTGCCGGAATCGTCTTTTCCGCCAGCAAATCATAATTAATGGCGCTATAAAAGTCCGCAGTCTCACTCGGTTTAACTGCTTTTCCGGCCTGTGAATTGGCACAGCCAGTGAAACTGACCAGCACCAGGACAACCATCACCAGGGCCAGTTTTTGAATCGCATTATTTTTTTTCATTTCATCTCCTTGTCGGGGTATCATTTCGTTTAAAACATGGCACGTTTACCGTGATACCACCGCACGGTGGCTCCGGCTGCCTAATCGATGGTCTGAACTTCTACGGGAATCCACATTTTAGGATTATAATTAAGGGTATATTTATACTTCGAAACCGCGTTCTCACCTAAATCTTCCAGCACATAAGTAACGTTGTCACTTAACCCGATAAAATGTTTTTTGTAACTACCGTCCTCATCTTCAACGATGACTTCCAACTGATTATCAGCAGTATCGGCGGTAATTGACATTTTGCCGGTCATTTGAAACAAAACGTCGCCTTCAATACAATTAATCACCGTCAACTGCCGGATCACATTGAAGTTATCAGCCTGTTGCGACAAATTGTAAGAAACCTTTTCGGCTTCGCTTTCGCAACCAGTCAGCAGCAGCAAGCCCATCAGAGCTATCATTAATACTATTTTTTTCATAGATCTTTCCTTTCTCTTCTCAAAATCAGTTCCACTTTATCATCGATAGTTTAATTTTTCTATTTAGATGCCTGGCGACAGGTCCACACGTTACGCTAAAAGATCCGGTATCTTGCCGAGCGTATCCGGAATGTTGTCAAGGATATCCTGAAGACATCCCGCCTTTTCCAGCCTTTGCATGGTGGCCTGGTGGGGATTGGCGTAGATACCCGGCCAATCGTATTCATCGTATTCCCGACGGTTCGCAAAGGCCAGGATCGGTTCGCTAAGTGAAAACTGCGCCTCAACAGCAGGCTTATTACCCCTGGCGTCCAGCCTGATCCACCGATTTTCCAAATAGACGGCATTATAGGCGTGGACACAATACCCCAGCGAGTCATCGTCGGCCAGGGTAAGATGCTGAAAACAAAAGCCGGTGGGGATCGCCTGGGATCGCAACAGGGCGGCCAGTAAATTAGCTTTGGCATGACAAATACCGGTTTGGTGGATCAGCACATCGGAAGCTTTTGCCGTAATTACCTGGGCATTGCAGTCAAAGGAATGGGAAACTTGATCCCTGACAAATACATAGGCTGCTCTGCTCTTATCAATATCATTCATCCCCGCTGTAAATAACTGCCGTATTTTATTCTGGATGGCGATATGATGATAATCAATCATATCTGTTGCTAATAAGAATTTTTGTGTCATGCTTCATTTCCTTTCAAATTGGTCTGGATATATCACCGTTTATAACGACTACCAGTAACAGGTGCCTGCTTGCGGCTTAATCAATGGTCTGAACCTCAGCGGGAATCCACCTTATCAACAAACACCTCCCAGGAATAGAGAGATTACTTCATTAATTTATGGTAAAATAATAGGTGCTTTAAGAAGGTATTCTAGAAGAGCTTCTTAATATTAGTTTAAATTTGCCATTTTTAGTGTATAATAAAATGCTATTATTTCATATTGCGAGGATTACACATGAAAAACAAACATCTCCTAACGGCCGGGAATGCTCCGCCAGAATCAACCATTTCATTGATTCAGCAGAATACCAACCAAATCAACATCAAACGCCTTAACTACTTCTTTTTTTGGATGCTCATCATTGAACCATTTATCATCCTATTCTTTGATATTGAAGGTCTCCTACAACAAAACTCACACGAAAAATGGATCCATCTCAGTTATTTCGTTCTCCATTTAGCTCTTTGGTTGATTTCCCTCGGCTGGACCCTGATGAGAAAAACCATTAAAAATAAATATGGGGCGATAAATTTCTTTGTTCCCGTTGTTACTTCTTTTGTTCTGGTGCTATTGAGTTTGATCAATAGTCTGGATCAGATCAACGGCAATGGAATCACGGTATATATTGCTTATATTCTGATGGCGGGTGTCGCTCTGCTGATGCCATTTCCCACCAACTTGATTGTTCTGATACCATCCTATGGTATCTTTGTCATGGGAATGCTTATTTTTCAGACAGATCCTTTTGCAAAATTCAGTAGCCTCACCAACGGTTCGATCTTTTTTTTGGCTGTCGTTGTCATTTCAAGCTATCTATATAAATACTATTATGACAATATACTGCACACCGTCGAGTTAAAACTGGCCAATGAAAAGCTGAATTACATCTCAACCCACGATGGCCTGACCGGATTGTACAATCGTCTGGAATTTGAACACCAGTTATCCACTTTGCATCAGCAGAGTACCAATAAAATCGCTTTGCTGCTTTTGGATATTGATTTTTTCAAACAAATCAATGATCAATACGGCCATCTGGTCGGTGATCAGGTATTGATTCACATCGCCCAAATTATTGAGAATGCGGTTTCTGATGATTTTATCGTCTCCCGATGGGGCGGCGAGGAATTTCTAGTCGCCGGACCGGTGACAAGTCTGAAACAGGCATTAAATCTTGCGGAAATGATCCGAGACCAGATTGCCAACGATTCCTACCCTTCCGAACAGGGGAATATAACCATTACCGTCAGTATGGGGGTTTCTTTGATAACCGAGGATTGCATCAAAAACTTTGATCACTATTTCAAACAAGCAGATGACGCTTTGTATCTGGCCAAAGAAAACGGCAGAAACCGGGTTGAACAATCGGGCTCAATATCCGGAGCATCGGATCCAGCGGTCTCCAGGCATTTATCTTCCTTAGCATAGCTTGTTGATGAGTAAAGATGAAGTTCGCCCCAATTGTAATCAATGTTAATCAACTCACCCAGCTTAACACCTGATACTAAGAAGCGCAGCGGATTTCTCAAGGCGCGGGAACAACAGATGAACAATTGGTCGGTACGGTAGTTATCGACAACCTCGCACAGGATTTTGCGCCTGTGCTTTTTTTTATTGAGATGAATCCGCTGATTTCGTTCCGAAGCTTTTTACATATGTTCCAGCAGCTGCTTCCACCAGCCGTTTGCCGTTGACCATGTAGTTATCGAAGCTTTTTACATATGTTCCAGCAGCTGAATCTTTAACCCATTGGGGTCGGTGATAAAGCAAAACTTGATGTGTGGGGCCGGCTGAAACGGGCCGCTATGCAGCGCGATGCCCTTCTTTTTTAACGCTGCCATGGTTTGATCCAGTGATGCCACTTCAAAGCCCAGCGAAATACTGGCGCCGATGCTAAACTCCGAGACGGCCTGATTGCAAACCAGTTCCAGCTTGGTTTCGCCGTCGCCTAAAAAGGCCAGTTCCATATTCGGTCCAGCCGGCCGGCGGCTGTCTAGCGTCAAACCAACGATATCAGTGTAAAAGCGGATCGATTCATCCAGATCTTTAACCGTGAGGGTTACCCATGATAAATTCATAACATTCTCCTTTGCAGATGCAAAAATTTTATTTGAATTTGTTATTTTAAATATTGTAGCATAAAATCAGTCTTTGCAGAAGCGAATCAATTGTGTTGAATGGCGGGATTTTTTCTGTTGACAAATACCTTTCCAGCCTATAGAATATAAAGTAACGTATGATATGTATCGCACGTTACATATCATATAGTTTTTTTGAAAGGACTTCGCACAATGCCGCCTAAAATAAAAATCAAAGAAGATGCCATCCTCGATGTGGCGCTGGAAATTACCAGAACGTCCGGCATCGAAGGTTTAAATGCCAGAGAAATTGCCAGAATCCTGGGCTGTTCAATCCAGCCGGTCTTTCGGACATTTCAGAATATGGATAATTTAAAAACGGCCCTTTATCAAAAGGTTGAGGATTCATTTAATACTTATATGCTGGATGGCATGAATCATCGTATCCCCTTTTTAGGGATGGGACTGGCCTACATTCGCTTTGCCAGCGAAGAAAAGAATCTTTTTAAGTTACTGTTTATGTCCGAGTCTCTTCATGTTGACAGCCCGATGGATATGATTGCCGGGGACGACAATCAGGAAGTGATCGCGATGATTGCCGGGATGACCGGGTTAAATCACGATCATTCCAAAAAACTCTATGTTGATATCTGGCTGTTAACCCATGGGATTGCCTCGCTGGTGGCAACCAATCAATGTCATTTCAGCCACGAAGAAATCGAAACGATCCTGATGGATGCCTTTAAAGGTTATCTGAATTTATTTACCATGAAAGAAGAGGAACAATCATGAAGCTATTTTTTTCAAGCCGTCACCCTTTGCGCAGCGCCATTCTATTGGCTCTGCTGCCGATTTTATTTGCCACTGCTGCTGGTGTCATCAGTGTCGTTTTAGTCTTCAATGAGACCCAAACCCTGATTGCCCAAACGCTATCCTTTGGCATCTCAATTCTGCTGGGGCTGTTGCTGGTGGCCCGGTCGCAACTGGGGTTGGCAGCCTTTGGTTTCAGGGGCTTAGAGCGTCACAGCAGTCCCGTTGCGCTGTATTTTCTGCCACTTTTAGCGGCGGAACTGTTGCCTTTTCTGAACGGCTTTGATCTGAGCCTGTCGCTGACCCAAGTCGGGCTTCTCTTTATCTTTGCCACTGTGGTCGGAATCAACGAGGAATTATTTTTTCGGGGCCTGATGTTTAAAATCCTCCAGACCAAAGGCGTGAAATATGCGGTCATTGCCTCTTCGCTGCTGTTTGGCATCGGTCATGCCTTTACCGCCCTCAGTGGCAGCGACCCTTTTTATGTGATAATTCTGATTATTTTTGCCGGGCTGTTCGGTCTGGTCTGTGCTGAAATTGTCGTCCTGACCAAAAGTATTATTCCCGTGATTATCTGGCACGGCCTCCACGATTTTATTGCCAACATCACCCTGGAAACCGGAACTGCTCTAAATATGACGCTACTGCTGGTTCAAACGGTGATCCTCTGTCTGTATGCGGTCTTCTTATGGCGTAAACTGCAGTTTAAAAAAGTAGCATCTGTCGCTTAGTACCTGAACATATCAAATTGATTTCCCACCTTATATAAAGATCACAATCGTTCAATTTTCGACGCTTTTAAGGTAAGCACAATGATTATTAAGAAAAGGTGACCACAATGAAAAAATCCATTTCTAAAAATGAACTCGCCAAGATTGATGGTGATCAGCCCCGGGTCCGGGGGATGCTGCTTTATCAGGCTGATGAAAATGGGCTGGTCTTTCATTCCGGCACCATGAAAGAAGTCTATGCTCAAATACAGAATAACCCCAAGGTGGAATGCTGTTTTAATGATTTTAAAAACGGATGCCAGTTGCGGGTCCGGGGCCAACTGGAAATTGTCAATGACAATGCTCTTAAAGACGAAATCGCCAGCCACCCTAGCCGGGCTTTTCTAAAACCCTGGAAGGAAAGCGGCGAACTGTCAGATTTTTATCAGACCTTCGCGGTCTTTAGAATGACCGATGGGGTTGGTGTGACCTGGACCATGGATACGAATTTCGCTCCGAAAGTGGATGTCCCCTTATAACAAAGTCAAAAAAAATAATTGAACATTATTATTTAAAGTCGGGCGATAAACCCGGCTTTTTTCTGCATTATTGCAGCCCCCAATTGATGACTGGCTGGTTCGGAATCGCAATGCCATAATATTGTTTACATAAATGCCAGATTTTTTCATAATCAGAAGTATTTTTCCTTCTTTTTACGATTATGCCTCTATACTTTTTACACCTTTTCCACTATACTGAAATCGATGACGTGCATTACATTTAATCAAAATAAAAACAAAGGAGCTCAACATGAAAAGAAAATTCATTCTATCAATTGCCCTGATCGTGACCATCTGTGGCCTGGCGACGGCCGGATGTACCACCGCCAAAAAAGACGGCGCCCAGACTGAAACTTCGGATGCCATCGTTCCCACGGATTACAGTCAAAGTGCCCACTGGCTCAATGTTCCCACTGAAATAACGAAAGAGGTGGATGTGTTCTACCTGTACCCCTCGGCCTGGGCCAAGGTCAATGCAGATGATCCGCTCATCTGCGAAATTGACAATCCGGTCATGCTTCAGCAGTCCAAACTGGCTTTTGACCGACAGGCCACCGCCTTTGAAACCTCGGCCAATATATTTGCCCCCTACTACCGTCAGGACGACGCCGGCTCAACCCTGGCGATGGATTTTGAAGAACAACAGGACATCGTTAAGGGTGTGCCGCTGACCGATGCTACCGCCGCCTTTGAATACTATATCGAGCATTACAACAATGGTCGGCCCTTTATTCTGGCCAGCCACTCCCAGGGTTCCAACGTGATGATCTATATCCTCCAGGATTATATGAAAGAGCACCCCGATGTTTATAAACGGATGGTCGCCGCCTATGTCCTTGGCTATTCGATCACCGACGACTACCTGGCCGCTAACCCTGACCTCAAATTTGCCAGCGGTTCCGGCGACACTGGCGTGATTATTTCCTACAACACCCAGGCCCCCACCATTGAAGGATCGGATGGCGTAGTACTGCCTACTGCCCGGGTTATCAACCCGATCAGCTGGACGACTGAGGAAACCGTCGCACCAGCCTCCGACAATCTCGGTTCGCTGCAATTGAATTCAGATGGCTCGGTGGTTAAAAATGCCGATGGCACCCCATTAAAGGTGATGAACTTTGCTGATGCCCAGGTGGACAATACCAAAAATGTCCTGATCTGCAGCACTGTCAATGTCGATCAATATGCGCCGGGCGGCGGCACCTTTGGCCGGGGCGTCTTCCATTCTTATGATTTTCCGTTCTACTATTTTAATCTTCGTGCCAACGCTGAGGAACGGGTGGCTAACTACCTGAAAGAGCATAAGTAAGTCATTGTTACGTAAATCTTAAAAAGTTACAGCAGTACCGACAATTGTTACATCATGTTGTACGCATCGGAGCGGACATGGCATCGCCTGTCCGATTCTTCGCGAAGGCAACGAGCCAATCGCAAGCTTGCTTGTAGTTGGCTCGTTGCCCGCGACCAATGCGAAAGGAGCAATGCGGATTTCGCATGGCGCGGCGAACAACAGATTAACAATTGGTCGGTACGGTAGTTTATCGATAACCTTACTCAATTCTGTACTGACAGAATTGAGTTTTTTTAATTTTTATCATTTTCCTGAGTTGGTATGAATAATCGCCAGGGAATTGGTTATAAATATAACGCAGTGTCAATTAACAATAACCATCTGCAAAAAGAGAGTAACTTGTTAGGAGAAGTCAATGAATAAATATGGAACACTTAGAGAAAAAAAGGGCAATAGCCTAATTGAATTCCCGGATAATTACGTCATTATCGATATCGAAACTACCGGATTCAGTCCCCGAAACTGCGAAATCATTGAGATCGGTGCCGTCAAGGTCCGTAACAATAAAATCGCCTCTGTCTTTCAGATGCTGATCAAACCCAAAAACCCGATCAGTTCTTATATTACCAATCTGACCGGTATCACCAATCACATGCTCGCTGATGCCAGTCCGATAAGTGAGGTGTTGGATGCTTTCGTTTCTTTTATCGGCGACAATATTTTAATCGGCCACAAGGTTAATTCGGATGTGAATTTTTTGTATGATCACTGTAAAAGCAATATCGGCCATGATCTGACCAATGATTTTATTGATATCCGTGAGCTGTTCAGAGAACGGCAGCGATCAGTACTCAATCATCAACTGACCTCCCTGTGTGAAAAATGTGCCATTCAGAATACCAACGCTCATCGGGCTCTATCTGACTGTCTGGTCGGCAATAATCTGTACCAGTCACTGAAGTATCATGACGGATCAATTGCCTGCGTAGAAGAACTGGATACCTTGATTCTGGCCACGGAATTTAATCTCAAGCATTCGCCCTATAAAAAGAAATGTCAAAATTTGTCAGCTCCCATCGAGAAATTTAATCGAATTTCCTTATAATTGCAACTCCGCTATTTTCAGTTTCCCCTCTGTAAAAGCCGCGGCTGCCTAGGCGCCGCCGGTTTTTTTATGCTGCTATTGGTAATTCTTCTGATCCCATTTATCTTCCAGCACTATTTTGTCATTTACTTTCATAATCACTCCTAAAATGGGTATCTATGTTATAATTCTTTTATAATCGTTGGAAAAGCCTGTCATGCTATCTGCTCAACCGGCTCTTTTAAAATCTGCACACAACCGGAAAGGAAGGTTACCATGAAATTCAGCAATCTTTCCATCAAATACTCGGTGATGATTTTACTTGTTTGTATCATCATGCCTATTTATTTTCTTTTTGCGGTGATCAATTACAATAGCATCCGAAATGGCATCTTGACCAATAGCCAGCTGGCCGTCAACCAGTCCCGGATCAACATCATCGATACCATCATCAATACCGAAAAAAGCTATGAGCTGGTATCCACTTACTATGATGACATGATGGCCGAGAGCCTGCAGCAATTTAATGCCGCATACGAAGCCAGTGGCGGTGATGTCTCAGCCATTGATCTGGCAGCCATCAAGCAATCATTCCAGGGTCATCTGGATCTTTATATCATTGATGAAAACGGGGTCATCATCGGTACTACCTTCGCCACGGCTCTGGGTATTGATTTTAAAACCGTGCCGGATTTTTACCAGACCCTTACCGAGCTGCGGCTGGGCCATGATCCGGAAATCTCCCATGTCACCACTGACCTGAAAACCGGGGAGCTCCGCAAATGGGGCTATATCCCCACGGTGGACCATCGCTATGTATTGGAAGTGGGTATCTCTCCGGGGGCTTTGTCCCAGTACGTCACCCAACTCAACTACGCCGATTTGGAAACAGCCGCCCGGCAAAACAATCCCTTTATTGCCGGGATTAAAGTTTATGACAGACACCACGTCATCCTCGGCCGCGACGCGACGGAAACCGATGGAGATACCATCGACATCATCGACATGGTCATCAGCAGGGGTGTCGACCACGCGATCTTTGGTAACGATGGGCTCATCAATCAGGAATATATTTACGTCAACACCTTTCCCGGCGGTATGAACGACTCTCAGAAGGTCATTGCGATCACCTACAATTACGACGCAATCATCCGCCAGATCAACGGCACCCGGATCTCCACAATGCTGGTCTTTATGGTCTACACCGTATTCAGCCTGTTGCTGATTTATTTTCTGGTAACCCGAACCCTGACCGAACCGCTGATCCGACTGACCAACCGAATCAAAACCGTTACCGGTGAAAAACTCGATTTTGAGATGCCCGTCACTGGCACTAACGAGATGGGCCAGTTGGCGCAATCCTTCAACGATCTGTCCCAAACGCTGAAGTCTACCCTGGTGACTAAAAAGTATCTGGAGAACGTCATCGATTCGGTGGGCGATATCCTGATCATAATGGACCAGGATCTGAAGATCAGCCGGATCAACAAATATACCCGGCTTTTTTTGGGAAAACCCTGCGACGATATCATTGGACAGCCGGTTGCAATCCTCTTTGACCGCAGTTTCTATCAAAACGAGATCCAGGCCCAACTGACGGATAACCTCCATCTGGAACACCTGGAAGGAACCATGATCAAGGCCGATGGCCAGAAAACCAGTGTAATTGCCTCAATCTCAGCATTTTGGGGCGAGAATGAAGATGTCAGTGGCTATATCTTAAATGCCAAGGACATCAGCAAAACCAAACAGATTCTTAAAAAACTGGAGGAGTCCAATCTCAACTTGAAAAGGCAGGAGTCGATTTTGTTGGAACAATCCAATACCGATGCCCTCACTGGAGCCTGCAATCGGGGCTGTATCTTCAGCATTCTCGAGGACATCCACGTCAATACCCCCTTACTTTATGCCACCTTCACCGTGATTATGATTGATCTGGATCATTTCAAATCTGTCAACGATCGCTTCGGCCATCAGGCTGGGGATGAGGTACTGATAGAAACCGTGCGGATCATGATGGATAATCTACGCAAGACTGATTTTCTGGGACGTTATGGCGGCGAAGAATTTCTGATTGTGATGCCGGACACCACCCTCGACGAGGGTTACCGGATTGCCGAGCGGATCCGGACCAAAATTAAAGATACCCGCTTCTATCACGCCACTATTGACCTGACCATCAGTGGTGGCATCGCCCAATGGGATCACAGCAGCATCAGTGAACTGATTGAAACCGCCGACCGCCTCCTTTACCAGGCTAAAAAATCCGGCCGCAACACGATTCTGCGCAAGGAAAAGTAAGCGATGCCCAAGAACCAAAAAAGAGCGAAAGGTCAGCAACCTTTCGTTCTTTTTGATTCAGTTCTTATTTAGTTTTCTCAGTCAGTCGAAAGATACGGGCTGACTATTTTACTTTTCGCTGAAAGGCCAGCAAATGGCTTTCGGATGCTTTTTTCAGGGATTCAAAGACGATCCGAACAGAGTCAGGTAATTCCTGGTCAAGAAAACGATTGTACATATCAATGTTCATGATCTCAGCCTGAACGCCGATGACATAACTTTCTTTCAGGGTTCCCGGCAACACAACCCGGCTGGTGGCGTCATTGACTGGAACCGCAAAGCCGTTGGCTTCAAATAAAGGAACCAGGGCGGCAATGTGTTTGGTTTCAGCCTTGACAATATTGGTGTAAGGTCGTACTAAACCGTAAGTTTCAATGATTTTAGTATATTCGGCTTCAGCAGCATATTCATCCTGAATCGCATAGGTCAGCATTTCCGCCAGGGTCAGGTTATCATCAGCCAGCGCTCCGGCGGAACCATAGCCTGGCTCTTCAGCCATCACAGCACCCATGGAACCCACCAGGGTGAAAGCCAACAGCAGCACGGTCAGTAATTTTGATAAACGTTTCATTTTACACATCTCCTTATGATTTTTCAGGCGTCTGCGAAACGGTTGCTCGCTTCGTTACGTCTTTTTTATTTCTGATCTCATCATAATCCAGAACTGTGTCAAACCGGTGTCAAACACCTGATGTTAAAGTAGGGCCCCTTGTTTTCAGTTTTCTTTAAGTATCGCTGACCTGAATTAACTGCATATCAACTGTTTTGGAAAAAACCGATCCATCATTGACCAATATTCAAAAACTTGAATTTTCCCTTGCAATCAGTCGCCATCTGATTTACAATGTAAACAATAACATCTCCGATAATAGCAAACCTGATGAAAGTCAGGGACGCAAAGCCACGGGTCTAAGGCATATTGCTACGACAGCCGGGTTGCCGAAGAGGGCGCAGTTGATGATACTGTATGCCTTTTTAGGCATACAGTTTTTTTATGGAGATCAGCAAGAAAGGAGTCTTTTTATGAAAAAAAGATTAATTCTCGTTTTGGTCCTGGCGCTGGCGCTTTCCGCACCAGCAACTGCTTTGGCTGCGCCAAAGAATTCAGACAAAAGCAATGGTAACGCCTCCCCTAAAAAGGATATCATTGTCGCCCCTGCTCCGGTTCCTGAACCGGTGGTCGTCCCGGTTGAAACCGGCATTCCCGACAGCACTGAGCCGACCGTTACGGCACCGGTTACCGAGCCCATTGAAGATGGGACCACCGAAGCAGTGCCCACCCCAGAAGTAAGCAAACCCGGGAAAAAACCGGCCAAACCGCAACAGGTCTTCAAGCAGGAACTGAACGAACAGAAAAAAGAACTGACCCAACAGAAGAGCGTTCTAGCTGAAGAAAAAGTCACCCTGGAAGCCGAAATGGCAGCCCTCCTGGCGGCTGGCGACACTGCCGGTGCAGCAGCGCTGCAAGCCGAGCTGGACAGTCTCAAAACCGAGCTGGCCGGACTCCAGTCACAAATCAAACAGATCATCAACCAACGCTATATGGTGGTAAAAACCATGTATACCGATGACGAACTGGCTCAGTTTGAAAGTGTTTCGGCCCTGATTGAAAAGATGATCGAAGACGCCAAAGCCCTGGATGCCGGTAGTGTTACCATTAACAATCAGCTGATTAAATTTGATGCACCGGTTTACATCAAAGGCGGCGACATTATGGTTCCAGTTAAGGCTATCACCGAAAAACTGGAAGCCGAAGTGGTCTTTAATGAAGAAACCAAAACGCTGACCATCACCAAAGACACTGCCGTGATCGAAATCACCGCTGCTGGCGTCACCGCCACTATCGATGGCACCTCAGTGGACATCACCGATCGGGTCCAGGTAACCTGCGGCCGCACCTTCATTCCTCTGGATCTGCTGGCTGAAATTCTGAATCTGGATGTATCCTATGACAGCGACAATGAAATCATCGATGTCGATGTTCCGGTTGACGAAACCACCGACCCGGCCACCGAAACGCCGGTTGATGATGGCACCACTGATCCTGTCATTGAAACGCCAGTTGATGACGGCACCACTGATCCGGTCACCGAAACGCCAGTTGACGATGGCACCACCGATCCTGTCACCGAAACGCCAGTTGATGGTGGCACGACCGATCCTGTTACTGAAACCCCGGTTATTGAACTGACTCCCGACCCCGTCGTACCGGAACTCGAACCGGTTATTTAATTGATTTAATCATATAATCTGAATCAAGATATCTGGCAAAAGCAATTTTGATGATATAGCTTTTCTTCTTTGACCAACCTGAGAACTCATTTCAGGTTGGTCTTTTATTTTTGGCAAAATTAAAACCATCGGCATTGCCGATGGTTGAGGTTGTCGATAAACTACCGTACCGATCAATTATTTCCATTTACTTTGTTTACCAAAATAAAAAGCAGATATTTCTTAGCCCCGGAAGACCTTGATGGCCTGTTCCACATCAGCTTGCATCGCCACCCGGCCGATCTCGGCGATTTCATCGAAGCGCAGATCCCGGCCGGGGTTCTGATCATAATAGGCTTTGACGGCCAGCCCCCCAGCCAGCGACATATAGGTAAAATAATTGATTTTCGTAATCCCGGCCCCGATTGCTTTGCGGAAGTCAGCAGCACTGACCCCGGAACCGCCGTGCATCACCAGCGGGACTGCGACCCGCTGATGAATCGCGGCGATCCGCTCAAAATCGAGACAGGGTTCAGCCTCGTAAACGCCATGAGCGGTGCCAAAGGCAATCGCCAGGGCATCCACCCCGGTCGCCGCCACGAAAGCTTTGGCCGTTTCGGGATCGGTGTAGCATGCTGCCGGGGTCAGATCTTTTTCCTCGGGATCGGGGACACCGCCGCCTTCCGGCCGCAGCACCCGGCCCAGCTCGGCTTCCACCGAGACACCCAGATAATGAGCCACCCGGACAATTTCCCGGGTGTTGGTCAGATTTTCCGCGTAGGGCAGACGGGAACCGTCATACATCACCGAGGTGAAACCCATTTTCATGGCGTGAAGCAGATAGCCCAGGTCTTCGCCATGATCAAGATGGGCGCAGACCGCGACCCGGGCCTGATCGGCCAGCCGAATCATCACCGGGCCGATGACTTCCAGCGGAACAAGACTTTCATGGATCTGCGCATGCATGATGATCACTGGCTGGTTCAGAGCTTCGGCCGCTGCGATCACCGCCTGGACGCTTTCCAGATTGGGGGTGTTAAAGGCCCCCACCCCTTTTCCATCAGCCTGAGCCCGCTTTAAAATCGTTGTCAGATTAACACGCATGATTTTCCTCCTTGATACTCCGGCAGGCCACCACATCCACCTCGGTACCGCAGATGTTTGGGATCACCACATCCCCCATCAGGCAGGGCCCGATGAGCCTGGTTTTGCGGATGACATTCATGGCTAGAGCCATATCTTTTTTAGGAATCGGGGCGGCCGTTTTGACTGGCAGCAAATAAGCCTTGTCTCTACATTCTACCATAACCGTACTGGTTAATGTTCTTTCTGGTGTGGTAATCTCTTTTTGCGCAAATTTTTTACCTCTTTTGCAGCCTTCTCCCTCCACACTGTCCAGAATCCCCTTTTTTAGATGAACCGTCATGATGCATTCCCTGGGACAGGTGGTGCAGCAGACATTTATTTCGGTTTTATCTGGCTCGTTAATTATTATTTCTTTTTGACTCATTATTTCACCTCCCGGACGGATACGGTTATGGATTGCTCTGAACCATTAAGACCGTTTATACCAGCTGGGTTCAGCATCACCGCTTCCATTACACTGGGCTTAAAGGCCTGGGGTTTGCCCTGATATAGGATGGTTGTGCCGGCTTGAACCACGACTTCGGCCTGATCTAAGGGTCTTCGCACCCGGAATAAAATCCGGATTGGCTTTTGTGACGGAATGGTCAGTTTTGTCGGTACAGTATAGCCGACATTTTCTCCGGGACCGATCGCGACGGTTGCTTTATTTACGACCGGTCCGGTTTCACTGACCGCCGCCGCCTTTTGCTGCAGGGCATAGACAGCGGCAGCAGTTCCCGCCTGTTCGGCTTCCAGCGTTACGTTATCGACCAGATCATGGACATGGAGAACGTTTCCGCAGGCAAAAATTCCCGGTTGGTCGGTGGCCAGCTCTTCATCGACCAGCGGGCCGTTGGTCCGGGAATTCAGGCTGACTCCGGATTTTTGGGACAGCTCATTCTCGGGAATCAGACCAATCGACAACAACAGGGTATCACAGTCGATCACTTCCCGGGTTTCGTCAATCACGGCCAAGTTTTCATCAACCTTAGCCACCTCGACTGCTTCCAGATGCGGATAGCCGATAATATTTGTTACCGTGGTTGACAGATGCAGCGGGATATCAAAATCGTCCAGGCAATTTTTGATGTTCCGGTATAGCCCGTTGGCATAGGGCATCAACTCGTAAACGCCCAAAACCTGCATCCCTTCAAGGGTCAGCCGTCGGGCCATGATCAGGCCAATATCGCCGGAACCGAGAATGACAATTCGTTCGCCTGGTTTACGGTTTTCGATGTTGACATAGCGCTGGGCCAGCCCGGCGGTGAGCACTCCGGCTGGCCTTGAGCCGGGAATCTTAATGGCCCCCCGGGTCCGTTCACGACAGCCCATCGCCAGCACAATCGCCCCGGCCGCCAGAACCAGCATACCGTCTTCGTTCATCGCTTTCACCTGGCGCGCCGGGGTCAAATCGATGACCATGGTTTTTAAATAGACGTCAATACCGGCCGCCGCCACCTGATTGATAAACAGCTCGGCGTATTCCGGACCGGTGAGCTCCTGCTTGAAATAACTGAGACCAAAACCGCTGTGAATGCACTGATTGAGAATCCCCCCCAGTTCGTCGTTGCGTTCGATGATGGCGACGGTGGCGCCCGTTTCTTTGGCTTTGAGAGCCGCCGCCATACCGGCCGGACCGCCGCCGATGACGACCACGTCATAGTCTAACTGTTTCATTTCACACCTCCCTTGACCGCTTCGCAGAGTAGTTGGGAGCCCCGGTCTTCCAGATAGATATCAGAAACCGGCAGCCCCAGCTCCCGGCTCAAAATGGCAATGACCTTGTACTGGCAGAAGCCGCTCTGACAGCGTCCCATCCCGGCCCGGGTGCGACGTTTAATCGCGTCCAGGGTGCGGGCCGGGATCGCCCCGTGGATGGCATCGATGATTTCGCCTTCAGTAACCGTTTCACAGCGGCAGACAATCCGGCCGTAGGCGGGATTGTGCTTGATCAGCGCATCCTGTTCGGCAATCGATAACGCATCAAAATCGGTCGGCTTCTCCCGGTACGGATTATAATCTGATTTAGGCACCATTTTCAGTCCGGCATTATCCAGCAGATCCCGGACCTGTTCGGCAATCGCCGGGGCCGAGGCGACCCCCGGGGACTGAATCCCGGCAGCGTGAATAAAGCCTTTGACCGTCTGGGATTCGGCAATGTAAAAGTCATTGTTGTTGTCCAGCACCACCGGCCGCAACCCGGCAAAGGTACGGATGATCTTACCGGCGTCGAGTTCCGGTAAAATCTTATGGACCCCGTCGATCAGAGCCTGAATCCCCGGCGCATAATTGTTGACGGCTTCCTTGTCATCCATCATCGTCGCCGTAGATCCGACGATGGTATTGCCATGAACCGTGGGAATGCAGGCAATCCCCTTGGTGTCCGGTCCGGGACAGGGAAACATCACCGTTTGGGGCTTATTGACCATGTCCTTATCCAACACCAGCAGATCGCCATGGCGCGGTTTCATCTGGTATTCGGCAATCCCGACCAGCCTGGCCACCTCATCGGCATGATTGCCGGCGGCGTTGACAATATAAGAACAGGAAAATTGCTGTTCGGGAGTGTTCAGCAGAAAACTACCGTCGGCTCTTTTTTCAATGGCGGTGACCGGCTGACTGGTCAGAATATCGACGCCGTTGGCTTTGGCATTTTCAGCAAAGGCGATGGCCACCTCGAAGGGATCAACCACGGTAGCCGTGGGAGCATAGAGCGCATGTCTGGCGGCGGTGGCCAGATGGGGCTCGCGGTTGCGCATCTGCCCGGCATCAATGATGGCCAGATCCCGAACACCGTTTTTGATCCCATACTCCAACTTCTGTTTTAACACCGCTTCATCGGCATCACTAAAGCCGATCACGAAGATCCCCGGATTGATAATGCCGAAGTTCAGGTCCCTGGCCAGTTGCGGATAACGGTTGGCGCCCCGGACATTGATCTTGGCTTTCAAGCTGCCGGGGGTGGGATCATAACCCGGGTGAACCACCCCCCCGTTTCCTTTGGTGGCCCCGATCCCGATATCGGTGCCCCGCTCCAACAGGGCCGTCGTCAATTGATATTTTGAACATTCACGGGCAATGGCCGTACCGGTAATACCGCCGCCAATGATGATGATGTCGTAATGATTCATTTTATTTTCCTCTCGTAAATGGTGTGCATGGGGTAATTAAGTGCCGCGAGCTTCGCTACTGGTTAACGCATCAGCATTCCACCGGTGGCGTCAATGGTGGTACCAGTGAGGTAAGACGCCGGTTCGGAGGCCATAAAGACGACGATGTTGGCGATGTCTTCTGGCTGAGCCACCCGACCGATGGGAATCCGGCTTTCGTAATAACCGGGGTTGGCGGCGATGTTGTCCCGGATCATGTCGGTGTCGACCACCCCCAGGGCGATGCCGTTAACGGTGATCCCTTGGGATGACAGTTCCCGAGCCATCGAAATGGTCAGGGCCACCATCCCGGCTTTACTGGCAGCGTAGTGAGCATGACCGGTGGTGGAACCGTTAAAGGCCGCCTGGGAATTAATATTGATGATTCGCCCCGGCCGCTGCTTGGCCAGATTGACTTTGGCAAAATACTGGGAGGTCAGAAAGGGCGCCGTCAGATTCACATCCATGGTCTCTTCCCAATCTGATAAGGGAATATCCTGAATCCAGCCGGTCAGCCAGATCCCGGCGTTGTTGATCAGAATATCCAGATCACCCAACAGCGCTTCGGCCTCCTTCATCATCACCTGGACATCATCGGCATTATTCATATTCGCCCCCAAAGGATAGGCTTTTACCCCCATCGATTTGGCTTCTTCCACCACTTCCAATAGTTCTTTCGACGATTTTCGGGCTGTGACTACCACATTAACCCCTTCCGCCGCCAAGCCCAGGGCAATCGCCCGGCCCACCCCCCGAGAACCCCCGGTGATGATCGCGTTTTTTCCGTTAAGTTTCAAATCCATTTTAATCTCCTATCTTCACTCAGCCGTGCAAATCAGTAACTTGCTTTGATAATATTTGAATAATTCTTAAAACAAAGCAACGAACCGTACCGACAATTGTTACATCATGTTGTTTGCATCGGGGCGAACAGGTTGATAAACCTGTCCGATCCCGCAGCAAACAACAGATTAACAATTGGTCGGTACCTGTTTTCGTCGTTGTATCTTTTAGTTACATATCGACATCAAAGCTCAGCTGAACTGATCTTAATACTCGTCCCAGATCCCATCCAGGGCATTGATGACCTTCAGGTAGCGGTTGTACTTCTTTTCGTACATGGCCCGCTTATCAGGGTTGGGCACCGCGGTAAAGGCGATTTCCACCATCACGTCCGAAGCCGCCTTGAAGCTTTCGTAGGCGCCAGTGGCGACCCCGGCACAGATGGCCGCACCCAGCGCCCCCAGTTCGGTGCATTCGGTGACTTCGATGGGCACCTGCAGAATATCGGCAAACATCTGTACCCAAACCCGGGACTTGGCCACCCCGCCAGCAATCCGGATGCTTTTGGGGGCCTTCCGATATTTTAATAACTTTTCAATATGATATTTGTGGCTGAAAACAATCCCTTCATAAACGGCTCGCAGCATATTATCGCGGTTGTGATAGCTGGACAGCCCGACAAAACAGGCTTTGGCGTTGATGTTGACATTGCTGGCATAGAGAAACGGCAGGAAGACCACGCCGCAATCTTCATCGGCGACACAGTTGACACAGTTGTTGGAATACTCATAGACGTCCTGCTCTTTCAGGTCAATGTCCCGGAGGATTTCGGTTAAAAACCATTCCAGATTGCTGGCCGAGGTCGGGCTCCCTTCGAGGATCATCCAATAGCCGGGAATCGGATAAATGGAGGTCATAAACAGATCCTTGTCCACCACCGGCTGCTTGCTGATATATTCGTTGATGCTCCAGGTACCAGCCACCACGCACATCTTTTCTTCGTCAGTGATCCCCACCGCCATTGCCGAAGCATGAATATCCATACAGCCCCCGGCCACCGGAGTGCCTTCGGCCAGACCGGTCAGTTCAGCTACTGCTTTGGTGACGGTACCGCAGACTTCACCGGAATAACGCAGCGGCGGCAGTTTATCATAAATGCTTTCCAGCCCCATATCGACCAGCAGCTCGCGATCGTATTTGACATCCCTAACATTCATCAAACTGGAGCCGGACATATCAGCAATTTCGCCATAGGCTTCCCCGGTTAAGCGGAAACGGATGTAGTCCTTGCACATAAAGATCCAGCGGGTTTCTTCCAGCACCGCGGGTTGATGATCCATAAACCAGCGCAACAGGGTGGTCGGCTGCCCGGCAAACACACTCTGCATCGTTTTCGGTAAGATCTTGTCGTGGGTGCCGTCGTTCTGCCATTTGATGACGTATTCCCGGCCCCGGACATCGGTGGAGATCATCCCGTTGGTGGTCTGAGTGCCATCGGCCCGGACCAGATAGAGGCCGTTGCCATGTCCGGTGGCGGCAAGCCCGATGATCTCGCTGCCGTCGATGCCGGCTTTGGCGATCACTCCTTTGATGGCTTTGACATTGGCCTGCCACATTTCTTCGACGTTACGCTCGGTGAAGCCCGGTTGCGGCTGATACATCGCTGTTTTGGAACTGGAAATAGCGACCTCATTACCTTTTAAATCATACAGTGCGGCCTTAATCATGGTGCCACCATTGTCCAGACCCAATAAATATTTTCCCATTTTTGTAACCTCCAATTTATTTTTTGAATTTCAAACGATTTTTTGTTCAACATTTCCGGGCGTATAGGTCGCCCCTCGACAATAGGATGATGATACGCTTCGTTTACCTTCCTGAATACCCCCATTTCTCACGAAAAAAAGTCCTGCTTAATAAATGCGACATATCATCACATTTATTAAGCAGGACTCACACAATTACCATCCGGCACATTCTATTTTGTTTTATTATAAATTCATCGCCATACTACCACAGCGATTTGTCGCTGACCGTCAAGCCTTTAAAGCCGCAGTCTTTGATCTTGTCCATCATCTCCCGGTCGCGGATAAAGCCGCCGGCCAATAAGGGAATTTTTGCCACCGCCGTCAGTGTTTGATAACAATCCAGGGCCATAATCGCTGGCAACAGCTCGGCGCCGTCAACCCGGGAACAGTCAATAATTTTAAGAGCGGTCTCAAAAGAGCGCGAATCATGAAGAAAAAATCGCTGAAAGGTTACCAGGCCACATTGTTTTGCCATCCCCAGCTTGCCGCTGTCGGTTGACATGACCCCATCGACATGGTAATAGTTTTTTAATAGTTTCATCCCGACATGGTCTTTTCCAAAACCGCCCAGCAGCTCCAGATTGACCAGTGCCTTTTTATCTTTAGTGTGAACCAGTTTGACCAGTTCCTGCAGATTGGCAATATGGGCTTCGGTCAGCAAAATCACCTGCGCATCGCTGTTTAGGGCAATTTCCAGATCATTTAGCCTGCGTATGGAAGGAATAACCTGAAATTCTGAAAAATCAATCCAACTCATTTTATCTCCTCATTGCCTAGATCATAGCACAGTGAGAATGAAACCGTCAACATTTTTTTAAGCAGTGAATGGCCCTGCTTCACTTGCATAATTACAAGGCGCTACTTATCTTTTAAAAACTCACTGACAATGGTTTTATAAATAAGCGGCTGTTCAATATGATGGAGATGGGACGCGCCGGGGATCACTGCCATCGAGCCATGGGGAAAGGCCATTTGAAAATCCTTGACCATTTTGACTCCGGCTTCATCATTGTCGCCACAGGTCAAAAGTACCGGCACCGGAATTTCAGGGAGCCGGGACATCAGATCAAAGTGCTTGAGCTTGCCGTTGACCGTGAACTCGCTGGGGCCCCACATGGTTAAGTAAACATCCATATTCAGTTTACTAAATGACGCCATTACACTATCTGGCCAGGGATCCAGGCGACAGAGGTATTTACCGTAATAAGCGCCAGTGGCCATCTCGTAGTCGGCGCCAAATTCCTGACTTTTTTCGGCTGCAACAATGATCTTCTGCATCGTTTCGGGCAGATTTGAAATATAATTTAGTGCCGCGAGCTTCGCAGTTATTAATAGTCCTAGTCTACACTTTACCCTATTCTGCTTGAAGTTAACGATTTTATCACTCATCCAGTCAATTTTCAGGTTCGCAGAGTAGCGACCAGCCGATCGGTGTTTAGCAGCAAATCCAGAGCATCCAGCGGGCTGTTGACGACAATATCCGCAGCCAGCAGCGACGGCACGCAGCAGCCTTCTGTGCCCATCACCACAATCGCCAGCCGACTTTCGGCAAACATTTCCCGGTCATTGTTACCGTTGCCGATGGCAATGTTAGTCGCACCGCCTAGCGCCTCGACAAAGGCTTTTTTCTTTTGGGAAATATTATCCTTGGCAAAAATCTCAATCGTCACCGGCAGACCCTGACATTGCGCCCGGACCAGCCCAAAGGTATCGGCGGTGAGAATATGCACCTCCACCAACTTCGCCAAAGCGACCAGCCGTTCTTTCAGCCCTGCTACCAGATAACCATCCACCGCCAGGGTACCGTTATAATCAAAGGTCACATGCGCCACCGTGATGGGCTCGTGACCGGGTATTTGTAGGTTTATCATTGTCTACCTCGCTATTTCGCTTCTTATTTCTTTTTTGTGATTGCCGTAAACATCGATTTATGACCCTATGATGCAATAAGATAAATAATAAACAGTGGGATCATTTTGATTAAAAATTGCAAATACAAAACCGACGCCTTTTTATAGGAAACATCATAGACCTTGGCAAAGCCGACAATCAGCAAATAAATCCCCCAGATATTGAAAATATTGAGAAAATTGTAGATCAGCAGGGAGACAAAATGAAGGTTCTCAAACTGGAACAGGCCGATGGTCTGGGGAAAAATCAAAAATATCAAGCCTTCCACCAGGGCGGGAAAACTGGCCAGTCCGAGAATATAAAAAGCCTGCTTGCGGGTTCCTGTGCCGCCCATTTTTTTCATGATCAGATTAAATACAACGGTCTGGATGAGAATCAGGGCGTAAACGCTAAAGCTGCCCATTAGCATCGAAAAGAGCATCGTGGTGGCCGATATGACCGGAGCATCTGGATTGAGCCTGTCATAGATGGTGGTATGATTTACCAGACCGGCTACCACTATCCCATCAACAATCCCGATCATAATCAGAATAATAATCGGAGCAATGATCGAAATTTCCCGCTCTCTGGAATTCGCAAAAAAACGTTTTGGATGAATAATTAGATCAACAGCATTTCTCATTTCTGCTCCCCTTCACTTGAATTAAATCCCGTTTTCCCAATCAATTTAAGACTATCACCGTGACAGCTTTCTTTTGACAGTCTTTTTTCAGCCGATTGCATAAAACCCGATAAACCGCCAGATCGATTCCCTGGGGCAGGCTGTTAACGATAACCAGCTTGGGTCGCCGGATCCGGGCTATGCCATATTCCAGTCGGATGTATTCAGCATCGGTAAGATCGTTGATCCGGGTTTTAAGTTTGTTATGAAGTCCCATCATTTTAGCCACCGTATTGAGATTTACCCGGTTCTCCCGGAGCTGAAGCAGCAGCGCAATCAACACCGTACTGACCCGGGTTTTGGCATGCCGCAGGTGCGGATTTTCAAAAATAATCGCATATTCCTGCTTGCGCAGCCGTTTTAACTGTTCCTGTTTATCCCTGGTAAAGGTGATCCGATTAAAAATCAGGCGTTCATTGGGTTCTAATGACAGGCCCGATATTTTTTTAAGAAAAGCGTTCTTTTCAGCTGGGGATGCAAAGGCTTTTTCTGTAAAGCCGTTCTTTTCCACTGCAAAAGTCCGCTGACCACCTTTTCGGATCTGTAGCAGCGAAAAATCCCGGTAATTATCCAGCGATTGGCCAGATTTTTTAAAGAGCTCCAGCATCGTCAGGGTCATGTCATTGACCAGGGCAAAATCTTCCAGTGAAAAGACGCCACCCCGTTTATTAACCAGTTCCAGGGCACCGAAAACTTCGGCTTCGTCAATTCCCAGGGGCACTGCAATTTCGGAGGTGATGGTCAAACCCATAGCCTGTTTCAAACTGCCAACTGGCAACCGATATTGGCGGGAATCCTTAATATATAGTGGTAATCCCTCAAAGACAGATTGGGCAGCAATCCCCTGGCCCGGCCGCAATTTCAGCTGATAGAGATCCTCCGCTCCGGGACTCTTAATAATCAACGGATATATAAAGGGGCCCCGGTCATCTTCATCTTTGAACCAGATAATGGCTGCCCGGGCTTCCGTTACCAGCAGGATCTCGTCCAGGGTGGTGCTGAACAGCCGCGGCAACGAGGTAATCTCATTTAGTTTTTCCTGGAAGCGGGCCATGCATTCGTCGTGAGTCAGCCGCTTTTCAGCCGCATAGTCATTAAAAAACCGGGATTTCAGCTGGCTGACGGTTTCACGGATGACCCGGGCGCCTTCCAGATTTCCGAATTCGTCGAAATTCACCTCGGCAAAGCCGTGAATATCAATAAAACGCCGGGTTGCATAGCGGTTAAGGGGAGCTGTCCGGCTGATATAAGGCACATAGCTGGCCTTTCGGGTGGGATCATTGGCATGGACAATATACTCAAAGCGGTCTGTTTTTAAGGCTTCCTTCTGAGTTTCATCCATGGTGTACCAGCAGTAGGGCTGGGCATTGACACAATAGGCATTGGCATTTTCATCAAGGCGATTGATATAAACGTAAGTGGCCAGATTGCCGCCCTTGGAATGCCCGAGAATATTCCGTTCGCCCAGAATCCCGGTCATGTAGTGGTCGTAAAAAGCGATGGCCTTGTGATGGTGAACGGTGACGACGCCCAGCGAAGCAATCAGACAGCCGCCCCAGTCCAACACAATGCTGGTGGGATTCATCTGTTCACAGCCACTGAAAATCACCGCCCCGTTATTTTCGCGGTCTGCCAGGGCGATACCCACAAAGCTGGTTTTATTCTTATCAGCAGTATTGCCATAGGAACCATAATTATCATTGACATAGCCGGTAATCACCACATCACCCAGATTATCGCTGGATGCGTAAATCCGTTTAAAATGAGCCTGCCGTCTTTTTTTGTATTGGTACCCATGCTCAGAACGGCTGATAAAACCAGGATAGATTGAATAGCCGCATTGTTCCACCAGATCGATGTATTCATCCAGCTTTATCGGGGTTTCCCGGGTAATTCGATTTTTGTATTGCGGCGGCAAATGAAAATAAACCAGTTCCAGCAACAGGTATTTTTCAATGTCCAGCAGGTTGCTCATTTTCAGGCTCATGGTATTCCTCTTTTCTAATGATTACACTTAACTTAACTAAATAAATCATATCACAAGCGATTTCAGAATAAAAGCCTGCAAATAAAAAGTCAATAGGAAATTGAAAGTTTTGTAAAAAGTTATATTCAAGATAATGAAGCACGACAAAAAGACCAGCAACTATCGTTGGTCTGAAGATAAGGATATTTGTGGTGAGTGTTATGAAAGAGATAGCAGGTATTCTTTTACTCGTCCATAGTAGATACGCAGAAACTTATTAGCGCCTGCGGTCATGTAAACATAGTAAGGCTTGCCTTGGGCACGTTTCTTATCGAGAAACTGATAAACAGCATCATCCTGTGGCTTGGTCTTGAT
>NZ_AXAC01000025.1 GCF_000472665.1 Acetobacterium malicum subsp. dehalogenans DSM 11527 | reverse complement strand
AACCGGTTTATCGGGAATACTATCTCAAAAAATATCATGAAGTTCCCAAACATCAGCACAAACGAGCCCTCGTTCTTACCGCAAGAAAACTAGTGCGCATGGTGGATGTGCTACTACGCAACCACCAACTCTATGCACCGGAAAGGAGTGTGTAGTATCGATTAATAAATCGATGCGCATATCCTTTTAAAAGCCTAATAGTATTAGGTCTGTTTAGTGATGCCTTTTTTAAAAAACAGCTCTAAATTTTTCTTAAACATTATATTGACTTATTACCACAAGTCTTTCAAATAAAATTATATAACGACAAGAATGACAAGAGGACGTTTCTCGTCATGCTCATCATTTCACTGCACGTACCACCATCATCTTTCCCAGTCCCAACACCCAGATCAATTGACGGACACTGCCACCGGTTCCCTGCTGAATCTGTCGGATCAGCTGATTTCGCTTATCAACTGGCAATTCTCCCAGATTACGGTATTCAGGGTTTTGGCTTACCAGAGCTATCAGTCGTTCATCCGTCCTTCTGGTTTTTGAGCAGGCTTCCAGACATTCATCCTGGTTTGCTTCCTCAGAAAACCGATTAAATCCAGTCCGAAAAAATGTGCAAATTTGCACCGTAGCTATAATCCAACGCTTATCTACTACAACTTAAACGGTATCGTTAAAGCTTCTTCCAAACTCCAACCCTCTTTTATTCTATCTTTGAAGATATAGCTTTTAATTCCCCAATAAGCACACATATCTTTCTCGGTGTCAAACTTCCTACCCAAATGATCAACTACCGTATTAGGATTTTTACCTTCTAAAGCTTCTTCTAATGACCACCCATCCTTTAACCGATCATTAAAAACATACTCCTTAACACCCCAATATAAACACATTTCAGACTTTGTTTTAAAACCCCTGCCTAGGTGATCCTTAATGCTATCCGGTTGTCTACTTTCCAAAGCCTCTTCCAATGTCCAATTCTCAGAAAGTCTATCTTTAAACACATAATACTTAACACCCCAATAGTTACACATCTCTTCTTCTGATTTATAGCCTCTGCCTTTATGGTCTACTACCCGAACCGTTAAGCAATCCTCTAGAGACCAATTTAGACTTCTTCTATCAAGAAAAACTGCATAACTGATGTTGTATGCTGAACACATCTCTTTTACGCTCTGATAACTCTTTCCTAAATGATCCTTAACCATCTTTAAACCCTCGTTACCAATACTACCGTCTCCACATGGCCGGTATGCGGAAACATATCCACACACTTCACTTTCTTGACTTCATACCCCGCCGCCACAAAAAACGGCAGATCCCGGGCCAGCGATGTCGCCTTACAGGACACGTACACAAATACCTTGGGCTTAAAATCCAGAATTTTAAAGATCGCTTTGGGATGGATGCCGTCGCGGGGTGGGTCCAGAATAATCACATCGGCCGGATCATGGAGGTTAGCTACCTCCACCATCACGTCACCGGCAATAAACTGGCAGTTGTCCAGGCCGTTCTTGGTGGCATTGGCTTTGGCCGCTTCCACCGCTTCGGCGACCAGCTCAATCCCGACCACCTTTTTAGAGACCGGCGCCAGTACCTGGGCAATGGTGCCGGTGCCGCAGTATAAATCATAAATGACTTCGTTCTGTTCCTGACCGACGAAATCCCGAACGACAGAATAGAGTTTTTCGGCTCCTAAGGTGTTGGTCTGGAAAAAGGAAAAACTGGTGATTTCAAAGGTCAGTCCTAAAATCTTGTCTTCAATTTTGTCTTCTCCATACAGGGTTTTGGCGGTTTCGGCTTTAACCACATCGGCGATGCCATCGTTTTGGGTATGCAGAATCCCCCGGATCTGGCCGATAAGCGATAGATCCAACAGGCATTTGACAAAGGCCGCCTCGTCCAGCGTTCCCTGGGTGGTGGTGGCCAGATTGATCAGCAGATCGCCGGTGTGTTTTCCCTTGCGCACGACCAGATGTCTTAAAAAACCTTCGTGGCTGCGTTTATGAAAATAGCTGTCCCCGGTTTGGGCAAAATAGCCCAGCACCGCCGTTTGAATCGCATTAAAATCCCCGTCGGTAATCTTACAGCCATCGGTTTTGACAATATTATAAAAGCTGCCCTGTTCATGCAGACCCAGCATCAATGGGCCATCTTTTTCGTTATCGCCGAAAGAATACTCCATCTTATTCCGGTAACCAAAAACCTCGGGGCTGGGGACAATCCCCTCATAGGCAAAGCCCGCGATCCCGGCCTGCTCCAGCAGGTTTAAGACATAGTTTTCTTTGAGCTTGAGTTGTTCTTGATAGGGCAGGTTCTGGTAGGTACAGCCTCCGCATTTGGCAAAGACATCGCAGGCCGCGGCAATTTCATTGGGGGCTTTTGCCAGCACTTCCAGGATTCGGCCTTCATATTTCTTGCGTTTCTTGGCAATGTTCACCAGCACCCGTTGCCCTGGCAGGCCGTTTTTCATAACCACTTTTTTTTCGCCGTGCATTCCCCAGGATTTACCGGGGAAATTAAATCCCTCTATCGTTAATTCAATTACTTCATTCTTTTTCAATTTGGACTCCTTAAATTTTCTTGTTGATTATTTGGGGCTGTTGATCCAGCCGATATTTACTATTACGCTTTGGTCAGTTCCTGAAAATAACGGGAAACGGCAAACATCCGGGCCCCGTTGATAATCTCTTTGATGCTGATGGTGATTTCCTCTGGTGATTGCTTCATCCCGTTTTGGGCCCAGTCGATAATCATCCCCACCACCCCATAGGATAAAAATTCGGCGGTAAATGTTTTCTTCTGGGGCGTCATCACCGGGACTGCTTCCGAGTTCATTTTGCGATCACGAGACAGATGTTCAATCATTTCGATAAAAATTTCCTTGGTAACGGTAAACAGATAATTCTGAAATTCAGTGCCATTGATGTCTTTTAAGGTGGTTTGATAAAAATGACCATCATTTTTCATCGTCGTTAACAGCGCCAGCACCTTGCTGTCCCAGTTTTCGATGGTCAGATCTGTTCGGATCACCAGGATCGCCTCTTGATAAACGATCCAGTTGATCAGGTCGTATTTATCGCGAAAATGATAATAAAAGGTCTGGCGGTTCAGGCCACACTCGGCGGTAATTTCGGCAATGGTTATTTTTTCAAAGTTTTTATTTTTTAGAATATGTTTAAAGCCCTTGGCGATAGCTTTTTTGGTTATTGATGCATCGGACATGCAGACACTCCTCATGATCTTTTTTTTAAATAATTATATCATTTCAGCTTGTTATTTCAAAGTGATCGTCAGCAAATAAAAAGAACCCCACATATTGCTATGCAGCGTTCTTTCAATCTTGGTCATTTTAAAATAATTGGTCGGAGTTCAGTTCGGCTTTAACGGTCACATCTTCTTTCTCAGCCTTCTTTTTCTTAATCATGGTCAAGAAGATCGTGGCGGCAAAGAAAACCACCAGATATATAACCAGAATCAGAAAGCTGTGCCAGAAGTCGCCGGAGATCGCACCGGTAATCGTATCCTTAAATACCACCACTGAGTAGGTCATCGGCATAAAGGGATACAGCACCTGGAAGAACTTCGGCACCGTTTCGATCGGGAAGGTGCCGCCGCAGGAGGTCAGCTGCAGAATCAGCAGTGTCAATGCCACAAATTTTCCGGCATCGCCCATGTGGATAATACAGAACTGGACAATCGCCAGGAAGGTCATCGAGACCAGACAAACCGAAACAAAGTACAGGCCGGTATGGGCGATTTCCAGCCCTAAGGCATATTTAATGATGCTGCCCAGCAAAATCGCCTGGGCCAGGCCCAACAGCAGATAAATAAAGCTGCGGGCAGTCTTATTGCTACTTTCCCGGGACAGGATCTTAAATTTCTGATCGGCATCAAAATAGATCCCGAAGAAGATAATCAGACCGCCAACCCATAAGGACAGGGACATAAAGTAGGGCGAAAAGTAGGTTCCATAATTGGCAATCGGGTCGATGACTTCATCGTCCACCGTAACCGGCTCACTGACATAGGTACCCAAACCATTTAATTTGGCGGTATCGGCATTGGCATCATTCACGGCAGTCGTGACGCCATTCTGGGCGGTGGTAATGCCGCTGTTAAGCTGCTGCTGACCGGTGACCAGGGTCGTGGCACCACTAGCCAGGGTGTTGGCACCATCGGCCAGAGTATAAACGCCATTGGTCAGGGTGGTGGCCCCGTTTGACAAAGCGGTCGCACCGTTTGTCAGTGATGAGGCACCATCTGAAACAGAACTGGCTCCGGCTGAAATACTATCGGCGGCATTGTTTAATTGGCCGGCGGCGGCACTGACGGTGGCTATCCCATCATCCAGATTGCTGGTTCCGGCGGCTAATGCCTGGGTCCCGGTGGCGATAGCATCCGATGCTCCGCTTAGTTGACTGCCGGCGGCTTCCAGTTGGGCAATACTGTCGGCATTGTCACTGGAGGCCATGTTCGCAATAAAGGCCGCAAACTGGGGGTCAGCCATCAATTCCGGATGTTCGCCAACAAAGGCCGAGATAAAGGCTGAGGTCTGATTGACGTTACCGATCAAAGTATCCACCCCAGCGGTGTAGGCTTGAATCCCCTGATTCAACTGATCGGTTCCAGCGGCCAAACTTTCTGCACCATTGCTCACTTGGGCCGAACCATTTTTTAAGGTGCTGATGCCATCGTTAAAATCAGAAAATTTGGCGGCAAATTGTGATGTTCCAGCGGCCAGGGTTTGAGTGCCGGAGGCCAGGGTCTCGCTGCCGGCGGCTAACGCCTGAGTGCCGGAGGCCAGGGTTTCCGAACCGGAGGCCAATTCCTGGGAACCGGCGGCCAGCGAATAAGTGCCGTTGGCTAAGGTCTGAGAGCCACTCAGCAATTGCGCCGAGCCGCTGGAAAGCTGGGTTAAGCCATCATTAAGGGTGCCCAGCTGACCGGGCACCTTGGCCACCTGATCGGTCAGATTGTTGACGATTTCGCCAGAAATGCTTTCGCGTAAGCTGGTTTCCATTTGCATCTCAGCTTTTCCCAGGATCTGACTGGCCAGATAATTTCGTTTTTCGTTGGGTGAAAAGATAATGCTGGCGGTTTGCTTATTGACCGTTGCCGCCGAGGCAATATTGTTTGAGAAATTCTGCGGCACCACGATCATGGCATAATAATCATCACTTTCGGTACCGGCTTTACCGGTGGCCTCGTCGGTGATTACATACTTAAAGGTACCATCCTTAATCAGTTCATCAAGGAATTCGTTCCCCAGATTTCGCTGCTGATTATTGATGGTGGCACCCGCATCATTATTGACTAATGCCACCGGCAGGTTATCCAATTTTGAGTAGGGATCCCAGAAGGCACTAAGATAGAAAAAACTATACATAAGTGGTATAATAATAACACCGATAATAACAATAAATCGGACTGTGTTGGCTTTGTTAACTATTTTTTTATTCATTTTCGCTCCTTTCGCTTGCTTAAAGGAGTATAGCATCAGGCGTTCAGCTTGTAATTATACGATTATTAAAACTTGTCCGAAATCCCGACAAATCGGGCGATTTGTCCAAAAATGAAAACGGTCTCCTTATTTTTTTTAAGGTTAAACCCTTCGTTTTTCCACTATTCCCGGCCTTTTTTCAAGGGCATCCATAATAACCACAGTAAACCAGCACTATTTTGGGTATAATATCACTAAACTAATCGTCAAATTTCAGGCAGGAGTTTTAAATTGAATATTCTTTCTCTTTTATCCTTTACCATTTTTATCTTATTTGTACTTCTGGGCATATATTGTCTGCGGTTAAACAAACGTCAACCGCTGAATCAATTCGCCTTTATTGAGTGTCTGATGCTTTCGGTCTGGGCTTTTGCCTATACCTTTTTTTATACTGCTCCCAATCCCGACGCAGCCATGTATTGGCATCGCATCGGCTGTATCGGCGGCAGCCTTTTTCCGCCCTTTGCCATATATTTTTTCCTTATTTTAAGTAACAGAGAGCATTATCTGTCCCTGTTCGAACTGAAAATACTGTTTTATGGGATTCCGATCCTGATTCTAATCAAAAATCTCACCGGTGATGCCACCTGTCTGGCCAGTGGTTTTGTGCAATCCACTTCCGGCCTCGGCTGGACTTATGTCAACAGTGCCAGCAATGTCTGGTCCTGGATTTATGTTTTATATTTAAGTATTTATTTTTCAATTGGCTTTTACCTGCTCCTTCAGTGGCATAACGAATCCTCCTATTCGGTGCAAAAAAGACAGGCCTTGACCATAATTGTTATCGATACCATCGTGCTTATTTTCGGTGTATCCTCGGATATCCTGTTGCCAATGGTGACCACTTTTTTACCGCCCATGGGAAATCTGGGGACCGCTTTGTTTGCAGTCGGATTTTTTTATCTGGTCAGCGATCATCAACTTTTTTCCTTTTCGACCACTGCCTCATCGGATGTGATTCTCGATACCGTTATGGACCCTGTTCTACTGCTTGATGACAAGGGCAAAATCCTGCGTTATAATCGGGCCACCTGTTTGACTTTAAAGTACGATGAAACCCAACTCCTGGGTAAAGATTTAAATCTACTGCTACGCTCCCAACAATATAACCGGGACAATATTGAGCTGTTGCGTGCCCATAATAAAATTGAAGGTCGGGAGACCGATCTGATCACTGCTGATGGTAAAACCATCCATGCGATCTTATCTGCCGCTGTCGCAAGTGACAGTATTGATGGTTTTATGGGCATCGTCGTTACCTTTCATGACATCACGAGGCGAAAAATAACCGAGCTGGAATTGCTGAAGAGCCGTGAAAACTATAAGCGACTGGCTGACGAACTTTATCTGCTGGCCAATTATGATCCGCTGACACACTTACCCAATCGCCGGATGTTTTTTTCCCGGCTCAAGGATCTCAGCAACCAATACCCCAGCAGTGCCCGCGATTTTTCTGTAATCTATATGGATCTGAATGAATTCAAGATCATCAATGACAATTACGGTCATGATGTTGGGGATCAGGTTCTGGTTGAAGCTGCCAAACGGCTGGAACAATCAAAAACCGGGGACGAATTCTTGTCCCGCATTGGCGGCGATGAATTTACCCTCATTATTCCTGACATAAAATCAGAAGCAGCGGTTAGAAATCGTGTCCGGGAAATCAAGACCGCCTTCAATCAGCCTGTCAAGCTCAATGAACTGAGCTCTGCTCTTTCACTATCTGCCGGTTATGCTTTATTCAGCACTGCTGCGGATAATATCGACATCCTTGTGCACAATGCCGATCTGAAGATGTATGAGGATAAACGCCGTTCACATGAAGCGGACAACTTATTTTAATATTCTTGCATTACCATTCTGAGCTTTTTCGAAGTATTATGCCAAAAAGGCCGCTCCAAAATGAAGCGACCTTTTTTTATGTTTTTGAGTTCAAATTAACGGGCATCTCATTAGCCGGCATAGTAATTCAGCTTGTCCAGCAAAACGCTTTTTGACTGGAGCCCGACGATGGTTTCCACTACTTCGCCATTTTTGAAAATTTTCATCGTTGGCACACTCATCACCCGATATTGTTGGGCCAGACTCTGGGTCTCATCGATATCAACCTTATAAACGCTGGCTTTATCTTTTAACTGCTCGGCTACTTCTTCTAAAACGGGAGCCAATGCTTTGCATGGTCCACACCAGGTAGCAAAAAAATCTACCAACACAACGCCTTTTCCTTGTAAAACCAGATTATCAAACTCTGTTTGATCGATTATCTTTGCCATTTTGTATCTCCTTTATTTCTTAGTTCTTTTTAATTCTTCGCCATTGGCGCATTTATCTTTTCCGCGATTGCTTCCAGTTCTGCCAGACACGTCTTATTGTCCAGTACCGGTAGCTCATCGGTATGAGAAAACTGAACAAAGCCAATCTCATCACAGCTCAGAGTTTTTTTGTACCATTCCAGCGTGTTATCCACCGCCTGGAACTGCCGCGGATAGTGAGGTGCCCCGCCAATACCGATGATCAGGATTTTTTTCTTTTTGATGGCTGACTTGTCCTTGAGGTTATAAACCATCTGGGTCCGATCAATCAGTGCCTTTATTTTTGACGGAAAAGCACTAAAATAAACGGGACTAGCCACGATCAGCAAATCACAACTTTCCATTTTCTGATAAATTTCAGTCATCCCATCTTCAATAACACATTGCCCCTGATGAGGGATACAATAATCACAGGCGAGACAAGCCTGAACGTCTATTTTATTGACATTATATTCAAACAATTCGTGTTCAACGTTAATTTTACTGATAAAATAGTCGATGGCTTTCTGTGTATTCTGATCATTCCGATGACTTCCCATAATTGCTACAATTTCCATTGGTTTTCCTTTCATGGTGGATCCTTTAGTTATTTAGGAATATTATACCCGATTTATTGCAGCATTAACAATATCTAATTATCTGGTGAAAAAATCTTCTTATCTGGCGGTAAATTTTTTTCAAAAAAGAAAAAAACCGAAGCCGTGTGAAAAGCGTTCGGTTTTTTCTAAAAACTTTGAAAGANGGTAACTTGTTATGTCTAAATAATACCCTACTTCCCTTAAGATTTCCTTAAAGCTATTATATTTTGACCTGTTTTTTCAAAGTTTCATGGAATTTCCCAGTACATTGGATCTTAACACAACAAATTTTTCCCTGTTCTTCATATTGAATTACATATTTTCGTTTACCATCCATATTTGTCAGGGTGTAGTTCCGCATTTGACCGTCGACTTTTTTTGCTTCCTCGATTGGCAGAATTTTTTTAATGTCATCCGTTTTTACTTCCAGGACGGTTTTTTTCCAGAAAAATATTTTTCGATCAATGATTAATCGGTCATGGGTGACGACCATTTCATAGGCGGTTGTAATATAACGCAGCGAAATTAAAAACCCGCCCATCATAATAACCAGACTGATCACACCAACAATTGTCTTTAACCGATAATCTTCCAGGGTATTGGCAAACTGATTGTATAGAAGCGTATATCCAACCACCACCACCATTATTATTCCCAGGGTAGTAAAACTGATTTGTTTGCTTTCAAGGGTTTCCCGTGCTTTAACTGCCATATGTCCTCCATGTTTCTGTAGTCATTTTCATTATAACCCATTGATCCCATAAAAAAAAGAGCTAAAGCTCTTTTTTGGCTGGTGTTTTCTAGTCTTCAGGCGAAAAATCTTCTTTTCCGACGCCACACAACGGGCAAACCCAATCGTCCGGAATATCCTCGAACGCTGTTCCCGGGGCTACTCCGCTGTCAGGATCCCCCACCTCAGGATCATAAATATAACCACAAATATCGCATACGTATTTCTGCATGTTTCCTCCTCCAGATCTCATCTGTCATTGATTTTATTTCTTGAATACATATTTACCCATTTACTCGATAATCTAACAAACTTTTAGAAAAGTATAATGAATTTAATAAAAAGATCGGCTTTTAGCTTTGCTCACGTTAAAGGCACCTCCCAGAAAACTCTGGAAGGTGCCTTTTCTCAATACTTCTAACTAGTCCTGAACAATTGCTTCTACTGGACACTGTTCAGCGCAAGCGCCGCAGTCAGTACATGTAGCTGCATCGATAACATAGATATCGCCTTCGGAAATTGCTTCTACTGGACATTCATCCATGCATGATCCACAAGCAATACATTCGTCTGTAATTTTATAAGCCATCTAAAAAACCCTCCTTTTAGCATTAACAACATCTTTATTATATCCTTTTTTGTTGTGAAATCAAGATGATTATTTGTCTTTTTTCACTTTTTCGAATTTTTTTACTTCAATTTCTTCCAGAAGATATTTTTTTACCTCGGTTTCATCCTTATTCACCTGAATTTTGACGAAAACGGTTTCTTCCAGAATACTTAACTTAAATACTTCACCCTCACCATCGGCAGTGACGACTCGTTGTCCCACCTTTGGCAATTTTTTAGAAACTTCTTCATAAAATTCCTGTTCGTAGGTCAGACAACATAAGAGTCGCCCGCAGATTCCTGAAATCTTAGTCGAATTAAGAGACAGATTTTGTTCCTTGGCCATTTTTATCGACACGGGTGTAAAATCCCCCAGCCACTGGGCACAACAGGTCGTTCGACCGCAGACTCCCAAGCCTTTGAATATCTTGGCCTCGTCCCGGACCCCGATTTGCCTGAGTTCAATCCGGACCTTAAAGATTGACGCCAGGTCCTTGACCAGCTCTCTAAAATCGACCCGACCTTCGGCCGTAAAATAAAAGATCGCCTTTTTCTGATCAAAGGTATATTCGACATCGATGAGTTTCATTTCCAGCTTATGTTTTTTTGCTTTGGCAATAAAAATCGCTTTGGCATCCTGTTCATTTTGCTTGAGTTTATTAAACTCCATGGTATCTGATTCCGTCGCTTTACGGATCACCGGTTTTACCGGAGCTACCATCTCTTCTTCGTCCACAACTCTGGCAGTCAGTGCGATTTCGCCATACTCAATGCCTCTGACGGTTTCCACAATAACCGGATCAAACTGTTCAAACTCAATATCCAGGGGATCAAAATAATATATTTTGCCCACTTTTTTAAATCGTACGCCGACGACTGATTTTCCCATTGGATTTATCCTTTCTGAATTTTCATTATCTTAATGAAACACTTTTCCCATTGTAATCTTAAATTAACATTATATTGTATCGTCGCCATCATTTCAAATAAAGTTTTGATAATGGCCTGATTTTTTTCATTTTCCAGCAATTGATGGAAGGCCCGGTGGGCGGGATTCGGGTCCCCATGATCAGGCAGGGGATGACCTTCCAGCAGCAGATTAACCTCATAAAACCAGTGAATAAAAAACTCCAGGATCTCCTGGCTGGTCGCCTTATCCTTGGATAACGCTTCTGCCAGGGTAAAGACCTTGATCTCATCCCCTTTTAAGAGGCTGTACAGCTCCCTCAGATAATGGGTTCGTTCTTTTTGGATCTCGCTGTTATTGAGCAGATATAAGGCCATTCCCGGGGATCCGCCAGATGCCCGGATGGCCTCAGCCACCGTAATTCTATCAAATTCGACTTCCCGTAAAATAATCGCTTCCATATCCACAATGCTCAGCGGCTGGAAATGATAACTCTGGCACCGCGACCGAATCGTCGGTAAGATTGTCTGCGGATGGCTGGTGATAAGGATAAAAATATTATAGCTGAGCGGCTCTTCCAACGACTTTAACAGACTGTTCTGGGCCTCTGGCGTCATTCTTTCGGCCCCATCAATAATATTAATGCGCCAATTTCCGGAGTAGGGTTTAATCGACAGCTCACTGATCATTTCCCGTACCTGGCTGATCTTAATGCTGGCTTCACCCGCTTTAGGACCAATAATTTTGACATCCGGATAGTTTTCATGATCAATCTGGGTACAGACCGGACAATGGCCACAACCTTTGTCGTGCTGATCCTGACATAAAAGTGCTTTGGCAAATTCCCGGGCGGTTTTCTTTTTTCCGATCCCATCGATTCCTGAAAAAAGGTAAGCATGGCTTACCTCGCTGGACTTTATTTCTTTTTCAAGATGATCGGTGATGGTTTGATGACCCTGTATCTTTTCAAACATTGTTTTCCTCACAAAGACTGGGATTAATTCGGTTTGTTCTTTTTATTTTCGCTATCATCGCTGTCATCCCAATCATCATTATCCAGTCCCAGCTCCGCATCCAACTCGGCACTGAATTCTTCATAATCCAGTAGCTTGGCGGCCTCTTCGTAATCGCTGTCTTTAACAAAAACCTCAATATGGGCGGGTGTAAAATTGCCCATGAAGATGCTGCGGATCGGTCCCCCAAATCCTTTTTCTCTGGTGATTACCTGAATCCCATTGGCGTTGAGATAATTCTTAAGCAGAATAAAATCCATATCTGAGTCGGCCATGGTTAGATAGGTATATTGATCTTCAATCATTTGATTTACGCTCCTTTATGCATTCCCAGATTTCCTGATGGATGCTTTCGATACTTCGCAACTGGTTATTCTGAACACAATTTATTTCCGTCCATCCATATTCCGCCACCAGCGCCAGGGCACTCTGGTAAGAATCGCGGAGGTGTGCGGGGCTGTTTTCGTGAATATCTTTTTCTTGCTTTCCGGTTATTTTATTATTCCGGTTTTTGATCAGTCGCTGGTTGATCTCCGGGGGAATGTTCAGAAAAAAGACCTGATCCGGAATCGGCAGACCATAGAGATTGAATTCAAAATCCCACAGCCAGTCAAGAAAACGTTTCCGTTCGGCTGGATCCACTATTTTTCCCGCCTGATGGACCATATTAGAGGTGGTATAGCGATCGGCCAGCACCAGACCGCCCTGCGCAAGAAAGTCCTCGTAATCTTCCTTATAGGAGGCATAACGATCGGCGGCATAAAAGGTCGAAGCAATGTACGGACTGATCGTCCCGGGATCTTTCCCGAAGGCGCCTTCCAAATATAATTTTACCATGGCTGAAGATTTTTTGTCATAACGGGGGTAAGAAATTTTCATGACTTTTTCTCCCGCTTTTATCAGCCGGTCATAAAGCAATTGGGTCTGGGTCTGTTTACCGCTGCCATCCACCCCTTCGATGACGATTAGTTGTCCCTGATGATTCTTTTCCATGATTACCGGCTCCTTTTTTATAATCGTTACTGCTCTGTTGGCATCGATCCCCACCACCGCCACCTGGTGATCCAGCAGATCGTTTAAATAAACGGCCATTTCCGGGCTGATCCGGCTGCCGGGAAGTAACACCGGGATACCCGGTGGATAGGGAATAATAAAATCCCCGACCAGCTGACCCACGGCCATATCCAAGGCCATCTTATCCTGGTGTTCTGCCGCCAGGGCTTCCCACAGCGGCATTTCGGTTTGCAGCGCGGCGGTAAAATCAATGTGCTCCCACCACCGTAATGGGATCTTTGGTTCTTTTTCTGGGCTTAAATCCAGCTTGATGGTTTTATTTATATCACAGATGGCTTGGGTTATTCTTACTAAATCGTCCCCACTGGTGCCGATCCCAGTCATCGCCAACACGTGATTGGTGGCTGACATTTCACATTGAATGCCGTACTTTACCGACAACTGCGCTTCCACTTCGGTTCCGGCGATGCCCCGGGTCTGAAACAGCCACTTGCTGCGATCATAGTCATGACCCCCATCAGCTCCGTCATAGAGAATAATCGGTTCCTGACCGCTCTGATTCTGACAGAATTTCTGATGGGCCGCCACGATCGTATTAAAAATAATTTCGCCCTTTTCATAAGCGCTGTCGACGGCCTCTTCCACTGAGATCATCAGTGGATAGCTGGGTGACGAGCTTTGCAGCAAGCTAAGAAAGGATTTGATCTTTTGCCGGTTCACCAGGCTACCCTGAAAATGAATCAGCGAGCTTTGGGTCAGCGATCCCAATATTTTATGAGTGCTCTGAATCACCACATCGGCACCGGCTGACAGGGCGTCCTGTGGTAGTTTATCACTAAAGTGTAGATGAGCGCCGTGGGCTTCATCGACAATTAAGAATTTTCCCTGGTCGTGGAGGATTGCGGCTATTTTGGCGACGTCGCTGGTGGTGCCATAGTAGCTGGGATTAGTCAGAATCATCCCCGCAATGTTGGGATATTCGGCCAATGCCCGGTGAACCGATGCAACGCTGATCGAATGGGCAAAGCCCAACTTTTTATCAATCTCCGGGGTGATAAAGACCCCGTCAATGCGCCCCAGCCCCAGCGCGCCAAAAACCGCCCGATGACAGTTAATCGGCACCAACAGCTGCGCTCCCGGGGCACAACTGCCCAGGATGGCACTGTGAATGCCGGTGGTGGTACCATTGACGAGAATCGCTGCTTCGTCGCTTTGATAGATCGCAGCCAGCTTTTCCTGAGCCTGGGCAATGATCCCCTGGGCATCATGGAGGTTATCGGCGCCGGGTATTTCGGTGATATCATAATCATATAAGGCAAAAGCTTCGCCCCGGCCCTTATGTCCGGGCATGTGAAACCGGTACTGGTTATGGCTATTAATTTTATTAAGTTCGTTTTTGATGATACTCTTTTTTATATCCATCTTTTTCATCTTCATTTTTTCCATGCCTTTATTTTAACACAACCGCTTGCCTTTAAACTGAGAAATTTAACTTTTATCCTTTTAACTTCCCAGGAATTATTATATAATGTTTGCGCAAATACTTTTATGAGGTGAATAGAAAAATGTCCAGTGAAAAAATTATTAATATCAATATGGAAAATTTCGAAACTGAAATTTTATCCTATAATGGAGCTGTCATGGTGGATTTTTGGGCAGAATGGTGTGGCCCTTGTAAAGCGCTGTCCCCGACAATCGATGAAATTTCGCAGGAGCTGGGAGCCGATATGAAGGTTTGTAAAATCAATGTCGATGAAAATCAGACCCTGGCCCAGCAATTCCGGGTGATGAGCATCCCCACGGTGGTTTTCTTTAAAAACGGTGAGGCCGTGAACCGCTTTGTTGGTGTTCGTGAAAAAAATGAGTATCTTGATACGATGAAGAGCCTGTAAGCCTGGCGCTTTAAAAAAGTCTAAACAGAATGACAAAATTCTGTTTAGACTTTTTTTATTATTTCTAAAACTACCGTGAGCTTCGCTGCCAGTTTGCACGAAACAATTTTTACACTGTACGTCGGACAGTCTATCGACTGTTCGACTACACGTTACAAAATTCGCAAAGGTAACGAGCCAATCACAAGCTTGCTTGTAGTTGGCGACTGCCTGCGACCTCGAAGAAATTCGCATAGCGATTTCTTCTGGTTGTTTGTGAAACTGACAGCGAAGCAATCATTGTTCCATTATTAAATTACATGGCAACTTTTTATGTATAGATTACGAAACTTTCCCACCGGAGGGAATGCCATCGACGGTGACCAGGGACAATTTTTTGCCCTTGGTGGCGGCCAGAATCATGCCGTTGGATTCCAGTCCCCGGAGGTTGACCGGTTTTAAGTTGGCCACCAGGATGACGGTTTTACCGACCAGATCTGCCGGGGCATAGTATTTGGCAATACCGGATACCACCTGACGTTTTTCCTGGCCGACCAGCAACTGTAAGACCAGCAGACGATCGGCATCGGGATGGGGTTCACAGGCAACTACTTCGGCCACCCGCAGCTGCACCTTGGCAAAATCGTCAATGGTGATCAGGCCTTCTGGCAGTTCTTCCGAACTTGGGCTGTCGTTTTCTTTTTTAGCTTTTTCCGTTTTAGCTTTCGCTTCTTTGACTAGCTGTTCGGCTTTCTTTTCCAGTTCAATACGGGGGAATAGGGCCTCGCAGCGTTCGATCTTGAGGCCTTCGGGATAACCGCCAAATTTCTGGATGCTGTCCCAGGTCAGGCTTGCTTCCGGACATTTTAACTGTTCGCCGATTTTTCGGGCCGTTTCCGGCATCGCCGCCGAAATCAGCACCGTGACAATCCGCAGCGATTCGGTCAGGTTATACATCACCTGGGCCAGTCGGGCCTGTTTTTCCGGGCTTTTGCCCAAGACCCAGGGTTGAGTTTCATCAATATACTTATTGGAACGGGAAACCAGTTTCCAGATTTCTTCCAGGGCCCGGCTGAAATCCAGCTTGTCCATGTAGTCGCTGACGATCGCGGGGGTTTTTTCGGCCAAGTCAATGAGGTCATGATCGATCTCTGCCGTTTCCCGTTCTTTGGGAATCACACCGCCAAAGTATTTATCGGTCATCGCCAGGGTCCGGCTGAGCAGATTGCCAAGGTCATTGGCTAGGTCGGAATTGATGTGGCTGACCAGCAGATCTTCGTTATAAACACCATCGGAACCGTAGCTCATTTCCCGCAGCACATGGTAGCGCAGGGCATCAACGCCATATTTATCCACTAAGACCACCGGATCGACCACATTACCCACCGATTTGGACATTTTTCCGCCTTTTAATAAGATCCAGCCGTGGCCATAAACCTGTTTGGGTAGCGGTAATTTTAACGCCATCAGAATAATCGGCCAATAAATGGTATGGAAACGGATGATATCTTTACCAACCAGATGGACATCGGCCGGCCAGTATTTTTCCATCAGATTGGGCTTATCATTGAGGTAGCCCAGGGCTGAAATGTAGTTGGGTAGGGCATCAATCCACACGTAGACGACATGACCGGGATCAAAATCCACCGGCACTCCCCAGGTGAAAGAGGTTCGGGAGACGCATAAATCCTGCAGGCCCGGTTTAATAAAATTATTGACCATTTCATTTTTTCGGGATTCCGGTTGGATGAAATGGGGGTTGTCTTCAATGTATTTCATCAAGTCATCGGCATATTTGGACATTTTAAAGAAGTAGGCTTCTTCGGAGGCTTTTTCCACCGGCCGGCCACAGTCCGGACAGTTACCGTCTACTAGCTGGCTTTCGGTCCAGAAGGATTCACAAGGGGTGCAGTACCAGCCTTCATAGTTAGACTTATAAATATCACCCTGATCATAAAGCTGCTTAAAAATCCGCTGGATCGTTTTTTCATGCTCGGGATCGGTGGTCCTTATAAACTGATCATAGCTGATGTTCATGGTATCCCAGAGGTTTTTAATCCCCGTGACAATCCCATCAACATAAGCCTGGGGCGCAACTCCGGCGGCTTCGGCGACCTTCTCAATTTTTTGACCGTGCTCATCGGTGCCGGTTAAAAAATAGGTATCATAGCCCTGCAGTTTTTTAAACCGGGTAATCGTATCCGCCGCCACGGTGGTGTAGGTATGGCCGATATGCAGGTTTCCACTGGGATAATAAATGGGGGTGGTAATATAAAATGTTTTTTCTGACATAAGTTCTCCTTTTATTGATTCTTCCGTATTTGATGGCTTAATCCACAAAAAACCCCCCGTCCAGTTAAGGGCGAAGGGTTCGCGTTACCACCTTAGTTCGCACTATTCTCACAAATAATGCCTTCATAAGTTATCTAAACTTTCAGTTTTATCGCGTCAAGCGGTCCAGGCTAAAACATTCACCCAAACTTACTCCGAGGCCATCTTCAATGCTTTTTCTGTCACCGGCTTTCACCATCCCGGCTCTCTCTTCACAGTGCCCACACCTACTCTTCTCTTCATCGTAATTTTTTATTACTTTTTTAATTGCTATCCCTATTATACTTTAATTCCAGATTTTTTCAAGGGATTTATCGTTTAACCGCATTATAAACATCCCGCCTGGAAATATTCCGATCTTTGGCCACGGCTTTCATGGCTTCTTTTTCCAGCAGACCCGTATTGAGATAATATTCCAGATGTTCTTCGAGACTCAGGCTTTCCAGTTCCAGCCCGGCGGCGGCGTTGCCTTCGTCGGCGGTCCGGCCTTCAATACAGAGCACATACTCGCCCCGGGGGGCCTGTTCCTGATAATAGTGACGATGTTCCGCGATCGTGCCATAGCGGGTTTCCTCATAACGTTTGGTAATTTCTCTGGAAATGCTCATCTGCCGATGGCCCAAACCATGCTGATCAAGAATCTCCAGGGTTTTCGGTAACCGGTGCGGCGATTCGTAAAGGACGACGGTAAACTCTGATGCTTCGATTCGTTTCAGGCCTTCTTTAATGGCCTTATTTTCTTTACCTAAAAAACCGAGAAATAGAAACGCCCGGGTATCCAGTCCCGACAGCACCAGACCGCAGAGCCCGGCGTTAGGACCGGGAACCACCTCCAGGGCAATGTCATTGGCAACGCAATTTTTTACCAGCACCGATCCCGGATCGGAAATCAGCGGCATCCCGGCATCCGAGATCAGGGCGATATTCTGACCTTGTTTCAGCAGGTCAATCAGTCCTTCGCTGGACTGCTGTTCGTTATGCTGATGATAGGCCACCATCTTTTTAGAAATCTCAAAGTGATTGAGCAGCTTAATCGAATGTCTCGTGTCTTCGGCGGCGATCAGATCGACCTCCTGTAACACCCTTAGCCCGCGGATGCTCATATCATCCAGATTCCCAATTGGGGTACCGACTATATATAGTTTTCCGGACATCTATTCGTTATAGAGGTTTCTGGCCACATACACCCCATTGGCGGATGCCTGCATCAACCCTCGGGTGACCCCGGCGCCATCACCCAGCACATAGAGATTTTTAATGCTGGACTGGAAGTTTTTATCAACGGTGACCTTATTGGAATAGAACTTGACCTCCACTCCATAAAGCAGAGTTTCGTCACTGGCCAGGCCGGGCGAAACATGATCCAGGGCCTGGATCATTTCATCAATGTCCTTCATGATCCGGTAGGGCAAGACTAAACAAAGATCGCCGGGTACCGCATCGATTAAGGTCGGCCGAATATTATTGCGCATCAACCGTTCCTGGGTGGTACGGCGGCCTCTTAAAAAATCGCCGTAGCGCTGAACCATGATCTTGTTGCCAGTCAGCATATTTCCCAATCCGGCAATGTGCTTGCCATAGGCAACCGCTTCTTTAAAGGGTTCGGTAAAGCTTTTGGAGACCAGCAGCGCAAAATTGGTATTATGGGTTTTTAAACTATCCGACTTATAGCTGTGGCCATTGACCACCGCCAGTTGGTTATCATAATATTCGGTCGACACGACACCCCCGGGGTTGGAACAGAAGGTCCGGACACTGTCATCAAAGGTGGGGGTATAATAGACCAGTTTACCTTCGTAAAGGGCATCGTTGATTTCCTGCATGACCTCGTTGCGGGTTTCCAGACGAATCCCGATATCGATCTTTCCGACCTTGGTTTCAACCTTGTATTCTTCACACATACTGGTAAACCATTCCGAGCCATCCCGGCCCACGGCTACCAGCACCTTGTCAGCCCGATAGGTTTCTCCCTTGGCGACCACACCGACCACGGCATCATCCTCGACCACCAGACTTTGAACCGGGGTCCGGAATTTGATATCGATGCCCAGATCGTCGATCAGATAGTTCTGAATCCGCTGGTAAATGGTATAACCCACCTCGGTACCCATATGACGCACCGGGCACTCAATCAATTTCAGATTGCTCTGGATCGCCTTGGTGCGGATATCCCGGATCTTGTCGGGATTATCGAGACCATGGACCCGTTTATCGGCGCCAAATTCAATGTAGAGATCATCCACATATTTAATCAGGTCGACCGTCGCATTGTAACCGATATATTCCGGTAATTCACCCCCGACATCGGGTGAAAGTGACAGTTTACCGTCTGAATAGGCTCCCGCTCCGGCAAAGCCGGTGGTAATATTACAGGGTTTACAGCCAATACAAACATTGGTCTGGCGTTTGGGACAGATTCGTTTTTCAATTGAATTGCCCTTTTCCAGCATCAGGATCTTAAGTTCTTTATTTTTTTTGGCCAGTTCCATGGCCGCAAAAATACCACCTGGTCCCGCTCCGATGATTATCACATCATATTTCATGTTATTCTTCCTTTATGCAAACGCATCCGGGCCGTAGTCATCTTCATTATAACCGACAGCCAGATCGTTGAATTTTGTATATTCAGGAATCCATGCCAGGCGCACGGTCCCGGTTGGGCCATTACGTTGTTTGGCAATGATTACCTCTGATAAGTTTTTTAATTCCGGGTTTTTATCGTAATAAAATTCCCGGTACAACAGCATGATGACATCAGCATCCTGTTCGATTGAACCGGATTCACGCAAATCCGACATGACCGGATGATGATCGGTTCGGGCATCCGGGGCCCGGCTGAGCTGGGATAAAGCGATAACCGGGGCTTCCATTTCTCGGGCCAGGGCTTTCAGACCCCGGGACATTTCAGAAATTTCATTTTGCCGGTTTTCGCTGCGGCTGCCGCCACTCATCAGTTGCAGGTAGTCAATTACAATCAGATCCAGGGCTTTTTCAGTTTTTAGCCGCCGGCATTTGGAGCGGACTTCAGAAACCGTGATCCCCGGGGTATCATCAATAAAAATACTGGCACCATAGAGAGTATTGTAACCTACCACCATCCGCTCCCAATCTTCCTTGCTGAGATTACCGGTTCTGACGTTGTTGCTGTCAACCAATGAGGCCGCGCAAAGCATCCGCTGAACCAGCTGTTCCTTGGACATTTCGAGACTGAAAATAGCCACCGAGCGATTATCTTTGATAGCCGCATTTTGCGCGATATTCAAGGCAAAGGCGGTTTTTCCCATCGACGGCCGGGCCGCTACGATAATCAGGTCGGATGGTTGTAAGCCGGAGGTAATATGGTTGAGCTCGGTAAAGCCGGTTTCGATGCCGGTGAGCTTACCTTTTTTACTTTCGATCGCCTCAATCTGGGCCAGGGTGGTGCTCAGGGTTTCCTGAATGCTCTGAAAATCACCGGTCCGCCGGCCCTGGGAAACCTTGAAGATTTCCTGTTCGGCACGGTCAATCACATCTCCGATATTATCATACTGGCCATAACTGTCTTCGAGAATCTGGGTCGCGGTATGAATAAGATTGCGAATGACGGCCTTTTCATGGACGATCTGACAGTATTCCAGATAATTCCGGTTGATCGGCACCATCTCAATCAGTTCACTGAGATAGCCAATCCCGCCGATTTTTTCCAGTACCCCACGATTTCTGAGGGAGTTGATCAGGGTGACCGTATCGATGGGTTTTCTTTCATTATGGAGATCCAACATCGATTCATAAATTTCTTTATGGGCCCCCCGATAAAAATCATGGGGCGATAAAAGCTCTTCAGCCCGGGCAATATTTGACTCATCCATCAGGATGGCGCCTAAAACAGACTGCTCCGCTTCTAAATTATGGGGAGGGACTTTGGGATTCATCACCGCTTAGTCTCCTAGGCTTCGCCTTTGATGATTACGGTCAGTTTTCCAATCACACCCTGATAGGTTTTAATCTTAACTTCAGCCCGGCCCACATTGCGCAGCGGCATTTCCAACTCAACCTTGCGTTTATCGACCTTGATGCCTTTTTGCTTTTCCAGCGCTTCGGTAATATCTTTGCTGGTTACCGATCCGAACAGCTTGCCGTCTTCACCAGCCCGTTCAGTGATGTTAATTTCTGTTTCATCGATCGTTTTGGCCAGTTCGACAGCTGCCTGTCGCTCTGCTTCAACTTTTTTTGCTTCGTCAGCCTTGGTTTGTTCAGCCATGGCAATATTTTCTTTATTACCAATGACACCCTTACCGGTTTTAATTAGGAAGTTCCGGCCGTAACCGTCTTTAACTTCAACAATTTCACCTTTATTTCCAACATTTTTTACATTTTCTAATAATACTACTTTCATGATCCATTCTCCTTCTTATATTTTTTAATGGCGGTGAGCAGCAGCTCTTTTCCGGTTTCAAGATTCTTTTCCCCCGGGAATTGCGCTCCGGCAATGGCCAAATGGCCGCCTCCGCCGAGTGTTTCCAAGATTACCTGAACATTGACTTCGCCCATCGAACGGGCACTGATGGCCAGTCCCTCATCATTTTTTAAAATGATAAAAGAGGCCACAATCCCTTTGATATTGAGCAGTTCATCAGCGGCCTGAGCGGCAATAACCTTGCCATAGTCGGTGTTGTTTTCAAAGGTTGAGATAGCAATGTTGTCAAAATATATTTTGGCATTCTTGACTGCATCCGATTTGGCCGTATAAGTATTGAGGTCATCCTGCAGTAGAATTTTGCTGATCAGCGTATCGGCACCCTTGCGCTTTAAATAAGAGGCTGCTTCAAAGGTTCGTACCCCGGTTTTCAGGGTAAACATTTTCGTGTCCATACAGATCCCGGCCATCAAAGCATTAGCTTCAATGACATTGAGTTGATTTTTCTCGTCAAAATATTGGAGCAGCTCGGTGACCAGTTCGCAAGTCGAAGAAGCGTAAGCTTCGGTATAGCTCAGTAGGGTTTCCTTGATCGCCTTGCCGGAACGCCGATGATGATCAATGACCACAATTTTAGGAATCTGATCCACCAGCGATGGCATTTCCAGATAATTTACGGTTTGCGTATCTAAAATAATCAACAGGGTATTTTTAGTGGCATAGCTCTCAGCTTCCTTGGGGGTAATAAAGGCATCCTGATAGGCTTCGTTCTCCAGCAGATAATCAAAAAGTGATTTGATCGAATAGTTTATCTCCCGAATCACAATTTTGCCTTCTTTACCCAGTGATTTACAAGCCCCCAGCAGCCCGACTGCCGAGCCCAGACAATCCATATCCGGGTTCTGATGACCCATCAGCAGTACATGATCCGACTCTTTAATCAACTCTTTCAGACCGTAGGCCTTAACCCGGGCCTTAACCTTGGTTCTTTTTTCGGTAGCTTCGGTTTTGCCGCCATAAAAGGACATCTTTTCATCCTGACGGACCACCGCCTGATCGCCTCCCCGGGCCAGGGCGATGTCCAACGCTGAATGGGATAATTCCTGGGATTCGATAATTCCCAGAATATTCTCCGAGATCCCGATGCCAATACTGAGGGTAATGGGAACTTTTTCATCATTTTCAATTTCCCGAATCTCATCCAGTATTTTGAAATTTTCTTTTTGCAGGGCACAGATTTTCCCCCGCTCAAAAATCATCAGATAGCGGTCACTTTCATACTCGATAATGACACTGCCCAGCTGTTTAGCCCATTCGTTGAGCTTCAGATCAACCTTGCCGAGAATCGCCGAGCGCTTATGACTGGGGATCTGCTCGATAATATCATCGTAGTTATCGATGACAATATAGCAAAACAACGGCGAATTCTTCCGGTAAAGCTGACGCTGCTTGCTTTGTTCAGTGATATCAAAAAAATGGAGCAGTTCAAAACTGTGAACCTTGTCTGAGAAGGCGTTGGTAACCACCCCATAATCCCGCTCTTCGTAATGGAAGGTAAATTCATCGGCCTTAACTGCATCACTCAGGTTAAATTCCAACTCTTCAATGATACTCTTTTTGAATAAACCTTCTTTTTCCTTCTTGAAGGCCTTTCCAAAGGCCTGGTTATACCAGTAAATAATCCCTTCATTATCAACAATAGACATGGCGATGGGCATTTCATACATCCGCTCCTGATTGATTTTATCCAGGTCACTGTATATTTCGTCAATGGCTTTATCGATTTTAATCTCGTCAATACTGGTGTTTTTGGTGTAATAAATAATCAGGACCACAAAGATCACAACTCCGGCCACGCCCAGGAAAATATTATAAAAACCAAGCGCAATCGAAACAATCAATTGAGCCGCAATGGCGAACCGGACAACGTCTTTCTTTGATTCTTTCATTTTATCTGGGACTCCCTTCGAAAAATCTGGCGAATTCCGATGTAAGTATCAGCTACCCCGATGATGGTTACGAAGGCACTGAGTAAAAAACCCAGCACGATAACTAATACTTTTAAGCCTTTGTTGGTCAGCTGTTTATATTCCATATAATTAAGCATCAGTGACAGTCCCATGACGAAGAAAATGATGTTAACAAAATTCATCACTGTCACGATGTATATCTGCGGTATGGTCGACACCTGAAACATACTGATCATAAAATCACCGAGTAACAGTACCATTAAAAAATATTTAAGGGTTACCGGCATTACCCATTGACTGAGAGGTTTAAAGGTTTTAACCGGATAGCCGATTCGTTTAAGAATCATGTCTGACACCACAACATTTACCATCCCAAAAACAACGGGCAGCAACAAAAAGGCACTCGGCAGTGCCAGCTTCATCATGTCGATATTTTTTTCCATGGCTGTTTTGGCGATTGCCAGTTGTTCCGCATCCATGAGATTGGCCGTTTCATAAAACGCCATTACCTCACTGGTGCTCTGCTCCAGAGTCTGGAACAGCAGACTGGTAAAACCGACGCCCATCACCAATTCATAGCTGGCCACCACGGCGATCAACAGAATTGAAAAACCAAGAATCCCGATAACGACTTTTTTAAACGACGATAAATCCCGATTATAGGCAAACCCCAGGCTACATCCCACAAAGAGCATCAGCGCCCCAAAAGAAATAGCATTAAGCGGTCCCAGAAACAGACCGATCAGAATCGTGGCGGCAATACTGGAAAGAACACTTACTTTCAGTCCCTGGCGCTTCCCCAGTACAACCATTGGTACCGGTATAAAAAATACCAGCAAGACAAAGAACGGCAGATAATAACTGACTAAAGTAAGAATTACTCCCAGTGCACAAAACATGGCACCTTCTGTTATTCCACGTGTTTTCATTGATCCTCCAAATTGGCAACTTAACTGTTCCCATACGCAGTTTATTTATGCGTAAAAAGTTACTGAACCATTATATCACAATAAAAGAAAATGCCCATTATTTTTGTTTACCTTTATCCTGATTTTCGCCGGAAAAAGCATCTGTTTATTAACCCGCTACAGGCCGCTACCCTGTACAGTTTTGATGAAGGTGCGGGCGACCTGGAGCATTGCTTAATTATATCCTGACATAGAAAAAGCTGCTCACTTCAGGTCCTTCCTGAAACAAACAGCTTTACAATTTTTAGTTATTTGAGCTATATGGTAAAAGAGCAACGTTTCGCGCACGTTTAATCGCTTCAGTTACCTTTCTCTGATGTTTAGCACAGGTGCCAGTGGCTCTTCTTGGTAGAATTTTTCCACGTTCGGAAACGAATTTCTTCAGCGTGATTACATCTTTATAATCAACATTTTCTACTTTTCGTTCGCAGAACTCACAAACTTTTCTTCTCTTTTTAAATGGTTTTGGCATTGTATTTTCCTCCTATCTTAAAAAGGTATGTCGTCATCATCGGCCATCAGATGAAAGTCTTCATCCAGTCCCATTACTGACATATTGTTATTATTATCTACTCGTGGCGCTGAAGCTTGCTGGAATCCGGCGTTGGAATCTTTCCGGCTGGATGACAGAAAATTAATTTCATCGGCAACAACTTCCGTCACATAACGTCGTTGACCATCCTGTGCGTCGTAACTTCTTACTTGTAGTCGTCCTGATACGCCAATTTGGCTACCCTTTGACAAATATTGTCCGGCAAATTCTGCCTGTTTTCCCCACACGACAATTGGCACAAAGTCTGCTTCTTTTTGACCATCTTTGTTTTTAAAACGGCGATCCACCGCTAAGGTAAATGTCGCTACCGCTTTGCCCGTTGTTGTGTTTTTTACCTCAGGATCTCGGGTTAGTCTTCCTACTAGAATTACTTTATTCACAGAACTGCCCCCTATTTCTCTTTTTTAATAACGATGCTTCGAATAAACTGTTCGTTAATTTTGTATAAATGATCTAATGCATCAAGTACTGAGTTCTCAGCTTTGAAGTCTACTAATACGTAGAAACCTTCTTGATACTTTTTATCGATTTCGTAGGCTAATTTTCTTTTGCCCCATTCGTCGACTTTTTCAATTTCTCCAGCTGCTTCAATTACAGCCTTTACTTTGCCTACTAATTCTTCAATCGCTTCTTTTTCAAGATCCGGTTTTAAAACAAATAATGTTTCGTATACTCTCATTCCATTTCACCTCCTCATGGACTATGGCTCACTTTTCCAGCGAGCAAGGATTACAGCTTTTAATTATATCATATCTTACAATTGATGCAAGGATTTTCTTTTATTTTTTATTTTAGACTGGCGCAACTGCATTGAATAGAATCGGCGTCATAAATGTTTCGATAAAAGCAGCTAAGAAGAAGAGCGGAATCAGCCACAATAGATAAATCCGCAAACATCCGATCGCGGCCTGTTTTAATTCGCCTTTAAAACTTCTTCTTAAAATTGTTTTCGATAATTTTAAACAGAGATGCACCCCCAGAGCTACGCCTAAAACCAGGGCCGGAATCTCAATCATACCGTGGGGCAAAACACCAACCAGAAAAGCAAACCAACCGATACCATTGGTTTGATAAACAGCGCCAATCAGGCCGATAATGATGGCATTGGAGGCCAGCGAAAACAGCGGCAAAAACAAGAACGGAATAACACCCAAAAGACTGCTGATTCCACTGGCAATGATATTATTCAAAAAAATGCCAAACCATAGGTCGATGCCGGTGCCATCGAGAAATTCCTTCTGGTTAAACAGCGACTGCAACTCATTAAAATAGCTTTGACTCAAGGTTGGATCACTCAAAAAAAGCAGGGTATTTAAAACAATCATAATCCCAAAAAAAGCCAGGCAAAAATAGAATGTTGGCTTCAGGTTTTTTTCGAAGTAGCTTTCTGCTCCATACCATTGCGTCATAAAAAAAGTTTTCATACTGCTCCCTTGTTATCACTATCCAGAATTTTCTTGATCTGTTTATTGAATTTAGACCGCTGGAGCATGACAATATGGCCACAACCCAGGCATTTTATTTTTATATCTGCCCCAACCCGGATAATTTCCCACTGAAAGCTCCCGCAGGGGTGCTTTTTTTTCATTTCTACCCGATCCCCTAATGCATAAACCTTAGTTTCCATCTTTTACCTCTGCTTCTTTTGCTTTATCCACATTTTTAAGCGGTTCGCGGTTGTAAATAATTGATTTGTTGTATGGCACTTCGATTCCCTGTTCCTGGAATACCTCTTTAATTCGGTGCCGCAGGACATTTTCGGCCATGAATTTAGATCCGGCATCTTCATCGCAACTGATTCGGATATTGACTGCTGATGGATCCAGGCGGGTCACCCCCTGAACCTCCGGACGTATCTTAAATAATTCTTCATGATTTTGATAAAGATCCTCGCAAATTTCTTCCAGTAAATCGAGTACCTTGTTGACATCTTCTTCATAGGCAATGCTTACATCCACCAGGACTTTTATGTGTCCCTTGGAATAGTTGATCAAACGGTCAATTTTTCCATTATGAATAATAAAAAGTCCGCCATTAAATTCCCGGACACTGGTGGTGCGAATGCCAATGGCCTCGACAATTCCATAATGTGTTTCGTCAATAATTACATAATCTCCGACACTGAATTGATTTTCAAAAACGATGACAAAACCACTCATCACGTCTTCGACAATGCCCTGGGCCCCAAAACCAATGGCCAGAGTTCCGACGCCGGCTACCGCCAGCAGTGAACCGACATTGATAAACTGACCCAGAATAATCAGGCCGGCCAGGGTCCAGATGCCTGCTCTGGCGGCCGCTTTAGTGACGTGGTTTAAGGTCGTGATGCGCCGGGCATCTCTGGGTTCAAGACCAACCTTTTCCCCGTCAAAGATCCGGTCGACAACGCTATAAGTAATTTTTAAGCTGATTACAACCACAATCAGGACAATTCCCGAAACCAGACATTTTTGCAAAAGATGCGAAAAATCAATTTGATTTAAATAGGATGTAAAACTTGTTGTTAAATATTCCATTATTGTCTCCTATTGAATTCCCATATAGTTAAGTATCATTGGTATCGCCAGCTGCATCAGGTTACTGTTTTCGGCAGTTGGCAGATTTGACACGCCGCCGGTGGAAAGATTAATAACTGAAAAAATCCACAACATCACAGCGACAATGGCCCCCCCTAAAATCAGACCGATCAACATTCCCGCCAGGTGATTGATTGTTCCGATGACGGGAACTTTAGAAACTCCAAAAAAAATAATCTGCAGGACCCAGCAAAAAACCGAAACTCCCATGACGATGATCCCAAAACTGATACTTTGAGCAATGCCATGCATGATCAACTCAGTGATCATGGTGAGGCTCTGATCGACGATGGCTTGACCGACGCTAATGGCGGCTTCGCCTAAGAGTGAGGTGGTTAAGCCGCTTTGCTGAGTACCCAGATTCATCAGCGACTGGGAAATAGCTTCCACATTGATAGTTTTGAACAAGCCGTTAAGTACGCCCGATTCGATCAACCAGTCAGCCAGCAGCGGCGAAAAAATCCAGGCTATTACAAAAGATGCAATAAATCCCCCGAAACTGATCAGGGTATTTATTGCACCTCGTTTGTATCCTATAATTCCTGAAAGCGAGCAAATCAGGATGCAAATGAAATCCAGTGATGTCAATGCTGAAAAACTCATTTCTTATTCCTGTAATATTCTTCGATGTCTTCTTCGTTGATGATTCGCACGGCACTGGTTTCCATTAAAAAGGATTTATCGTCGGTTTCTTCATGTTGGTTCAGCCCTTTATTTAAGTTTTCCAGATCGATGGGATGAGACCGGTTCCAGTCGCCGACTGTTTCTGACTGGGTCTTACTGTTTACGGTCTCGAAGGTAATTTCCGGCATCGCGGCTGGCTTTATTTCAGACTCATAGGTGGGCTGAACTTTTTCTGAGGAAAATATCTTTTCGTCCACGACCGGATCAATTGTTTCAAAAAGCCCAGTTTCTGATTTGTTTCGGCGGGGTTTTTTATAATTTGTTCGTTCTGTCTCCGCATAGGCATCATCAAGGATGACCTCAGTCATAGTCATGGTTTCCGGTGCCTTCGGGGTGAATCCTTCGTTGATCTGTTCATCGGAAAGACCTTCCAACCCAATACTTTCGCGTTTTGGCATTCGGGATTTTTTTCGGGGTTTTTTCTTCTCTTTCTTGGTTTCCAGATCATACTCCAGATCCCGCTGATCTTCAGCTTTTGTTTCTTCCCAATACTTGCGACCCAGAATTCGCCCTAAAATTATCCCGAACACTTGAAATACAATCGTTAATACTAATCCGATTCCGAATAATATAAAAATTGATGTTTCACCGCCAATTAATTGATAAATTAAGCCATAGGGCAGATACCAGAAAATGGTGGGTGCGGCAATAAAAGCAAATTGATTCCAGATGCTGTTGGTATCCTGACCTGGAAACATTGTCGAAACAACGGTTAATGTCCCGGTTAAAACGATAATCGGAACAAGACTGTAAAGAACATATCTAAACGCCTTCGGCTTTTCATTTCCGCTGATATTCTTAAAACAGATTGCAAATAAGGTGATCCAGAATGCGCCTACGGTCAATAACTGGATGCCATTGAACAGATAGTTGAAATCGCTTGTTCGGATCAGATCAAATACATTTTTAAATATCAGAACAATCACAATATAGAGGATATTACCTAATACTGCGGCTTCCAGCGCTGACAATCGTCTCTTTCTTTTGATTTGATTCATTATTTTCTCCATTTCATAATTGAATTGTCATAATTTGACTGAGCTAGTTTGTTTTTTCATATCCCAATTGTTCGAGCAGACGATCCAATTCTTCCAGTGACGAATAGACAAACTCAATTTTTCCTTTTTTACCACGGCTACTTAAATGCACTTTGGTTTCAAATTTCTTCTCCAGCGCATCCTCAATTTCGATGATATAACCACTGTTGTCTTCTTTTTTCTTTTGCAACGGTTTCGCCAGGCCTTCAGTTTGCATTTTTTTGATGCGATTTTCTGCTTCCCTGACACTCATCCCTTTTTCAATGATCTCATTGGCAAAGGCTTCCATTTTTTCCGGGTCTTCCAGAATCAGAATGGCCCGGGCATGGCCCGAGGTAATCTGTCCCTGTGCCAATTGTTCCTGAATTGTTTTCGGTAATTTCAGCAGCCTGAGCGTATTGGCAATAGCGGTTCGGCTTTTTCCGATTCGAATACCAATTTCGCCTTGAGTGAGGTTGAAATTCTCCATCAAGGCCTCAAAGGCCATCGCTTCTTCAATGCTGTTCAAGTTTTCCCGCTGCACATTTTCAATTATAGCGATCTCCAGAACTTCCTCCGGAGGCAGATCTTTGACAATAACCGGAACCTCTTTGAGGCCGATCATGTTTGCTGCCCGCCAACGCCTTTCGCCGGCAATAATGGTATAACCCTTTGTTTCCGGTTTGACCACCAGTGGCTGAACGATGCCGTGTTCCTTGATCGATGCGCCCAGTTCTTCCAACTTATTCCGGTCAAATGTTTTTCGGGGTTGCTTCGGGTTTGGTCGAACGTTATTTGTTTTTACATAAAAAACAAGTTTTTCAAGGTCAACCTCCAGCACTTCATCTTCTTGTGAGGTAACCACCGCTTCGTCGGGAAATAACGCTCTCAGACCTTTTCCTAAACCTGTGTTTTTTCCCATAACTACTCCTGTCTCTGTATAAACTCTTTGGCCAGTGCCAGATATGCTTTTGATCCTTTTGATGTGTTGGCATATTCAAAAATTGTCTGCCCATAACTGGGTGCTTCAGCCAACCGAACATTTCTGGGAATCATCGTTTCATAAACCTTATCTTTAAAGTAATCGACCACTTCATCGACAACCTGGTTGGATAAGTTGGTCCGGCTATCAAACATGGTCATCAATACGCCCTCTATTTCCAGTTGCGGATTCAACCCCTGTTTGACCAGACTGATCGTATTCATCAGTTGGCTCACCCCCTCCAAGGCATAAAACTCGCATTGGATCGGGATCAACACCGTATTGGTCATGGCCAGGGCATTAATCGTCAATAAACCTAATGATGGCGGGCAGTCAATAAAGATATAGTCATAGAATGGTTTGACATTTTCGATACTGTTTTTAAGGCGCAACTCTCGCTGTGGCATATTTGTCAGTTCAATCTCTGCTCCGGCCAGATCTGGATGGGATGGCAGAATATGAAGATTATCATAGGAAGTCGTCAGAATGATCTCTTTAAGATCATCGCCGTGGATGATCCCATTGTAGACGCTTTTTTCCAGATTATTCTTCTCAATTCCGAATCCACTGCTGGTATTCCCCTGGGGGTCGATGTCAATGACCAGGATCCGGTATCCTTCCAAACTGAGGGCAGTGGTTAAGTTAATATTTGTGGTTGTTTTTCCAACTCCACCTTTTTGATTAAATACTGCCACGATTTTCGCCATATTCTACTCCTTAAATTTAATCACTCTTTTGCTGCTTGGGACGTTACCATAAACAACCAGTCTTTTTAGTTCTGATCGTGTTGATTTTTATCGACGACATGTTTCACGTGAAACATGTCGTATGATTGACTGTCTGCCGATTTTCATTTTTAAGAGATGTTTCACGTGAAACATCTCTTAAAAACCAGGTCAAATAGTATCATAAAACCCTTTATTTCTGCTTGCTATTTTTAGCTCTAAACTGGAAATGCTTCCTTTTTAATCTTGCCGTTGATGCGCGGAAAAAGATCAGGGGTTGGTTTTATTTTTTCCACATTCATTATAACATGAACATAATCACTTTGCAGTAATAAACCCTTTTCGATTTCAACTATTTTCCCACCTAAAACGGCGATCGGTTTTCTAGCTGCTGCCAGCTCGTCCTGATAGTCTCGACCTTTCATCGATAAAAATTGACCGCCAACCTTTGTTAGTGGCAAACAATATTCTGAAAGAAGGGTTAGGTTTGCCACCGCCCGGGACGTGACAACTTCATATTTTTCCCGATAAGCGCTGTTCTGCCCTAATTCTTCGGCTCTGCCATGGAGGATTTGAACGTTGCTAATCCCTAACTCCGCGGCAATGGACTGGACCACATTCAGTTTCTTTTTAGTCGAATCCATCAGGGTAATCTGCGCATCTTCCAGCATGATTGCTAGTGGAATACCCGGAAAACCACCCCCGGTTCCGACATCTAAAATACTTGCCTGAGAATTTTTAATCAGTTTAAGCAGGGTCAGGGAATCCAGTAAATGGAGCTTAATAAACTCATCTTTCTCAGTAATCCGCGTCAGATTGATATACTGGTTTTTTTCCAGCAGCCGGTCCATATAAGCGATCAACTTTTCGGCCTGCTTTTCATTAATAGTTATTTCTACCTGATTACCGAGGTCAATTAACTTTTCGATCCGATTATTCATGATTTGATCCATCCTTATCTGAACTTCTTCTGCGCTGTTCCAGGGCTATTAACAAAACTGAAATATCCGCCGGCGAGACGCCAGAAATTCGCGACGCCTGCCCCATCGATAATGGCTTTATTTCCTGAAGTTTTTCGGCCGCTTCAATCCGTAGCCCGCCGATTTTAGCATAATCAAGTTCCGGGGGGATCAGTTTGTGTTCAAGCTTTTTAAATTGCTCCACCTGTTGCAACTGCTTTTTAATATAGCCTTCATACTTGATCTGAACTTCAACCTGTTCCACCACACTCCAGTGCAGGAGTGGTCGTTCCGGATCGAAGACTTCGGTTTGCTGATATTTAACTTCCGGCCGTCTGATCAGTTCACCAATTGACAATCCATGCTGGATCTCTGAACTGCCCAAAGATTTTAGCACTTCATTATTCTCCGGGTTCGGTTTGACAATGACCTGATTAAGACGAGTAATCTCCTGTTTAATCTGTTCCTTTTTCGCCATGAACTTCTGATAACGGTTCTCGCTGATCAGCCCCACCCGATATCCAATCTCAGTTAGCCGCAAATCGGCGTTGTCCTGTCGCAACAATAAACGATATTCAGCCCGGGAAGTCATCATCCGATATGGTTCGTCGATCCCCTTAGTGATAATATCATCGATAAGTACCCCTATGTAACCTTCTGACCGATCAATAACCACTGGTTGTTCACCCCGTAAATAGAGGGACGCATTGATGCCGGCAATCAGCCCCTGAGCTCCCGCTTCTTCGTAACCGGAAGTACCGTTGATCTGTCCGGCAAAAAATAGACCCGCCACTTCTTTGGATTCCAGAGAGGCTTTTAGTCGGGTGGGATGGATGCAGTCATACTCAATGGCATAGGCCGAACGCATAAACTCCACCTTTTCCATTCCCGGCACCGTTCGGTATAAGGCAATCTGAACATCCTCCGGCAAACAGGAGGACATCCCCTGGACGTAGATTTCATTGGTATTTAATCCTTCCGGTTCCATAAAAATCTGATGTCGGTCCTTATCATGAAAGCGCATCACCTTGGTCTCAATCGAAGGGCAGTAACGGGGGCCGATCCCCACTACTTCTCCGGTGTATAGCGGTGATCGCTCAATGTTGGCATTGATAATATCATGGGTTTCCGGATTGGTATAGGTCAGGTAGCAGGGCACCTGGTCAATATCAATCTGATCGGTTTCAAAGGAAAAGGGCACGATATGTTCGTCACCTTCCTGGATAATCATTTTGGAATAATCCAGGGTTTTGGCATCCACCCGGGCTGGCGTTCCGGTTTTAAAACGCTGTAGCGCAATGCCATTTTTTTCCAGACTGTCGGATAAATACATGGCTGGAAATAAGCCGTTTGGTCCACCATCGTATTGAACATCGCCGATAATAATGCGTCCCTTTAAATAGGTGCCACTGCAAATGATTGCGGCTTGACAGTTATAAACCGCGCCGGTATTAACCATCACACCGGTGATCTTTCCATCTTCGACAATAATTTCGGTAGCTTCCTGTTGTTTTAAGAGAAGGTTCACCTGGTTCTCAATCACTTCTTTCATCCGAAACTGGTAGGCTTTTTTATCAGCTTGGGCTCGCAATGAATGAACCGCCGGACCTTTGGCGGTATTTAACATCTTACATTGAATCATCGTTGCATCTATGTTCTTTCCCATTTCACCGCCAAGAGCATCAATTTCTCTAACCAGATGTCCTTTTCCGGTGCCACCAATCGATGGGTTGCAGGGCATCATCGCCACCGAATCCAGATTGATGGTTAATAACAGGGTTTTTAGTCCAATTCGGGCACTGGCCAATGCCGCTTCGGAACCGGCATGGCCGGCGCCGATGACGATAATGTCGTAGTCTCCTCCTGGGTATGTCATTCGCTTTCCTCTACTTTCCAATGCAAAAATTTTTAAAAATCTGATCAATAATATCCATTCCAACGGCCTTGCCGGTGATCCCCCTTAGCGCTTCCAGGGCTTCCATGACGTCAATGCTGACAAGTTCCAGAGGCATTTGGCTGGCCATGGTGTTAATCGCATTTTTTAGACTGTTTTGGGTTGTTTCCAGTAATTGAATATGCCGGGTATTGGTGATCAGGTAGTCCGCATCCTGATTGACCGTTCCTGCAAAAACCATTTCCAGCATTTTCTGTCGCAACGTTTCGATCCCCTGATCTTCCAGCAGCGACATCGGAATCCAGGGCTCTGGTATCGCAATATCCATGCCACTGATAGCATCGGTCTTATTGGCTATATAAATGGTTTTGCGGTTTTTTAGCAACTCAATCAGTTCCTTTTCCCCGGCGGACATTTCCTTTGAGATATCGCGCATAAAGATGACCAGATTGGTTTGATTTAAAAGAGCCTTTGATTTTTCAACGCCTATTTTTTCGACCAGATTATCGGTTTCTCTAATCCCGGCGGTATCGATAATTTTAAAAGGAATCCCTTCGATATTAAGATACTCTTCGATGGTATCTCGGGTTGTTCCAGGAATATCGGTAACAATCGCTTTGTTTTCCATTAATAAGGTATTTAATAACGATGATTTCCCCACATTCGGCTCACCCAGAATCGCTGTGGTAATACCCTCCCGGTAAATTTTACCGGTTTCTGCCACCACCAGGATTTCTTTGATTCGACTTAATAGTCCCAGGATCTGGCTATTGACAAAATCATAGGAGATTTCTTCAATATCATATTCGGGATAATCAATATTCACTTCCATATGGGACAAAATCCCCACCAGGATCTCATCCAGTTCTTCCAGTTTCTGGGACAGTCGCCCTTCCAGTTGAGCCACCGAATACTCCAGACTCTTTTCGGTTTTGGCATTAATAATATCGATAACGGCTTCGGCCTGAGTCAGATCCATGCGTCCATTTAAAAAAGCCCGTTTGGTAAATTCTCCGGGTTCGGCCAATCGGGCTCCGGATTGAATGACCAGCTTTAATATCTTTCGCATCGGGACAATTCCCCCATGACAGTTAATCTCGACTACATCTTCGGCTGTATAAGAGTGAGGACCCATCATTTTAGAAATGAGGACCTCATCAATATCTTTATTTTCAGTTGGATCAACAATTCTTCCGTAAATCAATTCATGACTTTTGGCCGCGGCCAGGGTTTTTCCCCGGGGATTGACAAACAGTTTATTGCCCAATGCCACAGCCTCGGATCCACTAATTCTGATAATGCCAATTCCGGCACCACCCATCCCGGTGGCCACCGCGGCAATGGTATCTTCGTTTTGTAATAAGACTTCCAATTTTTTCTCCTGTCTCAATAATCGTTTCCTAATCTCTTATAATATATTAAAACCCTGGGGTTGACAAGTATGGTCCAATAAAAAAGCACTTTACAATTAACTCTTAAGCTAACTTGCAAAGTGCTCTGCTTTTTTACTAGTTTTTATCTTTTAATTGGATAACAACCCGGCGATAAGGCTCTTCCCCTTCACTAAAGGTAAAAACCTTGTCGTGATTCTGAAGTTTTGCATGGATGACACGCCGTTCCGAAGGATTCATGGGTTCTAGCAGCATTTTCTTCTGATAATAAACCGCTTTATTGGCCATTTTTTCGCCCAGATCTTCTAACGTCTTTTCCCGCTTAGCCCGGTAGTTTTCGGTGTCCAGAATAACCCGAACGTATTCTTCATGTTGTCGGTTGATAACTAAACTGACTAAATATTGGAGAGAATCAAGGGTTTGACCACGGCGACCAATTAAGACGCCCATATCCTTACCTTCCAGATCAATGAATAATACTTTATCCTCGAGACGGGTATGGATTTTACAGCTGATTTTCATGGCATCGAGGACATCATTTAAAAAATCAAGGGCCCGCTGTTCAGGATTATTTATCAGTGATACCTCAACAATGGCTTCTTTTTTTCCAAAAATCTTCATTAACCCACTGTCCGGTACTTGCAATACGTTTGTTTCAACTTGTTCTTTCGTCACACCAAGCTGTTGCAAACCATGGTTAATAGCATCTTCTACGGTTTTACCAGTACCCGTTACTGTCTTATTCATTTTCCCTCTCCTTAGCTTTCAGTCATCATTTTACTTGTTATCATAACGTTCCTTGGCTTTTTGATAGGCTTCTTCCTGAGCTGCATCGCGCTCGGGAATTTCAACTGATGGTTTTTTTCGCTGTTGCTCCGCTGGCTGATAGGATTTTGAACTTTGTATTTTTTTATTTGAAGCCGGCCGTGTTAATGGCTTTTTCGGCTCATCACTATGATCCTTCTTACTGCCTTTAGGGGCATTGGGATTGGCTGCAGCCCGTTTGGCTGCCAATTCAGCTTTTCGTTCTTCTTCAGCTTCTTGAACCCGACGTTCAGCTTCTTCGATAGAAATATCCGGTTCCGGAATTCGCAACATGATAAATTGCTGCACAAAGGTAAAGATGTTCTGAACGACCCAGTAAAGCGCGACCCCGGCCGGCATCGAAATGGAAATATATCCAATCATAATCGGCATGGCATAAAGCATGATTTTCTGCGTTTTAGCATTGGGATCATCCGGATTGGTAACCGGTTGTGCTGCCATCGTAAATTTTTGTGTGATAAAGGTAAATAGTGCCGCTAAGATCGGTAATACATAAATCGGATCCGGGACACTTAAACTTTCCATCCATAAAAAGGACATGTCAATTCCGCTGATGGTTCCATTGACAAACACCCAGGTTTCTGGATGCAACAAGGTCTGATAGAGACCAATTAAGATTGGAAACTGTAATAATAGCGGTAAACAGCCGCCTGCTGGGTTAACCTTAAAAGTTTTGTAGAGTTTTAAGGTTTCTTCATTTAATTTTTCTTTATTATTCTTGTACTTTTTGTTAAGCTTCTGTAATTCTGGCTGAAGGCGTTGCATATCCTTCATGGATTTGGTTTGTTTAATATTAAGAGGCAGTAATAACACCTTCATAAATATTGTAAAAATGATGATTGATAATCCATAATTATGAACAATTTCATAAATCTGGAATAGCATCCAACCAAAGATCTGGTATAAAAACTCCATTCATTAACTCCTTAAGTTCTTCTCCCTAACGTTCTAAGGAAGGGGATCATATCCCCCGGGATTAAAAGGATGGCATCTAAGAATGCGTTTTCCACCCAAATAGCTTCCCTTTATGACACCGTATTTTTCAACGGCCAAAATAAAATACTCTGAACAAGTGGGACTGAAACGACAATTATTTCCTAACAGAGGCGAAATAAATTTCTGATATCCTCTGACAATTAAAACTAGGAATTTCTTGAACATCCTATGGCCTCATGAGATTCTTCTTATAAAACAAATGTTTTAACGATTTTTCCAAACTACTATATGGCACTTCTTTAATGGATTCCTTAGCAATTAGAATAATATCATAACCGTTTGAAAAAGAATCTTCATTAAGACGATATGCCTCTTTTATTCGTCTTTTTACCTTATTTCTAATAACAGCTTTTTTAGAAACTTTTTTACTGACTATTATTCCCAAACGATTAGTATTCGCTTCGTTCTTAATATAATAGATCACAAAGACTTTGTTTCCGAACACATCCCCAGCTTTAAAAACACGTTTAAATTCATTTTCCTTACTCAGGGACTTTATTTTCACCAAAGGAATTCTCCTTAATTTTTATTAAACAAAAGACCGCTTTTGAAAAACGGTCTACAAAGGATTATGCTGATAATTTTTCTCTTCCTTTTTGTCTTCTCTTCTTCAAAATAAGTCGACCGCTTTTGGTAAACATTCTTTTTCGGAAACCATGTTCTTTTTTACGTTGTCTAACTTTTGGTTGATAAGTTCTTTTCACTTCGACACCCCCTGACTAATACTTTATATTCATTTGTTTATAAGCAAATAAGACTTTTACCCTAGAATTATATAATCTCGCTTATTTTATGTCAAGTCATATTATCAAATCTGGGGCGTTTTCGCAAGCTTTATGTTTATTTTAATTATATTGAATGCCTCCCCACAATTTGTTATACTAGGTTTATCAACCGAAATGTGGATAAGTTCTCTGAAATTGTCCAATTAATCCACAAATTTCGGGATTCTGTGGATTAATTGGGGATAACTTGTCGATATTTTTCAACTTTCCGTTTATTTTCATCTTTTTTTGTTGGTAAAACTTTTTTAAGTTATCAACAATTATTCTTATAATTTGCTTGATTTATTTGGCTATTCACATTAAAATAGATTCTCTGTGCATAAGTTAAAATTTTATCCACAATGACACGACTTAAATTTATTAGAAATTGGAGGTTCATTTAATGGACACTTCCTTTAAAAAAATATGGGATGCCGCACTTGAAATTATCAAACCGGATATTAGTCCAACCAGTTTTAACACCTGGTTCTTAAAAATAAAGCCCATAAACTACGTCAATAACACCTATTATTTCCTATCAGAAAATGAATTCGAAAAAGGCATCCTGGAAAGTCGACATATTCCTTTAATCACCAATGCCCTGGCTGAGGTTACCGGAAAAACCGGCCAGGTGAAAATCGTTTTAAAAGAAGAAGATGCGATGATCCCCCAAAATGACGCTTCACCGCAGATCTCGATCACCAATGTAGAGGATAAAATATCAAATTATCAGAATAACTCGATGAATCCCAAGTATACCTTTGATAGTTTTGTTATCGGCGAAAACAACCGTTTCGCCCATGCTGCCTGTGTAGCCGTTTCCGAAGCACCATCAGAACGTTATAATCCACTCTTTATCTATGGTGGCGTTGGTTTGGGAAAAACCCATCTGATGCAGGCCATCGGTCATTACATTTTATCCTATGCACCCCATAAGAAGGTGGTTTATGTATCCTGTGAAAAGTTTACCAACGACTTTATCGATGCGATTCAGAACAAAACCAACATTTCGTTTCGTAATAAATACCGTAGCGCCGATATCTTGTTAATTGATGATATCCAGTTTTTAGCAAAAAAAGAAGGAACTCAGGAAGAATTTTTCCATACCTTTAATACCCTGCACCAGGAAAATAAACAGATCGTTATCAGTAGTGACCGTCCGCCCAAAGAAATACCAACCCTAGAAGAACGGCTCCGTTCCCGTTTTGAAAGTGGTCTAATTACTGATATTTATGCCCCTAATTTTGAAACCCGGATCGCTATTATCCGAAAAAAAGCCGAATCCTTCAGCGATGAGATCCCCAACGAGGTCCTGAGTTTTATCGCTGACAGTATCCATTCCAATATCCGGGAGCTCGAAGGCGCTTTAACGACCGTCTTTGCTTATTCAAAATTACATAAGGTGCCGATCAATCTGGACTCAGCCAAAAATGCCCTGAAAGATATCTTTAGAAAAAAAGAAGATATTGTCATCACTGGCGAATATATTAAGGAAGTCACCGCCAAATATTTCAATATTACGGTGGAAGATATGAATTCCAAAAAAAGAACCCGTTCCATTTCTCTGCCCCGTCAGGTGGCGATGTATATTACCCGCGAAATTACCGATCTGTCGCTGCCACGGATTGGCGAAGAATTCGGGGGCCGGGATCATTCCACGGTAATCCATGCCTGTCAGAAAATAGCTGAAGAAATGGATACCAATACTGATTTTAAAAACTTAATTCTACGGATTGAACGGGAAATCAACGGTAATTAACAACCCACAATCTCTGTCGGTGCAATGCAGCAGTTATCCACAATTTATCCCCCGGTTTTTTTCCGGTTTTTTTGTACTGTCAACTCATTTGCAGAGTTATTAACAGTATCAACACCCCCTACTACTATTACTATTATTTTAATCTATATATTTATATATAAAAGGGGTTTTCAAATTCAAAAAGGAGCGATTATTTATGAAATTCAATTGTTCAAAAGAAAGTTTAATGGCGGCGTTATCGATTGCTCAAAAAGCAGTTTCATCAAAAACAACTATGAAAATATTGGAAGGTATTCTTTTTAGTGCCTCTGATAATAAATTATTATTAAGAAGTACCGATCTGGAAATCGGCGTGGAAGTTACAATTCCGGCTGAAGTGGAAAGGGTTGGCGAAATTGTTTTAACGGCTTCGATCATTAGTGAATTGATTCGTAAAATGTCCGGTTCTGATATTTTCTTTGAAAGTGATGAGCATCATCAAATAAAAATAGAATGTCTGTTATCTAATTTCACCTTAAAAGGATTATCCGATGAAGAATTCCCGGATTTCCCGGAAGTCATTGACGATCATATTTTTACTATTGATGCTGCTGTTTTGAAAGAACTGATTAAAGGTACCTTGTTTTCAGTGGCCATCAATGAAAATATTCCGGTTTTGACTGGTGTTAAAATAGAGCTTCATGAAGATAACATCAATTTGATTGCCCTTGACGGGTACCGGTTAGCCCTCAGATCCGGAAAAATAAAAAATCCGGTAGCGGAAGACCTCAGTGTTATTATTCCGTCAAAATCCTTATCTGAAATCAATAAGGTACTGGCCAGTTACAGTGGTGATGTGGTGGTTAAATTTTCCAAAAATCAGATCTTTTTTGAAATGGATAATACCCAGTTCACTTCAAGGCTATTGGAAGGGGACTTTATCAATTACAAACAGATCATTCCCGGTGAAAAGGCCACCCAGGTTAAAGTCAACCGCCGGCTGCTGCTGGAAAGCAGCGAACGGGCCGCACTGCTGGCCCGGGAAGGCAAAAATAACCTGATTAAAATGGATTTTAATCAGGATCAGCTGATTTTAACCTCCAATGCCGAAATTGGCGATGTTTTTGAAGTAATTCCGATTGAAAACCGCGGCGAGTCTTTAAAAATAGCCTTCAATTCCAAATTTCTGATTGAAGCTCTGCGGGTGATTGAAGGAGAAGAATTGATGATTGATATGACTACCTCAGTTGGTCCGGGGGTTTTGCTTCCTATCGAAGGTAATGATTTTATCTATTTAATTCTACCGGTTCGGATTGCTGAAGAAAATTAAATACGCAATCTAAAATAATGATTTAAAATAGTAAAGAAAACAGTGATTTTAAAATAGCATTAAAAGTAGTTTAAAAGATCAGAATTATGCAAATGATTCGTTGAAATTTTAGACTATTTTTTATTTTTATGTTATAATAGTTTGATTCGCAGATAAACATATAAAAATTTAATCAATTTTGGCATAAATAAAGGGGATTCGTGTAATGCTCTTTCATTTTTGCCAAAAATATAATGCGTGGGGAAAAATATGCAAATAATTGAAATTAACACAGAGTTCATAAAAATTGATCAGCTGATTAAATATGCCGGTATTGTCGGTAATGGCAGCGATGTCAAATTGATGATTTTAGACGGCCTGATTCGGGTCAACGGGGAGTTGTGTACCCAGCGAAATAAAAAAATAAGAGATGGTGATCTGGTAGAAATTGAAGATTATGATACCCTGCAAGTAAAAGGGATCGGGAAACCATGTTTATCGAAGAATTAAAACTCATTCATTATCGCAATTATGAAAATGAATGCATCACACCTCATAGAGGAATCAATATTATCATGGGCGAAAATGCCCAGGGAAAAACAAATCTTATTGAAGCTATGTTTTTTTTATCCCGAGGTTACAGTCATCGTGCTTCAAATGTGGCAGAACTTGCCCAATGGGATCATGATGATTTTTTTATGAATGCCCGGGTTGTCAGCGAAGGGGTCAAACATACCCTCTCAGCCAAAAGTCATCAGGGAAAACGCCAATTTTTACTGGATGGCAAGGTGAAAAAAAGAGATAAGATCAATGGGATTTTCAATACCATCCTCTTTGAACCGGATGATTTGAAAATTGTCAAAGAAGGGCCTGATAAAAGACGACGGTTTCTTAATCAGGAAATATCCGGCTTCCGTCCAGAGTACCACTATATTCTAAGAGATTATGAAAAAATATTGAATCAGAGAAATTCGCTGTTAAAGAGTATTCATTATGAACCCAGCCTGATCACGACCCTGGATGTTTGGGATGATCAGCTTATTCAAACCGGGGTTCGGTTAATGAATCACCGGATTCGCTATCTCCATCGACTTAACCGGGAAGCAAATAATCTGCATCAAATACTCAGTCTTGGCAAAGAAACTCTTTCATTATCCTATCTGAATAATATTATCGATTCCTTGGAAGAACTGTCAGAAATAAAAAATTTATATAAAAAACGTTTAGAATCCAGCCGGGAGGAAGAAATTTCACGGGGTTCCACGATTTATGGACCCCATGTGGACGACATGATCATTCAAATTAACGGAAAGGATGCCAGGCGCTATGGATCCCAGGGTCAACAGCGTTCTGCCGCCATTTCCCTTAAATTGTCCCAAATAGAGATCTATTATGACAACACTGGAGAATACCCGGTGGTCCTGTTGGACGATATCTTTTCTGAATTGGATGAACATCGCCGCAAGAGCATTCTCTCGCTTTTAAATAAAACCCAGGCATTTATCACCTGTACCGAAGATATCTTAAACGATGGCAAAGGTGAACAAGAAAACCGACACATCATTGAGATTGTTCAGGGTAAGGCCCAGGTAATCATTAATAAATAATAATTAATAAACCATGAAAATCAGGAGGAAAACATGCCAGAAAACAAATCAGATAATTATACAGCTGATCAGATACAGGTCCTCGAAGGATTAGAGGCTGTTCAAAAAAGACCGGGAATGTATATCGGAAACACCGGCTCCCGGGGCTTACATCATTTAGTTTATGAGGTGGTGGATAATAGTATTGACGAAGCCCTGGCCGGCTATTGTAAAAATATCAGTGTCACCATTCATCAGGACGACTCCATTACGGTTGTCGATGATGGTCGGGGAATTCCCACCGGGATGAACCATGCTCAGGGAAAAACCGGGGTTGAACTGGCCTTAACCGTTCTTCATGCCGGCGGTAAATTCGGCGGCGGCGGATATAAGGTATCTGGTGGACTTCACGGAGTTGGGGTATCGGTCGTTAATGCCTTATCGGAAAAACTGACCATTGAAGTCAAGCAAAAAGGCCAGGTCTTTTTTCAATCCTATGAAAAAGGGAAACCAACCTGTGATCTGACCGTGACCGGAACCACTAACCGCACCGGAACCACCGTTTATTTTAAACCGGATAAGGATATTTTTGAGGAAACCGACTATGACTTTGACATCCTGGAACATCGTTTAAGAGAATTGGCTTTCCTGAATAAGGGCGTTTCGATTAATCTGATTAATGAAAAAGAATCACCTAAACGGAAAGAAACCTACTATTATACCGGCGGGATCCATTCCTATGTGGAATACATGAATCGCAATAAAGATCCGCTTTATGATAAGATTACCTATTTTGAAAAAGAACAGGACGATTATGCGTTGGAAATCGCCTTTCAATATACCACTGGTTATTCGGAAAATATTTTTTCCTATGCCAATAATATTAACACCCCCGAAGGGGGAACCCATCTTAATGGGTTTAAGAGCGCGCTGACCCGGACTGTCAATACCTATGCCCGGAAAAATGGCTTTTTAAAGGGAAATGATAAAAATCTCACCGGGGAAGATGCCCGGGAAGGTTTAACCGCGATCGTCAGCATCAAGCTGCTGGATCCGCAGTTTGAAGGTCAGACTAAATCAAAACTGGGAAATACTGAAGTTAAGGGGATTGTTGAAACCATTGTTGGCGATCAGTTGTCAGCCTTGATGGAAGAAAATCCGGGAATTGCCAAAAGTATTATTGAGAAGACCTTATCAGCTGCCCGAGCCCGGGAAGCAGCAAAAAAAGCAAGGGAGTTTACACGTCGAAAAAGTGCCCTAGATTCTACTGCGTTACCGGGTAAACTGGCGGATTGCCGGGAAAAAGATCCGGCTCTTTCAGAAATATATATCGTCGAAGGGGACTCGGCGGGTGGCTCAGCCAAATCCGGTAGAGACTCCAAAACGCAGGCGATCTTACCCCTGCGTGGTAAGATCCTGAATGTTGAAAAAGCCCGATTAGATCGGATTCTCACTACCGATTCCCTAAAATCGATGATTATTGCCTTTGGAACCGGGGTCGGGGATGAATTCAATGTCGAAAAAGCCCGTTATCATAAAATCATTATCATGACCGATGCCGATGTCGATGGAGCCCACATCCGGACTCTGTTATTAACCTTCTTTTACCGCTATATGCCAGGTCTGATCGAAGCTGGATATGTTTATATCGCGCAGCCGCCACTGTATAAAATCACCCGGGGAAAACAGGTTGATTATGCCTATACGGACCGGGATCTGGAAAAGAAGCTGGAAGGCGTGGAAGATCGTTCCCGGATCAGCCTGCAACGATATAAAGGTCTTGGGGAAATGGATGCTCATCAACTCTGGGAAACGACCATGGATCCCAGCGTGCGAACCTTGCTTCAGGTCAATATTGAGGAAGCCTCTTATGCCGATGAAATCTTCACGATTTTGATGGGTGATAAGGTTCAACCCCGTAAAGAGTTTATCGAACGGAATGCTAAAAAAGTTAAGAATTTGGACATCTAGTCAAGAAGGAGTAACGTTAAATGCAAGAAATAATTGAATTTGATCGGATAAAATCGATCAATATTGAAGAAGAAATGAAAACTTCCTATATTGACTACGCTATGAGTGTCATCATAGGTCGGGCCTTACCGGATGTTCGGGATGGCTTAAAACCGGTTCATCGCCGGATCATTTACGCCATGAGCCAACTGGGCTTAACTCCCGATAAAACATTTCGTAAGTCGGCCCGTATTGTCGGGGATGTTCTCGGTAAGTATCACCCTCATGGTGATTCGTCAGTTTACGATGCGATGGTGCGGATGGCCCAGGAGTGGTCGATTCGTTATCTGATTGTTAATGGTCAGGGTAACTTTGGTTCAGTCGATGGTGACAGTGCCGCGGCGATGCGTTATACCGAAGCAAAAATGGGTAAAATAGCCGCCGAACTGCTACGAGATATTAATAAAGAAACCGTCGATTTTATTCCTAACTTTGATGAATCAGAAACCGAACCATCGGTTTTACCATCAAAATATCCCAACCTTTTAGTTAATGGTTCCTCCGGAATTGCGGTTGGGATGGCCACCAATATTCCACCCCACAATCTGGGCGAAATCATCGATGGCACCGTGGCCTTTATTGAAGACCCGGAAATTACCATTGATGATCTGATGAAGCATGTCAAGGGACCAGATTTCCCCACCGCCGGGATTATTCTCGGTAAATCCGGTATTAAAAGTGCTTATCGCACCGGTCGGGGCCGGATTAAGGTTCGCGGTAAGGTTGATATTGTCACAACCAAAAAAGGCAAAAAACAGATTGTTATTACTGAGATCCCCTATATGGTTAATAAATCCAAGCTGGTTGAGAAAATCGCCGAGCTGGTTAAAGAGAAAAAAATCGAAGGAATCTCCGACTTAAGAGATGAATCCGACCTGAAAAAAGGGATGTCAATTATCATTGATTTAAAACGGGATGCTAACGAAACGATTATTTTAAATCAGCTCTATAAGCATACTCAGCTCCAGGAAACCTTTGGGGTGATTATGCTGGCATTGGTCAATAATGAACCGAAAGTGCTTAATTTAAAAGAGATCCTCTTTCACTATATTGAACATCAAAAAGAAATCATCACCAGACGGACTATTTTTGATCTAAAAAAAGCCGAAGCTCGCGCTCATATTCTGGAAGGGTTAAAAATTGCCCTCGATCATATTGATGAGGTGATTAAGTTAATCCGGGCGGCTGCCGATGGCAAAGTAGCCAAGGAGCAATTAATTGAACGCTTCAGCCTTTCCGAAGTCCAGGCCCAGGCGATTCTGGATATGCGTCTCCAGCGTTTAACTGGTCTGGAACGGGAAAAGATCGAAGAAGAATATAAAGAACTGATGCTTACCATTGCTAAACTAAAAGCTATTCTATCGGACGGTCAGCTGGTTCTCAATATTATCAAAGAAGAATTAATTGAGATCAAAGAAAAATATGGTGATAAACGTCGCACCAACTTTGATATCGATGTTGAAGACTTTGAAATTGAAGATCTCATAGAAGAAGAAGAAGTGGTTATTACGATGACCCATATTGGCTATGTCAAGCGGATTACGGCTGATAATTACCGCTCACAAAAACGGGGCGGCAAGGGTATCACGGCCCTCAGTACGAGAGAGAATGACTTTGTCGAACACCTCTTTACGACCACAACCCATCACTATCTGATGTTCTTTACCAATCTTGGTAAGGTCTATCGCTTAAAAGCCTTTGAGATTCCCGAAGGTGGAAGAACGGCCAGAGGAACGGCCATTGTCAACCTCCTGCCATTGGAAGAAGGCGAGCAGATTGCCACCATGATTCCGGTCAAAGAATTCACCGCTGACAAGTATCTGATTATGGCGACCAAGCAGGGGATTATCAAGAAAACCGATTTAACCGAGTATGACACCTCCCGTAAAAATGGTATTATCGCCATTAACTTGCGAGAAGGGGATGAGCTGATCAATGTGCGGTTAGTTGAACAAGATGAAGAAATCGTTATGGGAACCCAGTGCGGTTATGCGATTCGCTTCAATTCAGAAGAAGTAAGACCGATCAGCCGAACATCCATTGGCGTTCGGGGAATTGATCTGCGCGAAGATGACGTGGTCGTCGGGATGGATATTGTCAAAGAAGAGCTGTTTGTCCTTTGTGTCAGTGAAAACGGCTATGGAAAACTCAGTGCATCTGATTTATACCGTCCGCAAAAACGGGGTGGTAAGGGTGTTCAAACCTATAAGGTCACCAAGAAAACCGGTGAACTGGTGGGCTTCTGTGTGATCAGCCGAGATGGCGAAATCATGATGATCAATAATCAGGGGGTTGTGATCAAGCTGGAAGGCAATGACATTACCGCGGTTGGTCGCAATACCCAGGGTGTCCGTCTGATGAAATTAAAACCGGAAGAATCCATTGCCACCATTTCTAAAGTTTATAAGGAGGATCCAGTGGATGATCTCGACGACGATGAAGGCGAAAATCAAATAACACTCGTTGACACCACTGAAAAAGAATAATGGACTCGTTAATCCATATTGATCGCATTCAAGTCAACTGTACGGTCAATGATCAGTTTGATGCCATTGCTTTAGCAGCCAGACCGCTGCTTAAGCAAGGGTGTATCACTGAAGATTTTGTTGAAGCGGCGGTGGAAAGGGAACGAACCTTTCCCACTGGTTTACCCACCAAAATAGGGGTAGCTTTGCCCCATACTGAAGCGAAATATGTATTAAAAGAAAGTATCTCTATTGTTACCTTAAAAAATACCATTGTTTTTGCCGGCATGGGAAACCCCAAAGAGAGTATTCCGGTCCAGATTGTTTTTTTGCTGGCCATCAATGATCCTGAAAAACAACTAAGGATATTACAGACCATTATTACCATTATTCAAAATGAAAAAATGCTAAAAAAAATAAAAGCAGCAAAAGACCCCTATACCATTTATAATCTCATTAAGACATTTTTGTAAAAAAAAACACAGGAAATAAAAGAAAGTGAAGCGAATGAATATTAAAATAGCACCTTCCATGCTCAGTGCAGATTTTGCCAATCTGGAACGGGATCTCAAAGAAGTAGAAAAAAATGGCGCCGATTATCTCCATGTCGACATTATGGATGGTCATTTTGTCCCCAATATCACTATCGGCCCCGATCAGGTCGCACAGCTGCGAAAGGTGGTGGATATTCCTTTTGATGTCCATTTGATGATTACGGAACCGCTTAAGTATATTGACCAGTTTGCTGATGCTGGAGCAGATATTATCACCGTTCATGTGGAATCGGACGGGGATATCCAGGCGTGTCTGGATGCCATTGTCAAGAAAGGGGTCAGACCCGGGCTGGTGGTTTCACCGGACACATCCCTGACGGTGATCGAACCTTATCTTGATCAACTCAGGATGATCCTGATTATGTGTGTTTATCCCGGTTTTGGCGGACAAAGCTATATCCCGGCCAGTACCGCCAAAATAAGAGCCTGTCGCCAAATGATTGGCAACCGGAACATTGACCTTCAGGTTGATGGGGGGATTAATTTTAATACCTTAACAGAGGTGGTAGCAGCCGGGGCCAATGTGGTTGTTTCCGGATCCTGTTTGTTTAAAGGTGATATGAAAGAGAACATAGGACAATTTAGAAAAATCATCCAGAGATAAATTCTAAAATTGAAAGAGGGAAAAACGATGAAACTTGTTTTAGTTGCGTGTGGAACAGCCCTGGCAACATCAACAGTGGTTGCCAAAAAGATTGAACAGATTGCTCAGGAAAATGGCATTGAGTGTCGGACAGTTCAAGCCAAAGCGGTTGATGCATTTAAAAAATATCAAGAATTACATCCGGATGCGATTGTGTGTACCTGTCAGCTGGAAGGGGATATTGATATCCCGGTGATTAATGGCCGTGCTTTTTTAACGGGAATTAATCTCCAAAGTACCATTGATCAGTTGATTGAGATATTGAAAAAATAAAATTGACAATTGATAATAATTTAACGTATAATAAATCTGGTTGGATCTAAAAACGAAGAGGATAACAAATATTGATGTGAAATCAATAGAAAACGCCATGAAGGTTAAGTGTGATTAGCTTTCATGGCGTTTTCTATTGTTTGTTTTTTAATAAATTAAAGTTGACTTTACTATTAGGGTATGCTAAACTTCAAAAAAATTAAATAAATTAAACTAAATCAAGGTGCCAATTCGAAAATTGGAGAATAGGGAAGCTTAAAAAGCACGGACCCACCACTGTATGTAGGGACAAATTCTTTTAACCACTGAGCCAGAGCTTGGGAAGGGAAGAAGGCGGATGAACTATGAGTCAGGAGACCTGCCTTAATTAACACGCATGAATGCCGGGGAAAAAACAGTCATGCAAAATGATACCTGTAAATGGGAAGGGTTTCTTTTTAAATAAAGAAACTCTTTTTTTTTATAAAAAAATGAGAAATTTAGCAGGAGGAATTGTTATGGTGATTTACCAACCAGAAAAACTTGAACAAATCAGATCGTATTGGAATATGAGGGCCCCCAGCTTTTCAAGGGGGAATGTCGAGGAACTAGAAAGCCGTGAAAAAGAAACGTGGATAAAAAATATTGTTAGCTTTGCACCACTACCTGATTATCAGCGGGTGTTGGATATTGGCTGTGGTCCGGGTTTTTTTTCGATCATGCTGGCCCAGTCCGGTTATCAGGTGACTGCCGTTGATTATACTGACAACATGTTAGTTGAAGCCCAAAAAAATGCCGAGCGTTTTGGTGTTTCAATCGACTTTTTACAGATGGATGCCCAGAATCTGGCCTTTGAGGATGAAAGTTTTGATTTTGTGGTCAGTAGAAATTTAACCTGGAATCTGGAGTACCCGATGAAGGCTTATTCGGAATGGCTGCGGGTATTAAGACCCCAGGGAAAAATGTTAAATCATGATGGTAATCATTATTATCACTATTGTGATCAATTTTATCAACAATCCTATAATAATAAAAAAGCCATAAACCAGCATGGCGTCATTGACGGAGTGGATATGACCATCATCGATAATATCGCCAGAGACTTACCATTGTCAAAAGAAATCAGACCCCAGTGGGATAGCAATGCCTTGATTGAATTAGGGGTCACAGATTTTGCGATTAAAATTACGAATAAAGAGACGATTCGGCGGAGTGATGTGGAAAGGGAAGTCATTAAGGGATTTATGATCTTTGCTGAAAAATAATATCGAAGAGGTGGATAGTGAAGACATATATTTTAAAAAGACTGGGGCAATTAGTGATTGTCTTACTGGGCGTCTCTTTTTTAACTTTTTTTGTAACCACGCTGGCACCCAGTGACGCAGCGGAAATGAAGTATCTGTCGATGGGAACAACACCAACTGAAGAATTATTGGAAGCAACCCGGGACGAAATGGGGCTGAATCAACCTTTTTTGATGCGTTACTTGAGCTGGTTAGGAAATGTGCTTCAAGGTGATTTTGGAAGTTCCTATAAGTTTGGCGATTCGGTTTTTGATCAGATGAGTAAAAAATTGCCGGGAACCTTAAAGCTGGCTGGGACATCGATGGTGGTGATGTTCCTGATTGCCTTTCCATTGGGAATTACAGCGGCCGTGAAAAAGAATAAATTTGTCGATTATCTGATTCGTTTCTTTTCATTTATGGGTATTTCAATGCCTAATTTTTGGCTGGCTCTGATTCTGATTTATGTGATGTCAGTAAAACTGGGCTGGTTTAAGGTAGTCAGCACCGATAATTTAAAGGGGTTGATCCTGCCGGTCATAACCCTGACCATCCCGATGGTGTCAACCTATGTTCGTCATATCCGGGGCGCTGTATTAGGGGAACTAACCCAGGAATATGTGGTCGGTGCCCGGGCCAGAGGGATCAGTGAAAAACAGATTCTTATTTTTCATGTAATTCCCAATGCGATGCTGACCCTGGTGACCCTGATTGGTCTGTCAGTGGGACACTTGCTTGGTGGAGCAGCAATAGTGGAAACAATTTTTTCCTGGCATGGTATCGGCAGCATGGTGGTGGAAGCCATCGCAGTTCGGGATTATCCCTTAATACAGGGATATGTCGTTTGGATGGCGATCATTTTTGTAACAGTTAATCTGATCGTTGATATCTGTTACCATTTACTCGATCCGCAAATTAGAATGAAGGGAAGGATATAATGGAACAGATAATTGAAAAGTACAAGGCCAGCCGGGCGGAAAAACGTCTTACTTCGCCGCTTCAAATAAAAACGGTCACCGGAAAGCGGTTACGCTTTGGGATTTTATTGTCACTGGCGGTTTTACTGGTCATCATTGCTGCGCTGGGGAATATTCTGGCACCAATGGATCCATTACTGACAAACTATGATATGACCTTAAAGCCGCCCAGTCGTGAATACCTCTGTGGAACCGATGTTTTGGGGCGCGATGTTTTTTCGCGAATTCTTTGTGGTGCCAGCAACTCATTTTCGCTTTCATTTCTGATGGTAACGATTGTGGCCGGCATTGGTATTGTGCTGGGAACAACCTCAGGCTATATCGGGGGCCGGTTTGATACGGTGATTATGCGGATTACAGATATTTTTCTGGCCTTCCCCAGTATGGTTTTTGCAATCGCTGTAGCCGGAATATTAGGGCCGGGGCTGGTTAATACGATTATTGCCCTGTCTCTCATTCAGTGGACCAAATACGCACGGATGACCAGGAGTCTGGCTTCCTCGATTCGAGAGAAGAATTATATCGAACAGGCTCGCTTTGGTGGAGCAACAGAAGTTCAGATTATGTTCAAATATGTTTTACCGAATTTAATTACACCACTGGTGATTATGGCAACACTGGACATTGGCATGATGATGATGTCTCTGGCCGGACTTTCGTTTTTGGGATTGGCCTCCCAGCCACCGACCCCGGAATGGGGATACATGATCAATGAAAGCCGGCAATATATGCAAACCGCCCCGTGGATGATGATTTATCCGGGGATGGCTTTACTGCTTGTGGTAATTGTGTTTAATCTACTGGGCGACAGCCTGAGAGATATATTAGATCCAAAAGATAATGATTAAGAGGAGTAACTGATGAAAAAAAGAATGTTGTCGTTGTGTTTGATTGTTTCCCTGGTGGGGATGCTGTTTAGTGGTTGTTCAAGTGCTTCAGGGAGTAGTGATTCCGGTTCTGAAAAGCATTTAAATATGGGAATATACTGGCTTGGTACAGATCTGGATCCGGCTAACGAGTATAATGGCTGGTCATTAACCCGGACAGGGATTGCGGAAACTTTAACAAAACTAAATGAAAATATTGAAGTCGAGGCCTGCCTGGCAGATAAATGGGAACAGGTTGATGATCTGACCTGGAAGTTTCATATTCGCGAAGGGGTTAAATTTCAAAATGGAAATCCGCTTACAGCAGAAGCGGTTAAAAATTGTTTCCAGCGCACCTTCGATAAAAATAAACGGGCGACCACCTACTTTAAACTGGATAAAATGATCGCTGAGGGACAGGAGCTGACAATTGTTACCAGTGAACCATGCGGAGCCATTCTTAATAATCTGGTGGAGCCGATCTTTTCAGTTATCGATGTCTCAGTCGATCAAGCAACCATTGCTAATACCCCGGTGGGAACCGGCCCATATGCGGTAACCGAATATGTTTCCGAACTCAGTGCGGAATGTGTTGTCAATGCTGATTACTGGGATGGAAAACCGGGACTGGAAACGGTCAGCTACCAGTATATCAAGGATCCTGATAGTCGGGTACTGGCTCTCCAATCTGGTGAGATTGATCTTGCGCAAACCATTCCAGCGACCAGCTTAGCCTTGTTTGAAGATGAAAAAGAATATCAGATTTCGGAAGTTACCGGCCTCCGGGGCTCAACCATTTGCATGAATTTGCAGCGACCAGCCTTGTCCAAATTGGAAGTTCGTCAGGCCATTTCTTATGGGATCGACAAAGATAAATATGCTGAGCTGATTCATGCCGTTCCGGCCACAGGATTATTCTCAACGGCGCTACCGTTTGGTAGTGATAAATTAAAAAGCTATGCTTTTGATCAGGCTAAAGCCAATAAGATTCTACAGGATGCCGGTTATGTGGATACCAATGGGGATGGCATTCGGGAAATTAACGGTGAAAAGATTCATCTGCAATTTTACCTGGATACCAGTGGTGGAACAGGTGAAACCCTGTCGCAGGCTATTCAGGCCGATCTGAAAAATATCGGGATTGAAGTCGAGTTGATTCAATCAGAAAACTTATCGGATATCCGTAAAGCTGGAACCTTTGATATGTATTATAATGGCAGTAATGCCGCACCCACCGGAGATCCCCAGGCTTATTTATCACTGACTTATAAAACTGCTGGTTCCAGTAATTACAGCTATTACAGCAGTGAAAAAATGGATAACCTGGTCAGCAAACTTAATAGTACTTTCGTCATTGAAGACCGTCAGAAATTGGCCCAGGAAGCTTCACAGATTTTACTCGATGACGCGGTTAACCTGTTTGTCAGTTACACGCCTTCTAATATTGTTGGTTCAACCAAGGTAAAGAATTTTAAAGCACATCCCGCTGATTATTATTTGATGAACAAGGATATTACCATTGAATGAGAAACTTCTGGAAATAAAGAATCTGACGATCCGTTATCATAACCAGAAAACTGCTGTGGAGGATGTCAGTTTTAATGTTCCACAACAGTCGATTGTCGCCATTGTTGGGGAAAGCGGCAGTGGAAAATCAACTCTTATCCGGTCAATTATCGGATTGATGACATCAGGTGGAACCATTGAATCAGGAGAAATCTGGTTTCAGGAAAAAAACCTGGTAACCTACAGTAATCAAGAAATGCATGAGATCCGCGGCAACAAAATTTCGATGATTTTCCAGGATGGAGGCAGTTATCTCGACAGCAAAAAAAAGATTGGTTATCAGTTTGTTGAAACAATTCGCAGCCATCTGAAAATTTCCAAAATAGCAGCCAGAGAAAAAGCCATCGAAATGCTTAAACAGCTTTGTCTCTGTGATGCCGAACGGGTAATGAATGCTTACCCGTTCATGCTGTCGGGTGGCATGTGTCAGCGGGTGGCCATAGCCATGGGAATGACAATGAATCCCCAGCTGCTGTTGGCGGATGAACCAACCAGTGCCCTGGATGTCACCATCCAGGCACAGGTGGTCAGACAGATGGCCGAGTTGCGAAATGATTATGGTACAACCATCCTGCTGGTAACCCATAATATGGGGGTGGCAGCCTATCTGGCAGATTATGTAGTGGTGATGAAAGCCGGACAGCTGGTGGAATGGGGAGCCTGTGATCAGATTATAGATCATCCTCAGGATCCCTATACCAGACAATTACTGTCAGCAGTACCGGAATTAAAGGTGGGTTGTGTTGGATAAACAAGTGAAGACAATATTAAAACTGGAATCCGTATCAAAGCAGTACCGGTTAGAAAAAAATCAAAATCTGATTGCTGTCAATGAAGTCAGCCTCAACTTGTACCAAGGCGAACGGTTGGCAATTGTTGGTGAAAGTGGCTGTGGGAAAAGCACCCTGGGAAAGCTTGTTACCTGTATTGAAAAGGTCAGCGACGGAAAAATTTATTTTAAGGGGAAAGATATTTCTAAATTACAGCGCGGTCAGCTTAGAGAATTAAGACAGGAGCTTCAGATTATTTTTCAAGATCCTTTTAATGTCTTTAGTCCGCGGATGAAAATAGGGGCTTTTCTCAATGAACCTTTTATTAATTATAAAAAAATGAATAAAAACACAGCCCGGGAAGAATCAAAACGTATGCTGGAAGCGGTGGAATTGGATCAGTCCTATCTTGATAAATTTCCCCATCAGTTAAGCGGAGGAGAACTTCAGCGCGTTGTTATTGCCAGAGCGATGGCGCTAAATCCCAGTTTGATCGTTTGTGATGAAGTGACCAGTGCCCTCGATGTTTCGATTCAGAAACAGATTATTGAGCTGCTTACAAAAATTCATCAAGAAACGGGAATGACCAATCTATTCATCAGTCATGATCTGGCTCTGGTTCAGAGTTTTTGTGATCGGGTGGTGGTGATGTATCTGGGCAATATTGTGGAGGTGATGAAAAGTGATGAACTGGGGCATACCGCCCACCATCCCTACACACAGGAATTATTGAATTCGGTCTTTTCAGTTCATGGTGACCGCAAAAAAGAAATCAATGTTTTATTTGGGGAACCACCGAGTCCGATGAACCGTTCCGGAGGATGTCCTTTTGTTAAAAGATGTGTTATGGCATGCGAAAAGTGTTTGCTGAAAATGCCGGAATTAAAGAAGTGTAAAGATAATCATTTAATTGCCTGTCATCGACTGGAAAAATGCGAGATCAAATAAAGTTGTCTCAACGAGAAGTAAGACAGCCCTATTTATCGGAAAGGATGTTGATTTGGATAAACAAAAAAATATCATTAATGGAATCACCTATGCTTTGTTATCATCACTGACATTTAGTGTTATGAATGTATTGGTTAAGGCGGTCAGTACTGCAATCCCGTCAAATGAAATTGTATTTTTCAGAAGCATCATCGGAACCGTTTTAATTTTGTTTTTTATGAAAAAAGAGCAGGTGGAATTTTCAAAATCAGGAATTCCAATGCTGCTGTTAAGAGGCTGTGCTGGTGCTTTTTATATGATTGCTTATTTTTATGCAATTTCCAATATGCCATTAATCGATGCCATCGTCCTGGTCAATATGTCACCAGTTTTTGTGATTGTTTTCGCACATTTTTTTCTCAAAGAAAAAATTTTACCCAAAATGTATCCAATCTTACCGGTGGTTTTTGTCGGCGCGATGATTACAATTAACCCATTTTCCTATTCAACCTTCTCAATGGTTGCCGTTTGGGGAATTCTGGCCGCCATGTTTTCTGGAATTGCAGCTGTTTGTATTCGTTATCTGGGACAACGATATCATGCCTATGAAATAATTTTTTATTTTATGATCACGGCAACAATAGTATCGATACCACTGATGTGGAGTAATTTTGTGATGCCAAATATTATCGAATGGTGTGGCTTAATTATTATTGGAGTGGTATCGTTATTGGCGCAGGTCTTTCTGACGCGTGCTTTTACCAGTGAAAATGCTGTAACCGTCGAGTTTGTCCGTTATATCGGTATTGTTTTCAATGCTTTTTGGGGATTTGCATTTTGGAAAGAGATTCCCAGTATTTATACGATCATCGGCGGAGTGATGATTGTTTTTGGATGTATTGCCATTGGGCGGATTAAAAACACCCCAAAAGAAGAGAGCGTCAATAAGCATTTGATGATCGAAAAAGAGACCATCAAATAGGTCACTTAGCGGTGATCTTTTTGTCAACCAGCAGTAGTAAGTCAGCAGTCCTTCGCTAGCCATCGACTGAGCCAGGAAGAACACAAGCAGCCGTCATCAAAAAGGTTGAACGCTTAATTATTTTCGTTTAAAATTACGACTGGAGGTGAAAGATGAAAAACAACAGTTTAACAGAAGGCGTCATTTGGAAAAAGTTGCTATCTTTTGCCCTACCGCTATTGGGAACCAGCTTTATTCAGCAACTTTACAATACCGTTGATCTGATCTACGTGGGAAATTTTCTGGGCAAGGAAGCTGCCGCTGCAGTCGGTGCCAGTACGTTATTTGTCACCTGTCTGGTTGGTTTTTTTTCGGGGATGTCGGTCGGTTCCAGTGCGGTGACCGCTTACGTATTTGGCAGTGGCAAGAAAAGTGAATTAAAAAAGGTGATTCACACCACCGTAGGGTTGGCTTTTATCTGTGGTTTGATCATGATGGTGATCGGTCTGATCGGGGCACCCTATTTTCTTAAGATGATTAATACGCCAGATGAGATCATGGGTATGGCGGTTTCTTATGTCCGGGTATACTTTATCAGCATTATTGCGGTGGTTACCTATAATATGGTGGCCGGGATTATCAGAGCCCTGGGGGATTCCCGGGCCACGATGTATATTCAGCTAATTGGCGGTCTGGTCAATGTAGTGATGGATGCGGTTTTTATTCTCCTTTTTAAAAACGGTGTGGTCGGCGTTGCGCTGGCGACCCTGTTTTCGCAGTCGGTGGCCGCCGGGCTGGCATTATTATATCTGATGCGTCTGGAGCCGGAATCCCGGCTGGAGTGGAAAAAGATTCGGGTGGATGTTCAGTTTTTTAAAAGTATTTTAAAAATTGGCATTCCCAGCGGTCTACAAGCCTTAGTAATTACAGTGTCCAACGTCTTTGTACAATTTCATGTTAATAGTTTGGGGGTCGATTCAATTGCGGCCTTTACCGCCTATTTTAAAGTCGAGTTGTTAATCTATCTGCCGATTCTGGCTTTTGGGCAGGCGATTTCGACCTTTACCAGCCAGAATCTGGGAGCCAATGAATACGAGCGGGTTAAAAAAGGCACCCGGGTTTGTCTGGCGATGGGTGTTGGGGTTACTGCTGTTATGAGCGCCCTGGTACTGGCCTTTGGCCGCCAGGCTTTTAGCGCCATCAACAGTGATCCGGGGGTACTGGATCTGGGGGTTCAGATCATTTCGGTGACGGTACCGTTTTATTTTATCTACCTGATTCTGGAAGTGCTGGGTGGCACCATTCGCGGAGCCGGTAAAGCAGTGCCCCCGATGGTGATTATTTTAACCAATATCTGCGTATTGCGGACCGTACTGCTGTTTATGATTATGGCATCCAATCAGAGTATCACCGGGATTGCTATGACCTATCCGATTACCTGGGCTTCCACGGTATTGGGAATGGCGATTTATTATTTCAAAGGCGACTGGATGGGTGAATTCAAACGACTTAATGCCCTGGAGGGGTTAGAATAAATCAATTAATACAGATGATTTGATCGTGTTAATTAGATAATAGAAACTTACATAGAAATTGTTTGGAACTTGACATAACAGGTATAGACATGTATAATAGTTTATATAATTTTAACTTGTTCGGAGAACATTAAATGGGCCATGAAGGTTGCTAAGGCGATCGTCATGGCTTTTTTGTTTAGAAAGAAGGTGTATAATGAGTAATAAGATGAGTCAGTATTGGGATCAGGCAGCTGATAATTATGGTCGGATTATCGATGATGAATTGAACAGTTTCCGCTCGGCCGCCTGGAAATCAATCATTTTTGGTGAGGTTTCGCAGCAGCAAAAGTTAAAAATTCTCGATATCGGTACTGGTCCGGGGTTTTTCTCAATTATTCTAAGTCAGGTCGGTCATGATGTTACCGGGATTGACAGTTCCCAGGGAATGCTGGAAATTGCCAAAAAGAATGCCAAGAAACACGGAGTCTGGCCGGTTTTAAAAATAATGGATAGTCAGGAATTAAACTTTGAGGATGATTCCTTTGATCTGATTTTAAGCAGGAATGTCACCTGGACACTTAAAAACCCCACTGTTGTTTATGAATCATGGCATCGGATTTTAAAACCCGGCGGAAAACTGTTAATCTTTGATGCCAATTGGCATCACCATTATTTTGATGATGCATTGATGGCAGAGGTGAAGGAACGGGAGCAGCGTTGTCTTGAAGTTTTTGGATCAACCTTTTCCGATTCGAATAACCACGATCAAATGATTAACTTTGAACTGTTGCCTCTGAGCAAGGTGAAGCGCCCGGATTGGGATATTAACGTTCTTAAAAGTAATGGTTTTGTGGAGGTTGATTATATCCGGGATATTACTGAAAAGGTTTGGGATGCAAAAGAAAAAATGCTATATGGTACTTCCCCGATGTTTATGATTTCGGCGATTAAAGAATCATAAAGATCGGGTGAAGGATGATTTTGCAAATAAGCTTCATGTACTTCCACAAATTAAGAATAATTCTTGACAGATAAAGAAGATTATGAGAAAATACGGCTAAATTAAATACACGTATATACAAGAAAGTCATGAAGACTTAATTTGATCAGAAGATCAGCTTATTTCTTCATGGCTTTTTTTAGTGATTACAGGAAAAAAAGGGGAAAAATGATGGAAAACATCCTTGAAAAAGTGGAAAATTATTGGGATAAACGTTCGGAAGGTTATTCCGAGGTCAATGTGGCGGAGCTGAACAGCTACAAAATGGATGTCTGGAAAGAACTGATCAATCGTCATAAGCCGGCAGTGATTGGCCGTAAGCTAAAAGTTTTGGATATTGGTACCGGCCCGGGTTTCTTTGCCATTACCATGGCATCCTGCGGTTATGATGTAACAGCGGTTGACTATACTGATGCCATGCTTCATAAGGCCAAACAAAATGCCGGTTATTACCAAAATCAAATCAAGTTTATGCAGATGGATGCCCATCACTTGAGTTTTGCAGATAACAGTTTTGATCTGATTGTCACCCGCAATCTGACCTGGAATCTGGAACGTCCTGACGAAGCCTACAAGGAATGGCATCGGGTACTGGCTCCGGGGGGACGGATTCTGAATTTTGATGCCAACTGGTATCTCCATCTTTATGACGGAGAAAAACGACAGGAATACTTTAATGATCGTATCAATTCCCAAAAAGAAGGGGTAAACGATCACTATATCAAGACCGATACCACAGCGATGGAGGAGATTGCCATGAATCTGCCCCTGAGCCGAACCATGCGGCCCCAATGGGATGCCGCGGTTCTGATTAATACTGGCTTTAATAAGGTTATGGTTGAGCAGGGGATTGGGGCGGTAGTCTGGGATCAGGAAGAACAGATAAATTATGCATCGACGCCAATGTTTATGATTTTTGCAGAAAAATAAATAATGTTAAAAGAAGCCGGTGAGGCAGTTATTCCCAGAAAGGAATTACTGTCTCACTTTTATATTAGCGCTAAAACTTCGCAGAATAAAAATTTTGGAAGGAGTAAAATGTAATGAAGGATAATCGACCAAGCTGGTTTGTCAGTGATTTTTCGGATAATAAAAACGATCAGTTGTCGCAGTTCATCACCGGAGGGTATTGGGAAAACCAGTGTTCAGATCAACTCGGAGATCTCATTGATACCATTAAAGTGGGAGATCGGATCGCATTAAAAACAACCCATAATCGAAAAAGTCGGATTCCCTTTGAAACCAATGGGAAAGTGGTTTCGGTAATGGAGATAACGGCCCTGGGTGTTGTGACTGGAAATTATTTTAATCGAAGAAAGATTGATGTCAACTGGATCGCTTTATCTAAAAAGAAGCAGTGGTATTTTTTCACCTTTATCCGGAGTGTCTGGAAAGTCAAACCGAATCCCCAAAATTGGATGTCCCAGGCGTTGATTGACTTTACCTTTTACGATCAACCGCAGGATTATCAGCGGTTTTTAAATGAACCCTATTGGCAGAAGCGCTTTCATAAAGAAGTAACGTATCGTGATGAGATTGTCGCAATTTTAAAGGATTTTAACGGCGAAGCCCAATTGTCATATATTCAGGAAATGATATTAAAGCGAAATAAAATAAAAAACCTGAAAACAAATCCAGGCTGGCGGGCAGAGGTTCGCTTCACGCTGCAAAAATTCAGCAGCGATTCGAAATCTTTTGCGAAGGGTGAAGATTTGTTTTACCGAAAGTCCTTTTCGAGTGATGTTTGGGGCCTAAGAAATAAGGCAAAGGTGAGAACGGAAAGCTATTCACAGGAAAAATTTCTGGCAGAATCCTTAATGGAAACAGCAAAATATGAAGAAATTTCGAATCTTCTCAAAAAAGACAAGAGCATCATCTTAAGGAGATCACCCGGAGTAGGTAAAAGCTTTATGGCCAAAAAACTGGTGTTTTCGTATCTGAAAAAGAAGGATGAAAACCGGGTCATTTACTGCGTACTGCCACAGCAGGCGATCATCAGTAAGCCCTTAAAAGAAGTACCTGAACATGAATTTCTGCTCGAAACCTGGGGGTTTATAGATTTTTGCAATCGGGCCATAGAGGATCAACAAAATAGTTACTATCTGATCATCGATGGGATTAATCGTGAAAATATTAATACGATTATGCCCGATCTGTTACTTCTTTTTAAACGCAATTCCTTAAAAAATGAGATGGACCCCAAATATAAGGCGCAGCGTTTATTGATACCCGATAACCTTTATTTTATTGGGGTGATGGATGCCGGGGATCGTTGTTTACGCCTGATTGAAGAAAAACTGAAGCAGTATTTTACCTTTGTTGAGCTGGAACCGTTATTTTGCAACAGCACAAGTAAAACCGGAATACCCTTGACAGGAGTCAGAAACTATGGCATAGTTAGCCCTAATTGAATAATGCGTTACGAGTGCTGTTGAATTGAAATTCAACGGAGAATAGGAAAATGGGTTGAAAACCCATGCTGTCCCGCAGCTGTAAGCGAGGAGTCTGATTTCATGATGCCACTGGTGTATAAACACCGGGAAGGCGAAATCAAGATGATGATCCGTAAGCCAGAAGACCTGCTTGTAATGAGATTCGTTGTTGACCTGCGAGAAAGATGGGAAGATGGATATTATTGTGTGAGATTTTTTATACAATCATTTGTGCTCCTTAAGCCCGGTGGGTAAAGGAGCTTTTTTATTTGACAAAAGGAGGAAGACACTTGGAAATAGTAATTGGTAATCTGGTGGTAAAAAAGGGAGCAAAAGTTTCCGGCTATGTGGCGGTTCCCCAAACGGAGCTGAAATTGCCGGTGACCATTATTAATGGCCAAAGTGCCGGAAAAACAGTGCTGATTACCGGCGGAGTCCATAACGCCGAATATACCGGCATTGAAACGGCGATTCGTCTGGCTCAGGAAATCATCCCAGAAGCAGTAGCCGGCTGCCTGATCATCATTCATCCGGTCAATATCAGTGGCTTTGAAAACCGGACGATGAGTGTGGTGGCCGAGGATGGAAAAAACCTCAACCGGATTTTTCCGGGTGATCCGGACGGCACAATCGGCGATAAGCTGGCGGCTTTTTTAACAGAAATGTTTTTTAAAAAAGCTGATCGTTTTATTGACCTTCATGCCGGGGATGGTTATGAGTCTCTGACCCCTTACGTTTATTATGTCGGTGCGGCCAAAGAGGCAGTTGTCAGTGAAGCCAAAGCCATGGCAGCGGCGGTATTGGTGCCCTATCGGGTTAAATCGTATCTGGCTACCAGTGGCGCCTATAATTATGCCGGTTCGATGGGAATTCCCGGGATTCTGATTGAACGTGGCGGCGAAGCCCGCTGGTCTGAAGATGAGATTAAAAAATACCAGGAAGATGTTAAAAATGTCTTGCGCTGTTTAAAGGTTTTGAATGAGCCGATGCGAACATCCGCATGTAAACAGCTGGAGGTGGTGGATGCCGTTTATGAAGAGGCCGAAGTCACGGGATGCTGGTACCCTAATAAAAAAGCGGGGGGGGCGTTTTTAAAAGGCGAGAATCTGGGCGTAATCAAAGATTATTTTGGCAAAGTTTTGCAAACGTCCATCGCCAAATATGATGGGATCGTTCTTTATCAGGTCAGTTCGCTGACAATACTAAAAAAGAGCGCGATGATTGCCTATGGAAAAATAAAAAATGATGGGTATGATGCAAACGAGAAATAAAAAAAGTAAAACGTGATGACAATTGATTTTAGCAGAAGGATGGTTTTAAATGAAGGATAATCGCTTCAAAAAGGTGTGTGATATGATTGAACTTAAGCAACTGAAATATTTTGTGGTCTGTGCCGATGTGGGATCATTCAGTAAAGCTGCCGAAATCCTCTATACGACCCAACCCAATGTCAGCAAGGCGATCAAGGCGCTGGAAGAACATCTCGGATTTAGCCTTTTTCATCGTAAAAGCCGGGGAATTTTGTTGTCATCCCGGGGCAAACACGTCTATGAGTATGCCTGCAAAGCCATTGATAACATCGAAATGCTGGCCTCGTTTTCGCAGACGGATCGGATTGAGCAATTGCAGATCGCCAGTAATCCCAGTGCCTGGATGGCTAAGATATTTGCCGATTTTTATAATCGCTTTCACGTCAAACAATTGCATTTTGAGCTTTATACGGCCTCGGTGGCAGAAATTATCAAGCGGGTGGCCGGTTATCAGGACGAACTGGGCTTTGTCTATGTGATGGACAGTCAGAATACCGCCTTTCAGTATATCTTGACCAGAAACCACCTGGAGTTTGTGGAGCTTAAAAAAACCCAGGTGGTTTTGTATCTGGGGCAGAAACACCCGCTCTATCAGGCCCGTGAGATCAGTGAAGCAGAACTGCAGAAGCTCAAGCTGGTTCAGTGCTATGAAGACGAATTTGATCTCAATAATTACTGGAAAATAACCAATCCACAAGGTAAAGACATGCCCGCCCTGGAGAGTGTGGTGGTGACCAACAGCGACTGTGTTATGATGCAGTTGCTGCAAACCACTGATCTGGCTAATATCGGAAGCGGTTATATCACTGCTGATGTGGACGAGAAGGAAATCAACGGTATTCCCTTATACGAAAAGGAGAATGTGGTGATGTTTGGCTATATTCGCAGACGGCAAGAAGAGCACAGTGAATGGGGCAAGCGGTTTCTGGAATTTATTTTGGTAAATCTGGAATCGGGGGATCCCATTAAAGGCTAAATGGAATAAGAAGGTATGCTAAATTGGAATGGCGAAATAACCCCCCATGGAGGTTGTAACGCCATTTTTTAAGTGATAAAATTTACCGGTAAATGCGCTAATGCGAGAAAGGTTTTGCATCAATGAAAAAATACGTTGGAAAACGTCTATTACAATTAATACCAATCATTCTGGGTATCACCCTGTTATCCTTCACCCTGATGCAGTCAGCCGCCGGGGATGCCGTGGATGCGCTATACGACAATGCCAGTGGCGGCGTATCCGAAGAAGTCAAGGCCGAAAAAAGGCACGAACTGGGGCTCGATCAGCCCTTTATTATCCAGTATACCAGCTGGCTGGGCGGGGTATTAACCGGCGATATGGGTGTTTCCTACATTTCCAATAAACCGGTTTTTGAAACCTTTGTGTCAAAATTGCCAGCGACAATTTATCTGACGCTGACCTCAATAATACTTACCGTCCTGATTTCGATTCCCTTTGGCGTTTTAGCGGCCGTCCGGCATAATCGTTTCACCGATTATCTGATCCGCTTTTTCAGTTTTATTGGCAATGCCTTACCGGGCTTTTTTGTCTCATTGCTGCTGATCTATTTTTTAGCCTTACAGCTAAAGCTGTTTCCGGTTATGGGCAATGGCAGCTTAAAGAGCATCGTTTTGCCGACGCTGACCCTGGCAATAGCCATGTCGGCAAAATACACCCGCCAGGTTCGCACCACGGTACTGGATGAGCTGAATAAGGACTATGTCATCGGGGCCCGGGCCAGGGGGATCAGGGAGCCAGTGGTGCTTTTTGCCAGTGTGCTGAAGACCGCGATGCTGACCATTATCACCCTGCTGGCCTTATCGATCGGTTCGCTGCTGGGTGGAACAGCAATTATTGAATCAATTTTTATGTGGGATGGGGTCGGAAAACTGGCAGTGGATTCGATTTTGAATCGGGATTACCCGATGATCCAGGCCTATGTCATCTGGATGGCCATTATTTATGTGGGCGTTAATCTGGTGACCGATATCATTTATCATTATCTGGATCCCCGGATTCGATTAGAACAGGAGGGCTGATGGAAGTAACAGAGCGTACAGCGGTCCGGATCAGAACCCGGAAAATAAAAAAAGATCAAACGATGACGAAATTCTATATTTTTCTGACTTTGGTGATTCTATTATTACTGGTGGCGGCCCTGGCCCCCCAGATAGTCCCCTATGACCCTTATGCTCAGGATCTAATGAAGGCCTTGCAGCCGCCCAGCCCGGAGCATCTGCTGGGGACGGATCGCTATGGCCGGGATATGTTGTCCCGGGTGATAATGGGGGGACAAACCACTATTTACTCGGCGCTGCTGCTGGTGGCGATGATCACTGGATTTGGGACTCTGGTAGGGTTGTTCTGCGGGTACCAGGGTGGCAAAATTGATTCCCTGATTATGAGGATTTCGGATGTCTTTCTGGCGTTTCCGGGAATGGTTTTTGCCATTGCCGTGGCCGGCATTTTAGGTGGTGGGCTGATCAATGCGGTGGTGGCGCTGGCCTGTATTTCCTGGCCCAAATTTGCCCGGTTGGCCAGAGGGCAGGTGCTGGCGATTAAAAATATGCCCTATATCGCCGCCGCCAGGCTTAGCGGTTCCGGTTCGATCAAGATTGTTTTTAAGCATATTCTGCCCAATATAATCGGCCCGATTCTGGTAACCGCCACCCTTGATATTGGTACCATGATGATGGAACTGGCGGGACTGTCCTTTCTGGGACTGGGGGCGATGCCGCCGATTGCCGAGTGGGGTTCGATGATGAGTGAAGGTCGTAGCATGCTGCAAACCTCGCCATGGGTAATTCTAGCACCCGGTTGTGCTATTTTTATATCAGTAACATTATTTAATTTACTGGGGGATACGGTCAGAGATGTACTGGATCCCAAAACTAAAAGAGAAAAAAGGAGAAAAAATGAAAGTAAAAAGTAAAATTCTGGCATTACTGCTGACCACCACACTGGTTGGCGGGATGTTGACCGGCTGTGCCGGTTCGACTGGCACCAAAAGTGCGGAAGAAAAGGTATTTAATTATGGAACCATGGCTTATGGGGCGGCTATGGGGAATGTCGGACTTAATCCCCATGATGGCTACAGTGGCTGGTCGACCCTGCGTTATGGGGTTGGTGAAACACTGTTTAAATTCAATGAAAAGATGGAGTTGGAGCCCTGGCTGGCCAAAGATTATGAACAGATTGATGATTATACCGTTAAAATCAATTTACGGGATGATGTTACCTTCTCCAATGGCAAGAAAATGACTGGTGAAGCAGTAAAGGCTTGTCTGGATGATCTGATTGCCGTTCATGACCGGGCGCCTAAAGACCTGCAGATTAAGTCGATTAGCGCTGATGGACAAAGTATCACCATTACAACGGAAATTAAGTCGCCAGCCCTGGTCAATTATTTGTGTGATCCTTATGGCGTCATTTTTGATATGGAAGCTGGCGTAACACCCGATGGTAAAAATGTGGTGGGTACGGGTCCTTATGTAGCCAAAACCGTCACCGATACGGAGGTTAATCTGGAAGCCAATGCGGACTACTGGGGCGGCAAACCAAAGGTGGGCAAAGTTAATGTTAAGAGTATCACCGACGGCGATACCTTAACCATGGCCCTGCAAAGCGGCGAAATTGATGCCGCCCAGGGTCTGCCCTATGCCAATCTGGAACTGTTTCAAAACAACGATGACTACACCATCAGCTCCACCAATACTTCCCGGGTTTATCAGGCCGCTCTTAACTATAATTCAGCGGTGATTAAAGACGATGCCGTTCGTAAAGCGATGGCCATGAGCATGGACAAGGACGGCTTTACCACGGTGTTGTTAAAGGGCAATGGAACGCCGGCAGCAGGTCCTTTCCCGGCTAACTTTACATTTGGCGGCGACGCCGTTAAGGACACCGCTTATGACATTGACGGCGCAAAAAAAGTGCTGGAAGCAGCGGGCTGGGTTGATACCGATGGCGATGGCATCCGCGAAAAAGATGGCCAGAAATTATCGATCAAATGGCTGACCTACACCTCCCGTCAGGAGCTGCCGCTGCTGGCCGAATCGGTTCAGGCTACCTATAAACAAGCAGGCATTGATGTTCAGGTCAACGCCACCGATTCCTACAAGGATTTTCTGAAAGCAGGAGACTATGATGTTTTTGCCAACGCCTTTGTAACTGCGCCAACCGGAGATCCCCAATATTATTTCACCACCCATGTGGTTGATAATTCCGATTACAATCGTGGGCACTATCATAATGACAAGGTGGAAACCCTTGTTGCACAGTTACGAAATGAATTTGACACCGAAAAACGGGCAGCGCTGGCGGTTTCAATTGCCCAGCAAGTTCTTGACGACAATGCCTATATCTATGCCTCTCATTTAAAAATGTCCTTTGTGATGAAAAAGAGTGTCACCGGCTTTACGGCCCATCCATCGGATTATTATGAAATCACAGCCGATCTGGATATCAACGAATAAATAGTCCCGATCAGAAAGAAGAGTTTATGCAACAACCATTACTGGAATTTCAAAACGTCGAAATATCCTACGACGGCGAGCCGACGGTTCGAGAGATCAACTTAAACATGCAATCAGGTGAGATCCTCGGGATTGTCGGCGAGTCCGGCAGTGGTAAAAGCACCCTGATCAAGGCGGCCATGGGTCTTCTGGGCCCGGCCGGTCTGGTCAACCGAGGTGAGATTTGCTATAAGGGTCAGCCGGTTCTTGATCTTGATGATGAAGCACTGCGGATGCTGCGGGGTCCGGAAATGGGGATGATTTTTCAAAACTGTGGCAGTGCCCTGTGTCCGATAAGGACGATTGGCGAACAGCTTTATGAAACCATGGCCGAGCACGGCGTTAGTGACCGTCAGCTGGTCCGGGAAAAGGCCACCGCCCTGTTTGAGAAGATTCATTTAAGGGATGCCGAGCGAATTTTAAATAGCTATCCCTTTGAACTATCCGGTGGGATGAATCAACGGGTCGGCATTGTCATGGCAATGCTACTGGAACCGGAGCTACTTTTTGCTGATGAACCGACCTCGGCTCTGGATGTCACTGTTCAGGCCCAGGTGGTTAGGGAAATGATGGCGATGCGGGAAGCATTTGGAACCGGAATTGTGGTGGTGACCCATAATATTGGGGTGGTGTCATTTATGGCCGATACCGTGGCAGTGATGTGCAAGGGTCAGCTGGTTGAATACGGTAAGGCCCGGGAGGTGATTGATCATCCTCAGCAGGATTACACCCGCCAGCTGATTGCGGCCATGCCCCGGATAAAAAGGTGAGACATGAATAGGATTTTAGCAGTCAGCAATTTAAAAAAAACCTATACCAAAGGAAAAAGCACTATTTGTGCGGTTGATGAGATCAGCTTCCATGTCGACAAAGGCGAATGCCTGGCGCTGGTGGGCGAAAGTGGCAGCGGTAAAAGCACAGTTGCCAAGATGATTACCGGACTGGAATCTTTGGATGGCGGTGATATTATTCTGGATGGCAAAACACTTAAAAACCCCGGACGAAAAGAACGCAAACGGGTTTACCAACTGGTTCAGATGGTTTTTCAGATGCCGGTGGATTCCTTTAATCCCCGGATTCGGCTGGGGGAAAGTGTCATGGAAGGGCTGATCAATCAGGGCATGGGTCGTCGGGCGGCTAAAAACAAAGCCATTGAATACCTGGAAATCTGTGGCCTTGGTCTGGAATTTGCCAGTCGCTATCCCAGCGAGGTCAGCGGCGGTGAGTGTCAGCGGGCCTCGATTGCCCGGGCTATTGCCCGGCAACCCCAGCTGCTCATCTGCGATGAAGCCACCAGCGCTCTGGATGTCACCGTCCAGACTCAGATTGTAAAACTACTGATGGAATTGCAGAAAAATCAGGGGATGTCACAACTGATGATCTGTCATGATCTGGCTCTGGTCCAGCAATGCTGCGACCGGGTGCTGGTGATGCATCAGGGTCGGGTGATAGAAACCGGTACCCCGGACGAGGTGATTGCGAATCCCCGGGAAGCCTATACCAAAAAACTGATCGATTCGATTCTGTAAGATATGAAAGGGCATCTCCCATTGGGTGGTGTCCTTTTGTTATATCTGTTATAATGGGTTAAACAGATATAGAAAATGAGGTGAACGGAGATGCATGAACATCAGGGTGAAGGGATCGATGGTGGACGTGATAGTGGCCACGGCGGAGATCACCACCACCATCATCATGAACATACCCAGACCAAATCAGTATTGAATCGTCTTTCTCGGGCTGCGGGTCATCTTGAATCGGTGAAAAAAATGGTCGAGTCGGGAAGAGACTGCACCGAGGTGCTGATCCAGCTTTCAGCGGTGAAATCAGCTATTAATAACGTCGGCAAAATTATTTTACAGGATCACATTGAGCACTGCATCGTTGATGCGGTGGAGAATAACGACGAAAAGGCTTTAGAAGAACTCAGAAAAGCGATTGACCGCTTTATGAAATAAGCGCCGTGGGTTAAAGTCGGACAAATAGCGACTGGCATGGAAAGACATTCCAAAACAGAATACCATTTCTTAAAAAGAGACTTGCACAGGCGGTTTAAGCATGTTAAAATGGCAAACAGAAACAATGAAAAACACGTGATTGTGGCATTGTTTCTGTTTTTTAGTGGCTTGATTGTTTTTTATTAAAACACGGGCTGATAAATTAAATTGAATATTAATAAAACAGGTGCCGGCGGTAATCGAATGTATTACAGGCTGGTGAAAAGGGAAGAGGGGTGAAAATCCCCCGCGGTCCCGCCGCTGTAAGAGAAGAGTTCCTCCAGGAATGCCACCAGAATATGGGAAGGCAGGAGGCAATGTTGACGCTTTAGCCAGAAGACCTGCCTGCTTTAATTACTCAATCTCTACGCGTGATAGAGGAGGTGTTTTTTTTGGCAGGCTTTTTTTGCGACCTCACTATCTTTTCTGAGATGGTGGGGTTTTTTTATGGAAAAAATACCTCAAAAATACCGGTGCAAATTTTTAATTTTGTGATAAAGCTGAGGTTTTTGCTACAATGCGCAGTAGTATGAAACAGGAAGTTGATCAAATAAAACAAGTATTTAAGAGGAGAAAAGAAAATGAAGCTGAAAAAAGGTTTAGCGGTGCTAATCACCGCTGTGTTGTGTACCAGCATCTTGGCCGGTTGCAGTGGTGCATCGGCCAAAACCGATGTTTCCACCAAGGAAGAATTGAATTATGCCTGTACCAAGGATATCCGGGACATTAACCCCCATCTCTATTCGGGCGAGATGTCGGCCCAAAATATGGTTTTTGAAGGGTTGACGAAAAATGAGGGCGGCGAAGTGAAGCCAGCGCTGGCGGAAAGCTGGGAAATCTCGGCGGATGGACTGGAATATACCTTCCATCTACGAAAAGGGGTTACCTTTACGGATGGGGCTGCTTTTAATGCGGCCGCGGTCAAACTAAACATGGATGCCATCGTCGGAAACCTGGAACGCCATGCCTGGTTGGATATGGTCAATGAGATCAAGGAAAATGTGGTGGTTGATGAACATACCTTTAAGCTGGTGTTAAAGCATCCTTATTATCCGACCCTGGTTGAGTTGGGTCTGACCCGTCCGTTCCGCTTTATTTCACCCAATTGTTTTGTCAATGGCACAACCAAAGAAGGGGTCAATGGCTATGTTGGTACCGGTCCCTGGGTGTTATCCGAGCATGTCGATAATCAGTACGCCACCTTTACCCAGAATGAAACGTACTGGGGCGAAAAGACTAAAATCAAAACCATCAACTGGAAGGTCATGCCAGATCCCCAGACAATTTTATTAGCTCTCCAGAACGGTGAAGTGGATCTGCTCTTTGGGGCGGATGGCGATCAGGTTGACCTGGATTCGTATAAAAAGCTGGAAGAAGAAGGCGCCTATAAAACCTATAGCAGTGAACCGGTAGCGTCCCGAGCGATTCTCATTAATAGTAAAGCACCGATCACCAAAGACATTAAAGTCCGGGAAGCGATTGAATATGCGGTCAATAAGACCAACATTATTCAGGGCATTTTAAATGGTTCGGAGGATCAGGCTGATACGCTGTTATCAAAAGATGTGCCTTATTGCAACATTGAGCTTAAAACCATTACCTATAATCAGGAAAAAACCAAACAATTATTGGAAGAAGCCGGCTGGAAGCTGGGAACTGATGGGGTTCGCGAAAAGGATGGCCAGAAATGCGAAATCACTCTTTCCTATAATTCCAAAAACGCTCAGGAAGGCACTATTGCCACCTCGATTCAGGCAGATTTGGCCGCCGTTGGGATTAAGATGAATATTCTCGGAGAAGAAAAACAGGCGTTTTTGGATCGTCAGAAAACCGGAGATTTTGATCTTCAGTATTCACTGTCCTGGGGAACGCCCTATGACCCGCAATCCTATGTTTCATCCTGGCGAATTCCCGCTCATGGCGATTATCAGGCTCAGGCTGGATTGGAAAAGAAACAGTGGCTGGATGAAACCATTACCAAAATTATGACGGAGTCAGATGAAACCAAACGGGCAGCAATGTATAAAGAGGTACTGACTTATATTAATGACCAGTTTGTGTACATACCGATTTCTTATTCAAAAACAAAAGCGGTAGCCATTACTGGTTTAGAAGGGGTAACCTTTAATGATTCGCAATATGAAATACCATTCGAAAAAATGTACTTTTCCAATTAATCAGGTATGACAAATTGGAATAACAAAAGGGAGTAAGACCATGAAGAATTACATTGTCAAAAGGCTCCTGTGGATGATTCCGATTTTAATCGGAATCTCCTTTTTTGCCTTTGTTTTAATCAATTTAAGCCCCAGTGATCCGGCCGAGGTGGCCATTCGGGTCAATGAGATCACCCCCACCGCAGAAAATATTGCCCAGATGCGGGAGCAGTTGGGACTGGACGATCCCTTTATGACCCGCTATCTGACCTGGCTTAGCAATGCCCTTCAGGGGGATTTTGGCAACAGCTATGCGAATAATAAACCAGTTGGGGAAGAAATCGCCAAGGCGCTGCCGCCGACCCTTTATCTAGCCGGTGTTTCGCTGTTAATCATCGTTGTTGTCTCGGTCGGTGCCGGGGTTTTATGTGCCGTAAAAGAGGATAGCATCACCGATAAAACGATGCGGGCGATCGTTTTTGTGGGAACCGCCATTCCCGGCTTCTGGGCGGGTATTCTGCTGATGTGGCTTTTTGCCGTGAAACTAAAATGGCTGCCGACCAGCGGGATGACGACCCCGGTTGCGGTGCTTCTGCCAGCGGTGACCTTGTCGCTGGGATACATTGCAACCTATGTCCGGCTGATCCGGAACAATATGATTCATAACAAGCGGGAGAATTATGTGCTGTATGGACGGGTCCGGGGATTGAAGGAACAGACAATTATGAAACATGTCTTTAAAAATTCCCTGCAAACCTCCTTAACGGCCCTGGGGATGTCGATTCCCAAGCTGATTGCCGGAACGGTCGTGATTGAAAACATTTTTGCCTGGCCGGGAATCGGGAGGCTTTGTGTGACGGCGATATTCAACCGCGATTTTCCGATGATTCAGGCCTATGTGCTGATCATGGCGGTGCTTTTTGTATTTTGTAATTTACTGGTGGATCTGGGATCCGTCTGGATCGATCCCCGTAGAAGAAAGGAGGCCTGAGATGGCAGGATTCTGGAAACGGTTCCGAAATGATAACCTGGCCATGGGGGTCAGCTTATTTCTGTTAATGGTGATTACGCTGGCTATTCTGGCGCCTTTGTTAGCGCCCTACGATCCCACGGCTCAGAACATCATTGATAAGTTTCAGGGACCATCGCTGACTCATTGGTTTGGCACCGATCAATTAGGCCGGGATGTCTTTTCGCGGATTTTATTTGGCGGCCGGGTGACGATCCTCGTTTCAGTGCTGACGATGGTGGTGACCATTGTTATTGGTACGGTGCTGGGGGTGATGGCCGGTTATTTCAGGGGAACCGTCGACGATGTGATCATGCGGATCTGCGATATCATGCTGTCCTTCCCCAGCGAGGTGCTGATCCTGGCGATTGTGGGGATTTTGGGAACCGGAATAACCAACATTGTTCTGGCCACGGTGATCGCCAAATGGGCCTGGTATGTGCGGATGATTCGCTCGATTGTAATCCAGTTTATGGACAGCAACTATATCCGCTTTGCCAAGGTCGCCGGCTGCTCAACCGGGCACATTGTCAGAAAACATCTGCTGGTTGGTGCTATCGGCGAGATTGCGGTGCTGGCGACCCTGGATACGGCAGCGATTATTTTGAATATTTCGGCGCTTTCCTTTCTGGGTCTGGGGGTTCAGCCACCGACGGCCGAATGGGGGATGATGCTCAATGAAGCCAAAAATGTTATGACCACCAATCCCGGCCAGATGCTGGCGCCGGGGATGGCTATCTTTCTGGTAGTGGCAGCCTTTAATTTTCTCGGCGACAGCATTCAGGAGGCGCTTAATCCCAAAATCAATAGGGGCTTTAAGACGAAACGATATTCTTTACTTGATTCTTTATTTGGCCGAAAAAAGGTGGTGACCGAATGAGCGTACTATTAGAAGTCAGAAATCTCAGAGTCACTGATGAACGGGATCAGGATGAAATTATTCATGATGTCAGCTTTGCCGTGGCAGAAAACAGCTGTCTGGGGATTGTCGGTGAAAGCGGCAGCGGAAAATCGATGATTACCAGAGCGCTGTTGGGAATTACCAATCCCTGGTTGAAAAGTCAGGGATTGGCCGTTTTTAAGTCCCGGAACAGCGAGTTGGACCTGCTCCGGGAGGACGAAAATACGATGCGGAAGATTCGCGGCAAACAAATTGCGATGATCCTTCAGGATGCCATGTCAGCCTTTGATCCGATTGCCAAAATCGGTGATCAGATGGCCGAGACCTTTGTCGAGAATAAGCAACTTACCAAAAAACAGAGTCTAACACTGGCTAAAGAAGCCCTGGGCCTGATAAATATTCATGACCCGGAGCAGGTGCTGAAAAAATATCCCCATCAGCTATCCGGCGGGATGCTGCAGCGCTGCATGATTGCCACCGCTCTGGCGATGGAGCCGGATCTGATTGTGGCGGATGAACCCACCACTGCCCTGGATTCGATTAATCAGGGACAGGTGGTGGAAGAATTTAAAATGATCCGCGAAAAAATGGGAACGGCACTGATCTTTATTTCGCATGATCTGGGGGTGGTTAAACATCTGTCGGATCGGCTGCTGGTCATGAAGGATGGAGCCGCGGTGGAGTATGGGGATGCAGCCGACATTTTTGCAAATCCCCAGCATGCTTATACTAAATATCTCATTGACACCCGAATGGAACTGACGGAGTCGTTCCGAAAGGCGATGAGAAAAGGAGACCATAATGGCCAATCTACTTGAGATAAAGGACCTGGAAAAAAGTTATCTGAAGGTGGGCGTCAATTTTGGCGGCTCCCGGGTGAAGATCCTAAACGGGGTGAACCTGACCATTGAAGCCGGATCCTGCGTCGGCTTGATTGGTGAAAGTGGCAGTGGAAAAAGTACCCTGGCGCGACTGATTATGGGTCTGGAGAAGCCAGATAAGGGCAGCATCTTATTTGAAGGGATCCCGGCAAAACAATGGATTAAAAACAATAAGGGAAAAATGTCGGTGGTATTTCAGGATTATACGGCGTCGGTAAATCCCCGCTATACCGTGGTAGAAGCGATTGCTGAACCCATTTACGCCAGCGGTGCGGTAACAGATTTGGATCAGCGCATCGATCGATTGCTGGTGAAGGTGGGGCTGGAGCATGAAATTAAAAACCGTTACCCCCATGAACTCAGTGGCGGTCAGTTGCAGCGGGTGTGTATTGCCAGAGCCATTGCCACCAACCCCCGGTTTATTGTGCTGGACGAAGCGATCAGCTCCCTGGATGTTTCGGTGCAATCCCAGATCCTTAAATTGCTCCATCGGTTGCGCATTGAGATGAATATCACCTACCTCTTTGTCGCTCATGATCTGCAGGCGGTGTCTCATCTGTGTAATAAGATACTTTTTTTGTATCAGGGACAGATCGTCGAAGAACTGCAAAGCGGCGAATTGGCGATGGCAAAAAACAAGTATGCCCGGGATTTGCTGGCGTCGGTGATTCCCTTTGAGGTTTAGGAAAACAGCGAAGTGCCACTTTAGAATAGCACTTCGCCGTTTTTAGGTTGACAATGATGGGGAGATTATTGTAAAATAATAACGTTGAGAGGGAGTAGTTGTTATACAAAGTCAACATACTGGTGATTCATCACCTGGCTTTGTAGCCAATTCTGGTAACGAGACTTTTAGCGTAGTCCATTTGCGGGTGGATTATGCTAAGAGTCTTTTTATTTTGGAAAAGGTGGTACTGCTTAAATATAGTTGGAAGGAAAGAAAAATGTATTTAAATTTTGTCGCGTTTTTAGTTGCTGTCGGGGCGGTGGTTCTGGCTGAAATGGGGGATAAGACCCAACTGTTAGCAATGGCCTTTGCCACCAAGTATAAGGCTTCCAAGGTAATGATCGGGGTTTTTATTGCCACGGTATTTAACCATGCTCTGGCGGTGGCAGTGGGAAATTATATTACCCGGTTTGATGGCGCCCAGATCTGGATTCAGGGAATTGCTTCGTTATCTTTTATTTTCTTTGGATTATGGACCATCAGAGGGGATAAGCTTAATGGTGAGGAAAATAGGGCAACTAAATTCGGCCCGATTATCACCGTTACAATCGCCTTTTTTATCGCTGAAATGGGTGATAAAACCCAGTTGGCGACGATTGCGCTGGCCACCAAATTTCCTGAGAATGCCATTGGTGTTCTGGTGGGAACGACCACCGGGATGCTGATTGCCGATGCCATCGGGATTATCATTGGGGTGGTACTATGTAAAAAAATCCCTGAACGAACAGTTAAGCTGGTATCCGCCGGGGCCTTTATGTTATTTGGATTTATTGGCACCTATCAGGTGGCCTCCCAGCAATTGCAGTTGGGGATCGCAACGATAATTTTGTTAATGATTGCATTGTTGATTGTGACGGCTGGGGCATCCTACTACTTGATTAAAAAAGAACGGGAAGAAGAAAAAAAAGAAAGTGAACCACCATGTTATTGTAAAATTGATGAAGGGGACAGCAAAGAGAATCATAATAATTAGTCAAAAAAGTTGCGATGTTTAAGAAAAAACATCGCAACTTTTTTGTTGTTAAGCTATTAAGATTAAGATTAAGTTAAAATAGATTTTAAATTAATGTGTTTTACTGTAGTCCCAGTCCGGCTACAATCTCATCAATGCCGGTGAGAATATAGTTGGGACGGTAAGGAAAATCTTTAACCGTTGCCCGGGTGGACACACCGCTGAGAACCAGAAAAGTGGTGAGACCGGATTCGATTCCGGCAATAATATCAGTATCCATGCGGTCGCCAATAATCAGGGCATCATCACTGTGAACGCCCAGCCGTTTAATCCCGGTACGCATCATCAGTGGGTTGGGTTTACCGACGTAATAGGCTTCCTTGCCGGTGGCCAATTCGATCGGCGCGACAAAGGCCCGACAGGCCGGCACAATACCGTCTTCGGTGGGACCGGTTAAATCCGGGTTAGTGGCAATCAGTTTAGCACCTTTTTGAATCAGCTTCACAGCGCGGAGAACAGAGTCGTAATTATAAGAGCGGGTCTCGCCAAAAACGACATAGTCCGGATCCACATCATTCATGGTAATTCCGACATCATAAAGGGCATTGACCAGACCCGGTTCACCAATGACATAGGCCGAACAACCGGGGGATTGATCTTTCAAAAATTTTGCGGTCGCCAGGGCGCTGGTATAAAAATGGCTTTCATCAATGTCCAGACCCAGACGCGCCAGCTTTTCCTTTAGTTCAATGGGTGAACGTTCACTGGAATTGGTCAGGAAGAGGAAATTTTTATCGGTAGCGTAAAGCCAATCGACAAATTCTTTTACGCCTGGCAGCAGCCGATTACCGTGATAGATAACGCCATCCATATCGCAAATAAAGCCTTTTTTATTTTTTATCAGTTCTAATAATTCTTCATTCATTTTTGTACCTCCATTTTTTTCATTTATTTACAATATTATACCCTATTTAATCCGGATTCATCTTAAAAATAGGGTTAATTTATGTAAAAAGATGTAAATAAATGTAAAAATTTAACTTAAACTAGGAATGGCAAAAATTTTTCGTCTTCGCATAAGTATTTGCCCGGGCAACTGTGATAAACTCAAAAACAGGAAAAATACTGTTTCAGGAAGGCAAAGGAATGCAAATGGAGACAATCTTAAAAAATTATGATGATATGCGTGTGATGCGGATGATCAAAAAACAGCTGATTAACTGTGAATCAAAGCTAGACCTGCTCCGCAAAGAATATGAGGAAAAAGACGATCAGCTTTTGGCGCTGGGGATTAAAAAGGAAGTGACCAATCGTTCGGTGGATGAAGAGGAAGTTGGCGCCCTGACAGCCCGACTGGAAGCTTTAAAAAAAGAAATCCAAGAAATTGAAGAAGATAAGAGCAAAATGGCAGCCTTCAATGCCTACACTCGTCAATAGCAGAATCCGGATTAAAATCGGGGCTTGACTTTAGCGATGTGATGTAATAATATTAGAACAGCAAGAGATAAATAGTAGCGCAAAATGGGGTACACCACCGAAAGGGTGTAATCGCGTTTTGTGCTTTTTTTGCGTTTAAAATATGGTTAGTTAATAAAGTGCCGTTAGCTTCGCTGCCGGTTTGCGCTAAACAATTTTTACACTGTACGTCGGACAGGCTACCGCCTGTTCGCCTACACGTTAAAAAATTGTTTGCGGAAACCGACATCAAAGCAAATTTTGTTCAAATTTTTACAAACAAAGAAGGATGTAATCAAAATGAGAGTTAATGGAAAAGAAATGACCCTGGGCAACTGTCAAAATCTATTACAGTTTTTGGAAGTCAATCAGTTTGATGTGGCTACCCTGGCGGTGGCCAGAAATGGTGAAATCATCCCGAAACCGACCTATGATACAGTGGTACTATGTGAGGAGGATACTCTCGAAGTAGTTCGCTTTGTGGGTGGTGGTTGATCCTCATTAGGCAACAAAACGCTGGCAATGATTGTTCAAATGAGATGTTTTATAAATACCAATAATAAAGTCACAAAGGAGAAAAAATGACAGATCAATTAGTAATTGGCGGACACCCTTTTAATTCCCGGTTTATTTTGGGGTCGGGAAAGTTTTCACTGGAAATTGTGAAGGCGGTGATAGAGAATGGCGGCGCGGAAATAGTAACCCTGGCGCTACGGCGGGCCAATCTGGGCGGCGAAGAAAATATTCTCGATTATATTCCCTTAAATGTTACGTTGCTGCCCAACACCTCCGGAGCCAGAACCGCTGAAGAAGCGGTTAAAATCGCCCGGCTGGCCCGGGAAATCAATTGCGGGAATTTTGTTAAGGTCGAAGTCATCAGGGATTCCAAATATCTGTTTCCTGATAACTATGAAACCATTAAAGCTACGGAGATCCTGGCCAAAGATGGTTTTGTGGTGCTGCCCTATATGTATCCGGATTTAAATGTCGCCCGGGATTTAGTCAGTGCCGGAGCGGCGGCAGTCATGCCATTGGCGGCCCCGATTGGCAGCAACAAGGGACTGAGCACCCGGGATTTTATTGAGATTCTGGTCAATGAAATTGCGGTTCCGATTATCGTCGATGCTGGCATCGGGCGGCCGTCCCAGGCCTGTGAGGCGATGGAAATGGGGGTCGATGCAGTGATGTGCAATACAGCGGTGGCGACGGCCAAAAATATACCACTGATGGCCAGGGCCTTTGGTCAGGCTATTGAATCGGGCCGAAATGCCTATCTGGCTGGTCTCGGTCGGGTCTTAACCGAGGCGGAAGCATCCAGTCCCTTAACCGGATTTTTGGAGGATTAGGATGGCAGTGAAACGAACGGATCCGATGGCCTATCAACCGGGAATGGCAATGATCGCTTCGGATATCCGGGATAAGGTCTTAATAAATGTGGATAACTATGACTATTCCAAGGTGTCAGCCCGGGATGTGGAAGAAGCCCTGAAAAAAAATCATTTATCGCTGGAAGATTATGGAGCCTTATTATCACCCGCTGCGACACCATATTTAGAAGAAATGGCAAAAAAAGCCATTATTGAAACCAGAAGATACTTTGGCAACAGTATCGGTCTGTTCACCCCCCTTTATATTGCCAATTACTGTGAAAATAACTGTGTATACTGTGGATTTAATTGCAAAAATAAAATCCGCCGGGGCAAGCTTAGTCGGGCGGAAATGGAGAGTGAGCTGGAAGCCATTGCCAAAACTGGATTAACAGAGATATTGATTTTAACCGGAGAATCCCGGCATCATTCCGGAGTGGAGTATATTGGGGCCGCGGTTAAGCTGGCGGCAGAATATTTTGCTACCGTGGGGATTGAAATCTATCCCCTGAATGCTGATGAATACGCCTATCTTAAAAAATGCGGCGCCGATTTTGTCTCGGTCTATCAGGAAACCTATAATCTCGACAAATATCAACAGGTTCATTTAAGTGGGCCCAAGCGGGTCTTTCCCTATCGGTTTGACGCCCAGGAGCGGGCCTTGATGGGGGGCATGCGGGGAGTGTCCTTTGGGGCCTTGCTGGGTTTGGATGACTTCAGAAAAGACGCCTTTGCCACCGGGCTTCATGCTTTTTTTATTCAGCAGAAATACCCTCATGCCGAAATCGGCTTTTCCACCCCCCGACTCAGGCCCTTTATAAACAATGCCAATAACAACCCTAATGATGTCCATGAGCAACAGTTGCTGCAGGTGATGCTGGCCTACCGCTTGCTGATGCCCTTTGCGGGAATCACCATTTCAACCCGGGAACGGGCCGGCTTTCGGGATCATGTCATCGGGATGGTGGCGACAAAAATTTCGGCTGGTGTCAGGGTCGGCGTGGGCGGTCATGAACAGGAAGAAAAGGGCGATGAACAGTTTGAGATTTCTGATCCCCGCAGCGTTACCGAAGTGCATCAGATGATTTTAAACCGTGGCCTTCAGCCAGTTTATCGCGACTATATCCGGGTATAAAGCTTATTAATTGACGGTTTTCTTTTTCTCAAAATATGATAGACTATAAACAAGAAAAATGAAGGAGCCTATTATGCTGATTTGTATAACTAACCAGAAATTGTGCCGGGACGATTTTCTGAGTCGCATCAATGAAATTGCCAGTGGGAAACCCGATGCCATTATGCTGCGAGAAAAAGAACTGGATGAACCAGACTATCTAGAGCTGGCTATTAAAGTGAAAGAAATCTGTGATCGGTATCAGGTGAAACTGATCATCAATCATAATATTGAAACGGCCGAACGATTAAAGGTGGGCGCAGTTCAGGTATCGATTGATGATATCCGGAAAAAGGGCCAAGCAATCAAAGCTTTCGATCAGGTTGGGGTATCGGTTCACTCGGTGGAACAGGCCTGCGAAGCGGAAAGATTGGGAGCCGACTACTTGATTGCTGGTCATGTTTTCCCCACCGATTGCAAAAAAGGCCTACCGGCCCGGGGACTCCGTTTTCTCAAAGAAGTATGCGATTCCGTCAACATCCCGGTTTATGCCATTGGCGGCATCAGCGAAGTCAATTACAAAATTGCGATGATGGCCGGCGCCAAAGGGGTCTGCATCATGAGCGAAGCGATGACCACCGATCACCCGGAAACCCTGGCGCAGCGATTTATCTTTTAATGAATTATTTTTAATAACACCGCTACAATTGAAGCGATCGGGTTTAAACAAAAAAGGGATAAGGCTTAGCCATTATCCCTTTTTGGTTTGCGAGGCATGTTGCCGAGCTAATGGTCTGAAAGAAGACCTGTCACCTGGCTAATTGGGAAGACAAGCTGTAAGCAAGGGCGTTTCCGGCGACGGAAGGGTCTGAAGGAAGCTGATGGCGGTTGTTGGAACGGAACGCAAGTGAACCAGTGATGGTATATATGA